>JALHOC010000025.1 GCA_022843225.1 Hyphomonadaceae bacterium
GCCACGACCGCCAGCCCAATCATCCACCACCGACCCGACGCCAAATCTGGCAATTCTACCGGCCCAACCGCGACTTGATTTGCGAACAGCGCGTGGGTGGCGAAGAAGAGCGCCAATTTGGCGATCACGCCCAGCACGGCGGCCGTGATCGCGGCCAACGCGCCCGCCGCGCGCGGATTGGATTGCAGACGCTCCGCATGGGGCGCCCCGGCGAAAATCCAGACAAACGAAGGCGCGAACGTGCACCACGAGGCCAACGCCGCACCGCCAAGAGCAAGCCAAAGCCCGCCCTCGCCCCAACCCGCGAGGAAGCCCACGAACTGGTTCACCAGGATCAGCGGCCCGGGCGTTGTCTCCGCGAGGCCGAGCCCGTCGATCATTTGATCGGTGGTCAGCCAGCCGCGTGCGGCAACTTCAGCGGTGAGATACGCAAGCACGGCGTAGGCGCCGCCAAACGTGACGCAGGCCAGCACTGAAAACAGAAGCGCGATCTGGAAGAGGACATGATCGGTGCCGAGCGTCAGCGCAATCAGCGCCACCGGCGCGAACCAGAGCGCCAGCCAGAAAAAGGCTTGGCCCAAAGCTCCCCCCCTCTCTTCCAGACCAGAGGTGTCCTGCACGTGAGACGGCGCCGCCCCGAGGACCGCAGATGCGCCAATCACTCCTGCGATCACAATCACCAACGGAAACGGCGCGCCGAGCATCAGCGCTGCGAACGCCGCGAGCGCG
This sequence comes from Hyphomonadaceae bacterium, assembly GCA_022843225.1. Classification (GTDB taxonomy): domain Bacteria; phylum Pseudomonadota; class Alphaproteobacteria; order Caulobacterales; family Aquidulcibacteraceae; genus Vitreimonas. The sequence continues at coordinate 730 of JALHOC010000025.1, forward strand.
ATCCAGAGCGCTGCGCGTGTCTTGAACGCTCGTTTGCCGACCTTGAGCAACGCCTCCGCGACCAGCGCAACCACCGCGCATTTCACGCCGTCGAAGGCGGCGGCGACCAAAGGAACCTGCCCATACGCGACGTAGAGCCAAGACAACGCAAGGACAATCAGCGCGCCGGGGATCACGAACAGCCAGCCCGCGATCAGCGCGCCAGCCCAGCCGCGCAAGCGCCAGCCGATATAGGTCGCGAGCTGCTGCGCCTCGGGACCAGGCAGCAGCATGCAAAACGCCAGCATATGCTGAAAGCGCGTATCATCGATCCATCGCCGCTCATCGACGAACACCCGATGCATCAAAGCGATCTGGCCCGCCGGGCCGCCAAAGCCCAGACAACCGATCTTGAGCGATTCACGACAAAGCGTGGCGAGCGAGAGTGCGGGAGTCACAATCAGCGGCGCTAGCCCGGTTTTGCGACGCTCGCAATCGCGCAGCCCTATGCGCGCGGTTTTTCTTCGCCATACGCGATCTCACCGGCGGAAACGCTGGTGCCGATCTGCGGCGAGAATTCTTCCTTGCTGGTCGAGGCTTCGCGCGCACCACGACGCCAGAACATCGCCGCGCACACGGCGAACGCGGCGGCGCCCGCGAACCAGAACATGCCGCCAATGCCGAACCAATCCACGAGCGGTCCCATGAGGATCGGGCCGATGACCGACCCGCCAGCCCAAACAAACAGCAAGCCCGCCGCCGATTGCGCGAGCCGCCCCGGCTCGGCCCGGTCGGCCATGTGCGCGACGGCGATGCCGTAGAAACTAAGCGCGCCCGCGCCCCATAGGAAAAACAAGAGCACCGCCGACCATTCCAGCAGCCGCCCGCTCCCCAACGCCAGCGCAAAAGCCGATAGCGCGGCGAGCGCCGTCAACGCGGCGATCACAAGTCGGCGATCAACGCGGTCGGAAACTCGGCCCGCCGGCCATTGCAGCAGCAAAGATCCGGTGAAGGCGGCCGAATAGAATTCAGCAGCGGCGTACGGGCCGTAATGCTCGGATGCATAGAGCGGCGCAAGCGCAAGCACGCCGCCGTTCACCAAACCCGCCCCGAAACTCCCGATCACTGCCGCAGGCGCGGTGGCGAATTGCTCGACGAGCGCGAGCGGCTGAGCCTTCGGCGGATCGGGCTGTTCCGCGGCGGTGAAGCATATCGGCACCATCGAGAGCGCGGCGAAGGCCGCGGCAATCATCCAAGGTTCGGGGGCCTCGGGCGCGAAATCAAAGGCGAAGAACGGTCCCAAAGCGAGCGACGCTTTGGTCATCACCATGTACACGCTCATGATCTCGCCCCGCACGCGCGCGCCGATGGTGAAGTTCATCCAGCTCTCGATGGCGGCGAACATCAAAGCTACGCACACGCCAGCCGCCATGCGCGCCAAGCCCCACGACCAAACGTCGCCGGTGAAGTGAAGCGCCATAGTGGCGACCGAGAAGATCGCGGCACAGGCGGCGTAAACGCGGATGTGCCCCACACGTGAGAGCAATGTGGTGGCAAGCACGGCGCCAAGCATGAAGCCTGCGGAGTATGCAGCGGCGACGAGGCCCAGTTCGGTGCGCGAATGCCCTTCCGCGATGAACGCGATGGGCAGACGCACGCCGAGCAGACCGCCCGCCAGTTGAAGAATGGCGATAGCAGCGATGAGCGCGGCGACGTTGCGCAGGAGGCTTGGCATGGGAGCGCCGCTTCTAAGCTGTTTCGGCGACGCGCCCAACCGCAATTCACGGCCAAACTGCGGGCATCGGCGCTACATCGAAAAGAATACTGAAAACAACACTCGACCGGGCATGAAAGCAAACAATCCGGCGATGATGAGCCCGCCCACGAACATGCCGGTCATCATCTTCTGGTGCTCGCGCACCTTGTGGCGGCGCGCCATGAAAACCGCCATCGGCAGGACAATGATGGTCCAGCCGGTCAGCAAGTGGATAAAGCTGAAAGCGCCGCCGTTGAGTTCGCGGATGAACAACGAGGAAATCGCCGTAACCGCCATGGCGATCACCCATCCCCAGCCGAGGGTACGGTGCATATTTGTCCCCTTCACGCCTGCCAGCAGCACGATCCCGATCGCCAACGCGGTCAGCGCTGCGACGAGATGAACCTGAATGACTGGCCCAGCGGCCAAGATGGGCGCGAGATCCGGGATCTGGGGGCGGATGTTGAGCCGGGCGATGGCGTCCAGATAATCGTCAAACCGGTCGCCGAACGCGACGACGACGATCGCGGCGGTCAAGGCGAACGAAATCGCGAGGCTGACCAGCCATTGCCGCAGGCGCGATGCGGGCTTGGGCTTGATAGCGCTGTGAGTCACGGGCATCTCCGTTCGGTGTAAGGTCGCCCATCCATGGCGGCGGCGCGCGCGGATGCACCCAATTATGCGTAAGACGGCGTCAGAAACGCGTGAAGCGGAGGGATGGGTGGTTCGCGCTTCGCGAATGGCGTCCCGCTGGGCCGCCGACCACTGGCGCGGACTTGTGGTCGCGGCATTTGCCGGACTCTTCATGGCGGTCATCGGCCCGTTTGGCACAATCGAGGCACCGTTCGCGCATCGGCTGCTCTATTGGGCGCCCACGATGGTGGGCGGCGCGGTACTCGGCAGCATCACGTCGTGGATCGTTGGTCGTCCGCGACGGATTGGCGACAATCCCTGGCTCCTGTGGGCGTCGGTGTCCGTTGCTGTCAGCGTGCCCATTACCGTGTTCGTTTGGCTTTACACACAGTTTCTGTTCAACATTCACTCAGGCACCCTGCTCTATCTGTTCCCCAATGTCCTGATTATCTCCGCGGCAATGACCGCGATCATGGTGCTCGTCTACCGGCCTGGCGCGGCCACTCAGGCCACGCCAGGGCCAAACCCCGCGCCGGTTCGCTTCCTCGATCGGCTGCCGCCCAAACTGAAGGGCGCGGCGATCTTTGCCGTGTCCGGCGAGGATCATTATCTACGGCTGCATACCTCGAAAGGCAGCGACCTCATCCTATTGCGCCTGTCAGACGCGATCGCCGAGCTCGATGGCGTCGAAGGTGCGCAGACGCACCGCTCCTGGTGGGTGGCGCGCGAGGCTGTCGTAACCACGCGCCGCGAAGGCGACCGAGCGGTGCTTGTTCTTAAGAATGGCGTCGAAGCGCCGGTGAGCCGGCCGAACCTTCGCGTTCTGCGCGAAGCGGGCTGGTTCTAGAGCGGCGCGCGCGACTCCCGGATTTCGACATCACTCGGGGCGGAAGGTCCAATCATTGTCGGCCGCCAGATAAACGAAGGTCGCCCACGCCGCGACGTTCTGGCGAAGCGCGGCAGGCTCAATCATGTTGAGCGTGTCGTTTGGCGTGTGATGGACATCGAAATAGTCCCAGCCATCTTGTTGTAAATCGACGACTGGCACGCCCGCCTGCCGGAGCGCGCCGACATCCGCGCCACCGGTAGCTTCGTTGTTGCCAGGCCCGACGCCTAGCGGCGCCAACGCGCGCCGGAAAGCGCGCGCATGCGGCATGGCGTTCTCCGCGAAGCGCGTGTCGAAACGCCACACGCGGCCCGCGCCAAAATCGCTTTCAAGTGCAACGACATGGGTTTCGCCGGCATGCTCGCGCGCGTACGCCGCGCCGCCATGCACGCCATTTTCTTCCGAGCCCGCGAGTAAAATGCGGATCGTGCGGCTTGGCCGACGCGGCAATTGCCGAATGAGCCGCGCCGCCGCCGTAATGATAGCAACGCCCGCGCCGTCATCTATGGCACCCTGCCCCATGTCCCACGAATCCAAATGGGCGGCGAGCAGCACGATCTCATTGGGGCGAGCGCGCCCGCGAATTTCCGCGATCACATTGCCTGATGGCGCGTTCTCGCGAATGTCAGCTTCGATCAGCATGCGCACACGCGTGGGGCCTCGCGCGACGAGCCGCGCGAGGATGTCAGCGTCCGCCGGCGAGATCGCCATCGCGGGCAAAGACGTGCCCGCGGGTTGACGCGACGAGCCGCCCTGGTGCGCGAAGCGATGCGGATCGGTGCCGACAGAGCGGATAAGGCAACCCACCGCGCCCTTGGCCTGCGCCACCGGCGCGCAGCGCCCGCGCTTAGCGACCGCAACGCCATAGCCGGACCCATCCTGCGTGCGCGTCATAGGTTCATCGATGAACACGATGCGTCCCGCCACGGCATTGTTCGGCGCAGCTTCGAGCGCGGCCAAATTCGGGAAGCGCACAACCTCAGCCTCTAAGCCATTGGTTGGCGTCGATGGCGAGCCGCCTAGCGCCGCAGCCACAAGAGGCTGCGCGCCAGGAGTCGACACGATGTGCACCTCCTCGCGCAACGCATCCCAGTACGGGATCGTGAACGGCTCGATGCGCACGTTTTCAAAGCCATTGGCGCGCAACACCGCCACCGCCCAATCGCGTGCGCGGGCTTCGGCTTCGGAGGCCGCCATGCGCGGGCCAACTTCGGTGACGAGGCTTTCGGCGATCTCGTAGGCGTGGTTGCTCTCGAGCGCGGCGGCTTGCAGGCGATCCACTGTTCGCTGTTGCGCTGCGGTGATTGGCGTTAGGGGCGCTGCCACCTGCTGTGCATACGCGGCCGAGGCAAAGCCAAGCGCCAGCGCGACTGCGATCAAATGCTTCATTTTGATCCCCTTCGGCTTCTTTTCGCCGTCGGGCCAAGCGTGGGCAAGTGCTTTGCGACCGGCGCTAGCGCGTCCGCGCCTTCCACTGCGCTTTCGACTGGCCGTAGATGTCCACCAGGTGCGCCTCGAACGGCGGCGCGAGGCGATGGTCCTCGCGTTTAAGGTTGGACCCCAGGCGCAGCGCCAGCGCGATCGAGGGCGCGTTCTTTTTGTCGATGCAGTGGATCACATGATCCCAGCCGAGATTGTCGAAGGCCCAGTCGATAGCCGCAGTTGCGCCTTCGAGCGCGTAGCCCTGCCCCATGGCGCTCATCTTCAAACCCCAGCCGACTTCATCGCCCGGCCACGAGCCTTCCTTGCCACCCGGCCGCCAAGGGCCCAAGCGTCCGATCCACTCGCCGGTGTCACGCTTCAGGACGGAGAACATCGAGTAGCCCAGTAGCGACCAGGCCCCCGCCAGCGTCGCCATTGTGCGCCACGCCGCATCGCGCGCCTGCAAGCCGCCGATGAAGCGCATCGTCTCTTCTTCGGCGCCCATTTCGGCGAAGCCGTCGAAATCTTCGTGCGCGGGCGGGCGCAGGATGAGGCGCGCGGTGACGAGGGTGGGGCCGAGGATCATCACTTGATTCTTTCGATAACAACCTGGCTTCGCGAGTTTGATGGAACACTATTAGGGCCGCGCGGGTCGCCCCAATGTTCTTCAAATACAGACACTCTGGGCCAACCGTCGCGTTCAAAAACGGCGGCTGGCGCTGTTGGCCCTTGCAAAACACCTCGCTCTATCTCGCGCCAGTCCGACCCCAAACACTGTCGTGTACTATAACGGGTATGTAGATGCCGGAAATCGCCTTCATGTTCGCGGACAACTATAACCGAATGTGGTGCACGAATGCGGGACCTAGGCAGCGTCACGACATCTCGCCGCTCGCACGAGAGCGATCACGTCAGCAATATCGCGCGCGCCGCGCGCCTTGGCATGGGCGTGATACACGGTGGCGATAATCCCCAGCACTGCACCCGCAATGAGATAGGAACTCGCTTCCGCCGGACCCAGTTCGCTTAGAATCTTGCTGGCAGCTTCGGGCGCTGCTTGCGTGGCTGCAGCTGCCAGCGCGATTGGCACGCTGACATTGAACACAAACGTGCGCCGGAAGGCGGCCTCAGCTTGCTCGGCGTTGATCTTGGCAACGGCATCCAAGTGCTCAAGCGCGGCAACGTCGAGGCCGTTCGCCGCGTCAAGCGCGGCCCTACCTGCCTTGCCACGCAAGAGTCGCCGCAGGCGATCCGATGGAGAACGGTCCGAAAATCCCAGAAGCGTTGTGCTCAGCCATGGCGATGGTGCGCGCGCGAGCGCGTCCCATTGCGACGGCAGCGGGTCCTCCGCACGTATTTCGGGTCTTACAGTCATGCACAATCAACCCACGCTTGGATCAATCCCCTTGCACGCATCGACCAGGCCTTTCACGGCATTGACGCTGTGGTCGAACATGGCGCGCTCATTTGGAGTGAGTTCGATCTCGACAACCTTCTCCACGCCATTCTTGCCGATAATGCACGGCACCCCGACATACATGTCGTTCAAGCCATACTCGCCCTTCAGGTTCGCAGCGCAGGGCAGAAGACGGCGCTTATCGCGCAGATAGCTCTTCGCCATCACCATCGCGCTTTCAGCCGGCGCGTAGAAGGCCGAGCCGGTCTTCAACAAATTCACGATCTCGGCGCCGCCATCACGCGTGCGCTGCACGATCTGATCGAGCTTCTCCTGGCTGGTCCAGCCCATCTTCACGAGATCAGGCAGTGGAATGCCGGCGACGGTTGAGTAGCGCACGAGCGGCACCATGGTATCGCCATGTCCGCCGAGCACGAACGCGGTCACGTCCTCGACCGAGACGTTGAATTCCTCTGCCAGGAACCAGCGGAAGCGCGCGCTATCGAGCACGCCAGCCATGCCGACCACCTTGTTGTGCGGCAGCTTTGAGAATTGGCGGAACGCCCACACCATGGCGTCGAGCGGGTTGGTGACGACGATCACGAAGGCGTTGGGCGCGTGTTGCGCGATGCCCTCGCCCACCGCCTTCATCACTTTGAGATTGATGCCGATGAGGTCATCGCGGCTCATTCCCGGCTTGCGCGGCACGCCGGCCGTGACGATGCACACATCTGCGCCAGCGATATCGGCGTAGGAATTGGCGCCCTTGAGCGCGCTATCCTTGCCGAACACGGGCGAAGCCTCAGCGATATCCAGACCCTTGCCCTGCGGCACGCCCTCGACCACGTCGAACAGGATGACGTCGCCCAGTTCCTCGCGCGCGGCGATATGGGCGAGCGTGCCCCCGATCATGCCGGAACCGATAAGGGCGATCTTTGCACGGGCCATGGGGCGCGCTCCTGGGAGGTGGGAGAGGTCAGAAGGCGCGGGGTTTAGCCCCGGTCGCGGCGCGGCGCAACGCGTCCTAACGCTTCACCACCACCATCAGACCATCCCCGATCGCGGTCATGGCAGAAAACACGCGCGGATCGGACTTGGCCTTGAGCGCCAGTGTGCGCAGCGCAACCGTATCGGGGCTATGGTCGCCCTCATCGGCCACAGACCCAGACCAGAGCATATTGTCGAACATCATCACCCCACCAGGCCGCAGCAACATGAGGCCGCGCTCATAGTAAGCGTCATAGCCAGTCTTATCGGCGTCGATGAAGCCGAAATCGTAGAGCCCGGTTTCGCGCGCCTGAATGCGCAAATCCAGCGTGTCGGCGGCGGGCGCCAGCGTGAGATCGATGATCCCATCGACTTTCGCCTCGCGCCAATAGGTCTGCGCCTTCGCGGTCCAATCCTCATTGATATCACACGCGAGCAAGCGCGCCGCGCCGCCGTGCGCGTAATGCATCGCCAGCGCGATCGCGAGCGACGAATAGCCGGTGAAGACGCCCACCTCGAAGGCGCGCTTGGCCGAGATCATGCGCACGATCGCCTGCATGAATGCGCCCTGCTCCGGGCTGATCTGCATGCGCGCCATCGGCAGGCGTTGTGTTTCTTCGCGGCAGCGCGCGAGTACGGGATGCTCAGGCGGATTTACCCGCGCGAGGTAAGCAACCAATTCGGGCGTGAGGCCGAGAGATGAAGACATGCGCGCAGCTTAGGCCAAGCGGCGCAATTCCTCCACCAGATCGGTACGTTCCCAGCTGAAGCCGCCTTCGTTGTCGGGCGTGCGACCGAAATGGCCGTAGGCGGCGGTGCGGGCGTAGATCGGGCGGTTCAGTTTCAGGTGCGTGCGGATCGCGCGCGGCGTGCAGCCGTTCATCAGCTCCGGCAGCGCCTTTTCAAGCTTGGCGGGATCGATCGTGTCGGCGCCATGGAGATCGACATAGAAGCTCGTGGGCGCCGCCACACCGATGGCGTAGCTGATCTGGATGGTGCAACGCTGCGCGAGGCCGGCGGCAACCACGTTCTTCGCCAAATAGCGACACGCATAGGCGGCAGAGCGATCGACTTTCGTTGGGTCCTTGCCTGAAAACGCGCCGCCGCCGTGCGGGCTGGCGCCGCCATAAGTATCGACAATAATCTTCCGACCCGTGAGGCCGCTATCGCCGTCCGGCCCGCCGATCTCAAATTTGCCCGTGGGGTTGATGAGCCACTTGGTTTTCTTCGTCACCAAGCCATTGGGAAACACCGAGAGCGCATAGGGCTTCACCAGGTCTTCCATGCGTTTGGTGCTGTAATTGGCGCCGTTCAGCTTCTTCTTGTGCTGATGACTGACCACAATCGCCACGACTTCAACGGGCTTGCCATTTTCATAGCGCAGCGTGACCTGGCTTTTCGCATCCGGCTCAAGCTCTGGCCGTTCGCCGGAATGACGGACGTCCGCCAAGCGCTTCAGAATGTTGTGCGAGTATTGCAGCGTCGCCGGCATCATTTCGGGCGTCTCGCTGCACGCATAGCCGAACATAATCCCTTGATCGCCCGCGCCCTCGTCTTTCTTGGCGGTGGCGTCAACGCCCTGGGCGATATGCGCGGATTGGCCGTGCAGATAGCAGGCGTACTTCGCCTTCTCCCAGTGGAAGCCCTTCTGCGCGTAGCCGATATCCTTCACCGCCGCGCGCACCTTCGGCTGCAACGACGCGATGATGTCCTTCGTGAAGGCCTTGTTCTCAGCCTTGGATTTGCCGGCCCGCCCTGCCCGCACTTCGCCCGCGAGCACGATGCGGTTGGTCGTCACCAGCGTTTCGCACGCGACGCGCGCTTCGGGGTCCTTCTCGATGAAGGCGTCCACCACGGTGTCCGAAATTCGATCGGCCACTTTGTCGGGGTGGCCTTCCGACACGCTTTCACTGGTAAAAACGTAATTGCTGCGGATCACGCGGGATTCTCCGGCGAAGGGAATTGGGCTTCAAAGCAGGCGCCCTCTTATGCAGGTCCGGCGCCGCGAGCAACTCTAGGTGGGGCCCTCTAAACCTTTTTGTCGGCGGCTTCTTCGGAAAGAGCTCTTACCAATTCGACGACCCTTCGCCGCACCCGCGTGCTCTTAATCGCCGCGAACAGCGCCATCAATTGCGCCCCTTCCGGTGTGGCGAGGACATCGTCCACATAGTCGCGGGCGGTCTCGGCGACGCCCGCCGCCCGCCCGGTCGCCATGCCCTCGAAGAACCGCGCGACCGGCATGTCGAGCGCCGACGAAATGTCGTGCAAACGGCTGGCCGCGATCCGGTTCACGCCCTTTTCGTATTTTTGTACTTGTTGAAAGGTGACGCCAAGCATCTCCGCGAGCCGCTCCTGGCTCATGCCGATCTCAAGCCGCCGTGTGCGAACACGCTGTCCGATCTTGCGATCGATCGCATTGGCCGCGCGTTCGTCGTTCATCGTCTTCGTCCTGTGGCCTCGGTTGTAGCCGGTAGAAATCGCAGCCCGGCAATTATGACAAGTAAAATCCCAAGAAACACGCTGCCGTGGCGTGACCATGGCGTCGCCGCCAATGCTGGCGGCAGTTGCGCCTCGACGCCCTCTCCTCGCCCCTGAGTTGCAACGACGGCTTGCCCAAACGAATCGACGATGGCGGATGTTCCGCCCGACGCCGCACGTGCAAGCGGCAGCCCTTCTTCGATCGCGCGGTAGCGCGCCATCGCATAATGCTGCGCGGGCCCCGACCCGCCGCCGAACCAGGCGTCATTGGTCACCGAGATGATCCAGCCGGGCCGCTCGACACCACGCGGGATCAACCCCGGAAAAATTGCTTCATAACAAATCAGAACCACGGCCGGCGCGGCGTCGGGCACCACAAGCCGCGTAGGAGCCGGCCCAGGCTCAAACCCTGCCCCGATCTGTTGTAACGGCGCGATATTGAGTTGCCCAATGAGCGACCACAGCGGGATGAACTCGCCAAACGGCACCAAGCGATGCTTGTCATAGGTTTGGCTGAGGCGCGGGACGCCGCTCACGCCGTCAACCACGGCTGCGGAGTTGAAATACGCCACGCCATCTTCGCGCAATTCGCGCCGCGTGAGCCCTGTCACCAGCACACGATCGCCTAGCGCGCGGCCTATCGTGGCCATGAAGTCAGGATTCTCAAGCATGAAAAAATTCACGACTGGAATCGCGCCCTCGGGCCAGATCACGATGGAGGCCCGGCTCTGTTCAGGCGGTTCGCTCGCGTCAAGATAGCGGCGCAACACCCGCCATTCTTGGTCTATGCGCGGCGTCCATTTCTCCGCTTGGCTCAGTCCAGAATCCGCGACACGCACAATCGGTTGCGCGCCAGGCGGATCGATCGGCGCGCGCGCGAGCCGCTGCTCACCCCAGCCCCAGGCCAGGCCAACAGCGAGTCCCGCAACAACAAGCGGCGTAAAGCGTCGCCACGATGAGGCCTGCGCATCCGCGAACGCCGCGGGCGTCGCCGCCGCCAGCAACGTCAACAGCGAGAGGCCATACACGCCAATGAGAGAAGCCAATTGAGAGATCGGCTCTCCCGGCGTCCAAACGTACCCTGGCAACAACCACGGAAAACCGCCGAAGAGATGTCCTCGAAGCCATTCCGTTACGAACAGCGCCACTGCGAACACGGGCAAGCGGCGCACATCGGGCGTCCAGAACGCCATGGCGACCGCGCACCCAACGCCCCAGAAGATCGCCATGCCGCCGGCGAGCGCCAACACCGCCGGAACGCCCCACAGCGGCCCCCAGGAATCCGAGTCCACGAGAAACGCGGACGAAACCCAGTACAGGCCTGTACTCATATGCCCGAGGCCGAACCACCAGCCGGCCGCAAAGGCGGCCGCGATGCGGCGCGGGCGCTGCGCCGCATCATCCAGAAGCCAAATGAGCGCAACGATGGACGCCACATAAATCAGCGTCAGCTGCAACGGCGCATGCGCGAGCGTCGCCGCGGCGCCCGCCACAACAGCTAAGCCGCGCCGCTGCCAGGGCGTGCGCGCGCCAAACCAGGATTGAATGGGTGACGCCAGAGCACCAACCTCACGAACGGTCAAACATGTGCTCCATCAGCCCTTGGCGAAGCGGGGGTTGGAGCGCGCCACGCCATCGCCGTCAACTCTGTTGCGCTGTTTGCGGCGCCTGGGCGGCGCGCCGCAAACGTATGCGCCGCACGCGGCGCGGATCGGCTTCGAGAATTTCCACATCAACGCCAGTGGGATGGTGCAAAATTTCGCCGCGCTGGGGCAACCGCCCCGCCAGCGCAACGGCGAGCCCAGCCGCAGTATCGAATTCGTCCTCATGTTCCGGCAGCGCCAGGCTCGCGCCGAGTTTGGATTCCAGCTCCTCGATGGAGGCGCGCCCGTCGGCATCAAATACGCCGCCCGAGCGTTCCGTGACCAGAGCCGCCTCGACATCGTGCTCATCGTCGATCGCGCCGAGGATCTGCTCAACCAAATCTTCCATCGAGACCAGTCCGTCGGTGCCGCCATATTCATCCACCACGAGCGCGAGGTGAATACGGCTGGACTGCATTTTGATGAACAAGGTCGAGAGCGTCATCGAGGGCGGCACAAACAGGATGTCGCGCTTGATGCGCGCGAGCAGCCGATCGGCGAACTTGGCGCGCGACTCCCCTTCCGCGCCCGGCGCCAGCAAGGACATCACGTCGCGAACATGTACGAAGCCCTGGGGATCGTCGAGCGTTTCGCCATAGACAGGCAAGCGCGAGTGCTGGCTTTCAGAGAAAGCGCGCGCGGCGTCGCCCAAGGTTGCGGCAACTTCAATGGCCACGATCTCGGCGCGCGGCCGCATAACGTCCGCGACCTTGATGCGATCGAAACGCGCCGCGCGCAGGATCATGTCTTTGTGCGCGATCTCCATCGGACCGCCATTCTCTTCGGTGTCGCGCAGCGCCTCTTCCACGGCGGCGGCCGAGCCTAACCGCTCACGCGCGAAAATCTTTGTTAGTCGTTGCACCAAGCCCGCGCGCTTGCGCGCGGACGGCTCGGCATCGGGTGAATCAGCCATATGTGTGGATCATACTCCGGGTGCGCTCTTCACGCGTAGGGATCTTCTATCCCCAGCGACATGAGTATCGCCCGCTCGCGCGCTTCCATTTTCTCAGCATCGGCGGGGTCTGTGTGATCATACCCCAAAAGATGCAGGAACCCATGCACGGCCAAGTGCGCAGCGTGGTTTTCGAACCTCTTGCCTTGAAATTCCGCTTCAACGGCAATGGTTTCGGCGGCTAGAGCGATGTCGCCGAGAAACCCTTGCTCGCCCTCGCCGCCAGGCGCCGGCGGAAAGGAGAGAACGTTGGTTGGCCCCTCCTTGCCTCGGAATTCCTTGTTGAGCGCGGCAATCGAGGCATCGTCACCCAACAAGAGCGCGATCGCGCCCCCCTTCTCTTCGAGGGCGGCAGCGGCAGCCAAGGCGTTGGCCAGATGATCCTCGTGTCCCCGCCACAAGGGCGAGCCGCCGACGATATCGACCTCTAACTCACGCTCAGCCACCCCCACCCCCATCACGGTCATAAGCTTCGACAATTCTTGCGACGAGCCTGTGACGCACCACGTCCTGCGTGGCGAAGCGAATCACCTCGACCCCGGGCACAGACGCAAGAATGCCGATGGCGTGCGCGAGGCCCGATTGCTCGACACGGAGCAAATCCACTTGGCTGGGGTCGCCAGTGACCACCATGCGCGAGCCTTCGCCAAGGCGCGTCAGCACCATCTTCATCTGCAAGACCGTGGCGTTCTGTGCCTCATCGACAATCACAAACGCGTTCGACAGCGTGCGCCCACGCATGAACGCTAAAGGCGCGACCTCGATCTGACGGCGCTCGCGCCGCAATTTCAGATCATTCTCGCTCATCTGACTGCGAAAAGCATCCCAGATCGGCTGCAAATAGGGATCGACCTTTTCCGCCAGATCGCCCGGCAGATAGCCGAGCTTTTCACCCGCCTCCACGGCCGGACGCGTCACGACAATACGATCCACGCGCTCTTGCTTAAGCGCTTCGACAGCAGCGGCAACGGCAAGAAACGTCTTGCCCGTGCCCGCCGGGCCAACGCCAAAAATCAAGTCGATCGCTTCGTCGCGCAGCGCGCCGACATAATGAACCTGCCGCGGCGTCCGCAGCGTAAGCCCGCCCAATTGGGGTAGATTCATGGGGCCGGGATTTCCGCTCGCCCCCTCAGAGAACGAGATCGCCGCCAGCACCTCGCCCTCTCGCACCCGGCCCTTACGTCGCGCCAAATCAAGCAGAGCTTCGACAATGCGGCTGACGCGCTCGAGATCCGCTACGGCCTCGCTGCGCGCAATCAGCTGATCGCCTTGAGCGTCCACAATGAGCCGATAAGCGGGCTGTCCGCGTGGCGCATTCGGATCGCGAAACGCTTCCTGGATTTGCGCGACATGGCGATGCAGCGGTCCGAACACGGCCTGCGCGGCTTCTCCCAGCGCGAAAGTACGCGTTTGATCGCTCACGCCGCCACCATCGCGCCCAGTGTTCCGGCAAGCGAGTTTTGCGATGACGACACAATAGAAACCGTGACGATTTCGCCAGGCTCCGCGTGCGCGTCGTCAAAGTGCACAGCCTGGAGGTACGGCGAGCGCCCGTGCATTTGGCCCGCCTGGCGTCCCTGCCCCGTCACCAGGACAGGCAGGGTGCGCCCGATCTGGGCTTCGTTGAAAGCGCGCTGCTGGTGCGACAGCAAAGCTTGCAGACGTGCGAGACGCTCAGCTTTCACGTCCTCGCCGACCTGCCCATGCATGGCGGCTGCGGGCGTGCCTGGGCGTGGCGAATACTTGAATGAATATGCCGACGCGAAGCCAATATCGGCGACAAGAGCCAAGGTGGCGTCGAAATCCTTCTCGGTCTCCCCTGGGAAGCCCACGATAAAATCCGTCGACACCGCGATATCCGGGCGCACGGCGCGCAACCGCACGATGATGTCGCGATAGAGTGCGCCATCATGTTTGCGGTTCATGGCCCTGAGAATCCGATCAGAACCTGATTGCACGGGCAAATGCAAATAAGGCATCAGCTTAGGCTCAGCCCCATGCAGCGCGATCAGGTCATCGCTCATCTCGATCGGATGGGATGTCGTGTAACGCAGTCGCTCAAGGCCCTCGATACGCGCAAGCTCCTGCAGCAAGTCCGCCAAGCCGGCACCGCCATCGCCATGATAGGCGTTCACGTTCTGCCCGAGCAGCGTGATCTCGCGCACGCCCCGGTCCGTCAGCGCGCGCGCCTCCGCGAGCACATCCTTTACGGGGCGCGAAAACTCAGCGCCGCGCGTATAGGGCACCACGCAGAAGGTGCAGAATTTGTCACAGCCCTCCTGGATCGAGAGGAACGCGGTGACGCCATCGGGCGCGCGCGCGGGCAACGCATCGAATTTTTCCTGCGCAGTAAACTCGGCGGCCAGCCGATCGCCCGTCTTTCGGGCCGCGCGCGCGATCAATTCAGGCAGCTTGTGATAAGCCTGTGGGCCGACCACCAGATCAACTTCAGGCGCGCGGCGGATTATCTCTTCGCCCTCGGCCTGCGCGACACAACCGGCAATCGCGATCGTGGTCGTCTTGCCCTCGCCACGGCGTCGCTCCTTGTGCGCACGCAAGCGGCCTATCTCCGAATAGACCTTTTCGGTCGCTTTCTCGCGAATGTGGCAGGTGTTTAGGATGACCAAATCAGCTTCGTCTGGCTTGTTCGCCAGTACATAGCCCAGCGGCATCAGCACATCGCGCATGCGCTCGCTGTCATACACATTCATCTGACAGCCATAGGTCTCGATAAAAAGCTGCTTGGGTACGCCGCGTTCTGACATCTCAGCGCTTATCCTGCTTGGATTTGGCGTCCAGTGGCACGCCATAGAGCTCCAGCCGGTGATCGACCAGCTTGTAGCCCAAGCGTTCAGCGATCTCGCGCTGCAAACGTTCGATCTCAGGGTCGACGAATTCGATGACCTGACCAGATTTCATATCGATGAGATGATCATGATGGACGTTGGGCGTCTCTTCATAGCGCGAGCGGCCGTCGCGAAAATCATGCCGCTCCAGAATGCCGGCCTCCTCGAACAAGCGCACCGTCCGGTACACTGTCGCGATCGAGATGCCTGAATCGACGGCGGCGGAGCGCCGGTGCAATTCCTCGACATCGGGGTGATCCTGGCTGCCCGAGATTACGCGCGCGATCACGCGACGCTGCTCGGTCATGCGCATCCCCTTCTCGACACAGAGTTTTTCGATCCTGTCCATCTGCTCCTCGGCGCGGGGGAGCAATACTCTCTCCCAGCGCGAAGTGTCCACCGTGAACGCGTCACATCGGCAAGGCGCGCCGCATGACAACGGCGTTAACGGCGCCGCCATAATAGCCAGGCCTTCGCCCAACCTCGGCGAATCCCTGCTTCGCGTACAAAGCGCGCGCGGCGGGATTGTCTTCGGCGACCTCAAGGTGGATCGTTTCAGCGCCCCGCGCGACGGCGGCAGCGCACACTGCCTCCACCAATCCCGCGCCCCGGCCCTTGCGACGGGCCGATGGCGACACCGCTAGAGTCAGCACCTCGCCCTCGCCGGCGATTGCCCAAGCCAAGATGAAGCCATCGCTACACAGAATCGCGAAGGCGGCAGGGTTCTCCAAAAGTCGCTCGAACTCGCGCGCACCCCAGGGGCGTTCAAAGCTCTCGGCATGCAGTGCCGCGAGCTGCGCGGCGGATTCTTTGCCGACGATGTTCACGACGGGCCCGGTGTCGTCACATGCGGCGCGCGAAGATAGGTTGGGTTTGGCGGATAGAACGTGGGATCAAACAATGCGGTGCGGCGCGCCAAAACGCCCACATCGACGACCACATTTGGCCCGATCAACTTGACGGCTCGCTCGCTGGCTGCCTCACGCAACAACGCGATGTGCAGGCCGCGTTCGGTTCCACTGGGCCTAATCAGCGCCGCGCTATCTTCGTAAAGCGCTAGATAAGATGCGCCTGGCGTTTCGATCAGCGCGGCCCGCAGGCCCTCTTCGCCTTCCTGCAACGCCATCGCTTCCAGGGTTGAAACGCCGACGCACGGTTTGCACAGCGCCAGCGCAAGGGCGCGGGCAAACGACAATCCCACGCGCACGCCGGTAAACGAGCCTGGGCCGGTTGTGACTGCAATGCGATCAATGTCGGCAAAAGCGATGCCCGCTGCACTGACAACATCTCGCGCCATAGGCGCCAAACGCTCTGCCTGCCCACGCTGCATCGGCTCGCTTGCAATCGCCAGCACATCGTTGCCGTCCGCGAGCGCAACCGAGCAGGCATCCAAGCTCGTATCGATGGCGAGAACGAGCAGCGCTGCGTTCAAGCCACCTGCTCCACCGCGTTAACTTCCGGCACATAGTGCTTGAGCATGTTTTCGATGCCCTGTTTTAGCGTCAACGTGGAGGAGGGACAACCAGCGCACGAGCCGCGCATGGTGAGCCGTACGATACCTTCAGAATGATCCCAGGAATGAAAAATGATGTCGCCGCCATCTCGCGCCACGGCTGGGCGCACGCGCGCCTCGATGATCGCCTTGATCTCTTTCACGATGCCCGCAGCTTCTCCTTGGTAGACCTCGGCGCCCTCTTCTGCGTCATCCGCAGCCGCGCCCGCATCGCTCAGTACGGGGCGACCCGAGGTGAAGTGATCCATAATGGCGGCCAGAACATGGGGCTTCAGATGCGGCCATTCGGTCCCGTCCGCCTTGGTGATGGTGATAAAGTCGCCGCTCAGATACACGCGCTCGACGCCATTGAGCGCAAACAGCGCCGTCGCCAGCGGCGAGGCCAATCCGGCATCCGCATCGACAAACTCGCGGCTGCCCGCGCCAAGCACATCCCGGCCCGGGAGAAACTTCAGGGTTCGCGGATTCGGTGTGGATTCTGTTTGAATAAACATGCCAATCAGGTGGCGGCTGGGTTCGCCCCGGTCAAGCCGGCCGACAGTGCGAGCTTGCGAATCTCCTCGCGCGAGAGCGCGCCGGGCACGACAAGAACTGGCACGGGGCGCGGCCCAAGCCCTTCGCGTTTACCCAATTGCGTCACCAGAGGCCCCGGCCCCCCAGGCCCCGCCGCCGACGCCAGCACGACCAGCTTGATTGACGCGTCTTGTTCCAAAACCTTGCGCAGCTCGGGCTTGAGATCACCTTCGCGCAAGACGGGCTCGGCGGTGACGCCGCACTCAGCCCAGACCTCTGCCGCAAAACGCTGGGTCAGCGATTCTGCTGCATCCTGAGCTTGGCGGCGCATTTCCTCAGTGATCGACGCCCACGGCGCCGGATCAGGCGGCTCGATCACGCGCAGCATCACAAGCCGCCATCCCGTGCCCTTACACAGGAGGCCGGCATAGATCAGTGCGTCCGGGAATTCCTCGCTCTCGTCGGCAATAACGAGACAGGCAAAGACGCTAGGATCCGACATCGTTAGATTTATGGACCGACGTCACCCCTTCCGGCAACCGCCGTTACGCGCGCCAGAACCCAACCCGCTCGCGCACCTCATCCATGATCGGCGCGGCGATGGCGCGCGCGCGCCCAGCACCATCCTGCAATATCGCGTCGAGCGCCGCTGGGTCAGCGTTAAGACGGCGCATCTCAGCGGCGATCGGCGCGAGTTTCACCGCCAATACCTCGGCCAGCGCGGGCTTGAAGGCCCCGAAGCCCTTGCCGCCGAACTCGTTCAGCACATCCTCTACGCTAAGTTCACTCACCGCCGCATAGATGCCGACGAGGTTTTCGACCTCGGCGCGCCCCGCAAGTCCAGCTTTCGACTCGGGTAGTGGATTTGGGTCAGTAGTTGCTTTCTTGACCTTCTGTAGGATTGCGTCCGCATCGTCGGTAAGATTGATCCGTGTCAGGTCGGACGGATCGGACTTGGACATCTTCTTGCTCCCGTCGCGCAAGCTCATGATCCGCGCGCCGGGGCCTTGGATCAACGGCTCCGGCAGCGGGAAGAAGCCTGGCGCGTCGTAATCGTTGTTGAACTTTTGAGCGATGTCGCGCGACAGCTCAAGGTGCTGCTTCTGATCCTCGCCGACCGGCACATGCGTGGCTTTGTACAACAAAATATCAGCCGCTTGAAGCACGGGATAGTCGAACAGCCCGACGCTCATGCGTTCGGCATGTTTGCCCGCCTTGTCCTTGAATTGCGTCATGCGCTCGAGCCAGCCCATGCGCGCGATGCAGTTGAACACCCATGCCAGCTCGCTGTGTTCGCGCACCGCCGATTGGACGAACACAATCGATCGCTTGGGATCGACGCCTGCGGCAAGATAGGCGGCGGCCACTTCCCGCGACTTCGCGGCGAGTTCTTTCGGGTCTGGTCCCGCCGTGATCGCATGCAGATCGACCACGCAGTAGATACACTCCTGAAACTTGCCCTGAAGCGCGACAAACTTTTGTAGCGCGCCGAGATAATTGCCGAGATGCAGTCCGTTCGTCGGCTGCATGCCTGAAAACACACGTTCGGGACCCTTGTAGGCGGGCGAAGGGGCGTCAGTCATGGAAAACTCCGGAACACAAGAAGAGGCGGGCGCGGTTGCGCCGATCGAGTCAGACGATCAGGCCCGCCATCGAAAAAATTCGCTTCTCGTGTTCATGGCGGGCTTCCTATCAGGCGTCCAAGCCCGGCGGCAAGCCGGCGCCCCCGCTGGGCGGTCCCCGCTCACGGCGAAACGCGGCGAGGACCTCAGCGAACGTGACGGCGCGGACAACAAAGGCCAAGGCAAAATAGAACAAGCCGGCCAGCAAGATCACGACGAGAATCGCGACCTCCTTTGAACCGAATTGCGATTCTAGCGCTGCGCGGTTTTCGCCCGCCAGCCACAACAGCCCGAAAAGCACGCCTGAGGCGAACACAATGCGCAACAGCCGCGCAAATGCGGCGGGCGACGGCCCGTACGCGCCGCGCGCAGTCAGCGATCGGATCATCAGCCCCACATTCAGCCACGCCGCCGCCGAGGTGGCGATCGCCAAACCCGGAAAACCCGCCACGCCGCTCTCGCGCAGCAGGAAGAACAGCGCCGCGCCCAAGGCGATGTTCATCACCATGGACGCGATGGCGTAGCGCATCGGCGCTTTTGTATCCTCCCGCGCAAAGAATGCGGGTGCGTAGATCTTCGCAAGCACGAATGCCGGCACCCCCCAACCATAGTGAAACAACGCCATCGCCACGTTGCGCGCGTCCTCTGCGGTGAAGGCGCCTCGCGTGTAGAGCCCATCGATCAGAAAGAACGGGATCGCCATAATCGCCGCAGCAGCCGGCAGCGTGAACGCCATCGAAAGGGCAACGGCTTCGTCCAACGCGCTTCGGGCGCCGGCCTCGTCACCCTCATGCACGAGGCGCGAAAGCTTGGGCAACATCGCCACGCCAACAGCAATGCCGATCAAGCCTAGCGGCAACTGATACAAACGATCGGCGACATTTAGATACGTGATCGCGCCCTGCTCAAAGGACGCTAGCGCCTGGCTGACGAGCACATTGATCTGCAGCGCGCCGCCAGCGATCGCACCCGGCACCGCGAGCGCCACCAAACGCTTCACGCCGGGCGTGATGCGCGGCACCGTCAAGCGCCCGCCGGCGCCCGCGCGATGGGCGCCCCACCACACCCAAATCGCCTGCAGAATTCCCGATGCCGTCACCGCGATGGCCGCGGCGTACGCGGCTTGGTGCGGGTCTTCTCGAAACGGCCAGACGCCGACGAGCAAGCACATATTCAAAAGAATTGGCGCTGCGGCCGCAACAAAGAACTTGCCGCGCGCATTCAGTACGCCGGAGAACAATGTCGCCGCCGTCATGCAGACGAGGTACGGCATGGTGATCTGCGTCAGCAGCGTCGCAAGCGCGAACGTGTCGGGATCATCGACGTAGCCAACGAACAACACGCGGTTGATCCACGGCATCGCCAAAATCGCCAACGCGCTCAATGCGCCCGTCACTGCAAGCAGAACCGAGAGCGCTTCGCCGGCAAGCTGGTCGGCCGCCTCCTGCCCTTCGGTGGCGAGTGTCTTTGAATACACCGGCACGAAGGCCTGGCTGAACGCGCCCTCCGCGAACAAGCGGCGAAACAAATTTGGGAAGCGCAGCGCCGCGAAGAATGCATCCGCGACCGGCCCCGCGCCCAAGGCGGCCGCCAAGACCAGGTCCCGCGCAAAGCCAAACAAGCGCGACACCAAAGTAAGACCGCCGATCACGGCGGTGTTGCGGGCAAGGCTCATGGGCGGGCGCGACTCATGTCTAGGAAGACTCGTGCCTACCGCGCCGTCGAGGCCCGCGCCACAGCCAATGGCGTCTTCGCCGCGGTCGATGGCGCCTCGGGCTCGCCAGCGCGCAAGACGGCCTCGAGCTTGTCGCGCAGGGCCGCCGCGCGCTTTGGATTGACCACCTGCCCGCCGCCCTCCTCCTCGATGTAGAACACGTCGGAGGCGCGCTCGCCGTAAGTGTCCACGTGTGCGCTGATGATCGAGACCCCCGCTTCCGCGCATACGCGCGCAAGTTCGGCAAGCAAGCCCAACCGGTCGCGCCCAGACACCTCGATGACGGTGGCCTTGGGCGTGAGGTCGTTGTCGAGGCGCACCCAAGGCTCAATCGCGAACGCGGAGCTACGGCGCGACATCGCCGCGCGCGACGGCGGCAAATGATCCTGCACGGCCGCGCGCTCAACCCGCTCGCGCAGCGCTTTCAGCGCCCTCGCATCGCGTTGGCCGAACGGTTTGTGGTCCGTGGTTTGAATGGTGAAGACGTCGAACGCGGCACCGTCCTTGGTCGTATGCACGCGCGCGCCCGCGATATCGGCGCCGGCAGCTGAGATTGCCGCCGCGACGCTCGCAAACAATCCCGGTCGATCCTGCGCGAAGACCAGAACCTCGGTCACGCCCTGGGCTTCGCGAATGCGCGTGGCGACATGCGGCAGCGCGCCCCAACGGCCCGCCGCAACCTGTTGAGCGTGCCACGTCAACGCTTCGGCGTCATGATTGAGCCAATAGCTGTCGTCGAGCGCCTCGAGCCAGCCGCCGATCGCCTCGCCTTCCTGCTCCCCAAGCGTATTGAGTAGTCGCGCCTTGGCATCGTTGGCTATGCTGGAAAGGTGGGCGCGGACGCTGTCTTCGTCCGCCTCACCGCCCTGCAGCGTGATCTCTGTCAGCCGGAACAGATCGCGCAGCAATTGACCCTTCCAATCATTCCAGACGGTCGGGCCGACCGCACGAATATCGGCCACGGTGAGCACGAGTAACAAACGAAGCCGCTCGACTGTGCCCACAATCTCCGCGAATTGCGCGACCGTGCGCGGATCGCCGATGTCGCGCTTCTGCGCGGTATCGCTCATCACCAGATGGTGGCCGACGAGCCAGGAAATGAGCTCAACCTCCTCCGCGCCGAGGCCCAGCCGCGTGCAGGCTTCGCGCGCAGACTTCGCGCCCTCGATTTGTTGATCGCCCTCGCCCTTGCCGGTGTCGTGCAACAACATCGCAAGATAGAGCGCACGGCGATTGACGATCTTGGGAAAGATCGCGGTCGCAAGCGGGTGCTGATCCTTGTGACGCCCCTGCTCGATTTCCGTGATCGCCTCGATCGCACGCAGCGTGTGCTCATCCACCGTGAAGTGGTGGTACATGTTGAACTGCATTTGCGCGATGATGCGACCGAACTCTGGGATCAGGCGCCCCAGCACGCCGGCTTCGTTCATCAGCCGCAATGCGGCGGCGGGCCGCTTGCCCGCCATCGCCTCCAGGAAAGCAGCGCGCGCGCCCGAGTCATCGCGCCAGTTCTCCGGCAATTGACGCACGCGCCGCGCCGCGGCAGCCAACGCATCAGGATGAATGTCGAGATCACGCTGTTCCGCCAGCGCGAAGAAACGCACGAGTTCGGAGGGCGCTTCGAGCGCGGCGGCGTCGTCAATGTTGAGCCGCCCGCCATCGATGTGAAAGCCCGGCTCCAGAGGCGCCGTCGTCTTGCGCTTGATCGGCAGCAGGCGCTCCAGGCCGCGCGGCGCGGACTTGGCCTGATCCGCCTCCAGACGCGCGCAGAGAACGCGCGTCAGCGTTCCCGTGCGGCGAACCACCAGGAAGTACCGGCGCATGAAGCGTTCGACAGCGGTTTTTTCGCCCTTAGCCTCATAGCCCATGCGCTTGGCCATTTCCGGCTGCAGGTCGAAGGTCAGCCGCTCTTCAGCGCGGCCAGTGAGGAAATGCAGATGACACCGCACCGTCCACAAGAATTCGAGCGCGCGGTGAAAGGCCCAAACTTCCGCCGATGAAAACACACCCGTTCTCACGTAGTCCTTGATCGCGGTGAGGCCGTAGCGATGCCGCGCCATCCAGTTCAGCGTGTGCAGATCGCGCAGGCCGCCCTTGCTCTCCTTGATATTGGGCTCGACCATGTAGCGCGATGAGCCGCTGCGATGGTGGCGCTCATCGCGCTCGCGCAGCTTCGCGGCGATGAAGCCGGAATGATCGCGCTCGGCGACCTCCTTACGAAATCGCTTGGCGAGATCGGCCGCGAGGCTCGCGTCGCCCGCGACAGGGCGTGCCTCCAACAAAGCGGTTTGTATTGTGTGATCTTCCCGCGCGAGCTTGAGGCACTCATCGATCGTGCGGGTGGCGTGGCCCACTTTGAAGCCAAGGTCCCAGAGTACATAGAGCATGTATTCGCTGATCCGGGCCGCGTGGGCGCCCTGCTTTCCGCCGCGAAGGAACAACAGGTCGATGTCAGACGAGGGCGCGAGTTCGCCGCGCCCGTAACCCCCGACCGCGATCACGGCCATGCGCTCGCGCATCGGCCCCCATTCGGCGGAGGCCACGGATTGGGCGGCCGCGAATAGCTCCGCGACGACGTTATCCACGGCGCGGGCCAGCCCGCGCGCAACGCTCAACCCGTTTTTTCCGGCCTCCAGCCGAGCCCTTGCGGCCTCCCGCGCCGCCGCCACGGCTTCCGTCAGCCGCAGCATCAGCATTGTGCGCGCTTCGTCGGGCTCAGTCGCGGGAGGGACAGGGACGGTCATGTCATTGCATCGTCGTCATGATTTGCCGCGTGATGTCCATCCAGGCGAGTGTAGCCGCCCATAAGCGCTTGATTATAGAGCAGCTCCCGAGCGCCCCTGGCTCTGCGGTAGGCGCCTAAGCCACGCATCGTCCGCCTTTCGCAGAAATTCACATACCTAAACTTGCCTCAATCCGCGGGCAGAGCCAAATAGACACACGGGCGCTTTGCCCCGGAGACTTCCTCAATGCGCAGCAAGGGCGGCAGAACCATCAAGCTGAACCCGGTGGACGACGACCATCAGGTCACGGACCACCCTGCTCGCGCTAATCTCGAAGCGATCATGGACCAGAAGCTGTTCGCGCAGCGCATCAAGAGCGAGCGGGCGGCGGCGTATTGGTTTGCAGCCTCGCTTTGGGGCGTAACGGGCCTCATCATGGGCGCGATCCTCGGGGTCTACATCACGCTCTCAGTTCAAAACGGATCGGCGGACATTTGGCGCGACAACTTCATCGCCGGCACCGCGACCGAGGCGGCCCGCGATTCCGTCAACAATCGCGAACCCGTGCTTGATCGGAATTCTAATCCTTAAGCGCTTTGAGCCGGTAGAGCGCATCCAGCGCCTCTTTCGGCGATAGAGCATCGGGATTGAGGTCCTCTATCGCCGCCTTAAGTGGTGATGGAGCCATCTCGGCCGCGATTTGCGCGAACAGAGGCAAGTCCTCGACGATATCCACGCGTGTAGCGCCACCATTGGCCTCAAGGCGCGCCAGTACCACCCGCGCACGCTCGACCGCGCTCTTCGGCAGCCCGGCCAGTTTCGCCACCTGAATGCCGTAGGAGCGATCCGCTGGCCCTGGCGCGACCTCGTGTAAAAACACAAGATCGCCCTTCCACTCCTTCGCGCGCAGATGGGCATTCGCGCCGGCCTCTAGCTTTTCGGCGAGTCGTGTCAGTTCATGATAATGGGTTGCGAACACCGCGCGGCAGCGATTGACCTCGTGCAAGTGCTCGGCCACAGCCCAGGCGATCGCCAAACCGTCGAAGGTCGCGGTGCCGCGGCCGATCTCGTCGAGCACAACGAGCGCGCGCGAGCTGGCTTGATTGAGGATCGCCGCTGTCTCGACCATTTCGGTCATGAAGGTCGAGCGCCCGCGCGCGAGATCGTCCGACGCGCCGACACGCGCGAATACTCGATCAACGATGCCCAGCCGCAGTTTCTTGGCCGGCACAAACGATCCCGCCTGCGCCAGCACGGCCAGCAGCGCGATCTGGCGCAGATAGGTGCTCTTACCGGCCATGTTTGGGCCCGTGACCACAAGCAGGCGCGGCCCGCTTTTTCCCTCCGCGTCGAGGCGCGCATCATTTGGGGTGAAGCCGTGGCCGTCGCGACGCACGCCCTCTTCCACCACGGCATGGCGCGCGCTCTCCGCTAGAAGCGCCGTGCTGTCATCGACCTCAGGCCGGGTCGCGTGCGTTTCATCGGCCCACTCGGCAAGGCCCGCCGCGACATCCAGCGCCGCCAAGGCCTCAGCAGCGGCTCGAATCTCTGCTTCGCACGCGGCCGCGCGCGACGCGAAGTCCTTGAACAAAAAGAGTTCGCGCGCCAGCGCGGCATCGCCCGCGCGTGCGATCTTGGCGTCCAGTTCGATCAATTCGGTCGTGGTGAACTTCACCGAACCGGCATTGGTTTGCCGGTGAATGAAGCGCGCATTGAGCGGCGGCGCCATTAAGGCTTCCGCCTGCTTGCTCGTCGCGTCGATGTGATAGCCAAGCACATTGTTGTGCTTGAGTTTGAGGCCAGGGATGTTGGCCTCGTCGGCGTAGTTCGCCTGCAGGGCCGCGATCACTTTGCGGCTGTCGTCACGCAGCGCGCGCGCTTCATCCAGGGTCGCATCATAGCCCGGTGCGATGAAACCTCCATCACGCGCCAGCAACGGCAGGTCTTGCGCCAACGCACGGTCCAAGGTTTGCGCGAGGTTGGCATTTTTCGGATGCCGCGAAAGGGCAAGCGCTTCGCCGGCCTGCTTGACCAAAGCCGGCGCGCGCCCGCCCGTGAGCCCAAGCGCTAAACCTGCCGCGCGGTCGCCCGCCAGCAATCCATCTCGCAACTGCGCCAAATCGCGCGGCCCCCCACGCCCCAACGCTAGCCGCGTCAATGCCCGTGCAACATCGCCCGCCGCGCGCAGCTCTCTACGCACGGCCGCAAGCTTCTGCGGCTCATCCAGGAAGAAGCTTACACTATCCAACCGCGCACTGATGGCCGCGACATCCGTCAAGGGTCGCGCCAGACGTTCCGCCAGCAACCGCCCCCCGGGCGCTGTCACCGTGCGATCCACGCAAGCGAGCAACGAGCCCTCGCGTCCGCCGCGTATCGAGCGTTCGATTTCAAGCGCAGCGCGCGTCGCCGCGTCGATGGCCATAAACGCGCGTTCGGCGTTGCGGCGCGGCGGCATCAAGCGCGGGGCGGCGCCCGCCTGCGTCAACTCGATGTAGTCGAGCAGCAAGCCCATGGCGGAAAGTTCGGCCGCGCTGAACTCTCCAAACGCGTCGAGCGCCGCAACTTCAAACGCCGCCTTTACTCGCCGCGCCGCGCTCTTGGCGTCCGCCTTGACGGCGGGCCGCAACGTCAATGTCGCGCCGATGGCCCGCGCGACTTGGCTGACGTGTCGCGCGTCTGTCTCCACCGCCAGCACTTCCGCCGGCGCCAAAGCGGCCAGCTCTTCCTCGATGTCGCCGGGCTTAAGCGCGCGCGTCTCGAATGCGCCCGTCGAAACATCCGCCCAGGCGATGGCCGCGCCATCGCCTGTCAATGCACACGCGGCCAGTCTGTTGGCGGCGCGCGCGTCCAGCAGCCCCTCCTCGGTCAACGTGCCGGGCGTGACCACGCGCACAACGCCGCGCTGGACGATCGATTTCGAACCGCGCTTCTTGGCTTCCGCTGGGTCCTCAAGTTGTTCGCACACCGCCACTTTGAAACCGGCGCGGATGAGCTTCGCGAGATAGCCCTCCGCCTGATGCCATGGCACTCCGGCCATGGGAATCGGCTCCCCGCCATGCTGCCCGCGCTTGGTCAGCGCGATGCCAACAGCGGCAGAGGCTTTCTCCGCATCCTCAAAGAACATCTCGTAGAAATCGCCCATGCGGAAAAACAGCAGAGCGTCAGGGTGGTCGGCTTTCGCGGCGAGATATTGCGCCATGAACGGCGTCGCCTTTGGGGGCGAGGTATGCGAGGAATCGGCCACGCCCCGCTTTAGACCTTTGCGGTCCCGACTTCCATTGACGGCCAAGGCGCCCTGGCTAGTGTGGCCGCCCCGCCCCACCTCTGCGCATCGAAACCATGGCCGACCAAGAAAAGAAGTCCTTCACCGACGCCGAGGCGTTGGAATTCCATCGCTTGCCGACGCCGGGCAAGATTTCGATCACGCCAACAAAGCCGATGGCCACGCAGCGCGATCTCTCCCTCGCGTATTCGCCCGGCGTCGCCGTGCCGGTGAGGGCCATCGCCGAGGACCCCGACAAGGCCTATGACTACACCTCGAAAGGCAACCTCGTCGCCGTTATCTCGAACGGCACAGCCATCCTCGGACTTGGCAATCTGGGCGCCATCGCCTCGAAGCCGGTGATGGAAGGCAAAAGCGTGTTGTTCAAACGCTTCGCCGACGTCGATTCCATCGACATCGAGGTCACCACACAAGACGTCGAGGAGTTCATCACCACGGTTCGCAATATCGGACCGACTTTCGGCGGCATCAATCTTGAGGACATCAAGGCGCCAGAGTGCTTCGTGATCGAAAGCCGACTGCGCGACGAACTCGATATCCCGGTGTTCCACGATGACCAGCATGGCACCGCGATTATTGCCGTGGCGGGGCTGTTGAATGCGTGCGAATTAACCGGGCGGTCGCTCAAGGACATCAAGGTCGTCGTCAACGGCGCGGGCGCGGCAGGACTCTCTTGCATTGGCCTGATGAAACATCTGGGCGTGCCCCACGAGAGCGTCACCGTCTGCGATTCTAAAGGCGTGATCTATCGCGGGCGCACAGAAAGCATGGACCAGTTCAAGACCACGCACGCCATCGACACCAAAGCACGAACGCTCGCTGACGCCATGAAGGGTGCGGACGTCTTCATGGGGCTGTCCGTAGCGGGCGCCGTGACGAAAGACATGGTTCGCTCCATGGCGAAGAAGCCGATCATTTTCGCGATGGCCAATCCCGACCCGGAGATCATGCCGGAGGACGTTCTGGAGACGCGCAAGGACGCGATCATCGCCACTGGACGCTCGGACTACCCAAACCAAGTCAACAACGTTCTCGGCTTCCCCTATATTTTTCGCGGCGCGCTCGACGTGCGCGCCCGCACCATCAATGAGGAAATGAAGGTCGCCGCCGCGCGCGCCCTAGCTGAGCTGGCGAAACAGGACGTCCCGGACGAGGTGGCCGCCGCCTACCAAGGCCGCAGGCTCAAATTCGGGCCGGACTACATCATCCCCTCACCGTTCGATCCACGCCTGATATCCGAGATTCCGCCCTATGTCGCGCAAGCAGCGATGGATACCGGAGTCGCGCGCAAGCCCATCGCCGACATGCAGGCATACCGCCACAGCCTCGAGCAACGCCTGGACCCTACTGCGGCGATGATGCAACGCGTTCAAACCGTCGTCAGGCGCGCGCCAAAACGCATCGTGTTCGCTGAGGGCGAAGAGCCGACCATGATCCGCGCGGCGTATGCCTTTCAGGAACTCGGCCTAGGACGCGCCATTCTCGTTGGCCGCGAGGAATTGGTGCGCGAGAACATGGCGCAGCTCGGGGTCCCTGAAGATTGCGGCATCGCAATCGTCAACGCGCGCCTCTCCGAGCACAATCACGCTTATTCCGAGTTTCTGTACAAGCGCCAGCAACGCTTCGGTTTTCTGCATCGCGACGTACAGCGCCTGGTCAATCAGAATCGCAACGTGTTCGGCGCCTGCATGGTCGCGATGGGCCACGCAGACGGCATGGTGACCGGCACTACGCGCAACTACGCCACCGCGCTCGACGATGTCATGAAGGTCGTCGATACCGCTCGCGGCGAGCGCGCGATGGGACTCTCCATCGTTTTGATGAAGGGGCGCACGCTGTTTGTGGGCGACACCGCCGTCACTGAGTTCCCCGATGCCGAGGACCTCGCGCAGATTGTGCAGCAATCGGCGGCCATGGCCCGGCTTGTGGGCGCAACGCCGCGCGTGGCATTGGTGTCACACTCCACGTTCGGCAATCCGAAAATGGAACGCTCTGAAAAGATCCGCGAAGCCGTATCCATCCTGGATCGCCACGAGGATCTCGACTTCGAGTATGAGGGAGAGATGAGCATTGACGTCGCGCTGAACCCGAACATGCGCGAACTCTATCCCTTTTCGCGGCTCTCGGAGGCGGCGAATGTGCTGGTGATGCCGGCGTTGCACTCGGCCTCGATCGCGCCAAGCCTGCTCGCGAGTACGGGCACGGCCACTGTAGTCGGCCCGATTCTAACCGGCCTTGCGCATCCAATTCAGATCGCGCCGCTGGGCGGCTCGGCCTCGGATGTCGTCACCTACGCGACCCTGGCGGCCTTCCTCGCCGCGCAGAAGGCGCGCGACTAGCCGGGCGCGGGGGCCGTTGCCGGGCGCGGCTTGTTGGCAATCAGCAGCGCCAAAACAAGCGCCAACACGCCGATCAGGCAAGAGTAGAAGAAGAACATCACATAGCCCGCGCCCAGCGAGGCTGGCGCAACGCCCAGGTCGGCCGCACGCGCGAACGCGCCCTCGGGCAGGTTTTGAAACAGACCACGCAGGCCGCCGAGCAGGCCACCCTCTTCCGCAGCGCGCGCCGAGCCCTCGATGATGCCGCCCGATTGCGCTGCAATGAGCTTGCCCGGCAACGCATAAAGCGATGAGAAAAGCGCATACTGTGTCGCGGTGAAACCAGCGCTGGTAAGACTCGACATGTAGGCGATCAGCACGGTGCCGCAAAAACCCGCGGTGACATTGTCGACAGCGATCGCGGCGGCAAATGCGCGCCAATCAGCGCCCTGTGTCGCCAGCCACGCGAACATCAGATTCGACGCCGGGCCAACAATGGCCCCCGCAACTAACGACTTCATCAGCCCAAACCGCGCCACGGCCCAGCCCGCGACGCCGACACCTACGCTGAGCATGATCACGCCAAAGCCCTTCCGGACTTCGGCGATGCGTTCGAGATCGAAACCCAAATCCAGATAAAATGGGTTCATGATGTTGAGCACGAAGTCGGATAGACGATAGCAGCAGATCATCGCCAGGATCAGCCAAGCAGTGCCCTCGAACCTCTTGAAGAAATCCACCAGCGGCTCGCCATAGGAACGCCTGAAATAGACACCGGGGCGCGTCGCCGTGCCGGGCGCCGGCAACGCTGCGCACACGATCATGGCGAGCCCCGCGACGGCGAACGCAACTTGAATGAACACGCCGAGCGGCTTTTCCGCCCAAGCAGCCTCAAGCGGGGCAAGCATCTCCGACGCGCCAATGAGACCAAGCGTGTTCTTCAAAAGATCGAACTGCGCTGTGAAGCCCGTGCCGAAGATCAGCGCCCCTCCAAGCAACAACAGCAAGCGCAGAGCCCATTCGAGCGTCTCCTCCGCAGGCTTCGCCGGCATGTCGGTCGGCATCAGCGGCTGCTGCGCGGGACGCGGCTTCTCCTTCGGCGCGGCGAACACGGCAAGGATGCCGACGACCATCAACACGGCCATCGAGGCGTAGGCGACACCCCAATTGATGCGCGAAGCGATAAACAGCGGCGCGATGCCGGCGGTCAGGATCGCGATCCGGTAGCCCCACTGATACGCCGCCGCCATGACGCCCTGGCGTTCCTCGCCTGCGGCTTCGATCCGCCATGCGTCGATAACAATGTCCTGGGTGGCCGAGGTGAACGCGACGAACACAGCAAATGCCGCGACAAGCCCGATATTCACGGTCGGATTGGAGCCAGAGATCAGCCAAAGGCCGAGGATCAGTAGCCCTTGGCAGACCAGCATCCATGAGCGGCGGTGCCCCAACATGGCGCTGAGCACCGGCACGGAGGTGCGATCAATCAGAGGCGCCCAAAGAAATTTGAGCGAGTAGGACAACGTCGCGAGCGCGAAAAAGCCGATCACCTGCAACGACACGCCTTCTGTGCGCAGCCACGCTGAGAGCGTATCGAACACCAACAAATTCGGCAGTCCCGCCGCGAAGCCGAGCGCCAGCATGACCAGCGAGCGGCGCTCCAGAAACACAGCGATGGCGTCCCATGTGGTGCGCTTTGGCGCGGCCGCTGTGGCGTCCGTCATGTGGCTCTCCCCTATTCGACCGGGAAACTGGCCTCGTTTGCGCGCCTGGTAAAGCGCGCGGCGACAGTTAGAAGACGCGTAGCGTCGATTGGCTTGGTCACGAAATCGTCCATGCCCGCTTCGAGCGCGCACGTGCGATCGGCCTCACCGGCGTCCGCCGTCAGCGCCACGATGGGCGTCCCCGCCGAGGGGCCTTCACCGCCGCGTATGCGGCGCGCGGCATCAAGCCCGTCCAGGCGTGGCATGCGGACGTCCAGAAAGATCAAATCATAGTGCGCCGCGCTCGCAGCTGAGACGGCCTCTTCTCCATCCTGCGCGATCGTCACCATACAACCAACGCGCTCAAGAAGCGTGCGCGCCAGAAGCGCATTCACCGGGTTGTCCTCAGCGACCAAAACACGAAGGCCAGCAAACGGCATGGACCCGTCATGTACACTGGTTCGGGCCGGCGGCGGCGTCGCCGCGTCGCGCTTCCCAAGCGCTACCCGCACGCGTTCAACCAATGAGCCGCGTCGAATCGGCTTCAATGTGTAGTGCTCAATGCCGAGCGCGCGGCAGGCCGCAATGGCCGCGCGCTCCTCCTGCGGCGCTAGCGCGATCAAGCTGCGTGCCGTGCATTTCAAGTTCGCCACGTGCTCCGCCGATGCTTCCGCACGCCAATCGTAGAGGATGATGTCTGCGCCCTCTTCCGTCTCCGTCGGGACCGCGCCAAGAGACTGGACAATTCCGCGCAAGGCTTGGCGAAGTACCGCCGACGGCGAGTCAATCGCAACCCGAACGCCGGCGAGCGGCGCGGCCGCTGCCGCCTCCGCCACGGCCAACGGCAATTCAACCCAAAAGGTAGCCCCCGCGCCGGGCTTACTGATCAGCCCGGCCTCACCACCCATGGCGTGCGAAAGCTTTTTCACGATCGCGAGTCCAAGTCCTGCGCCGCCATGGCGGCGCGCGATGCTGGCGTCAGCCTGCATGAACTCCTCAAAAATCAGCGCTTGCTTTTCCGGCCCAACGCCGGGACCGGTGTCGCGCACGCTGAAGCGCAAGCGTCCGCCCGGGCGCGACGCCAACTCGAGCACCACGCCGCCACTCTCGGTGAACTTCACTGCATTGCCGGCGAGATTGAACAAGATCTGGCGCACGCGCCCGTCATCGCCGATCACGCGCGCAGGCGTGTCCGCACGAACGACAACCGCGATCTCCAGATTTTTCGCGCGCGCCTTGGGCGAGAGCAATTCTGCCACGTCTTGCATCGCAGCCTCAGGATCGAACGGCGCGGATTCAAGCGGGATACGGCCCGTCTCCAGGCGCGAATAGTCGAGGATTTCGGTGATGAGATCGAGCAATAGCTCACCCGATTGCTTGATCGCTTCAGTGTAGCTGCGCGCATTAGGCTCAAGCTTGCCGAGCGCAAGCAAGCCAGCCATGCCAAGGATACCGTTGAGCGGCGTCCGCAATTCGTGTGTGAGCGTCGCGAACAAGGTAGTTTTCGCACGCATCACCTCCTCGGCCGCAATGACGTGCCGCGTAATGTCGCGCGCGACCGCCAAGCTGGCGCCGTCCGCGAAGCGGCGTTCCAACCACTCGAAGCGGCGCCCGTCCGGCGCTGGCGCGTCAAACCGGCGCTGATCGTTTTCAAAAGGTGGCGGCAGCACCCGCCCCCAAGGGGGGCGTCGGGGTCCGATCCATTGCCGAAACACCGCGCGAAACGCCGGATTCGCGCGCACAATCGCGCCATCCGCCGCTAGGATCACGGCGGGGTCTAGCATCAGGTCGAACGTGTCGAACCCGTACTGGGAGGCGGGCTCACCCATCGGACCGATCAAGGCCCGCTCTGGTTAAGAAACTCTGGCGAATCCGCTCTCGGCGCCTGCCCATTGCCGCTTCAGGCTGAGCGCCTCGGCGACATGGATGCGCCGAACCGCATCCGCGCGATCGAGATCAGCGATGGTGCGCGCGACCTTAAGCGTGCGGTGATAGGCGCGCGCCGACAAAGAAAGGGTCTCGGCTGCCTTGGACAAAAGCGCTGCGCCGGGCGCGTCCGGCGTGGCGACTTTTTCAAGGGATTGCAGGTCGAGCACGGCATTCAGGCCAAAAGCGCGTTCAGCCTGCGCCTCGCGCGCGCGCCCGACGCGCGTGGCCGCTTCTAAGGTGCCCTCTAAAGGGGGAGGCAAAGCAAGATCGGCAGCGGTCACTGGCGGCACGTCAAGCTGGATATCGATGCGATCCAAGAGCGGCCCCGACAACCGCGCCTGGTACTCGGTCGCACAGCGCGGCCCGCGCCGGCACAGCCCCGCGCCCGGCCCACCGCCACAGCGGCACGGGTTCATCGCCGCCGCAAGCAGAATGCGCGCGGGATAGGTAACATGGTGATTGGCGCGCGCTATCAGCACCTGCCCGCTCTCCAGCGGCTGGCGCAACGCATCGAGCGCTTGCTGCGAGAATTCGGGCAGTTCGTCGAGAAACAAAACGCCTTGGTGTGCCAGTGAAATCTCACCAGGCTTCGCGCGCAGTCCGCCACCGACGAGCGCAGCCATGGAAGCGGAATGGTGCGGCGC
>JALHOC010000026.1:0-26525 GCA_022843225.1 Hyphomonadaceae bacterium
GCAGGCGAAACGCGATTACGAAGAGGGCGGCTACAGCGCCCGTCAGATCGCGGACTATTATGGCATGAAGCCCGACACGGTTGAGAAGCGCGCCTATCGCGACAAATGGCGCAAACTCGTGCCGTGCGTGCCGCCGCCGCTGTTTAGGCCACCCGATCCGGCGCATGTGCGCGTCGGCGAGGATGGCGCACTTGTCAGCGCGTGGGAGGCAATCGCGCACGCGGCGCAAACGCCGCCGCCTGGCGCATGGTCGACCTGGTTGTTTCAAGGCGGTCGCGGCGCGGGCAAAACGCGGGCGGGCGCTGAATGGCTCGCTGCGCGCGCGCAAGCGTCGCCGGGCGGCGTGTTCGCTCTGGTCGGGCCGACGCAACATGACGTGCGCGAGGTGATGATCGACGGCGTCTCCGGTTTGCGGAATCTGCCGGGGCGAGAGCGCCCGCGCTATGAGCCGGCGCGGCGGCGTCTGCGCTGGAAGAATGACGCCGTCGCGTACGCGTACTCGGCGGAAGAGCCGGAGCGCTTGCGCGGGCCGCAATTCGAGGCGGCGTGGGCGGATGAGTTTTGTATCTGGCCGAAGCCGGTGGCGACGCTGGCGAATCTGCGTCTGGCGTTGCGACGTGGGGAGCGCCCGCAGCTGGTGGTGACGACGACGCCGAAGCCGATCGCGGCGCTGCGCACGCTGCGCGCGGAGCCCGGCTGCGTCGCCACGCATGCGGCGACATCCGTCAACGCGGCGCATCTTGCACCGAGTTTTCTGTCCGGCCTGCATGATCTGTATGGCGGCACGCGGCTCGCGGCGCAGGAATTGGAAGGCCTGCTCGTCGATGGCGAGGGCGCGCTGTTCCGCGCGGAAGATATGGCGCGCGCGCGTGGGCCGGCGCTGGCGGCGTATGATCGCATTGTCGTTGGCGTCGATCCGCCAGCGGGTGCGGGCGGCGCGGCCTGCGGTATTGTGGTCGCGGCGCGCGCGGGCAATCGCCTTTACGTGCTGGAGGATCGCTCGGCGCTGGGTCTTTCGCCGCTGGGCTGGGCGAGCCGCGTTGTCGACGCCGCAAACACGCATGCCGCCGCAGCCATCGTCGCGGAAGCCAACCAGGGCGGGGATATGGTGCGCGCGACATTGGCGCAGGCGGGCGCGACCTGTCCGATCCGCCTCGTTCATGCGCGGCATGGCAAGCGCGCGCGCGCCGAGCCGGTGGCGGCGCTCTATGAGCAGGGGCGCGTCAGCCATTGCGGCGCGTTCGCAGCACTCGAAGAGGAATTGATGGCGCTGGGCGCCAGCGAGGGCGAAACCCTGCTCGATCGCGCCGATGCGCTGGTGTGGGCGCTGACCGCGCTGATGGACGGCGGCGGCGCGGGGCCGCGCATTCGACTCTTGTAGCCGCCGCGCCCGGCGCCTAGGTGAGCGGCATGAATTTGATCCGTCCTTTGAGCCGGCTGTCGCGCCGGCGTTTGTTGGAAGTGCTTGCGGCCGGCGCGGTGCTGGCGCCGCTCGGCGCCTGTTCGGAAAACGCGGCCACGGGGCGGCGCCAATTCGTGATCGTTTCGGACGAGATGCTGGCGCAATTGTCCGAGCAGGCGTGGCAGGACTTGTTGGCGCAAACGCCGCGCGTCGACGACGCGCGCGTGCAGCGCCGGCTTGAAGCGATTGGCCAAAGCGTGGCGGATGCTTCTGGGCTTGCTGATGTGAATTGGGAATTCGTTGCGTTCGAGAGCCCCGAGGTGAACGCGTTTGTGCTGCCGGGCGGCAAGGTCGGCTTCTTTCGCGGTTTGCTGGAGCTCGCGGGTTCCGATGGGGAGATCGCCGCAGTGATGGGGCACGAAGTGGGCCATGTCGCCGCGCGCCACGCCGCCGAGCGCCTGAGCCAGCAATTGGCGCTGAGCGTGGGCGTGCGCGCCGCGCAAGTGCTGCTCTCCGAGGAAATGGGTCAACACGCGGATGAGGCCGCTGCCGCGCTCGGGATGGGGCTCATGTATGGCGTGATCCTGCCCTATTCGCGTGCGCACGAATTGGAAGCGGACCGGCTAGGCGTCGGCGTCATGCGTGATGCCGGTTATGCTCCGAGCGACGCCTTGGCGTTCTGGCGGCGCCTCGCCGCCGATAGCGCCGGCCGCGCCCAACCTCTGGCTTGGCTCTCGACCCATCCCACGAACGACGAGCGCATCATCGCGCTTGAGGCGCTGGCGCGCGTGTAGCGGCGCTCAGTTCGACGACAGCACTTCAAGCTGGCTCGCGTGATCGAAACAGATCTGAGGTTCGTCACGATAGACGCCCAGCGAGCCGCGAATGCGCACGCGCGCGCCATTGAGCGATGCGAGCGTCGGGCCATTCCAATTCGCAAAGCTCTCGCCAAACATCACGGCGGCAAATGGCGTTTCCGCCGATGCGGTATCCAACATCAGTGAGGCGCGGCGTTCAAACACACGCGCCTCCGTCACGTTCGCTTCGACAATCCGATAGGGCGCGTCGCCGCGCAGGCAATTGAGATTGGCCTGGAGCGCGATTTGAGCGGCGGTCCGTGCGTTCACGGAGCGCCAGGCGCGGCGACCCCACAACCCAGTCTCTCCAGCTCGCGCGCGCGCCTCAAGCGCAAGCAATTCCTCGGCTCGCGCGTGATTGTCGTGGCGCGGGCGCACGAACGCCGCGCCGCGCGAGATGAGTTCATGCTGCAACCAGAACCAGCGCCCGCCTTCGCTCTTCACGAACACGTGCGCGATCGCCGCTTCCGGCGGCGCTTGCGTATCGCCATCGCGCGGACGGCCGACCCAGCGTTTGGTCCCGCCGTACGCGAGCAGCACGTTTCGATGCAGCACGAGCGCTTCGAGTTCGCCATTGGCTTGCGCGGCATAATCTTGCTCCCCGCGTGGCGCATCGATCTCCGCCAGGAAAACGCGCAAGCCTGAGTCGAGCTCCAGCGTGTCGCCATTGCTGGCACGCACGACGCGGCCTTCCTCACCGCGTTCTAGCTCGCCGATCTGTGGGCCGCAGGCGCTGAGTAAGAGGAGACACAGTGCCACCGCACCCCCTCCCCTAGAGGGGGCGGGGGAAGGGGGTGGGGTGAAACAGCGGGCCACAAAGCGGGGTAACCGCGCGAGTTGCGGACAAAGGCTGCTTAGTCGCGTGGGAAGCTCACCCCCACCCCTGGCCCCTCCCTCATCTAGGGGGAGGGGGATACGCTTCGCAGGCGTCTGCTTCATCAATACCCGCCCGCGCTACCGTCCTTGCGCATTTCCGTGGCCGCTTCGTAGACGCCGTTTTCGTTGCGCATGATGGCTTGATATCCGCCGAAGCTTCCGTCAGCTGGGCGGATGCGGTGGCCGCGGCGCTCGAGCTCGGCGCGCACTTCAGGCGGCACGCCGTTCTCCATCGCCACAAAGCCGACGCCGTCCGGCTCTTCGCCGGTCGGTTCGGCGCCGCCGAAGAAGCGATAGCGCGCGGCGTCACCGGCAGCCTGCAAATCCAAATCATAATCGACGAGATTGACGATGATCTGTACATGGCCTTGCGGCTGCATATCGCCGCCCATGACACCGAACGCGAGCCAGGGCTCGCCGTCTCTGAGTGCGAACGCCGGGATGATGGTGTGGAAGGGGCGACGACCCGGCATGTATTGGTTGGGGTGACCGCGCTCGAGCGCAAATGCCTCGCCGCGATTTTGCAGCATGAAACCCAGGCCATCGGGCACGAGTCCTGAACCCATGCCGCGATAGTTAGACTGAATGAGCGACACCATCATACCGTCGGAATCGGCGGTGGTGAGATAGGTGGTGTCGCCGTCGATGCGCAGTTCAGCGTGCGGCGGCGGCGGCATAGCGCGATCGTTGGAGATCATGGCGCGGCGCTCCGCTGTGTACTCGTCTGTCAACAGGCGGCGGACATCGAAACGCGTGAAAGCGGGATCGGCGTAAAAGCGTGCGCGGTCGGCGAAGGCCAGGCGAGTTGCTTCGATCTGCGTGTGGAGTGAATCCGCGGAGAGGAAACCCATCTCGCGCAGATTGAAACCTTCGAGGATGCGCAAGGTCTGCAGCGCCACCACGCCTTGGCTGTTTGGCGGCAGCTCGCACACCTCGACATTGCGATAGGGCGCACAAATCGGATCGATCCATTCGCCTTCGTGCGACGCGAGGTCCTCGTAGCGCAACCAGCCGCCGATGCGGCGCATGTAGGAATCGATCGTGCGTGCGATTGGACCGCGATAATAGGCGTCGCGGCCTTCGCGACCGATCAGCTCCAAAGTGTTGGCGAGATCGGGATTGGAAAACAGTGAGTGGCCGTCGGGCAGGAGACGGTCGAAACAGTTGCGCCAGGTTTCGTTTGGGACGCGGGGGCTTGATGTCTGAGGGATAACTTCACCTGCGCCTGCCGCATTGCACCAGTAGGTGCGCCGCGCATTATCGATTTCTTGCAAGCGCCCCTCGGCGAACTCACGCTCCAAGCGTCGCCTGTTGTTATTCCAATACATCGCAATCGTTTGTGGGATTGGCGCGCCTTCGCGCGCATAGCGGATCGTGGGCGTGAGCAGCTCCGCCATTGGCATTCGCCCGAAGCGCTCATGTAACGCGAACCAACCATCGACCGTGCCAGGCACGGAAACGCTCGCCGCGCCGAAGCGAGGAACGGCGTCGGCATTGCCGCGTCGCCGTGCTTCGCGCCGCATCTCGTTGTATGAAAGCCCGCGCGGAGAACGGCCCGAGCCGTTATAGCCGTAGAGACGTCGTACGTTCGGGTCCCACACGATAACGAAAATGTCGCCGCCGATGCCGTTGCCGGTGGGTTCGACAAGGCCGAGCATCGCATTCGCGGCAATGGCAGCGTCCATCGCTGTGCCGCCGGCGCGCAGGATATCGATCGCGGTTTGTGTCGCGAGCGGATGCGCAGTGGCTGCGGCGCCGCGAGCGCCCAACACCGGCGAACGCGTCGCAAAACTCTCGCCGCTCACCCGCTCCCCGCGGCCAAAATTTGGATCGCGTGGCGACGTTTGGGCTGTGGCGCTTCCAAGTAAGAGCATGCTCGCGATGGCGAGGGCGGCAACACGCGCCATGAATTTCTCCCATTCTCTGTTTGCAATGAACCGCTTCATTCCGGGTCTTGCAAGTTTTCCGTGACCGCCGCCTGGCCGCGCGCTAGGTCAGACGCGTGACGGAATTGCCGATCAGCCTGAGTGTGTCACGGGTCTTCATGGCCACACCAGAAACCGTGTTCGATGCCTGGCTCGACGCTGAAAGCGCGGTGCAATGGCTGTTCGCGACGCCAGGCGGCGTGATGGAGAAGGTGCAGATCAATCCGCGCCTAGGCGGCGGATTCGAGGTGGTCGAACGACGCGGACTGCAGATGGCGGCTCATTTTGGAGTTTACCTCGTGATCGACCGCCCTCATCGGCTTGTGTTCGATTTCAGAACGGATCCCGGCGCGACGCCGACACGCGTCTCCGTGGCATTCGAAGTGCGTGATAACGGATGCTTCGTGACGCTTTCGCACGTGCTTGACCCGCGATGGGCGGCCTATGAAGGCCGTACGCGCGCCGGTTGGTCGATGATCTTGGATGGCTTGGCACGCGCGCTCCGCGTACCATGATCTAGACGATGAACCCGACAGGAGCTGACGATGGCCGATGAGCTGATTTTCTACACAAACCCGATGTCGCGCGGACGGATCGCGCGCTGGATGCTGGAGGAGGTGGGCCAGTCCTATCGCACCGAAGTGCTCGAGTACGGCACGACAATGAAGGCGCCGGACTATCTGGCGATCAATCCGATGGGCAAGGTGCCCGCGATCAAACACGGCGATGCTATCGTGACCGAGTGCGCGGCGATCTGCGCCTATCTGGCTGACACGTTTCCGCAAGCGAACCTCGCGCCGCGCACCAGCGCCGAGCGCGCCGCTTATCATCGTTGGATGTTTTTCGCCGCCGGCCCGCTTGAAGCGGCAAGCACCAACACGGCCATGGGATTTGTTGTGCCTGCCGGTCGCGAGCGGATGGCGGGTTACGGCTCACTCGCCGATGTCGTTGACGCGCTGGAGCGCGCGGTGACGGGACGCGACTACATCGCTGGCGACCGATTCTCCGCAGCCGATGTCTATGTCGGCGCGCAAATTGGTTGGGGCCTGCAATTCGGCTGGCTGGAGAAGCGTCCTGCGTTCGAGGCTTATTCCGCGCGCCTTCACGCCCGACCGGCCCAAATCCGCGCTAAGGAGATGGATGATGCATTGGTTGCGGCGCAGCAAAAACCTTAGAATGGCGACCCCGGAGAGACTCGAACTCCCGACCGTGTCCTTAGGACGGACCTGCTCTTCCAGCTGAGCTACGGGGCCATGAGGCGATTGAGCTAGGCGAAGCCGCCCGCGGTCGCAACCGCCTTTGCCGCCGCGTAGGCGCCGTGAGGCTGGACTCGCCTTCCTGCCCAGGCCCACAATGGGTCGCGCTTTGGGGGCGCATGAGCACGGGGAGGCCATCATGGCGCGGCGCTACGCGAATGTCTGGTCGGATGCGGCCTCGGGGCTGACGGCGCTCTCGCACACGCGCGCGGGGGTGTTCCGTTGGGGCGTTGTGATCCTGCTGACGCTGATCTGGATCGTCGGCGGGCTGTATTATTGGCGCAATCAGGAACTGCCCGAAGCGATCTATCGCACCATTAGCGCTGTCGGCATGTGG
The DNA here is from genome assembly GCA_022843225.1 of Hyphomonadaceae bacterium. Taxonomy (GTDB): domain Bacteria; phylum Pseudomonadota; class Alphaproteobacteria; order Caulobacterales; family Aquidulcibacteraceae; genus Vitreimonas. The sequence continues at coordinate 6,654 of JALHOC010000026.1, forward strand.
GACGAGTATTTCTCGATCGGCCAGAGCGGCGCGGGACCGGCTTGGCTGCGCGAGATCGTACGCTATGCCGCTATCGCTGCGCCCGTCATCGGTTTGCTGTTTGCGTTTTCAGGGCAGCTTGGTCGCTCGCTGGCGCGCATCTTCAATTTGGGCGCGGCGCATCACGTCGTGATTGCAGGCGATAGCGCTGCCGCGCTTTCTCTCGCACTCGATTGCTGCAAGCGCGGCGACGCCGTGATTCTGATCGCCGAGGATTTGGCGGTGGAAACCGCGCTCGGTTTGCGCCGCAAGGGCGTCATCGTGCTTGAAGGCGATGCCGGGCAATTGGAGACGCTACGCGCCGCGCGCGCGAACTATGCCGCCCATGTGGTCGCGTTCGAGCCCGACGACACCGAAAATCTGCAAATAGAAGCCGCTGTTCGGCGATTGATTGGCGGAGCGCGGCGGCGGCGGCCCATCGGCGTGCATGTCGCGACGCGCTCTTCGATGTTGCTGAAGGAGGCGCGCGAAATGCGTTCGGCGCAGATGCGCAAGAAGACGGATAAAGCCGCGCCTTCTTCGATTGATCCCAAGCCGTTCTCGCTTGAAGAGATCGCAGCCCGCGCTTTGGTGCAGAAAGAGAGCCAAACGCTGCTCTCGCTCGCTCAACAGCTTGGTCAGGACCGCGTCCATATCGTGATGTTCGGTTTTGATGCGAGCGCCGAGGCTGTAGCCAACGCCATCCTCAAGAGCTTGTGGTCGGCGCATTTTGCGCCGCCGCGCCTCACCGTGCTCGCGCCCAATCACGAGGCGGCGGAGGCGGGCTTTCGTGCGCGTCATCGGGAAGCGTTCGCGCATCCCGCGCTGTGGTCAGCGGATGTGGCGTTCATGCCGTTTGACTGGGACGCCGCTTCTATTGGCCCCGAGCTGCTGGATACGATCGAGCAGGCGCGCGGCAAACCCACGGCGGCGATCGTGTCCACGGGCGCCGATCCGGGCAATATCCATCTCGCAATCGCGCTGAAGCGTGCATGCAATCACCGCAATCGCTGGCCGATCCCCATCTTTATGCGCGAGAGCAGTCAGTCCGAGTTTTCGCAACAATATGCCAAGGGCGACGATACGCCCGAGCTTGACGCCTATCTGCAAGCCTTTGGCGCGCATCAAACTACGGCAACGCGAAGGCGCATTCTCGAAGGCGCGCTTGATCAAGGCGCGGCCATTGCTCACGAGCATTACAACAAAGGACTCGGCCAGAAGGACGCGATGAGCATGCGCGAATTGCAGTCGGCGATGAAGGATTGGTCGGATGTGCTCGAAACCTATCGCTCTGCCAATCGCGCCGCCGCCGACAGCGCTATGGTGAAACTATGGGATGCGGGCTGGCGGCCTGCCGCTAAAGGCGAAAAGGGAGATACTGCACCGAGTGTTCCCGCCGACATGCTCGAACGGATGGCGCAGACTGAGCATGATCGCTGGATGGCGGAGCGACTGATGTCAGGATGGCGGCCCACGGCCGAGGGTGAGAAGCGCGACAACGATCTGATGGCGCACGATAAGATCGCGCCTTGGGGCGCGCTGACCGAAGCCGACAAGAACAATGACATGGTGCAGGTTCGCGCGGGGCTTGACGTGGCCCGCGTCATGAACCCGCACGGTTTTCTGCCGCGCTAGCTGCCGATCTTGCCGCCGTCGTCGCGGGTGATTACCACTACCGCCGCGCGCGGCCACGACGCGCCGCCATCGGGGAAGTTGGAGGGCGGCAGTTCGCCGCGCGTCCAACGCAACGACGCGTAATCGACGCCGGCGACGTTGCTTTCTCCAGGATGCTGGATCGCGGCGAAGAAAGCGCGTTCATCGAGCGCTAGTGTGGGGCCGCAGATTTCGGAGCCCACGGGGCCGACCAGAAAACGCCTCACTGGGCGCGGTCCATCGGCGGCGGCGGGCGCGACGAGGACGCTGTCGTTGCAGTCGGCGAATACCGCGTCGGACCCGTCGGTCGAGATCCAGACATTATAGGCGCTGTCGATGCAGATATTGTCGGGGCAGGCGAAGCGATCGCCGCTGATCGTGGGCGCTCCGTTGATGCTAGTTGAAACATGCACGGGCGCGCCATCGCGTGGCGGCGCGGTCAACGCCGTGGCATTGGGATCGCCCGCTAGCGCAAATACATCCCAGGTGAAGCGCGTCGCGCCGCAATCGGCGCCGGCTTCATCGATACGCACGATGTGCCCGGCATTGTTCGATTGCGCGCGATTGGGCCGCTCGCTCTCGCGCCGTGGGTTGCCTGGGCGCGCGAAACTCTGCTCGCGATTGTTCGTGCAAACGATCAGCACTGGGCCGAGGCCGGTCCAGTTTTGGTCGAGCAACGCCTCGACATCTTCAGGGCGATCCATAGGTGTGGCGCCCAGGAGCCGCGCGGCTTCGCGCGCGCGCAGCATCAGGTCTCCTTCGTCGCGGAACAGCGCGGTGTAACCCGCCTCGCGGGCGGCCGCGTTGGCGGCGGCGACCGTCAACGGCAGCCAGTTCCCTGAGCCATCTTCGTCAAAGCGCGCGACATAGAGTTGGCCATCATCGAGCAAATCGCGATTGGCGAGGCGGTTGGCGGCGTCGAAGCGACCGCGCGACACGAATTTGTAGACGTACTCATTGATCTGATCGTCGCCGGAATAGACCACGACGCGGCCATCGCGGGCGAGGGCTGTAGTTGCGCACTCGGCCTTACGGCGGCCCAGCGCCGTGCGTTTACGCGGCGCCCAATTCGGGTCGTAGGGATCGACCTCCACGGTCCAGCCATAGAGCGCGGGGCCATACGGATTCTGGCTGAGGTCGAACTGCGGCGGCATGATGCGACGCAGCGGATTGGAGGTGGGGAATCCGAAATTGCCCGCATCGAGCGCATAGGCGGGCTGCGCTTGCGCTTCGATCAGAGGCGCAGCTTCATCGTCGCTCGCTCCGAACAAGCCGTTGAAGTTCTCTTCCGCCGACAGATACGTGCCCCACGGCGTCTGTCCGCCCGCGCAATTGGCGTAGGTGCCGCAGCGGATCGCGTCGGGTTCGCCAGCGGCGCTTGCCTCACGCCCGTTGACGAACGCGCCCGCTGTCTGAATCCAAGGATGCGTCGCAGCTGGTCCGGAGAAGACAACCGGCGAGAACGGCGTGATGCGGCGGTTGTGGCCGGCGCCGGGCGCGCTGTCCTTCACGATGCGCCAGCCGTCAGCCGCGCGCTCCAGCGTCACCACCGCGATGCCGGTGCTGGCTAAAATAGCTTCGGCATGTGCAGGCGTAAGGTTCTGCGGCGACGTCAGTGCCGGAAACATCATCGCTGGGTCGGCGTATTCGTGATTGACGCACATGAGCATGCGGGTCTGGTCTTTGGCCGGCGGAAAGGAAAACTCAGCCGGGAACAGCGCCAACATATCGTTGTTTTGGCCGAAGCGTTGCTCCTGCTCCGCGCGTGTTAGCGCGTTGGCGTCAAAATTCGGCGCCACGCTATCGAACAACGCGTCGCCCCAAGCCACCAATGTGCGCCAGCGATAGCCAATGGGAATTGTCACAGTATCGGCGTTCGTCGCCGCAACGCGCGCGAAGGTCAGCGGCGTTGCTGGCGGCAGGGCAGCGCCCGCTTGCGCGCTTGGCGTGGCGCAAGCGGCGAGGTTCAGAAGCGGCAAACCCGCCAAACCGCCCAGAAGCGCGCGCCGCGAGGCGATAAGATCGCCGATATGCCGTCCTTGACCCATGGAGCCCTCGTCTGATTCAGCGCGTTTCTATGTCGGACGCGTTACATCCCGATGACGGACTAAGCGCCATGGCGTCACGGAGCTTAGATATGTCGGCGAGCTTAGCTTCGAACAGCGACCAATCATCACGCTCGGCGATCGCGGCCCAGATTTTTTCGACCTCGTCGATGACCAGACTAACCGGGGAGGTGCGCTGGAAATAGGGATGGGACGTCGCCTCGGCGTTCGCCAGCGCCTCGAGCCCGTGCCGCAAGGTCGCGAACGAGGGCTCGGCATAAAGCGCGGCTGCGGGGCTTTGGCTGGCGCGGTAAGATGAGGCGCCGCCCCCGCGCCAATCATGGAAGAACTGGTCCCAGCCGACTTTCGACTCTGTCATCCAGCTGAACAGGTCTTGCAGGAAGCTGACATCGCTTTCGATGGCGGAGGCCGCGACTCCAAGGCGGGCGAAGACCTGATCCCGCAAGGCGGTCTGGTAGATCTCCGCGAAGCGCCCCAAGCCCGCCTCCAGTTTTGCAACAGGGCAGATGAGGCTGAGCGCGCTGCCCAATTGCCCTAGGGCCCAAGACACCGCCTCCGGCTGGCGCGCGAAGGCGTAGAGCCCGGTTTCGTCGAAATAGGCAGCGGTGAAGCCAGGCTCGCTGGCCGGCAGGAAACGCCAAGGGCCGTAATCGAAGCTCTCGCCGGTGATGTTCAGATTGTCGGTGTTGAGCACGCCATGGACGAACCCCGCCGCCATCCAGCTTGCCGCCAAGCGCGCATTGGCGGCGGTCGCCTCCTCAAATAGCGCCGCCGCGCGGGCCTCGCCGCTCAGATGCGCATGGCGGGGGAAGTATGCGCTGACCGCATGTTCGATTAGGGCGTGCATGAGATCGGGCCGCTCCAGATAGGCCAGCCGCTGAAACGTGCCGAACCGGATGTGGCTGTGTGACAAGCGCACCAATACGGACGAGCGCGTCGGCGAGGGCTCATCGCCACGCACCAAAGCTTCGCCGGTCTCGAACAGCGAGAAGGCCTTGGACGTATAGACCCCTAGCGCCTCGAGCATTTCGGCCGCGAGAACCTCGCGCACGCCGCCTTTGAGCGTCAGCCGTCCGTCGCCGAAGCGCGAATAGGGCGTCTGCCCTGACCCCTTCGTGCCTAGATCAAGCAGACGGCCGCGCTCGTCGCGGAGTTGCGCGTACAGAAAGCCTCGACCATCGCCGATATTGGGGTTGTAGCTGCGGAACTGGTGGCCGTGATAGCGCATTGCCAACGGGTCGGGCATGTTGCCCGGCAAGGGCGCGAAGCGGGCGAAGTGCGCCTCCCATTCGCTGTTGTTCAGGTCGCCCAGCCCGACACGCTCAGCCCAAACTTGGTTACGTCGCCGCAAAACGTGCTGTGGAAACCGCGCCGGCGCCACCGGGTCGGCGAACTCAAGGCCGAGCCGCGCGAACGCGGGATCGGGGCGATACTGGGGCGAAACCGGCATGGACTTCTCTTAGGCGTTCCTTGTGCACGCGTTAAGCGACGGGCCGTGACGCGCCGTCGCTTCTGTGGCACAGAAGCAGGGGGGACGGCGGGACAAAAGGCAAAGATGAACGTGCGCGGATTTGCACCTGTCTTGGCGGCGCTGGCGCTGATTGGCCTCGCCGCGTGCGACCGCACGGGCGGCGGCAAGACTGACGCGAGCTCCGCCGAGCGGATTGGCGCCGCACTCGATGTGTGCGCCGAAGGACGCGGCGCGTTCGCGGGGCATTTGTGCGCTGATCAAGAGCTGGCTGCGCTGAGTGGGCAAGTCAGCGAAGCTTTGGTGGCGGAAGCGGCCGAGGTGTCCGACGCCGGCGCGCAGATGTTGGTGCAGAACCAAAATCGTTGGCTCGAAGCGCAACGCATCGCGTGCGGCGTTATCGATCCAGACGCCGCACCAACCGCCGAACAGCAAGCATGCCTCGAAAGCGAACTTCGCGCGCGCGCCGAAGAGGCGCGAAGCGCTGTGCAGGATGTCGGCGGCTATGTCTTCCAGCGCATGGAATTGGTCGACGCCACGCCGGTCACGGCGGAAGTGGCGGAAGCCTCGGGCATGGGCGAGTTCGCGCCGCGCGCGATCACGCGCGAAATCAGATTCCCCCGCATCGACGGACCACAAACGCCGGAGATTCAGCGCTTCAACGAATTGGTGGCGCAGGAGCCGCAATTCCGGCTGGAGGACGCGACCAGTGAAATCGTCGATTATCGCATCTCGTTCGCGGGCCCCGAGCTGATCTCCGTGCGCTTTGATTTGAGTGCCGACACATTAGGCGCCGCGCACCCCAACAATACGTCGCGTGCCGTCACGGTGGTGATGACGGAAGGCCGCGCGCTGACAGAAAGCGATGTGTTTGTGCCGAACTCGGGTTGGCAACGCTTCATCAGTGAGCGCGCGGTGCGCGAAATCACCCGCCAATACCGGGAAGACGATTTCCAACCGCCCGAGCGCGACGTGCAAGAAACCGCGACCAAAGCGCATCTTTGGCTTATCACCGAGCGCGGCCTCACCTTGCTGTTCCCGCCATACTCGTTTGGCGCGCCTTACGTAATGGGCGGCACTGAGGTCACCATTCCATGGGCGGAGCTGCGGCCCTATCTCAATCCGGCGGCGCCCGCGCCGATTCGCCCTGCGGCGTAAGCCTCGGTCGGCGCTTTCCTTCCCATGACAATAGGCTAAGCAGCGCCGGTTTAATGTTGAGAAATGCATCTTTGGCCGCTCTTGTCGGCGTCGTGCTGATCGGTATGACCGGCTTCGGCGTCTTTTTGCCGATCTTTCCGTTTTTGGCTCTCGATCTCGGCGCTACGCCAACGACCGCTACGATCGCGATGGGGGCGTATTCATTCGGGCAATTGATCTCGGCGCCGCTGTGGGGGCGGCTGTCCGATCGCGTTGGCCGCAAGCCGATCCTGATCGCGGGATTGTTGGGCGGCGTGGTCTCCTATTTGTGGCTCGCGCGTGCCGGAAGCGTCGAAGAATTGGGCGCTGCGCGTCTGTTCGGCGGCCTGATGGCCGGCAATGTCGGCGCGGCGTTCGCAGCCGCCGCCGATCTTGCCGACGACAAGACCCGCGCGCGCAATATGGGCTTGCTCGGCGCAGCTGTGGGATTTGCGTTCATCGCCGGGCCTGCGCTTGGCGCGTTGCTGATCGGCGAAACGCCCGACCGCGCGGCGTTTGTGCGCGTGTGCTTTGCATCCGCCGCGCTTGCGGCTCTTGCCGCGCTTGCAGCCTTGATCTTGTTTCGCGAGAGCCTGACGGCTGCGGCGCGCGCAACGGCGCATACGGAACGCCCGAAGCGCTCGGCGTTGCTCATGTCGCGCCCAACCTTGGCGCGCTTTGTGATTGTCATGTTCTTGTTCATTGCCGCGCAAGCGATGATGGAAACCACATTCGGATTGTGGGCGCAGGTGCAGCTGCAATGGGGGCCGCGCGAAGTGGGCTGGACTTTGGCCGGTTTGGGGCTTGGCGCCGTGCTGTTGCAGGGCGGCGGCGCGGGCGCGGCGACGCGGGCGCTGGGCGAGCGGCTCACTTTACTGATCGGGCTGGTGTTCATCGCGGCGGGTTTTGGCGGCCTCGCCGTATCGAACGTCGTCGCCACGATGGCCGCATCCATGGCGGTGCTTGTGATTGGCATCGGCCTCGCGACCCCAGCGCTGAACGCGCTGATCGCCGCGCAAGCCGAGGAGAGCGAACGCGGCGTGGTGATGGGCCTTGCACAATCGGCCTCCGCGCTTGGGCGCGTGGCGGCGCCTTTGGCGTCGGGGCCGCTGTTTGACGCCCTCGGGCATGCGACGCCGTTTGTGGTGGCCGCTCTGCTGATGCTTATCGCGATGTTCGTCGCCCAAGGCGGGCCAGCGCCGCGTCAGGCGCCGTCGCCCGGATAGGGTCGCCACGCGCCGTCGGCGCCCAGAACCTCGTAGCCGTTTGCGGCCTCGCGCAGACTGGGCGTGGCGAGCGGCGCTTTGCCGTGGCCGCCGGGAATATCGAGGATGTAGCTCGGCTGAGCGATGCCGCTCATGCGCTGGTGCAGTTGGCGCGCGATGGCCTGGCCCTCGGCGATGGTGCAGCGGAAGTGCGATGTGCCTGGCGCTTTGTCGAGATGATGCAGATAATAAGGCTTTACTCGCGCTTCCACGAAGGCGCGCATCAAGGCGGCGAGTGTTTCGGCATTGTCGTTGACACCCTTGAGAAGCACTGTTTGCGACAACATAGGAATGCCTGCATCGACAATACGGGCGATGGCGGCGCGTGCGTCGGCGGTGAGTTCGCGTGCGTGATTGGCGTGCAGCACGACATAGGTCGTTGCGTCTTTCGTCTTGATGGCGTCGACGAAATCGGGGGTTACACGCGCGGGATCGACAGCGGGCACGCGCGTGTGCCAGCGGATGATTTTCACATGCGGAATCGCGGCGAGGCGTTCGGTGATCTCGAGCGCGCGCCGCGCCGACAGCATGAAGGGGTCGCCGCCGGTGAGAATGACTTCCCAGATTTTTGGGTGCGCCGCGATGTACGCGAAGGCCGCCTCCAGCTCTGCGCCGCTTAGCGTGCCGTCGCCGTCCGGCCCCACCACTTCGCGGCGAAAGCAGAAGCGGCAATAGACCGGGCAGATGTGCAACGGCTTCAGGAGCACGCGGTCCGGATGGCGATGCACGATGCCTGTGACGGGTGAGTGCGCCGCATCGCCGATCGGGTCGCCGCTTTCGTCGGGCAGCGTCTCCAACTCGCGCGCATCGGGGCGGAACTGCGCCGCGATTGGGTCGACGGGATCACTGGCATCGATCAACGCCTCCATCGCCGGCGTGATCGCGACGGCGTAGCGGGCGGCGACTTGAGCGAGGAGGTTTTTCGGCGAATCGGAGCGCGCTGTGCGGATCATGGCGGCGTCCATAGCACGTCCTGGATATGGCGCGCGCCGGTCGCGAGCATGATCAGGCGGTCGAGGCCGAGCGCCACGCCGCTCGCGGGCGGCATGTGCGCCAGCGCGGCGAGGAAATCCTCGTCAATCGGCCAGCTTTTGCCGTAGCGCTTTTCCTTCTCGGCCATCGCTTCGATCAAGCGCACGCGTTGTTCGACCGGATCGGTGAGTTCGCCGAACCCGTTCGCGAGTTCGACGCCGCAGGCATACATCTCGAAGCGTTCCGCGACTGTCGCATCGTGGGCGCAGCGGCGCGCGAGCGCGGCCTCACTGATCGGATATTCGTACAGGAGCGTCAGCGCTGGTGCGCCGATATGGGGCTCGATCTTGGTGATCGCGGCGGAAAACTGATCGTGCGATAGCGCCCCTTCCTTGCGGGGGGCAAATTTCGCAAACGCTCCGCGCACGCTCAAGCGCTCTGCTTCCACAAACGGATCGCAGCTCTTCTCGCGCCAGCGTAGCGTTGAAGCGCCAGCCGCGCGCGCGGCCACACGCGTGATCTCAACGCAATCCTCCATCACGCGCTCATACGACTCGTCGGCGCGATACCATTCAAGCATAGTGAATTCTTCCGCGTGCATTGGCCCGGTTTCACCCGCGCGCCAGCATTTGCCGAGGAAGAATATCCGCTCTTCGCCCGCGGCGAGCAGTTTCTTCATCGCGAATTCGGGGCTGGTGTGCAGGTGGCGGACTTGACCGTTTTTCTGGGGCACCTCGAAAGCATCGACATGCACTTCTGCGCCCGGTGAAAACGCCAGCGCCTGAGGCTCGACCTCAGTGAAGCCCTGGTCGTGAAACCAGTCCCGCACCGCGCGCACGATCGCGGCGCGCGCCTTGAGGAACGGCGCGCGGTCTTGGTGGCGCTCGCGTGTCCAGAAGGGCGAGGTCACGGCGTCCCCTCCTCCCTTGCGGAGGACGGGTAGGTGAGGAGGGGCGCTCCGACATGCAGGCGCCTGATCGATTGCACGCCCCTCACCCCCTGGCCCCCTCTCCGCGAGGGAGAGGGGGAAAAGGGGGGCTCGCATCCGCCCCGAAACATCGCTATGAGAGCCGCCAAATCCCCAATCCCTGATTATGGCCAGCGCGCCAGAAACGGCGCGAAGCGAGGTTTACGTGGTTAAAGTCATCGCCAGCGATGTGCGCAAGGGCAACGTTTTGGAGCACGACGACGGCAAGCTCTATGTGGTCATGAGCCACGAGACCTTCCGTCCAGGCAAGGGCACGCCCACGACCACGATTGTCATGCGCCGCATTGTCGATGGCGTGAAGACGACAGCCGTTTTTAAGACCACCGATGCGCTGGAGAAGGCCTTCGTCGAGCAAGTGAAGCACACCTATTTGTTCGATGATGGCGACGCCGGGCTCGTGTTCATGAACCCGACGAGCTACGAGCAAGTGCATCTCACCAAGGACATGGTTGGCGATCAGGTCGCGTATCTGCAGCCGGAAATGGTGGTGGACCTCACTATGTTCGAAGGACAGGCGTTGTCGATCGAACTGCCGCCGCGCATCACCGCCACCATCGAAACCACCGAGCCGGTGGTGAAAGGGCAAACCGCGTCTTCCTCCTACAAGCCGGCCATGCTCGATATTGGCGTGCGCACCATGGTGCCGCCGCATATCGGCCCCGGCACGCGAGTGATCGTCTCCACCGAGGACGGCTCGTATGTGGAGCGGGCGAAGGATTGAATTTCGAGGGCGGCATGGATCGGCTCACGTTCCGTAGGCTTGGCCCCGGCGATGTCGCGGTGTTGCGCGAGCTGAATGCGGTCTTCGCGGGGGCTTTCGAGGACCCGGACTCTTATGGCGGCGCGCCTCCTGACGATGCTTATCTCGAGTCGCTGCTCGCGAAAACGCACATCATTCCAATGGTCGCGCTGGCTGAGGGCAAAGTCGTGGGTGGGCTTGTGGCCTACGAACTCGACAAGTTCGAGCAGGCGCGGCGCGAGATCTACATCTACGATCTGGCCGTTTTAGAACCCTATCGCCGCCAAGGAATTGCGACCGGCCTCATTGGTCTGCTCGGCCAGATCGCCACGCAGCGCGGCGCGCGGGTGATCTATGTGCAGGCCGATTATGGCGATGAGCCCGCGATCGCGCTCTACACAAAGCTCGGGCGCCGCGAGGATGTGATGCACTTCGATATCGATCCCGGCAAGGATTGAGCATGGCGAAGGCGTTTCCGGTCACGATCTATCACAATCCCAAATGCTCCACGTCGCGCCAGGTGCTGGAGATGATCGCGGGCGCTGGGCGTACGCCGCATGTGATTGAGTACCTGAAAGCCGGCTGGACCATAGCGCAACTCAAACAACTCTTCGCCGATGCGGGCCTCACGCCGCGCCAAGCGCTGCGAACAAGAGCCAGCGAAGCCGAACAACTCGGCCTGCTCGATCCCAAGGTCGGCGACGCCAAGCTTCTTGATGCGATGGTCGCGCATCCGGTTTTAGTTGAGCGGCCGTTTGTGGTGACGCCGAGAGGAACAAAGCTCTGCCGGCCGAAGGAGAGCGTGTTGGAGTTGCTTTAGGGAATACGCTTCAGCGCATTCACCAGGGCGCGTGTGCCGGGCGAGAACAAAGTCGGCGTAAAATATGCGCCGGCGGCGCGTTTCCAGATTTCGCCGCGCGTCGGGTAGGGCAGAACGGGGCTGGTCAGCGCGCGGACGCCGAGTTTGTTGGCCATGGCCAACGCAATAGATGCGATCAGTTCGCCGGCCTCTGCGCCGACGATGGTCGCGCCAAGGATTTTGCCGCCCTTGCCGATTATCAGCTTGCAGAAGCCTTCGGTGTCGCGCTGCGACTGCGCGCGATCATTGTCGTGGAAATCCCAACGTACGATCTTCGCCTTGTCGCCGAATTGGCCGCGCGCTTGCGTCTCGGTGAGCCCAATCTGCGCGAGCTCGGGATCGGCATAAACGATCGCGGGCATCGCCAAAGCATCCGCCGCCGTGCGTGCTTTGAACAAAACATTGCGCACGAACACGCTCGCGTGCCAGCCAGCGGTGTGAGTGAAACCGCCGCCTGCCGCATCGCCTAGCGCCCAGACATTCTTGTTTGTCGTGCTGCGTAAGGTCGGCGAGAGCGTCACGGCGCGTTTGTCGAAGGCGATGCCTGCTTCTTCCAAGCCGAGCCCTTCGAAGTTTGGTGCGCGACCAGCCGCGACAAGCAGATGCGAGCCTTCGAGCGTGCGACTTTGAGCGCTGGCAGCCTCGCCTGCGGGCGCACTCAGAAGCTGCAACGATACGCCGCCAGGCGCGCGCGCAACGCTTTCTACGCGAGAACCCTCAAGCACCTCGACGCCCTCTGCTTTTAGCTTTCCGAGCACAATCTCGGCGGCTTCACGATCGGCTGTCCCCAGTGCCGAGAGCGCCTCTACAAGAGTGACGGCGGATCCCAAGCGTCGAAATGCTTGCCCTAACTCGATGCCAATGGGCCCAGCGCCGAGAATGATCAGATGGCGCGGCAAGTCGGGCGCGTCGAAAATGGTTTCGTTTGTGAGCGCGTCGATCTTGTCGAGCCCCGGGATCGGGGGAAGGCTTGCGCGCGAGCCTGTTGCGATCACCATGCGTTGGGCCCGAACACGTGCGCTGTCGGAGACAATCGTGCGCGCATCGGCGAAGCGCGCGCGCTCACGGATCACCTTGACGCCGAAGCCCTCGAACCGTTCTTGAGAATCGTTCGGCTCGATTGCGGCGATGACGCCCTTGATATGCGCTTTCACTTGCGCCCAATCGACCGCCGGTTCCGTCGACGTGATTCCAAACTTGCTCGCGTCGCGCATGGCTTGGGCTTGCTTGCCCGCCGCGATCAACGCCTTGGACGGCACGCAGCCAAAGTTGAGGCAATCGCCGCCCATCTCGCCAGCCTCGAACAGCACGACGGACAAGCCCAATTGCGCCGCGCCGGCCGCGAGCGAAAGCCCAGCAGAGCCCGCGCCTATGATGCAAAGATCAACATTGTAGGTTTTCACGATGACGTCTCCGCGCGTTTGCCGCGCAGCGCCTTGATGAGAACGGGCAACAATGCCAACGCGATCAGCGCGAGGATTGGTCCAAACACCGCAGGCGAGAGCAGAATGGCGCGCGCCGCTTCGCTGGGATTTGCCGCAGCTCCCGTTTCCAACGCTGCTCGCAACCCCGCACCAACGGAGGCGTACACAAAAGCGCCGGGGATCATGCCGATTAAGGTCGCCAGTACATAATCGCGCAAGTTCACGTTGAAGAAGGCTGGCGCAAGATTGACCACGAAAAATGGGGCGATTGGCGTCAGCCGCAATACCAAGAGATAATTGAAGGCATTGGCTCGAAAGCCGTCGCCTAGCTTGGCTAGCCAGCCGCCGGCGCGCGCGCGCAGGACGTCGCCGAACGCAGTACGCGCCGCCAGGAAGATCAAGGTCGCGCCGATGGTCGCGGCGATCCAGGCCGCCGCGCCGCCGACCCAAGTGCCGAACAGGAAGCCGGCGCTCAAGGTCAGGAAGCTTGCGCCCGGGATCGAACTGGCTACCGCGATCGCGTAGATGCCCATGAAAATTGTGATCGCGGCGAAGTAATTGCGTGCGACGAAGGCGTCTAGCGCCTCGCTTTGGGCGTAGAGCGCGTCCAGCGAGAGCCGCTCATGCAGCCGGAAAGCGATGGCGAGGGTGAAGAGCGCGACGACCAGCACAATCGGCAAAAAGCGTGTGAGCGACTTTGAGCCGGGCGGGCTAGAGGCGGTGTCAGACATGGCGCTTTCTGTTCGTTGCAGTGCGCGCCTAGGTTACGTGTGAAACCGAAGCGGCAACAGGGACGTATCATGAGCAAGGCTTGGAGCGAAGCGATGCGTTGGTTGGCGGCATTTTTCTTCTTTGGCTTGGTCTTGACTGGCCCGGCCCAGGCGCAGTCCGCGCGGGAAACCGCGATCTTCGCCGGCGGCTGTTTCTGGTGTGTCGAGAGCGATTTCGAGCATCTGGAGGGCGTTATCGCGGCTGAATCCGGCTATACGGGTGGCGCGCTGCGCAATCCGACCTACCAGAACCACGAAGGCCATGTGGAGGCGGTGCGCGTCACCTATGATCCCCGCCGGGTCACCTACCGGCAATTGTTGCATCATTTCTGGCGCCATCACGACCCGCTCGATGCCGGCGGCCAGTTCTGCGATCGCGGCGCCAGTTATGCGCCGGCGATCTTCGTCACCGAGACCCAGCGCGCCGAAGCCGAGCGCTCAAAAGCCGAGACCGAACGTGTGCTTGGGCGTGCGGTCGTCACGCCGGTACGGCCGGCGACGCAATTCTGGAGCGCGGAGGGCTATCACCAGGACTATTACCTCCGCAACAGCGTCCAGTATCGTTTCTATCGCTTCCGTTGTGGCCGCGACGCGCGTGTGGGCGAGATCTGGCGCGGGCGTTGACGCAGCGTGCGCAAAGTCTACACCAGCACGCATCGGTTCCTCTTCGGAGGATCAAAAGGGAACGCGGTGAAACTCCGCGGCTGCGCCCGCAGCTGTAAGCGGCGAGCCCTTGGTCGAACGCCACTGAAGCGGCGCAGCTGCTTTGGGAAGGCGGCCAAAGGCAACGACCCGTGAAGCCAGAAGACCTGCCGATGTAGAACCTACGGGTCCGGGATGGGGCCATCGGAGGGTGTGTGCGGATTGTTCTTGGGGCGCTGTGTGCGCTCATCGCTCTGTTTGAGCCGGCATGGGCGCAACCGCGCCGCATCGTCAGCTTGGATTATTGCGCCGACCAATTCGTGCTCGCGCTCGCTGATCGCGATCAGATCGCGGCAGTATCGCGCGGTGCGTTACGTGACGATTCCTATTTTCGAGATCGCGCCCACGGGCTTCATCGCACGCGCGATGCATTGGAAGATGTGCTGGCGTTACGGCCCGATCTGATTGTGCGCAATTGGGGCGGGCCCTGGAACGCCCAGGCGGCCTATGGCCGCTTTGAGGTGCCCGTGCTTAAGGTAGGTGATGCAGCGACCCTTGCCGCCGCGCGGGAAGATCTCCTGCATGCGTCGCGCGTTCTTGGCCATGCTGACCGCGGCGCGGCTTTGGCGCGTGATCTCGATCTGCGCTTGGCGCGTTTGAATGCATTGCCGGGTGCGCGTGCGCCGGTCATGTACTTATCGGCCGGCGGGGCGGTTGCCGGGCGCGGGGTGCTTATGGATGACATAATCCGTGCGGCGGGTGGGCGAAACGTGCGCACCGACGCCAGTTGGACGCTGCTGCCCTTGGAACGCATGATCGCAACGCCGCCAGCCTTGATCGCGCTCGGTTTCTTTGACCATGGACGCACGCGTATGAATGCCTGGTCGCCCGCACGCCATCCTGCTTTGCGGCGCTCGCTCGCCGACGCGCGGACCGTCCATTTGCCGATGGATGCGATCGCGTGTGAGGCTTGGTTTGCGATCGACGCAGCCGAAACTATTCATTCGGCTCTGCGTTCGTGAATGCTTCAACACGTCTCTCGCTTGGGCTTGGCCTGTCTGGCGCCATTGCGCTCATTGCGGCGGTGTGGCTTGGCCAAACGCCGATCGCGTTTCCGATCCCGAACGACGTCTCTACACAAGCTATCGTTTGGGAGATTCGCTTACCCCGCGCGCTAACGGCTTGGTGCGTGGGTGCGGCGTTGGGTCTCGCAGGCGCGGCGCTGCAGGGTTTACTACGCAATCCGCTTGCGGATTCGGGGGTGCTTGGTTTGTCGGGCTTTGCTGCGCTCGGCGCGGTGCTTGCATTCGCGTTCGGGGTTGCTGCGCTCGCGCCGCTGGGTGCGCTGATGTTTGCGTTGGTTGCGGCCTTGATTGTCACCGCTCTCGGCTGGTCAAGCCGCGGGTCTGCGACTTTGGCGCTGATCGGCGTCGGATTGTCGAGCTTTGCCGGTGGTTTGATCGCGCTGGTGCTCAATCTGGCGCCTAACCCGGGCGCACTGGCCGACCTTGTGAATTGGACGCTCGGCTCGGTCGAGGCGCGCTCGCTCGAAGATGCTGCTCTTGTGGGCGGCTTCCTTGTGGTTGGCGCTGTGCTGATCGCGTTTGCGGCGCCGGGCCTGCGAGCGTTGACCTTGGGCGAGGAAGCCGCCGTCGCGATTGGCGCTGACCTTTCGCGCACGCGCCTGCTTGTCGTGCTCGGCGCGGCGGCATGCACAGGTGGGGCAACGGCGGTCGCGGGCGTGATCGGCTTTGTCGGCATCGCCGCGCCGCATCTGGTGCGCGCGCTGGCAGGGCATGATCCGGCGCGGCTTCTGCTTCCAAGCGCCTTAGCGGGGGGCGTGTTGCTGGTGTGCGCGGATATAGCGGTGCGGCTGTTGCCGACGGATTCCGAACTGAAGCTCGGCGTCGCCGCCGCCTTGATCGGTGGACCCGTGTTCGCGCTGATCGCCGCGAAACTCGCTGAGCGCGGAGGCGAGTCATGAGCGTGCTTTTGCAAATGGTCGGCGTAAGCGCAGCACTTGGCGCCACCCGCGCGCTTGTCGATCTTTCCCTATCCGTTCAGCCGGGGGAGTTGATCGCGCTGCTAGGTCCAAATGGCGCGGGTAAAACGACGCTCCTGCGCGCCGCGCTTGGCTTTATCGCGCCGCAGGCTGGGACAGTGCTTTTGGGTGATGCTGACCCACGCGCGCTGTCGTCGCGGACGCGCGCGCGGCGCGCCGCTTACATGCCGCAGCAGCCGAGCGCCGCCTGGCCCATTCCGGTTGAGTCGCTCGTCGCGCTCGGACGGTTCGCGCACGGAGGCGTACCTGAGCGGCTCAGTGTGGAAGACAGGCGCGCTGTCGATGCCGCGATCGCTGTCTGCGATTTGGAGCGCTTGCGTTCGCGGCGCATGGATGAACTCTCCGGCGGGGAACGCATGCGCGCGCATCTGGCGCGTACTCTAGCGCAGCGCGCGCCCTTGCTGCTGCTTGACGAGCCGACGGCCGGCCTCGATCCGGCGCAGGCGCTGGGCGTTGCGGAAATCTTACGCGTTCACGCCGCAAAAAATGGCGCAGTGCTTTTCTCGACCCATGACATCGCGCTGGCCGCCAATGGCGCGGATCGCGTCCTGCTCATACAGGGCGGCGCTTGCATCGCAGAGGGTGCGCCAGCCACGGCGCTGAATCCCGAAGCACTCGAGCGAGCATATGGTCGTCCAGGGCGACTGGAAGACATCAAGGGCGGCTTGGTAGCGACGTTCCGCTAAAGCTTGAACGCGCCTGACTGGATCTCCTCGTACAGAACGCGCGTGATGCGCTCGTAACGGTGTGCCAACGGGTGATCGAAATAGAGATCAAACTCGGTCTTTGTCGGATCGAAGCCGTCGCGCACCAGATCGACCTTGCGATACTTGAACGTGCCCGTGGTTTCGATGGCGGGTTGGATGCGAATGAACAGCGGCCGCGCGTAATTGGGCAGTTCTCGCGCCAGGAAATCGCGCAGGCCTGCCAGGTCAAAGCCTTCGCCGGGTGTGATCGCCGCCATGCCGGCGCGACCGTCGAGTTTCTCGATCTGCACGCCGTACACATTGGCTTCGTCCACGCCGGGATAGCGCGCAATCGCTTCCGCGACTTCGGTGGTGGAGACATTCTCGCCCTTCCAGCGGAAGGTGTCGCCGATTCGGTCGATAAAATAGAAATAGCCGTCCGTGTCTTCGCGCATCAGGTCGCCGGTGCGGAACCAGGCATCGCCTCTCGTGAATACATCACGCAGGATCTTCTTCTCGGACGCGGCTCTGTCAGCGTAGCCAGAATAGCCGCCGCGTGCGTCGTCCTTGATCAAGCCGATGGCTTCGCCGACGTCCCCGATAGGACAGGGCATGCAGAGGCCATCTTCGCCGCGCACCGGGGCTTCGGCCTCGACATCGAACCGCACAAGCTTCACGTCGAAGCGATGCCGCAGATATGGCGGCACGCGCCCGATCGCGCCGACCTTGCCATCAAAGTTGAACAGCGAGACATTGCCTTCCGTCGAGCCGTAGAATTCAAGCATGCGCGTGAGCCCGAAACGCGTTTC
The DNA here is from genome assembly GCA_022843225.1 of Hyphomonadaceae bacterium. Classification (GTDB taxonomy): domain Bacteria; phylum Pseudomonadota; class Alphaproteobacteria; order Caulobacterales; family Aquidulcibacteraceae; genus Vitreimonas. The sequence goes on from JALHOC010000026.1 coordinate 24,251, forward strand.
AAACTCGCTCCACACTTCGGGCCGCAGCCCATTGCCGAAACCGAGCCGCAAGCGATGCGCGCGATCCTTCGGGTGAGGCGGCTGGTTCACCAGATAGCGGCAGAGTTCGCCAATATAGACAAACATCGTGCAATTGTGATCGACGATATCGTCCCAAAAGTGCGAAGCGGAGAATTTGCGGCGTAACACCAATGTCGCGCCATTCAGCAGCGCTGCGCCGACGCCGCAGAGGCCGCCCGTCGAGTGATAGAGCGGCAGTGCGCAATAAAGGCGGTCGCTCTCCTTAGCGTTTGTCGCGCCGGCGAAGGCGCGCATATAGAGCTGCGCGCGCGTATGGGCGATCTTCGCTGCCTTTGGCATGCCGGTTGTCCCGGATGTATAGATATAAAGCGCCGTGTCGCGAGACTTGAGACCGGCGCGGAGCGCGCGCGGCGGTCGTTCGGGCGCCAGCTTCGGTGCTTTCAGATCAAGCGCGCGCTGATGCTCGCCAAGCTCACCCTTAGCATCGATCACCCAATAGCTGAGCGGTCGCGCCAAACCTGCACGGATCGAACCGATCGCAGACAAGGCATCAGTGTCGGTGAGGACGTGGCTCGCGCCGGAGATCGAGAGGCAGTGCGCGAGCGCCGCGCCGGTCAGATTGTTGTTGATCAGCGCTGCGGCCGCGCCGATTTTGGCCATCCCCATCCAGGCGGGTACGTATTCGGCGCGATTGGGCAGCAGCAGCGCGACCGTATCGCCGCGCGCGACCCCTTGGGCCAGACCCCACGCCGCGAAACGGTTCGCCAACGCGTCGAGTTGGCGGTAGGTGTAAGTTTCACCCTCGAACACCAGCGCGGTATGGTCGGCGAAGCGATCGCACGCCTCTTCAAAATCGTCGCAGATTAAGGATTCGGAGTCCGGCGCGATCTTGCGAATGCGCCAAAACAGCCGCCCCAAGCCGCTGACGAAACGAACTTCCCGCGCGATCCGCGCCAAAGGGCCCATTATCTGCCTCCCACGACCCCGCATATAGGTGTTCGTGCGGCGGCGGAACGGGGGGATCAGGTGTCGTAGGTTAGCGCCACGCCGTCACTGACCGGCGTGGCCTGGCAGGTAAGCACATAGCCTTCGGCCAATTCTTCGGCAGACAGCCCATAATTGACTTTCATCTCGACTTGTCCCGCCGTCACCTTGGCGCGGCAGGTGGCGCACACCCCGCCCTTGCAGGCGAACGGCGCGGCCAGGCCAGCCGCGCGCACATTGTCGAGGATCGATTTGTTCGCGGGATCGAACGTCACGTTCATGCGCCGACCATTCAACGTCACGCTCATCTTCAGGCCGGCGGCTTTTTCCTCGAGCGCGCGGGCAGTGGCAGCTTGCGCCGCTGAAAGCGGCCCAGTGGTGAAGCGCTCGATCAGGATTTTGCTTTTGGGCACATCGCGCGCATGTAGGGCGGCTTCAATGGCGTCCATCATCGGGCCTGGGCCGCAGATGAAGAAGGCGTCTATGGTCTCGGGCGCGATCAACGTGGCGAGAATGTCCTCGCACTTATCCGTATCGAGGCGTCCGTTGAACAGCGCGATTTCCTCTTCCTCGTCCTCCAGGAAGTGAAATACCGAAAAGCGATCGATGTAGCGATCCTTCAGCCCCGCAAGTTCTTCCAGGAACATGATGCTGGCGGATGTGCGGTTGCCGTAGCAGAGCGTGAACCGCGATTGCGGCTCGATTTCGAGCGAGGTCTTGATCAGCGACAGGATCGGCGTGATCCCGGAACCGCCCGCGAACGCCGCATAATGGTGCGCGGCCTTCGGCTCAAACGCCCAGGTAAAGCTGCCATGGGGCGCCATAACCTCAAGCGTGTCGCCTACCTTAAGCTCCTCGTTGGCCCAGGTCGAAAATGCGCCGCCAGCGATCTTCTTGACGCCGATCTTAACCACGCCTTCCGATGGCGACACACACAGCGAATAATTGCGCCGGATTTCCTCGCGACCGAACATGCGGCGCACAGTCAGGTGTTGACCGGCCTTGAACGCGAACGTTGCCGCAAGCTTGGCCGGCGCCTCAAGGCGAATGGACACCGCGTCCGGGGTCTCGCGCTTGACGTCAACGACGCGCAGCGTGTGGAAATCAATGCTCATCAGTGACACTTGAACCGATCGAACGGCTCGGCGCAGGCGTTGCAGCGCCAGAGCGCCTTGCAAGGCGTGGAGCCGAAGCGGGAGATTTCTTCCGTATTCACGGAGTCGCAGCGCGGGCATTGCGCGGGCGTGTCGTTGCGCAAGCTGGCGCGGTC
>JALHOC010000026.1:26625-32204 GCA_022843225.1 Hyphomonadaceae bacterium
GCGGCCCCCTAGAACGGGCCGGCGCGGCGCGGGGCGCGCCAAGGTCGCCTCCACCAACACGGCATCGACGCGGCGATCCCATTCCGAGCGCAGCGCAGCCTTATCATCGGCGATGCCCTTCTTGGCGAGGGTCGTTTCCAAGTCATCCATCTCGAACAATTCATCGACGAAGCGCCACATCCAATCGAGTGCGGCGATCATGCGCGCTTTGCTCTCGTCGGTGCCGTCACCCAGACGCACGACCCAATCGCTGGAAAGCTGGCGATGATAAGCCACCTCCTTGACTGACTTGGCGGCGATCGCGGCAAGGCGTTCGTCTTTCGACGCAGCGAGGGTTTGCAGGTGCAATTCCTGGAACGTCGAGAATAGAAATTGCCGCGCGATGGTTTGTGCAAAATCGCCGTTCGGCTGCTCGACCAGAAGACAATTGGTGAAATCCAGAACGTCGCGATGGAAGGCAAGCTTGTCGGCGTCGCGGCCGGCGCCCTCAAGCTCGCCCGCAAGGCCAAGCAGATACGTGGCCTGACCTACGAGATCGAGCGCGACATTGGCGAGTGAAAGATCAACCTCGATGGTCGGTGCATGCCCGCACCATTCGGACAGGCGCTGACCGAGGATAAGCGCATCGTCGCCGAGGCGCAGCGCGTAGGTGGCGAGCGCGTCCATTAGATGTGCGTTATGCCGTCAGGAATTTTGTAGAAGGTGGGGTGACGGTAGATCTTATCTTCAGCGGGCTCGAACAGCGGGCCCGAGTCTCTTGGATCAGACGAGACGATCTGCGCTGACGGCAGAACCCACAAACTCACGCCCTCCATGCGCCGCGTGTAAGTGTCGCGCGCATGCTCAAGCGCCATCTTGGCGTCCGCTGCATGCACGCTGCCGGCATGGCGATGCGAGAGCCCGCCTTTGGCGCGAACGAACACTTCCCACAACGGCCAGTCTTTGCTGCTCATGGGCTTACTCCGCCGCGATCTTTGCAGCCGCGCGCTTGTCCGCATGCGCGCGCGCCGCTTCGCGCACCCAGGCGCCATCGTCCCACGCCTTTTGGCGCGCTTGCATGCGCTCTTTCGCAACCGGGCCTTCGCCTTTGACGACGGCGTAGAACTCTTCCCAATCGACTTCGCCAAAATCGTAAGCGCCGCGCTCTTCGTTCCATTTCAGCGCGGGGTCCGGCACTGTCAGGCCAATCGCTTCAGCTTGCGGCACAGTGATATCGACGAACTTCTGGCGCAGCTCATCATTGGTGTCGCGCTTGATACGCCAGCGCATGCTCTGCTCAGTATTCGGCGATTTGTCGTCCGGCGGCCCGAACATCATCAGCGACGGCCACCACCAGCGGTTCAGCGCGTCTTGCGCCATGCGCTTCTGACCCGTAGTGCCCGCAGCCATCGCCATCATCAGTTCGTAACCCTGGCGCTGGTGGAAGCTCTCTTCTTTGCATACGCGCACCATAGCGCGCGCATACGGCCCGTACGACGTCCGTTGCAACGGCACTTGGTTCATGATCGCCGCGCCGTCCACCAGCCAGCCGATGGCGCCGATATCGGCCCAAGTCAGCGTCGGGTAGTTGAAGATTGTGGAATACTTGGCGCGACCGGAATGTAGCGCCTCGATCATCTCGTCGCGCGATGTGCCCAGCGTCTCGGCCGCTGAGTAGAGGTAAAGGCCGTGGCCGCCTTCATCCTGCACCTTGGCGAGCAGAATCGCCTTGCGGCGCAAATTCGGCGCGCGCGTGATCCAATTGCCCTCCGGCAGCATGCCGACGATTTCGGAATGCGCATGCTGCGAAATTTGCCGCACCAATGTCTTGCGGTACGCCTCCGGCATCCAATCCTTGGGCTCGATGAACTCGTCATTGGCGACGCGCGCCTCGAAGGCGGCGAGCAGGGCCGGGTCTTCCGCCGTTGCGGTCTCGGCCTTTGCCTTGCCTTTGCCGGAGAGGTCTGTGGTGTACATGGGTGCTCCAATGCGGAACTTTATAATAAGCTGACCGAACGGTCAATTAATCCTGGGTCTCGAAAGCTCAGGCAGGCAACCCTTCCAAGAAGGTGTCTACGACCTGGTCCGCGAACGCCTGCCCCTTGATGGGCCCGCCAGGATCAAACCAGGTATGGGTCCAGTTGATCATGCCGAAATACATCATCGTCGCCATGCGGCGCTCCTGCGCGCGCGCCGCCAACTTCCGCGAAAGCCGTTTGATCAGTCCATCGACCGTTTCGATCAGCGCGCGCTCGGCCGCGACAACGCTGGCGCGGCGCTTAGGGGGCAGCTTGTCGAGATCGTTGACCAACACCTTGTGCGCGGCCGCGGCATCCACATAGAGCGCCATGAAACCGCGCGTGAGCGCCCGCAGTCTTTTGGCTGCATCGGCCTCGGCTTCAGTCTTCGCAGCGGCAGCGGCCAGCGCGCGCACGTGCCCGTCCATAATCTCGAACAAGATGTCTTCTTTGGAGGAAAAGTAGTGATAGAGCAGCGACTTCGAGACGCCACAGGCGTGCGCTAAGTCGGAGATGGAACAACCCAGAAACCCGAAGCGCGCATAAAGTTCGGCGGCCTTAGCGACGATGGCGTCGCGGCGCTCGTCATAGTCTGCGGCTTGCGTGCGCGCCAAGGTTGGAGGCCTTTTGAAGCTCGGCTTTGCGCTTGCCAATAATTGGCCGTCCGGTCAATCTGTCAATTCAAGCGCGCGCGAGGAGCCAGCTTCATGTCGTATGAAACCATCCTGTATGAAATGCGCGATGGCGTTGGGAGGCTGACGCTCAATCGACCTGATCGGCTGAACAGCTTCACCGTCCAAATGCATAGCGAGGTCTCGCGTGCGCTAGAGGTCGCCTCGAAGGATGGTGCGCGCGCGCTGGTGCTGACAGGCGCGGGACGCGGCTTTTGCGCCGGGCAGGATCTCAATGATCGCGCGGTCGCGCCGGGCGGCGATGGCGTCGATCTCGGCGAGTCTCTGGAGAAACGCTACAATCCCTTGATCCGGCGCCTCACCACGCTGGAGATGCCGGTGATTTGCGCCGTGAATGGCGTCGCAGCCGGCGCCGGCGCCAATATCGCGCTCGCGTGCGACGTCGTCATCGCCGCGCGCAGCGCCAAGTTCATTCAATCCTTCACCAATATCGGTCTCATTCCAGACTCAGGCGGTACATGGACCTTGCCACGGCTTGTCGGGCAGGCGCGCGCGCTCGGCTTGGCGCTGACGGGTGAGCCAATCACAGCCGAACGCGCGGAGACGTGGGGGTTGATTTGGAAATGGGTCGAGGACGACAAGCTCGCCGGTGAGGTTGATGCGCTCGCCGCCAAATTCGCGAGCGCGCCAACGAGAGGGCTCGCCATGACGAAGAAACTCATGCGCGAGAGCGGCGCGCGCGCCTTAGCCGAGCAGCTCGATGTCGAACGCGACGCCCAAAGCGCGCTCGGCCGCACGCACGATTACAAGGAAGGCGTCGCCGCGTTCATGGATAAGCGCGCGGCGAAGTTTGTAGGCAGCTGAGAAATCGAACAGATTTCGTCATTCCGGGCATCGCGAAGCGTGAGTGCGGAACCTAGGGGATATTATGAAACCCATCACACTCAAAAACTACGCCGAAAGCCGCTGGGTTGCGGGCGAGGGCGCGCTCGCGGAATTGCGGTCAGCGATCGATGGCGACGTGGTGGCGCTGACGTCCTCGCAAGGGCTCGACTTCGGCGGGATGACGCGCTTCGCGCGCGAAACGGGCGGCCCGGCGCTACGCAAGCTCACATTCCATGAGCGCGCGAAGCTGTTGAAGGCGCTCGCCGACGCGCTGACCGCCCGCAAGGAGGAGCTGTACGCGCTCTCCTACAGCACAGGCGCGACGAAAGCCGATGCCTGGATTGATGTCGACGGCGGCATCGGCACCTTCGCGGTCTATCAGGGCAAGGGCCGCCGCGAGCTGCCGAACGATACGATCCTGATCGACGGCGCCGTCGAGACGCTTTCGCGCGGCGGCACCTTTCAAGGCTTGCACGTCTACACCTCGCAGCAGGGTGTGGCCGTCCACATCAATGCGTTTAACTTCCCGGTGTGGGGTATGCTGGAGAAGCTTGCGCCCACGTTTCTCGCGGGCATGCCGGCGATCGTGAAGCCCGCGAGCGCAACGGCGTATCTCACCGAAGCCGCCGTGCGCATCATGATCGAGGCGAACGTGCTTCCGCTTGGCGCGCTGCAACTGATTGTTGGCGCGACGGGAGATCTGTTCGATCACCTGACCTGTCAAGACGTGGTCTCATTCACTGGCTCAGCGCAAACAGCGGCAAAGCTCAAAAGCCATCCCGTGATGGCGCGCGAGGGGGTCCGCTTCATCGCCGAGCAGGATTCGCTCAACGCCTCGATCCTGGGGCCGGACGCCGCGCCTGAGAGCCCGGAGTTCGATCTGTTCATCAAGGAAGTCGCCAAGGAAATGACGGGCAAGGCGGGGCAGAAATGCACCGCCATTCGCCGCGCCTTTGTGCCGGCGCGTTGGCTCGATGCAGCGCAGGCAGCTTTGATCGCGCGACTTGAGAAAATTGCGCCGGGCGATCCGCGCGAAGAGGCCACGCGGATGGGCGCTCTCGTCAGCGTCAGCCAACGCGAGGACGTGCGGGCCAAGATCGCCGAACTGGCGCGCGACGGCGCCATCGTCTTCGGCGATCCCGTTGCCACGCCGGTGACCGCCAAGGGTGCGTTCATGACGCCTGTTCTGCTGCGCTGCGAGAAGCCCTGGGAAGCGCGCGCGGTGCACGATGTGGAGGCGTTCGGGCCGGTCTCTACCTTGATGCCCTATGCTGACGCCGCCGATGCGATCACGCTCGCCAATCGCGGCAAAGGTTCGCTGGTGATGAGCGTGTTCACGCATGATGTAAACTTCACGCGTGATGTCGTCCTCGGTGCGGGAGCGTTTCATGGCCGCATCGCGTTCATCGATCGCGATAGCGCCAAGGAAAGCACTGGCCATGGCTCGCCGATGCCGCACATGATCCATGGCGGCCCAGGGCGCGCGGGCGGCGGCGAGGAAATGGGCGGCGTACGCGGCGTCACGCACTACATGCAGCGGACAGCGCTGCAAGGCCATCCGCGCGTGCTGTCCTCGATTGTGCAACGCTACATCGCTGGTACGCCGACCACAGATTCAGGCGCCACGCATCCGTTCCGGCTCAAATTCCACGATCTCGCGATTGGCTATCAGCTCAAGACAAAATCGCGCGAAATCACCATGGAAGACATAGAGCATTTCGCACGCTTCACCGGCGACACCTTCTACGCCCACTTGGACGAAGAAGCCGCCGCCGCCAACCCATTGTTCGGCGGGCGCGTCGCCCACGGCTACCTCATTCTATCCTTCGCCGCTGGCTTGTTCGTCGACCCCGCGCCCGGGCCAGTCTTGGCCAATTACGGACTTGATAATCTGCGCTTCATCAAGCCCGTGAAGCCGGGCGAGTCTATCCAGGTCGCGTTGACCGTTAAGGAGAAGACGCTGCGCAAATCGGATCAAGGTGAGGTGCGTTGGGATGTCGTCGTTACGAACGCGCAAGGCGAACCCGTCGCCGCCTATGATCTATTGACGATGAACGCGGCTTAG
>JALHOC010000026.1:32304-33551 GCA_022843225.1 Hyphomonadaceae bacterium
GCCACCGCTTTCAACGCTTCAACGAAGCGTGGCATATCGGCTTCGCGCAGGCCTGCGACATTGATCCGCGCGGCATCCGTCATGTAGATGCCGTGCCGTTCGCGCAGCTCAACGATCTGCGTTTCATTCAGCGGCAACGTCGAGAACATGCCTTTTTGTGCGGCGATCAAATGCATCGGCAGCGAGTTCACCCGCGCCGCAGCCAACGCCGCGCGGGTGCGCTTGATGTGGGCGCGGATGCTGTCGAGCTCCGCTCGCCACAAGACGCGCAAGCTATCGTCGCCGAGCACTTCGCGCACGCACGCCGCGCCATGGTCCGGCGGCATAGAATAATTGGCGCGCGCGATCGCGGCGAGATTGCTGGCGATGGCCGGTCCCGCTCTCTCCGCCGCCTTCACGAACAACGCACCGACGCGCTCTCGGTAGAGACCAAATGACTTGGCGCCCGACACCGCGATCACAGCCTCCGGCACGCGCTCCAGGAACTCGCGGGCGCCCGCGACATCCTCCTCCACACCGTCACCGAAGCCTTGGTAAGCGAGATCGAGAAAAGGGATTAGCCCGCGCGCATTGATGGCGTCGGCGAGCGCGCGCCAATGATCGAGCCTGAAGTCCGCGCCCAGCGGGTTGTGGCAACACGCTTGGAGAATGATGGCGTCGCCGTGTTTTGCGCCATCGAAGCCTGCTATCAAACGATCGAGATCGATACGCTGCTCGGCGATGTCGAAGAACGGAACATTGATCGCCTTAAGCCGCGCCGCAGCGATGATTGAGGGGTGGTTCGGCCATGATGGCGCCGGCAGCAGCACGCACTGCGCGCCGGCTTCGCGCAGTAGATCGCAGCCGAGGCGCAAGGCGCCCGTGCCGCCGACTGCCTGGATTGATGTGAAATCGCGCGCCATCGAACCGAAGGCGAGCTCTCCGAGTAGGCGCAAAAATTCGACGTCGCCTTGCTGGCCGACATAGGTTTTCGTGGTCTGTTGCTCAAACAAGCGACGTTCGGCGTCCTTGATCGCTGCCATCACCGGGGTGTTGCCGTTGGCGTCTTTGTATACGCCGACGCCGAGGTCGATTTTCTCGGCGCGCGCGTCCTCGCGAAACATTTTAATGATCTTGAGCAGCGGATCAGCCGGCCTGGGGGCGAGCGTCTCGATCATATCGTGTCCTCCAAGGGCCAGGTTTCGAGCGTTTCGACAAAGCGCGTGAGCCAGGCATTGGTTTGATGGCCGTCGAGCACACGGTGATCG
>JALHOC010000027.1 GCA_022843225.1 Hyphomonadaceae bacterium
GCTGGCGACGCCGCCTGCAAGCGCGCGCTGACCGAAGCGGGCGCGGCCATCGGTGTCGAGACGCGCGAAATGCTGGCCGCCTCCACCGGCGTCATCGGCGTGCTGCTCGACGATTCCAAAATCACCAACGTGCTGCTGCACATGAAGCAAGCGCCGGTCTCGTGGCCCGAAGCCGCCGCCGCCATCATGACGACCGACACGTTTCCCAAAGGCGCCGGCGCCACCTGCGAAATCGACGGCGTCAGCGTCAACATCGCCGGCATCGCCAAGGGCTCTGGCATGATCGCGCCGAACATGGCGACGATGCTGGCTTTCGTGTTCACCGACGCCGCCCTCTCGGCGCCGATCCTGAAAACGCTGCTGAAGGCCGAGGCCGAGACGAGCTTCAATTCGATCACCGTCGACGGTGATCGAAGCACCAATGATTGCGTGCTCCTGTTCGCCACCGGCCAAGCACGCGTGCCGCCGATTCCCGACGCCCGCGACGATCGCCTCGCCGCATTCCGCCAAGCGCTCTCCGAGGTGCTGCGCGATCTCGCCATTCAGATCGTGCGCGACGGCGAAGGCGCCACCAAGCTGGTGAAGGTCGTCGTCGAAGGCGCGGCCAGTGACGCGAGCGCCAAGATCATCGCCCGCACCATATGCGAAAGCCCGCTGGTGAAGACCGCCATCGCCGGGGAAGACGCAAACTGGGGCCGCATCGTCATGGCCGTCGGCCGCGCCGATCAGCCGGTGAAGAAGGACATGATCGCCGTCCGCTTCGGCGACCTCTACGCCGCGCGCCACGGCATGGTCGCGTCCACTTACGACGAAGCCGCCATGAGCGCCTACATGAAGCGCCAAGAGCTGGAGATCACCGTAACCGTCGGCCCCGGCGCCGGCCGCGCCGTGATGCATACGTGCGATCTCACCAAACGCTACGTCGAGATCAACGGCGATTATCGGAGTTAGTTGCGGCGTCTAGAAACCGGCCTTAGTCCCGACCGGCCTCATTTCCTCAGCCACAACCGCGCCGTTGTGATCCATGATCTTGAAGCGCGTTGCGCCAAGATAATCTCGCACGTCAGCGAAGCCATCGCGGGCGAATAGCAACGCTTCGTGAAGGTCGTTTGGCGGCGGCAAAGTCTGCCAGAGACCGGACGTCGGGTCGTTCATATCGCGAAAGTATTGCACCGTCAGGCGAGTCATTGAGTGATCCTGTTGCGCGAGGCGACAAAAAGCTGGACCGACTTGTCCATCCGTCGGGAAGCCGGCCCAGGTATCGTGTCTGCGGGGTTTCCGGGGGCGGAAACTCACGGACACGTAGAACTCAGCGACGCACGCGAATCTCTTCAACGATGACCAAGCCGGTATCGTCCACAATGCGCAAGCCAACAGCGTGGGGATAATCGAGAATGTCGGCGTAACCTTCGCGCGCCACCGCAACTGCGCCGACAAAGTCCGTGCAAAGCGGATTGAACTTCCAGATCTCTGAGAGCGGATCCAGGAGGTCGCGCATGTGGTGCACCATGAGCTGCATCGGGCGGCCAACGGGCAAGAGTTCGGGGAGTTCATTGATCATGGCGCGGACTCCGTCAGGCGGGAGCGCGATGCACTCTCAGCCGCTGACGCCCAACAAGCGTGGCCAGCGATAGAGACAACCTAAAGGGTAAGTTCCGGGAACAACAGCTCGCAGAGGCTGCAATGCAGCTACGCAATTTTGAGCGCGCCATGGGCTGGTGTTGGCACCGGCAATCGGCGAAGGCGGACCACGAAACCAACTGACCCCCGTGGCGCTGAAGCGGGAAACCGCACCGATATGCCGTTAGGCGGGGGCGCTCAGGCGTGTTACAGTGGCGCTTCGCAAGCGCTGCCGGTCTCCGCCCTATTTCGCCGCGCGCGCTCCAGGCTCTTTATTTCACTTCCTGGTCACCATCTTGCGGCGCCGCGCGCCGTCTTCGGCCCACGGAAGCAGTCAGAGCTATGCAGACGAGTCCATCGACCCTCGAAATCACCTACCGCCGCAGCATTTGGCGCCTGACGCTCGATGGCGCCTTTTATGGCGATTACCGCTCGCGCCGGCATGCAACCGATAGCGCCGACGCCGCAGCGCGCGACCTGCGCGCCGAAGGCCGCGTCGTCACCATCGTAACCCCGGCGCTCGTTCAATGACCGATTTAGGAGACCTTCCCTTGGCGATACCTGGCGACATGTTGAAAGAAGGCTGGGGCGTCGTGCGCGAGCGGCCGTGGCATTTGGCCGGCGTGTTCGCCTCCAGCATCGACGCCGAGGCCTTGGCCGAAAAACTCGGCCCTACCTATACCGTCAAATATGGCGAGCACGACGTCGGCTCACCCGACTTCGTCTCGAAAACAACCAACGCATAAGCGGAGCATTCGTCGTGGCTTTCATCGTGAACTCGTCGCCCGGCGCGGGCTTGCGCTTCGAGCCGAGCGCAACCCTGCCCACGGCGAAAGCCGCACTCGATTGGGCCGGCGGCCTCAGCACGCGCGGCATGCGCCTTATCCGCATCCGCGACACCGACACTGGGCAAGTGTTTGACGAAAAGGCGCTGCGCACGGAAGTGGCGCGCTTGAAGAGCGCGTCATGAGCAAGCTCAGGCTGCATCAAGATTCCGCCGCCGCCGATCGCGCATGGATGGCTGAAGTGGTCGCGCAATTCGGCGAGCGCGAAGCCGGCATGGCGCGGTTCCAAGGCCTCGCGACAGGCGAGCCGGGCACCCGATTACGCGAATTGTACAATGCGTATGTGGCTGCGCGCGACGCTTACGCCTCGCAATAAGCCCGATCTGCCTTGTTTTTCGGGCATTTCGCACCATCTTTACGGGTACACGCTTGTGGCTCGCGTCTCGCGCCACTCCCTCCCGCCCAAGGATCAAGCGGCATGTCGCAAACAAAATTCGGCGCTGGGCAACGCGTCTCCATTTTGCGCTCGGGCGCCCTTTCCGCTCCGAGTGGAACTTATCGCATCGTTCGTCCGCTGCCTCTTGAGCGCGGCCCGCAGCAATATCGCGTGAAGAACGATCTCGAAACCTTCGACCGTATTCTCGACGAAAGCCGACTTGAGGCCGCCAACTATGACTGATCCACACCGCTCACGCACATTCGCTCCGCTGCAGCCGCCGCAAGTCGTGCCGCGCACGCTCAAATATCGCGAACAGCAGGAGCATTTGCTGCGCCGGCTCGGCAGCGCCTTGGTGCTGCAATGGGACGCCCTGCCCGACGAGTTGCAGGATCTGATCATCGATCAGGCCGCACTTGTGGACGATCGCGACGACGCTCCCCATGACGCCAGCGAAATCGGCTCCTTCATCCGAAACGCCAAAACCGGGGCAATCGCCAAGCCCGCGGCGGCGGATTAACAAACTTAGCGGTCGCTTTTCACCTGAAACGCCCTATATAGACCGGGTCGATCCTCGTCGCGTCACGCTTTGATCCCTCGCGCTCGCGCCGGATATCTGCTGTTTCCCTCGAAATCGGCGCCTGCCGTGGAAGGTCCACGTAGGCGACAACACAAAAGGAGACGGCAATGGCTGTCGGCACTGTAAAGTTTTTCAATTCCCAAAAAGGCTTCGGCTTCATCGCTCCGGACGGCGGCGGCAAGGATGTGTTCGTTCACATTTCTTCCGTTGAGCGCTCGGGCCTCTCCGGCCTCAATGACGGCCAGAAGGTGTCCTTCGATCTTGAGAAAGATCGTCAAGGCCGCGATTCCGCGACCAATTTGAAAGCGGTCTGATCTCATGGAGATCGGTCAGCGCATACCTGATCTCTCCGACAAAGAGCTGGAGAACCTCCAGGCGAACGCGCTTCGCTTGGCGGAAGCCGGCACGATCAAGCAGAAGGAGCAGGCCGAAAGCCTGCTCCCGATGCTCGCTTCGGCCATGGAAGAACGCCGCGCCGCCAAGACCGCCGCGCAGCAAGAGACCAAGCGCGTCAACGCTGAAAAGCGCAGCGCTACCGCGAAAGCCGCCAAGGCCGCGAAAGACGCGTCCGCCTAAACGGCGCGCCGGTCACACCGCGGACACTTGAGCGCATTGCTCCACGCGTTAGTTGGTGACGCTCACAATTCGCGGAGCATCCAATGAAACTCTATTTTGCCACCGGCGCCTGCTCGCTGGGGCCGCACATCGTCATTCGTGAAGCCGGCCTCGACGCCGAACTCGATAAGGTCACGTTCGGCGCCGAGCGCACCACAGAGAGCGGCAAGGATTTCTACACCATCAACCCGCAAGGCGCGGTGCCGGTGCTCGAAACCGGGAACGGCGAAACACTCACCGAAGCGCAAGTGCTGCTCCAGTATCTGGCCTCACTCGCGCCGGCAAAGAACCTCATGCCGACCGAAAGCTTCGCCAAGTGGCGCGCGCTGGAGACGCTGAATTTCATCGCCACCGAACTCCACAAAGGCGCCAGCCCGCTCTTGCGTAAGCCGAACGACGAAATCCGCGACGCCACACACAAGAACCTGCAAAACCGCTGAGGCCTGTTCGCGCAAAAACTCGGCGACAAAGATTACGTCGTCGGCGAATTCTCCGTGGCCGACGCCTACGCCTTCACGGTCCTGCGCTGGGCCAGGCAGTTCAAAGTCGATCTCTCCGCGCTGCCCACGCTCGAAGCCTATTTCAAACGCGTGCAAGCGCGCCCGGCTGTGCAGCAAGCGCTGACGGAAGAAGGCTTGCCAACGTCGTAAACGGCGCGGAAAGGTTGGCCGCCTTAACGGCGCTCAACCATCCTTGCTCACGGCATTTTCATGCAAATCGGCGATGTTCCCGGAGCAAGGCGCCTGCTGCTGGTGGCGGCGGCCGCCTTGTTCGATTCAACCGGACGCGTGCTGATCACGCAGCGGCCGCAACACAAGCAGCTTGGCGGGCTGTGGGAATTTCCTGGCGGAAAGGTCGAGCCCGGCGAAGCGCCGGAAGAGGCTCTTTGCCGGGAATTGAAGGAGGAACTGGATTTGACCGTCGAGCCTGACGCTCTCGATCCGTTCGCGTTCGCTTCGCACGCCTACCCGGATTTTCATCTGCTGATGCCGCTCTACGTCGCCACCAAATTCGGCGGCGTGATCAAGCTTGAGCCCAATTCAGCGCAAGACGCGCGCTGGGTGAAACCGGCAGAATTGCCCGCGATCGATATGCCGCCCGCCGATGTCGTGCTGGTGAAGCGCCTGATTGAACGGAGCGCCGCATGATCACGCGCTTCCTCCACGACGAACGCGGCGCCACCGCCATCGAATACGCGCTGATCGCCGCGCTGATCTCGGTTGCCATTATCGCCGCGGTACAGCTGCTTGGCACGGCTTTGAACGACTCGTTCACCGACACCGCGACCAAAGTCGGCGACGCCGTCTAACATTTCAGCCGTGTTGCAAGGCCGACGAACGCCCGCAACGAAGGCCGCTTAAGACGCGCCCCATCGCAATCGGGGAACGTCATGTCACTCGCCCAATCCTTGGCCATCGCCGCGGCCGCCCTGGTCATGAGCCAGTCCGGCGCGCCATCGCACGACCTGATCAGCGCCAGCATGCAGCGCGCCGCGACAGTGCTGGAGCGCGCCGAAACCGCCGCCGAGCGCCTCGCCATACGCCTGAGCCGCGCCTGCGCGGACACCCTTCCCGGCTAAGCGTCCAGCTCCACGTCCCAGTAGAGATAGTCCATCCAGCTGTCGTGCATGTGATGGGGCGGGAAGCGCCGCCCGACATGCTGCAGCTCGTGCATGGTGGGCCGGCGCGGCTTGCGGCGCAGCCGCATCTGGGCGTGGTGAGCGTACTTGCCGCCCTTGCGCAGGTTACACGGCGCGCACGCCGCCACGATATTCTCCCAGGTCGTGCGACCGCCCTTGGAGCGCGGCAGCACGTGATCGAAGGTGAGATCGTCCGGCGTGCCGCAATACTGGCAGGCAAAGCCGTCGCGCAGGAAAACGTTGAACCGCGTGAACGCCGGCGGGCGATCCTGGTGCACATAGTCCCTGAGCGAGATGACACTCGGCAGCTTCATCTCGAACGAGGGCGAGTGCACCACTTGATCGTAGTGCGCGACCACGTCGACGCGCTCCAGGAAGACGGCCTTCACCGCTTCCTGCCAGGGCCACAAACTCAAGGGATAATACGATAGTGGACGGAAATCGGCATTGAGGACCAGCGCCGGCCAGCCCGCCAGGGGAGCGCTGGAAACGTTCATCGGCAGCCCATCCACTGGTGCTGCTGAACAGTTCGGGGGAGAGAGTGGCTACTCTTGAAGACCCGGCTCCTTATGCCTCTGGAGTATAGCACATCGGCTCATCCAGGCGTGAAGCCCGTATATCTGATTTGGTGCGACAGGTTCGTGACACCGCCGCAACGCCGCTGAAAAAGTTCAGCGGCCGGCCACGATCCCTTGCGTTTTCAACTGCATGGCGAGAAACGCCCCACCCAGATCGAGCCCGTCTGGACCGATCGAATGAGGCACGCCGTAGGAAATGTGCCACTGCGCGCCATGGTCAGCGGCAGCCAATTGCTCGGCCGACTCGAACATGGCCGGGATCGGGATGGTGGGGTCGCGGTCGCCGTGGATGAGCAAAACCGGCGGCTTCGAGCGCATCTCGTCCTTCAGCTTGCGCCCGCCAACCAGCACGCCCGAATAGCCCAGGATGCCGGCAATCTGCTTCTCGCGCCGCAGGCCGACGTGCAGCGCCATCATCGTCCCCTGGCTAAACCCGACCAGCGCCAGCCGCTCCGGCGGCAGCCCGTACTTCTCCAACTCGCGATCCAGAAAGCGATCCACCGACTGCGCCGCCCCGCGCGCGCCGCTCTCCATCAAGTGCGGATCGAGATTTGAGATTGGAAACCACTGATAGCCGCCGGCATAGCCCGGCACCGGCTCGATCGCGTTCGGCGACACGAACACAGCACCCGGCAAGAGCTTGGCGAAAAACGGCGCGAGGCTGATGAGATCGGCCCCGTTCGAGCCGTAGCCGTGCAGCAGCACAATCAGGGCGTCCGGCTTGCCCCCACGCACAGGCGGCAGCCGCGGTCCGTCGATGAAAACTGTCATGGGGGCTAGGTAGCGCCTGCGCGCGATGGCGCAAGCGGCGAAAATCTATCCCACACCGCCGTCGCGGCCTTAAGCTCGGCGCCATGAATTTCGGCACGCGCTTTGCCCCCTCGCCCACCGGCTATCTGCACCTGGGCCACGCG
Organism: Hyphomonadaceae bacterium; assembly: GCA_022843225.1. Classification (GTDB taxonomy): domain Bacteria; phylum Pseudomonadota; class Alphaproteobacteria; order Caulobacterales; family Aquidulcibacteraceae; genus Vitreimonas. Next base: position 7,168 of record JALHOC010000027.1, read on the forward strand.
CTTTCCGCTCTCACCGCGTTCGACGCGGCGCGCGAAGCCGGTGGCCGCTTCATCCTGCGCATCGAAGACATCGACCAAGGCCGCGCCCGGTCGGAATTCGAAGCGGCGATTCTGGAAGATCTCACTTGGCTCGGCCTCACCTGGGAAGAGCCGGTACGGCGGCAATCGGCGCATCTGGCGGACTACGAAGCCGCGCTGCAAAGCCTGATCGCGCGCAATCTGGTCTATCGCTGCTTCCGCACGCGCAAGGAGGTCGCCGAGGCCATCGCCAACGCCCCGCACGGCGCCGCGGAAGAGATGTTTCGCGGTGAAGCGCTGCCGCCGGACGAGGAAGCAGCCAAGCTTGCCACGGGCGAACCGTTCGCTTGGCGGCTCTCGCTCAAAAAAGCGCGCGCGGCGCTTGGCCCCGCTTATTTCGCGTTGGTGTTCGAAGACGAAAACGGCCCTGTCCGCGCCGAACCGGAAAAGCACGGCGACGTCATCCTGGCGCGCAAGGATTTTCCCTCCAGCTATCACCTCGCCTCGGTGTGGGACGATGCGCTGCAAGGCGTCACCCACGTCATCCGCGGCGAAGACCTGCGCGACGCCGCACATCTGCACGTGCTGCTGCAAAAGCTGCTCGACCTGCCGCAACCGGTTTATCGCCATCATCGCCTCGTGCTCGGCGAAGACGGCAAGCGCCTCGCCAAACGCGATTCCGCCGCAACGCTGCGCGCACTGCGTGAAAGCGGCAAAACGCCGAAAGACGTGCGCGCGATGGTCGGACTCGAAGCGTAGCTAACGCGTATTCACCTCGCACCACCGCGACAATAGCGGCTGCGTGAAACACCGCGCCGCCACAAACACTGAACGGAATCCTAACCACAATGAGTGACACTGGCGTCGCAAGGAAGCGATCGCCACAAAATGCGGCCGCGTAAAAATTATGCAGTGGGTCGATCAGGACAACTATTGTGGCGCCGACCGCCGGCGCAAATCGGGAGGCCTGCGCGTGCGTGAACGCCGTCGTTACGATTATGTCGGCTTGCCACCCTCTGTCACGATTGCCCTACGTCAGCTGCGCATGCGCGTGATCGATGCGTACGGCCCCGGTGCTGCTCGCTTCGCTGAACGCGTGCGCGCTGTCGCGTTGTTGGCGCAGATGCAGCAGGAATACGATGCATCGCAAGCGCTAGCTGCGCTCGCGCTTATCGCGGGACGCGGCAGCGTTCACGACGTGCGTCCTGAGCTCTATGACGGCCTCGCCCGCGTACACACGCGGCTGCGCACCGCGCACTAATCCGGATAGTGCCGGTCGCCCGGCCAGCCTTCGATAGCTTCGATCGTCTCGTGCGCGGATTCGAGCTTGTGATCCGGCACGTTTGAAATCCGCGCCGCTTCGATCCATGCCTTGATCGCCGTCGGCGCCAGACGGTCGCGCCCGCACAGCAGGAAGAACGGCTCGTCCTTGGCTAACGCCGAGAGCGAGCCATGCTCAAGGTTCGCGGCGAGATAGGCAAAGCCTGCGTCACGCAACAGCTTCGCGGCCTGCAGTTTCGCTTCCCGGCCATCTTCAGCGGACATCGCTACCTCCTGGCTTGCACCACCGGGCGATCGCCGAACGCGCCAATCAGCTGCGTCGCCCAATCGCCCAGCGCATCCCACGCTTCGCCGCCGCCGTCAAAGCGCCCGAGCCGCACCATGACCAAATCCTTCGACGGAACGATGACAATGATCTGCCCTTCATGCCCCTGCGCCGAAAACGCGTCGACCATGGACGCATCGGTGATCAGCGACCGCGACGGGATGCCGGGCCCATGCGCCGGCGTCAGCCACCAATGGGCGCCGTATGTATCGGTATTGCGTGCGGGGCCAGGCGTGCGGCCGAAATCGACCCAGCCTTCGGGCAGCACACGCTGCCCATCCCAAACACCATCGCGCAGATAGAGATAGCCGAACTTGGCGAAATCCCGCGCCGTCGCGTAGATGAGCGAACTGCCATAAAACACGCCCTCCGGATCGTATTCGACCAGCGGGCGCATGCCGATGCGATCGAACAGCGATGCGTTCATCCAGGCCCGCATCCGCGCGCGCCGATCGCCCACATCGGGCGGCTCAGGCACGATCACACGCGTCAGCGCATCCGAGATCAGCAGCGTGCCGGCCGAGCTGTAATTCCACTGCGTGCCGGGATCGTGGATGATCGGCAGCTCAGAGGCCCAGCGCGAAACGCTCTGGCGCCCCTCGCCAAACAGCATGCGCGCATTGCCAGACTGCGACACATCCTCGGCGCTCTCGAGATAGTCGAGCCCGTCGACCATTTGCAGCCATTGGCGCCAGCTGATCGACGCGCGCCGGTCGCCCGCTTCCCAGTTCGGATGCCCCATCGGCGCATCGACGGAGAGCCGCCCTTGCAGCACGGCCGCACCGACCAGCGCGTGCGTCACCGATTTCGCCATCGACCACGACACCAGCCGCGTATCGCGCGTGTAGCCATCCATGTAGCGCTCGAACACGATGCGCCCGCCTTGGATGACGATCACCGCGCGCGTCTCGCCCATCAGCTCGTGAACACCGCCGAACGCTTCCGTCACCGCCAGATCGAACGCCGGCGCGTCGACATCGGCCGGCAGCGGCGCGATCGTCCAATCCTGCGTCGGCCACGCCACGCCTGCCGGTTGCGGCGGCAGCGGGTAGAGCGCCTGCGCGCTTGCCGCCCCTGCCGCTGCGAAAACCATAAACAATGCCGCTAAAGCGCCGCGCAGCATGACGCATCCCCTCGTCTTCGCTATGCTCGCTCCAGCATAGGGGGAGGCGGCGGTGTCGCGCAAACGCTGGTTTATCGTGGGCGGGCTTGCCCTTGCGGCGATCGTGCTCTCCAGCGTCGCCTGGACGCTGCGCGACGATCTCGCTTACGCCAAGCTCGCCACCGGCTACGCCGCCAAGCAAACCTGCTCATGCCTGCACGTCAGCGGCCGCACGCTCGATTCATGCTTGGCCGAATTTCCCGACGATGCGCGCGCCATGCTCTCGATCACGGAAGATGCGAACACCGTGCGCGCCAGCGTGCTGTTCGGCGCGATCAGCGCGGAAGCTGTGTACGAAGATGAGTACGGCTGTTCGTTCGTTGACTAGACCAGCCAGCCACGCGGATTGAATGTCGGCCGGCGCATGCCAGCGAGAACCAATCCGACAAGCGCGCGGATGCCGGCCCATATCGCCACGATAATGCCGCCCCAAAAATAGATCGGCAGGTACACGCTCTGAATCTCGGTGGCGCTGCGGGGGATGACGAGACTGGGCAGGCTCAGCAGGGTCGTCGCCACGAACGCAATCAGGATGGTGCGCAACGCCTGCTCATGGTGCGTCGCCGCCCACGGCATCGCGTCTGGCCGGCTGGTGTAAGCAATCACCACCGCGGCAATGCCCAGCCCCAAGGCGAGAAAACGTATCAACTGGCCGCCGCCGACCAGGAACGGCAGCGCAAAGCATGCCAGCGTCAGCGCGTGAACCAATAGCGCCTTGCCGCGATGCGTCTTGAAGCCCCAGCCGCCCTGCTGTTGCGGGCGCACCGGCTTCGGCGGCGGGCGGCGAAACGGCGTGACGTTGTCGTGGCTCATGGCACCGGTTTACGGCGCTCCGGCCGCGCGCGGCAAGGCTATCGTGCGGACGAAACGTCGCCGCCGCTACTTGCGAGACGATGTAATCCGCACTTCGACGCGCCGATTACGGGCGCGGCCCCATTCGGTGTCGTTGCCTGCGACTGGAACCCACTCGCCGCGGCCGCTCGCCTCGATGCGATTGAACGCAACGCCCAAATCCATCAACCGCGCGCCGACCGCCTGCGCGCGGCGTTCGGAGAGCACTTGGTTGTATTGGTCCGAACCAATCGCATCGGCGTGGCCGATGATCTCGATGCCCATGCCGCGATGCGCGTTGAGCGTCCGCGCCAAGTCTGCGACGCGCGGCATGAACTCGCGGCGCACGTCGGCGCGGTTGAAATCGAAGGTGATGTCGGATGGCATCGAGACGCGGATTTCGTCCGGCGCGACACGCTCGACCGTGACGCCCGACGGCGCCATGTCGCGCCGCAGCGCGGACTCGGCCGCGTCCATCTCCGTCTGTTGCGCAAACGCAGGCGCGGCGAAAAGCAGAAGGGCGGCAGCGAGGATGGCGCGGCGCATGATTGGACTCCGTGTTGACCGCCGCCGCACCTGCGCCGCCTCTATGGCGAATCTGCGGCTCGTGTGCGCGTCAACGCACTGTGTGTCCGCTGGGACGCGACAAGGTCGCGAACCAGATGATGAGGACGAAGATCGGCTGAAACAGCAGACGCGCCCACAGCGCCAGCTCCCCAACCGCGTGGCGCTCCGCGTTGATCAGCATATCCACATGCACCGGCGTCACGCAGATCGTGAGTGCGATCAAACCTATGCCGGCGAATGGACGCAAGCGCTTCACAAGCAACCCCAACGCGCCCGCGATCTCGAACACGCCGGTCGCGAGCACCATCTCGCGCGGATACGGCACGTAAGACGGCACGACGCTGGTGAAAGCGTCCGTCAGGAAAAAGTGTCCGAGCCCACCGGCGGCGAACCACACGAACACCAGAGCAAGAGCCGCGCTGCGCCAGCTCACAGATTCAACAGGTGCGGATCGCCGCCTTGCGCGGCGATGTTGACGCTGATCGCGCGCTCTTCGGCGAAGCGCGGCAGATAATTCGGCCCGCCCGCCTTCGGCCCAGTACCGGAAAGCCCTGCACCGCCAAACGGCTGCACGCCGACAACGGCGCCAACGATGGTGCGGTTCACATACACATTGCCCGCGGGCACCGCCTTCTTCACGGCTTCGGCAAAGCTCTCAAGCCGCGAATGCACGCCAAGCGTCAGGCCATAGCCCTTCGCCGCCAACTGCGCGCCAACGTTTACGATGTCGGATGGATCGTAGCGCACCACGTGCAGCACCGGGCCGAACACTTCCTTGTCGATCTGGTCGAGCGACTTGAGTTCGATCACAGCCGGCCCGAAGAAATTGCCGCCGAGCTTCGACACATCGATCTGCTTCAACAGCTTCGCTTCGCTTTTCATGCGCGCGATGTGCTTGTCGAGATTGGCCTTCGCTTCTGCATCGATGATCGGGCCGATATCGGTGAACGGATCGGCTGGATCGCCGATGACGAGCGTGTCCATCGCGCCAAGCAACGTTTCCAGCACGCCCTCGGCCGTGTCGTGCGGCAGAAACAGAATGCGCAAGCTGGAGCAGCGCTGACCAGCGGAGTTGAAGGCCGAAACGATGACGTCATCGACCACCTGCTCCTTCAGCGCCGTCGTATCGACGAAGAGCCCGTTCAAGCCGCCCGTCTCCGCGATCAGCGGCACGATCGGGCCGTCCTTGGCCGCCAGCGTGCGATTGATGATGCGCGCGACTTCGGTCGAGCCGGTGAACGCAACGCCGGCAATGCGCGGATCGGCGACAAGCTTTCCACCCACCGCGCCGTCGCCGATCACCAGCTGCAATACATCCTCCGGCAAACCAGCCTGATAGAAAAGTTGCACAGCCGCGCGCGCTATGCGCGGCGTTTGCTCAGCCGGCTTAGCGACAACCGTATTGCCAGCGGCGAGTGCTGCCGCGAGTTGGCCAGTGAAAATCGCCAGCGGGAAATTCCAAGGGCTGATGCAGACGAATACGCCACGCCCGTGCATTTCGAGATGATCAGTCTCGCCCGCTGGCGATGGCAATTGCACCGGCCCTGCAAACAAGCGCTCGGCTTCGACAGCGTAGTAGCGGCAGAAATCGATCGCTTCACGCACTTCGTCGATCGCATCCTGCAAACCGCGCCCAGCCTCGTGCGCGATCAATTGCACCAGCGGATCGTGATGCTCCTGCAGCGCGTCCGCCATCGCACGCAGCACCCGCCCACGCTCGGCCCCGCCGCGTGCGTTCCAGGCTTCGAAGCCGGTATGAGCGAAGGCGATCGCTTCACTGGGATCGCGGACCTTCAGGTCCGCATGCGCGTCTGAAGACGCGCGGTCCTTTGTCAGCGCATCGCGATCCGCCTTGATCGAGAGATCGCGGCCAGTCGAGTTGCGGCGGCTGGCCCCGTAAAGGCGCGGCGGCGGCGGCAAGCGCGGGTGCCGATGCGGCTTCGCCTCCAACCTCGTCAGCGGATCGGCGGCGACGATTTCGGGCGAGACATCGTCATCGAGAAATGAGTGCACGAACGACGTGTTGGCGCCGTTCTCCAACAAGCGCCGCACCAGATACGGCAACAAGTCCTCATGCCCGCCGACCGGCGCATAAACACGCACCGGCAACGGCGGATCGATCGACGCATAAAGCGCCTCACCCATGCCGTGCAGACGCTGAAATTCAAAATCCTCGCGCCCCGCGCTCGCGGCTAAGCGGCGGACCGCGGCGACGGTGTGTGCATTATGCGTGGCGAACTGCGGGAAGATCGAACGCACGGCCAAGAGATCGCGTGCGCACGCGAGATAGTGCACGTCGGTCGCGGCCTTGGTGGTCCAGGTCGGAAAATCGACTCGCCCCATCACTTGCGCGCGCTTCACTTCGCCATCCCAGTACGCGCCCTTCACCAGCCGCGTCTGGATCGGCGTGCCGCGCTTGCGTGAGAGCGAAGCGAGGCGCTCGATCAAAGCGCGCGTGCGCTTCTGATACGCCTGAATGACGATGCCGAGCCCTTCCCAGCCCTTCAGCGAAGGCTCAAGCGCCAGCTTTTCGAACAGGCGCAGCGACATCACCAGCCGATCGGCTTCCTCGGCGTCGATGGCCAAGCCGATATTGTATTTCTTCGCCGCTTCCGCGAGTTGCAGCATGCGCGGATAAAGCTCGCGCTGCACGCGCTCTTCCTGGCGCGCCTCATAGCGCGGGTGCAGCGCCGAGAGCTTCACCGACACGCCGTTGGACGTGAGCGGCCCCTGCCCGTTCGCGGCTTTGCCGACCGCGTCGATCGCGTTGGCGTAAGCGGCGAGATAGCGTTCGGCGTCGGCATTGGTGCGCGCGCCCTCGCCCAGCATGTCGAATGAATAGCGGCTGGCGAGACCAGAGCGGATCATGCCGGCGCCACGCTTCAACGCTGCATCAATGTTGCGCCCAAGCACGAATTGTTCGCCCAAGATACGCATCGCCTGCATGGCGCCAGCGCGCACCACCGGCTCGCCCATGCGCTTGACCAAGCGGCCAAACACTTCGCTTGCCTCGCCTTTCAGATCCTCCGGCAGATTGACGACGCGGCCCGTCAGCATGAGTCCAAACGTGCCGGCGTTGACCAACCAATGGTCCGACTTGCCCAAATGCTCGGCCCATTGACCGGTCGAAATCTTCTCGGCGATCAGCTTGTCGGCCGTCTCTTCATCCGGCACCCGCAGCAAAGCTTCGGCCAAGCACATGAGCGCCAAGCCCTCAGCATTCGAGAGCCCGAACTCTTCGAGAAAACTCTCCATCACGCCCTTGCGGCGCTTCAAGCTGCGCGCCTTCGTCACCAGCGCGCGCGCCTCAGCAGCCGCACTCGCCCGCGCCGCCGGATCAAGCGGCGGATCGGCCAGAAGAGCGGCGACCGCCGCATCCTCGTCCTGATATTTCAGCGCATCGAGCGCGTCCCAATCGATGGCGGCGGAGGGGTGCGGGGCCGGTGCAGTTTGCATGGGCGGTTTTTGCGCGCCTCCGGCCCTTAGGGCAAGCGCGGCGGCGCGGCCTCTTGCGTCGCAGGGGCCCCCGTGGTCAGAGACGCCCCGTGAGTACCGAAGCCCCCGCCGCCGCCGCGACCGCGGAGAGCGCCGAAGCGCCCCCGCTCGCCACCAAGATCATGCTGGTCACCGACGCCTGGGAGCCGCAGGTCAACGGCGTCGTCCGCACGCTCGCCAACACGATGCGCGAATTGAAGGCCTTGGGCTGTGAGATCGAGGTGATCTCACCGGCCGACTACAAGTTCACCTTCCCGCTAATCACCTATTCCGAAATCCGGCTCGCGCCTGGAAATCGCGGCGACATAGACGACCGCTTCCTCTCCTTCGCGCCCGACGCGGTGCACATCGCAACCGAGGGCCCGCTGGGTTGGGACGCGCGCGCGATTTGCCTGAAGCACAAGTTTCCGTTCACGACGAGCTATCACACGCAGTTTCCCGAGTACGTGCACGCGCGCTTCTGGTGGATCCCGCTCTGGGCCGGCTATCGCTACATGCACGCCTTCCACGACCGCTCCGGGCGCATGATGGTGGCGACGCCGACCATGCAGGATCAATTGCGCCTGCAGGGCTTCCGCAACACGGCGCTGTGGAGTCGCGGCGTCGACGTGGAGATGTTCCACCCAAACAAGCGCGACGTAGACGGCGGCGTCTACAAAGACTTGCCGCGTCCAGTGTTTGCTTATGTCGGGCGCGTTGCGGTCGAGAAAAATATCGAGGCGTTTCTCGAACTCGACCTGCCGGGCTCTAAGGTCGTCGTCGGCGACGGCCCCGCGCGGGCCGAGCTGATGGCGAAATATCCGAACGCCGTCTTCCCAGGCTCGAAGTTCGGCGACGAGTTAGCGCGCTATTTCGCCGACGCGGATGTGTTCGTGTTTCCGAGCTTCACCGATACGTTCGGCCTCGTCATCCTCGAGGCGGCTGCGTGCGGCACGCCGGTCGCGGGCTTCGTGGCGCCAGGCCCGAAAGATATCCTGCCGGGCACGGGCGCAGGCGTCGTCGATGACGATCTGAAGAAGGCGTGCCTGGAAGCCTTGAAGCTCAAGCGCGAAGACGCACGGGCGTTGGCCGAGAAGTATTCCTGGCGCGCCTGCGCCGAAGAGTTCCGCCGCAACCTCGAGCCGCTGCCGAAAGAGCGCGGCCGCCGCTTCTGGCACAAGTTGCGCGACCTGCGCGCGCGGGCGAAAGAGCGCCGACGCATTGCCAAGGAACGCCGGGCGCAAGAGCGCGCGTCCAGGGGCTAACCGCTCACGCCAGCCTTAAGGCCCGCTCGTTACCACTTGATGCTCTTGCGCAGCCGGTAGCGCAGATAGATCGCGGTGCCGTTCATCAAGAGCGTGATCACGAGCAGCACCAAGCCGGCCGCTGCGGCGATCTCCAGGAACTCGGCTTGCGGGCGCGAGGTCCAGTTGAACATCTGGATCGGCATCACCGTGAACTCGGCGCCCAGCCAATGGCTCGGCGACCAGCTTGCGAGCGCATCGCCCCAGCCGGCCACGGACTGAACCGTCGAGCCGTGCGGCAGATCGTAAGTCTGCCCTGCTTCGACCGGCATTTCGGAAAAGTCGGGCAGCACGACGACGCCATCGTGCGCGATGCGCACTGATTCTGTAGCCGCTGGCGTAACCGGAGCGCCGTATTCATCGACAGCGCCGATGATTTCAAACGCCGCATCGCCCGGGCGCGTGATCGGCAGGAACGCCACGAAGGTGAGGCCGCCAATCATGATCAGCGGCGCGGTTTCACCCAATGCGCGCGAAATGCCGATGATAACGCCGGTGACGACGCCTGGCAGCGCGTACGGCAAAACGTGATGCTGCGTCGTCTGCCACTTCGAAGCGCCAACCGCGAGCGCGCCTTGGCGCATTTCCTGCGGCACGCCGCGAACGGCCTCGCGCGTGGCGACGATGATGACAGGCAAGATCAGCAACGCCAATGTAATGCCAGCGGTCAGGATCGATTGGCCGAACATATCAGCGGCGGCGTTGCGGAAACCTGCGGGCAGGAAGCCGAACCAACGGTCGGGGTTGCCCAGAATCTGAACGAAAATGCCAAGTGACATCAAGCCGAACAGAATCGACGGCACGCCTGCCAGATTGTTGACGGCGATTTCAATCGCAGTGGTGATCGGATTCTTAGGTGCGTATTCCTCCAAGTAGATGCCGGCCAAGATGCCGATGGGGATCGCGAACAAAGCCGTGGTGATGATCACCAAAAGCGAGCCCACCCAGGCCGAGAGAATGCCGGCAATGGCCGGGTCGGACGATGGGTAGCTCGTAAAAAACGCCATCGTCAGGCGGTGGCCGCCGTCGTTGACGAGTTCACTCACCAGCGCGACGAGCGTTCCAAGGCCGATAATGGTGGCGATAATGCCCCAGACGATGAAGACGGAATCCTTGAACCGCCGCGTCGCCAGTCCAGGCGGATGCGCGGTGATATCGCTCGGGTTTGGGGCGTCAGCCGCAACGGTCATCAGTAGATCTCCCGATAACGGCGCTGCAGCCAGAATGCGATGAAGTTAAAGAGCAGCGTCAGCACCAAAAGCGCCAAGCCCGCGGCAAAGATTGAATTGTACTCAAGTGTGCCCCAGGCGATGTCGCCCAGCGCCACTTGCGCCATGAAGGCGGTGACCGTCGCGCCTTGCATGGTGGGGCTCGTCACCATCTGCACCTGGGTGCCGCCGGCGACAGCCACGATCATCGTTTCACCGATGGCGCGCGACATGCCGAGAATGACCGCACCGACGATGCCAGAAACGGCTGCCGGCACAACGACGCGAAACGCGGTTTCAAGCCGTGTCGCGCCCATGGCGTACGAGCCTTCGCGCATTGAGCGCGGCACGGCGCGCATGGCGTCTTCGGAAAGCGAAGCAATGTAGGGGATGATCATCAAACCCATCACAATGCCGGCGGACAGCAAATTGAAGCCGGGCAGTTCGATGCCGAGCGGGCGCAGCAGATTCTGCAGGATCGGCGTTACGAATAGCAGAGCGAAATAGCCGTAAACGACGGTCGGCACCGCGGCGAGCAATTCGAGCGCAGGCTTCAGCGTCTCGCGCGTACGTGCGCCGGCAAACTCGCTGAGATAGATGGCGATGAGAAATCCAAGCGGCACCGCCACAGAAAGCGCCACCAACGTCGCCATGAAGGTTCCGGTCAGCAATGGCGCGATGCCATACTCCGGGTTCTCGAACAGCGGGGTCCAGGTCGTCGAGGTCAAAAACTCGATCGCCGACACCTGGGCGAAGAATTTGGCAGATTCCGAAACCACGACGTAGATGATGCCAACGACGATTAGGACGCCGATGAGCGCCGCCACGAATAGCAGGCCTTCCATGGCCTGCTCGCCCAAGCGCAGCTTCTTTTTGGTGAAATCCCGCTCCACGGGGCCCCTCGCCTTCTGCACGCTAGACGCGCCGGTTCCGGCGCGTCGATTCCGCGATGATCTCTAGCCCGAAAGCATGCCCGGCGGGAACGGGTTATCCCCATCCCCGCCGGGTTTCACTTATGCCTTATTGCTGCACCGGCTCAACGACGAGCGGGCGGGCAATCAACTCATCGATGGTGATGCCGATCGCTTGGCGGCCACCGAACGCTGTGCCCTGGGTGCGGCGCTGAGCGCGCTGCACGTAGGTTTGATAGGCGTTAGCCGGCAACGGGATGTAGCCGACTTGAGTAGACAGACGGGCGCCGTTGGTCAGGAAGTACTGCACGAATTGCTGGACTTGCGGGCGGCGGAGCGCGGCAGCGTTCACATAGATGAACATCGGACGCGACAGCGGCGCGTAGGTGCCGTTGGCGGCGTTAGCGACGCTGGGCTCCACCGGGCCGGACCCGCTATCGATCGCCAGCGCGCGCAGGCGCGAGCGGTTCTCTTCGTAGTAGGCCAAGCCGAAATAGCCCATGCCGCCAGTGTTGGACGCGACGCCTTGGACGATGACGTTATCGTCTTCCGACGGCGTGTAATCGGTGCGCGAGGCGCGCGAACGGCCGTTCACGGCTTCGGTGAAGTAATCGAACGTGCCCGAGGCCGAGCCCGGTCCGAACAGCGCCAGCGGCATGTCCGGCCATTGCGGGTTCACTTGGCGCCAGTTGGTCACTTGGCCTTGCGCTTCTGGGCGCCAGATCTGACGCAGCTGGTCGACCGTGATCGAACGCAGCGGGCTCGATGGGTGCACGACGACGGTGAGCGCGTCGAACGCCACCGGGATTTCCACGTACTGGATGCCGGCCGCGCGGCAAGCCGCCATTTCGCTGGCCGAGATCGGACGCGAAGCGTTCGAGATGTGGGTTTCGCCGCGGCAGAACTTGCGGAAACCGCCGCCCGTGCCGGATTCACCAACGGTGACGCGGACACGACCAGACGTTTGTTGCTGGAAGCCTTCGGCCACCGCTTCCGAAAGCGGAAACACGGTCGACGAACCGTCGATCTGGATCGTGAAGGCTTGTTGCCCCAGCGCCGACCCTGCGGTCAGCGCGAGCGCCGCCACAGCGGCGGCCGCCGTCTTAAGAATTTTCATAGTGGTATGCTCCATTTGCTCATGTCCCTCGAAAGCGGTGGAGCGACGGCAAAGCCGTCTCTCCACCGAAGTTCGCGGGGCTCAGAAATCGAACTGGGTGCGCAGCGAGATGGTTTGCGCGTCGCCGTCGGCGCCATCGCCCGGGTTGGCGTAGTCAATCTCGCTCTGGGCGTAGTTCAGCTTGAAGCGGACGTGATCGATCGGGATCCAGTCGAGGCCGATGCCGTACGAGGTCTGCTCGCCCAGCACGTCTGTCGCGATGCCGATGCCGGCGTCTGACATGTCGATGTAGTCATAGCGGGCCGAGAGCATGAAGTGGCCGAGGCCGCCATCAACACCGAACGGACGGCGCGGCGCGATGGCGCCGAACGAACCCTGGTTGCCACGATAGCTGCGGCTTTCGCCAGTCAGCGACCAATACGCGTCGACGTAATAGCCTTCGTAAGTGAAGTCTTCGCCGCTGGTGCTGGTTTCGCCGTCGAGCGTCGCGTACTCGGCTTGGAAGCCAAACGGGCCCCACTGGCCGGCAAGTTCAACCGCGTACGTCGTGTCGGTTTCACCGCCATCGCCCACGCCGCTCACAGCGATCGGGCTCGAGCCGCGGCCGTTGAACGGACGCACCGAGTAGCCGAACGCTTGCGTGTCGCCAGCGTTGCGCTGACGAGCCGAGACGCCGAGGTGCAGCAGCTGCGTGCCTTCCGGCGTTGTCGAGAAGATCGGCGCGAAGGTGAAGCGGCCCGAGACGTTGAGCTCTTCGTTGTTCGCTTGGCTGGTTTCGGTCGAGTTCATCGAGTCGCCTTGAACAGCGACAGCGGCGGACCAATTGGCGCCGCCCGTGATGAAGCCCAGGCCCGCGCGTCGGCCGAAGCCGAATGCGTTGATGACGCTGGAGCGCTCGTTGAACGGAATGTCGAGCGAGGAGATGCGATCTTCGAGCGGCGAGGTGATGTTGTGCTCACCGATCACGATCGACCAATCGTCGGCGACGTATTCGAGGAACGCGTCATCGACTTGGATCGACGACGACGACGGCGCGAGCACGAAGTCGACCTTATAGCGCCAGTTCTCGGTGAAGCGGCCCTGCACGCCCAAGAAGGCGCGGCGGGTGTAGGACCGGGTGCCGTCTTCAAGCGCGCCGCCGAGGCCGCCGAAGTCGAGTTCGTTGGACGCGATGTCCCACTGCAGACGGCCGCGCATCTTGAAGCGGGCGTCGCCGAAGCGATCTTCACCGACCGTGCCGGTCCAGCTGGTGGAATGAGTCGGCGCGGGCGCCGATTGAGCGTGCGCGGCGGTGACGCCGGCGGCAGTGGCCAGCGCGGCGATGGCCGCGGTGGTGATGACATTCGTCTTCATGAAGACCCCCTGATAAAATCGAGACCCGGAGGCGGCGCTAAGACTCGCCGTTTCGTCCCTCGAGCGAAGCGGGGGTTAAGCGCGGTCGATGACGTGTGCGCGAATGTTCAAAGAAGGCTTCGTGACGCCGCGATTGCAGTTTTGTGACGTAGCGTCGGCGCATCGGCGCACGGCCCAGCAAAATTGCGGAGTCAGCGCCGACCAGCGCAGAGCGTGCAGAATCCGCAGCCCAGCCATGCGTGTCACAAAGTCGACGTTGCGCCCGCGCATCATTTTGACTGCGCAAGGGAATTAACCATCAAAGGCTCTTTACATTGGGGAACGCACACCATATCTCGCATCGTTACCGGCGGACCTGGAAACAGCGTCCACTAACGCCCCCTCGGCCCAGGCCACCTGGGGGATCGCAAGCAACGGGAAGCAGGATGCTTCCTAGGCGATCCTCCGGCGCAAGCTCCCAAGGGCGGACCTGACATTAAAGCATGTCCGACTAACGCCGGCCTGGGAATGAACTGAACCGCCGAAAAGCGGTTACAAGTTTGGGAGCTGCCGGATGGACTCTGTCCTCTCGCCTCTTGACCTGATTGCGCGCGAAGCGCCGGACGGTCCCGTGGCTATCGCTCGTCCGCACCGCGTCACCGCGGCTGCGACCTGGTTCCGTGAGAATTTCCCGGGCGAGGTCTTTTACGCAGTCAAGGCGAACCCCTCGCCATGGGTGCTCGACGCGCTGTGGGCCGCGGGCATCAAGAACTTCGACGTCGCCTCCGACAACGAAGCGGCGCTGATCCATGGCCGCTTTCCCGGCGCGCAGATTGCTTTCATGCATCCGGTGAAGAGCCGCCGCGCCATCGCGCGCGCCTTCCACGATTTCGGCGTGAAGACGTTCGCGCTCGATAGCGAAGACGAACTCGAAAAAATTCTGGCCGAAACCAACGGCGCCAAGGATCTGACCTTGGTTGTGCGCTTCGCTGTCTCCGGCGACGGCGCCGCTTACCCGCTCGCCCGCAAGTTCGGCGTCACCGCTGAAGAAGCGCCGGCGCTGCTGCGCCGCGTGCGCCAGGCCAGCGAAGAGATGCTCGGCGTCTCGTTCCACGTCGGCTCGCAGTGCATGCGCCCGGACGCGTATCGCTCCGCCATGGACGGCGTGAACCGCGCCATCGTCAAAGCCGGCGTTGTGGTCGACATCGTCGACATTGGCGGTGGCTTCCCGGCCATCTATCCGGGCATGAGCCCACCGCCGATGATCGAGTACGTCAACGCGATCAAAGCTGGCTTCGAGGAAATGTTCGTTGCTCAGAACGCCAAGCTCTGGGCCGAACCCGGCCGCGCGCTTGTCGCGGAAGCCGGCTCGACGGTGACGCGCGTTGAACTCCGCAAGGGTGACGCGCTTTATCTGAACGACGGCGCCTTCGGCACGCTGTTCGACGCCACGCACTTGAACTGGGCCTTCCCGGCCAAGCTGCTGCGCCAAGAGCCCAGCCGCGCCAAGCTCGCGCCGTTCCGTCTCTACGGCCCGACTTGCGACAGCATGGACGCCGCCGCCGGCCCCTTCATGCTGCCGGCCGACATCCGCGAAGGCGATCTGATCGAGATCGGCTCGCTCGGCGCCTACGGCACCGCCATGGGCACACGCTTCAACGGCTTCGGCGAAACCGTGACGATTGCTTCCAGCGACGCGCCGTGGCCGACCATGTACGCCGAACCCGCCGCCGTGGTCGCACTGCCGAAACTCAAACGCGCACCGAAGAAACAGCCGACGCAAGCTTAAGCGCCGTGCAAGAAAGATCGGAACGGGGCCCGCGCAAGCGGGCCCCGTTTTCGTTCAGGCAAACGCGCGCGTGAACAGCACACGCCCGAGCCAAAAGAGCATCACCGCCAGCACACTGAACGCCGGGATAAAGAGCAGGATCAACGGCTCGATGTTCTGGAGCGGTTCTGGGAAAAATTGCTGCTGGCCCGGTAAAACCGAAGCGACTGCAATGAAAAAGCCCAAACACATCCGCCAGAGATGGCGCGCGATCCGCTGACGCCCGGCAACGCCGCGCCGGAGGATCACGCTGAGATCAAGCAGCGCGCACAGCGCCGCGACCGCCGAGAACACATAGAACGGCGCCCCGCCCAGCAATGCCGTGCCCTGCCGAACTGAATCGTAAGCCAAGTAGAAAGCCGCTGCAGAACCCATTGCCGCGAACAGCATGGCGAAAACGTCGGCCCACCCAACACTGCGCTCGGGCCGCTTCACGGTGAGCCACGACGTCGTGATGAAGTAGGTCGTCAACGCGCCGGCGATTGCGTTGGTGAGTTCGTCCTTCAGCAGCGCGAGGATCACGGCGCTTACCGCCGTCGTCAGCATGGCCGCGAAGAACACCGTGCCCGCCCCGCGATGCACGCGCTCGCCCTTGCGGGCGATCAGCGCGGCGGCGCCCGCGACCAGACCAAGCGCGCCTGCGGCGACGTGAAACAGAACGCCAGGCTCCATCACACGGCGATCCGCGGCGCCCAGAACACCATAATCGCGCCGAACACGCCGAACGCCGTAGCGCCGGCGGCGAGGGTCGTGACGCCGGCAGCCAGCGCCTTGCCGGCCAAGCTAGGCGTGCGCTTGCCCCAGAAATAAATCTCGAGCAGCGCCAATGGCACAAGGTAGCTGCCGAAACCGACGGCGATGTCCGTCGGCCCGTCCATATTGCTGCCGACGCCAGGCGGGCGACCCTGCATCAGCATGATCAGGAAGCCATACATCACGCGCATGAACCAAACGCCGCTGACAACCATAAACGTGCGCAGCGCCCACCGTTGGTGTTCATCGAAGCGACGCGCGCGCGCAGTGCGCCACATCATCCAGGCAAACGCCATGATCAGCACCGCGTCGATCGAGATCGCTATGTCGTTGACGATCGTGCCGAGGCCATCGCGTGTCCACACCATCCAGAGCGCGGCCACGCTGCTCAGCATCGCGACTGCCACATAGGTGCGGCCATTCCAGCGGTGAAAGCTCCGCGCGCGATTGCGGACGAACGGAATGAGTTGCAGCGTGCCGCCGACCGTGATCACGAAGGCGATGGCGATATGCACCATGAGCGCGAGATTGCCTATCACGTCGCCCGCGATCAGCCCATTGTGCATGATCTCATTCCACGCCGCGAGATCGCCACGAAAGGCGCTGCCGCCGTACTGCACCGCGATATAAAACGCGAAAACCCACTGCCCGATCAGCGCTGGAATGAACCACAGCACGCCGGTGGCGCGCAAAATCGCGTCCGCTGGCAGTCTGGGCGCCGTGCGCAATGCCACCGCTTCGCTCATGCTCATCTCCGCGCATCGCACAAAAGCGGCGACTATCGAATGCCGATACGCTATCGTCGGAGATCGATAAGCCGCCATGACGCCACGCATCAAAAGCATGACCCCACGTGACATCGCCCATGCGTGACGAAACCGTCTCATCGGGCTTCGTGCTCGGCCTTCTTGGCTACGCCGTCACGCGTGGCGCCGATCGCGGCGCGCTGCTAGCCGCGTCCGGACTCGATGCGACGCAGCTAAACGATTGCGACGCGCGCCTGCCGTATGCGCGCTACGTCGCGCTCATGCATGCCGCCAAGACAGCGACGGGCGATCCGGCATTGGCGCTAAATTTTGGCCAAGAAGTGGACGTCTCCGACATTTCAATTGTCGGCCTCATCGGCAAGGCATCCGATACGATGCTCGAAGCCTTCGAGCAATTGAACCGCTACGTGCGCCTGATCGTCGATGTCGAACTGACCGGCGAGGATCGCTTTGCGCTAAAGCGCGACGGTAGCGGCCTCTGGCTCACTGATCTTCGCGCCAACGCCAATGCCTTTCCCGAGCTTACGGAAAGCGCCTTCTCGCACATCGTCGCCGGCCCACGCCGCGCCGGCGTACCCGAATGGCTGCGGGAGGTGCGCGTCACCCACCCCAAGCCCCCGCATGCGGCGGAGTACGAGCGCATCTTCCGCGTTGCGGTCGTCTTCAACGCCGACCGCAACGCCATGCGCATGGAGGAGAGCATCGTCAGCCACCGCGTCGGCATACTCCCGCGCTACGCTTTCGGCGTGCTCACCGAACATGCGCAAGCGCTGCTCAGCGAGCTGGCATCCGCCGACTCAATGCGCGGGCGCGTTGAGAGCTTGCTCATGCCGGTGCTGCATAAGGGCGAAGCGAACATGGACGCGGTCGCCGAGAAGCTGGGCGTCAGCCGCCAGACGCTCTACCGCGCGCTGAAGGACGAAGGCGTCACGTTCGAGCAGGCGCTCGATGCGCTCCGCCACCGTCTCGCGCTCGAATACCTGCGCGGCACGAAAACCACAGTGAACGAAACGGCATATCTGGTCGGCTTCTCCGACCCCGCCTCATTCTCGCGCGCCTTCAAGCGCTGGACCGGCAAGAGCCCGAGCGAGATGCGCGATTAGCGCTCAAGCCGCCGTCATGCCGCCGTCATGCCGCCATCGACGACCAGTTCGGAGCCGGTCATGAACGCCGCCTTGCTCGACGCAAGAAACGCTACCGCGTTGGCTATATCGATGTCGCGGCCTAAGCGCCCCATGGGGTGAAACGAGGCGAAGCGTTCCATTGTATCGTTGACGCCGCTCGCGCCCGCGATGGCTTCGGCGGCGTCTGTCATCATTTGCGTTTCGATGATGCCCGGATGTACTGAGTTCACGCGTACCTTCTGCCCTGCCCGCGCGCATTCGAGCGCGGCCGATTTTGTCATCAACCGCACCGCGCCTTTGGAGGCGTTATAGGCGAGCGTCATCGGCGAGCCGATAATGCCGGCGACGGACGAGAGATTGATGATCGAACCGCCGCCGTCCCATTTCGCGCCGCGCTCGGCGATGGCGGGGATGGCGTGTTTTAGGCCGAGGAAGACGCCTTCGACATTGACCTGCTGCATTCGGCGAAAGGCCTCGAGCGTCTCCAGCGCGATCGGCTTCATCCAGAAGATGCCGGCATTGTTGACGAGAATATCGAGCCCGCCGAAGCGCTCCTTCGCGAACGCGATTGCTGCGATCCATTGCTCTTCGCTCGCCACATCGTGCTTCACGTAAGCACCGCCGATCGCCGCCGCCGTTTCGTTGCCATCGGCGACATCGCTGACGACCACCTTCGCGCCCTCCGCCGCCAGCGCTTTCGCCGCCGCAGCGCCGAGCCCACGCGCGCCGCCCGTCACCAAGGCGACGCGTCCTGCAAGTTCATCCATTCTCGTCCCTCCGATTTTTGGCGGAGCCTAGCGCGTCAGCACAGATCGGCGAAAGCTGCCGCTACGTCGCCAAATCTCTTGCATTCCCACCCGCATGCCTTATCTCCCGCCGCTGATCGCGTGTCGGCGGAGCGTCCGCGCGGTTGTTGCTCACGACGCCGCCCATGGGAGCCCACTCCAATGGCTGAGAAAATCGACACCCAACGCAAAGCGGAACTTCTCTCCTCGCCGGTCGAGCACATCGACATCGCGTCGTTCGACGCGCGCCCGATCATCGACGCGTGGGGCAAGATGAGCTTCACCAGCCGCGACGCTGCGCGCGCCGCCGGCATCCTCAACATGGCGCTCGAAGATGAGAAGTGTTCGACCTGGCTGATCATGGCCGGCTCCACCGGCGCGGGCGGCTGCCTCCATGTTTGGCGCGACATGGTTGAGTACAACATGGCCGACGCCATCGTCGCCACCGGCGCCTGCATCATCGACATGGATTTCCTCGAAGCGCTCGGCTTCAAGCATTACCAAGCCAAGGAAATCCCAGACGACAACACGCTGCGCTCGCTCTACATCGACCGCATCTACGACACCTATATCGACGAAGAAGAGCTGCAGAACGTCGACGCCACGATCTACGAGATCTGCGAGATGCTCGAGCCGCGCCCCTACACGTCGCGTGAGTTCATCTATGAGCTCGGCAAGTGGCTGGCCGCCGGCAACGCCAAGAAGAAGGATTCGCTGATCCAGCGCGCCTACGAAAAGGGCGTGCCGATCTTCGTGCCGGCGTTCTCCGATTGCTCGGCCGGCTTCGGCATCGTCAAGCACCAAGTCGAGCGCCGCAAAGCCGGCAAGCCTTATTTGACGATCGATAGCGGCGGCGATTTCCGCGAGCTGACCGAGATCAAACTCGCGGCCGGCACCACGGCTTTGTTCATGGTCGGCGGCGGCGTGCCGAAGAATTTCGCACAAGACACCGTCGTCTGCGCCGAAATCCTCGGCCACCACGACGTCGAAGTGCACAAATACGCTGTGCAGATCACCGTCGCCGACGTCCGCGACGGCGCCTGCTCATCCTCAACGCTTCAAGAAGCCGCAAGCTGGGGCAAAGTCAGCACCGTGCACGAGCAAATGGTGTTCGCCGAAGCCACCAGCGTCGCGCCGATCATCGTCAGCGACGCCTATCACCGCGGCGGCTGGCGTAAGCGTGAGGCGAGGAACTGGGCGAAGCTGTTTGCTTAAGCGAACTGCGCAAACGCAGAACCACGAAGGCCGCTCCGAAAGGGGCGGCCTTTTTGATCTTGAGATCAGCCATCCTTGACCGCCACCCAAAGTTGAGCTTCTGTTAACCATGTTCCAACGCCGCGCTAGACGGCTGGACTGGGTGGGCACAATGACTTCGAAGCCACTTCCTTATTGGAGCCCGGAAGCGAAGAGCGCAAGCTCCGCATCTTTATCAGCCATCGATACGAGCACGATGACACACTCTACGGTGAGGTGATCGCGGCGCTGAATAGCCAAGGCTTCGATGTACAAGATGTGTCGCTGTCTGCTGCTCAACAGATGGCTGGGCCGCGCGGCGGAGAATTGCCGAAGCTCAAAATCCAAGCTGACATCGCCGCTCGCATCTACACCTCTGACATTCTCATCGCTCCAAGCAGAGTCGGCGCTGGCCGATCCGAATGGGTCACGTGGGAGGTGCAACTCGCGGCCATAGGCTACGCGATTCCAATCCTGTTCGTGGACCAAGGGGAAGATCAGCAACGACGAACAGCGCTCGTATCGGAAGTGGCCGACGTCGGTCTGCCCTACGCCGTGTGCAATCCGGTCGCGCGCGAGATTGTGCCGAACGTAATCAAGCTCGTCGGCGGCCGCCCGAACTGGGCGATGCGCGAAACGGAGGACAACCAGCGCATCCGCTATCGTGGCCCGCCAACTTCCGCACGCGATGGCGTGCTCAAAGAATTTCCGTTTGAAGCAAGGTTAGCCGCGTTTCCCCCGTCGTCGCCGGAACCGAAGCGAGGATTTTGGCGCTTCAAGTAGGCATCGGCCGAAATGCGGCGCGTCCAGCTCGACATCAGATCACGCGTCTCCGCCCAAGCCAAGCAAGCGCGATCGCCCCGCCCACAATCACCAACGCACCCGCCGCAAACAAAATCCCTGGGGTTCCCCGGTTTGCCCGAGCGGCTATAGTGTTCAACAACGAGGGGGGAGAGTGATGATCAAGCCGATGCTCGCGGCGGCAGCGCTTTTGTTCGCGCTTCCAGCGCACGCGCAGCAAACGTCAACCCCTCCACCGCTTATCGACGGCCCCGCGCTTGCCGGCCCACCACCCGCTGCGGGCTCGCCACGCGCAGCCGCCGACCGGCTCTCGATGCGCCCAGCCGTCAGCGACGAGCGCTTAGCGCAAGCACGCACCGACCTCGCCTTCGATCCGTTCGCGATTTTCCACCCGGTGCTCGGCGAAGAGTTCACGCGCGAGCGTTTCCCGCAAACCGCCGCCCTGCTCACCGCCACCGTGCTAGGCGTCAACCCCGCCATCAACGCCGCCAAGCGCGCCTACGAACGCGAGCGGCCCTATGTCGAAGATCGCACGCTGCTGCGGTGCGACAATCCGGAAAATCCATCGACCAACGATTCGTATCCGACCGGACACGGCGCTGGCGGCTGGGCGTTGGCGCTGGTGCTGGCGGAAGTGTTTCCAGCGCGCGCCGACGCCCTACTGCAACGCGGTCGCGACTACGGCGAGAGCCGCACCATTTGCGGCTACCATTTCCCGAGCGACGTGGATGCGAGCCGCCTCGTCGCCGCCGGCGGCGTCGCGCGCCTGCACGGCGAAGCCAGCTTCCGCCGCCAACTCGACGCTGCACGGCGTGAACTTGCACGCGCCTATCGCGACTAGGAGGAGCACATGGACTTCAAAGGCCTGGTCGACAAAGCCGCAAGCGCCGCCAACGCC
>JALHOC010000028.1:0-26249 GCA_022843225.1 Hyphomonadaceae bacterium
GCGCTCGCGCTCAAAGATGGCGGCCTGTACGTCGACGCCACTTTCGGCGGCGGCGGCTATACGCGCGCGATGCTTCACGCCGGCGCGCGCGTCATCGCCTTCGACCGCGACCCCGATGCGATCGCCCGCGGCGGCGCGCTCAGCGCACAATATCAGGGGCGCTTGCAGCTGATCGCCGCGAGATTCGGCGAGATCGGTCGTTTCGTAAACGAACCTTTAATGGGCGCCGTGTTCGATCTCGGCGTGTCCTCGTTCCAGTTCGACGAGGGCGCGCGTGGATTTTCGTTTCAGGCGGACGCGGACTTGGACATGCGGATGGAGAAGGAAGGCCTGAGCGTCGCCGACGCCGTGAATCGGCTCAGCGAGCCCGCGCTCGCCGATCTGATCTATCATTATGGCGAGGACGACGACAGCCGCCGCATCGCGCGCGGCATCGTGCAGGCCCGCGCCGCTAAGCCGATCACGCGCACGCTCGAATTCGCCGACATCGTCGAGCGCGCTGTGGGCGGACGAAGGGGCGCGCGCACGCATCCGGCGACCAAAACCTTCCAGGCCCTGCGCATGCTAGTGAACGACGAACTCGGCGAACTCGCGCGCGGGCTGTCCGCCGCCGAGCAGGCTTTAGCGCCGGGCGGGCGGCTTGCGGTTGTCTCGTTCCATTCGCTGGAAGACCGCATGGTCAAGCAATTCATGAGCGCGCGCGCCGATGCGCAGGGGCGCGGCTCACGTTACGCGCCGGATGTGCCGCCAGAACGTGCGCCAAGTTTCAAGCTGGAGCGCAAGCGCGCCACCGCGCCGAGTGATGCGGAGGTCGCCGCCAATCCGCGCGCGCGCTCCGCCAGCTTGCGTTGGGCGGTGCGCACGGATGCGCCGGCTTGGGATGAGCTGGAGGCGCCGTCGCTCGCGCCAAAGGCGGAGGCCGAATGGACAAAGCTCAGATGAGACGCGGTTTCAACATTGTTGCGGCGTTGATTGTTCTGGCGTTGGTGGTCGGCTTGTACAAGGCCAAGTCCGACGCCGCGCACACGGAATCGCGCGTGCGCAACCTCGAAACCCAAATCGCCGACACCCAAGCCGATATGCGTGTTCTGCGCTCCGACATCGCGCGCGCGGAAAGCCCCGCGAACATCGAGGCCATGGCCGAGCGCGAATTGGGGCTTGTGGTTGGATCGCAGGCCGCGACTTTGCCTGAGGCGGCGATCGATCACCGCCTGCCTGCGCCGCGTCAGCAGCAGGGGGCTGGCCAGTGAGGCCATTGAACGCGACGCAGGGTTTCACGGGCGTTGCCACGCTTGCGCCCGCGCTGGAGGCCGCGCCCGCGCGCAACCGCGTGCGGTTTCTGGCGCTCGCCATGTTCGTGGTGCTGGCGCTGCTTTCGGGTCGCGCCGTGCAACTCGCGTTTGCCGGCGATCCGCTCGCGCGCCCGCTCGGCGCGGTCGTCGCGCCCGTGCTGCGCGCGGATATTGTTGATCGCAATGGCGTGCTGTTGGTCACGACCGTGCGCGCTTATGCGCTCACCGCCGAACCCGTGCGTGTGCGGGACGCCGAACGAGTCGCTGAGACTCTGCGCGGCGTGTTCCCAAATTTGGATCGCGCAACGTTATTGCGTCGGCTCACCGACCGCACGCGCGATCTGGTGTATCTCGCGCGCAGCTTAACGCCCGAGCAGCGTGCGCAGGTGGAAAGCCTCGATCTGCGTGGCATTGGTTTCGAGACTCAAAATCGGCGTTCTTATCCGCATGGCAGTCTCGCTGCGCATGCGTTGGGCTTCACCGATGTCGATCTCAATCCTCTGGCGGGCGTGGAGCGTGGGCTGGACTCGGATATTCGCGAGGCGGCCGCTGGCGGGCGCCAGATCAGGCTCACGCTCGATGTGCGCATTCAATATGCGTTAGAGACCGAGCTTGATGTCGCCGCACGGGCGGCGGGCGCGTCGGGCGCGGCGGCGGTGCTGTTGGATGGGCGTAGCGGCGAAGTTTTGGCGCTGACCTCGTGGCCGGCCTTCGACCCCAACCAAGCTGGCCGCGCGGCGGAGAATGCGCGCCGCGACCGCGTCGCCGGCGACGTGCATGAATTGGGCTCGACCATCAAACCGTTCACGGTGGCGATGGCGTTGCAGGAAGAGGTCGCGACGGCGGGCGAATTGTTCGATCTGACGCAGGCCTTTCAAATCGATGGCGCCCCGATCGTGGATGAGCATCCAATCGAGGGCCTCGCCACAGTGCGGGATATTCTCGCGCACTCGTCGAATATTGGCGCAGCGCGTTTGGCGCTGCGCTTGGGCGGCGCGCGCCAGCGCGCGTATCTCGAACGCCTTGGGCTCACGGAGCCGACGCAGCTCGAAATGGGACGCAATGAAGCGCCGCTGGCGCCGCATGCGCGCGGTCGCCGAGATGTTGCGGGCTTGGGCTTTGGCTATGGCCTAGCCGCAACGCCTGTCGCGCTCGCGGGTGCCTATACGGTGTTCGCCAATGGCGGCGCTCGTGTAGAGCCCACGCTTGTTCCGCGCGCGCCCGACCAGGACGTCGACCGCACCGCCGTGTTCTCCCCAGAAACCACCCGCCAACTGATGTCCTATCTGCGCAGCGTCGTGACGTCTGGCACCGGCCGCGCTGCCGACGTGCCGGGACTCCTGGTTGCCGGCAAGACCGGCACCGCCGAAAAGCCGGGCGGTGCGGAAGGCTATGAGGAAGGCCGCAATTTCTCCTCTTTCGCGGGCGTATTTCCAGTCAACGATCCGCGCTATGTGATCGTCGTCGCGCTTGACGATACCGGCGAGGGCGCGGCGGGCGGCATGGTCGCCGCCCCCGTTGTGGCGCGGACGCTGCGCCGCATCGCGCCTATGCTGGGGATGAGCGTCCGCCCGGCGGAATAGGGGAGAGGTCGAGCCGATGAAGCTCGGTGACATGTTTGCAAGCGGCGTCCCCGAGGATGCGCGTGCGTTGGAGATCGCGGGGCTGAGTGCGGACTCGCGCGCGGTGAAGCCGGGCTATCTCTTCGCGGCGCTTCAAGGCGTCGCCGCGCATGGGCGCGATTTCGTGGAGAAGGCCAAGGCCAATGGCGCCGTTGCGGTGGTGTCAGCGGGTGATCTCGGGGTCGAGCCCGGCATCGTGCACGTGATCGACTCGAATCCGCGCCGCGCCTTTGCGCTAGCGGCGTCGGCCTTCTATCCGCGCCGGCCGGGGACGATCGTCGCCGTCACTGGCACGAACGGCAAAAGCTCCACGGTGGATTTTCTCCGGCAAATCTGGGCGCACGCGGGCAAGCGCGCCGCAAGCTTGGGCACATTGGGCGCGATCGGGCCGTCGGGCGTGATCGATCTCGGCCACACCACGCCTGATCCTGCCCTTGTACATGCGACGCTCGCGGCGCTCGCCGACGATGGCGTCACGCATGCGGCGATGGAAGCCTCAAGTCATGGGCTTGAGCAGCACCGCATTGACGGATTGTCGTTCGCGGCGGCCGCGTTCACCAACCTCACACAGGATCATCTCGATTATCACAAGGACATGGCCGCCTATCGCGACGCCAAACTGAAATTGTGGGCTTTGGTGAAATCCGGCGGCGTGGCGGTGATAAATGCCGACGCCGCCGAAGGCGAAGCGTTTGAGCGCGGGGCGAAAGCGCGCGGCCTTGATGTGATGCTCTGTGGCTGGCGCGCGCCGCGCCAACATGCGCTGAAGATCGTGGAAATCCAGCCGCGCCCGAACGCGCAATCGATGACACTCTTGTGGGACGGCAAGGAGGTTGACGTCGAACTGCCTCTCATAGGCGAGTTTCAAGCGCTGAACGCAGTGTGCGCGGCGACGCTTGCATTGGTAAGCGGCGAAACGCCGGAAGCGGTTTGGGCGGGGATGGCAAAGCTCAGGCCAGTCAAAGGCCGTATGGAGCACGTCGGCCAAAGCAAGAGCGGCGGGCATGTGTTCGTCGATTATGCGCATACGCCCGATGGGCTTGATGTGTTGTTGCGCGCCGCGCGCCCGCATGCGCCGGGGCGCATCATCTGCGTGTTCGGGTGCGGCGGTGATCGCGATTCCGACAAACGCCCGAAGATGGGCGCGATCGCGGCGCGGCATGCCGATGTGGTGATCGTCACCGACGACAATCCGCGTGGCGAGGACCCCGCCTCTATTCGCGCGCAAATCCTGAAAGGCGCGCCGAACGGCCAAGAGGTCGGCGATCGCGCGCGCGCAATCCGCGAGGCGGTTTCGATGTTGCGCGCGGGCGATGCGCTCATGATCGCCGGCAAAGGTCACGAAACCGGGCAAATCATCAAAGGCGTGACGCATCCGTTTTCAGATCAGGATGTGGCGAAAGCGGCGTTGGAGGCCTTGGTATGAGCCATCTCTGGACCGCAGCCGAGGCCGCGCGCGCGACAGGCGGGCGCTTGATCAATGGTGAGCAGTGGAGTGCGGGCGGCGTCTCCATAGACACACGCAGCTTGGAGCCGGGCGATCTGTTTGTGGCGCTGAAGGACGCGCGCGACGGGCATGATTTTCTCGCGCAAGCGTTTGTCTCCGGCGCGGGCGCGGCGCTGATCTCGGACGCCAGCAAAGCCGAGGGCCTGGGGCCGGCCTTGGTTGTGCCGGACGTGCTCGAAGGCCTGCGCAAGCTTGGCGAAGCTGCGCGGGAACGCTGCGCGGCCAAACGCATTGGCGTGACCGGATCGGTCGGAAAGACTTCGACGAAGGAAGCGCTCGCGATGTGCTTGGCGGCCAGTGGCGCCACGCATCGCTCGATCAAGAGCTACAACAATCATTGGGGCGTGCCGCTCACCTTATCCCGAATGCCGCGCGAGAGCGCTTTCGCCGTGTTTGAGATGGGCATGAACCATCGCGGTGAAATTCTGCCGCTGACGCAGCAAGTGAAACCGCATGCGGCGCTCATCACCACGATCGCGCCCGCGCACATCGAAAACCTGGGCTCGCTTGAAGCCATCGCCGACGAGAAGGGCGATATCTATGTGGGGCTTGAACCGGGGGGCGCCGCGCTTGTGCCGGCAGACGCGCCGTGCGCGGCGCGTCTGATCGCCGCCGCCGAGCGCAATGGCGCCAATCTCGTGCGTTTCGGGCGCGGACCCGAGTGCGAAGCGCGGCTCTTGTCCTTCGAGATGCACGCCGATCATTCCATCGCTGAGGCGGAAATTCTCGGGCGCGCCATCCGGTACAAGATCGGCGTCGAAGGCGCGCACTGGGCGCTCAATTCATTGGCCGCGCTGGCCGCCGTCGACGTAGCTGGCGCTGACGTGGAAGCTGCGGCGCACGCTTTGGAGCATTTGCGCGCCATCGACGGCCGCGGCGTCGCCGAAACCGTCGAAGCCGGTTTCGGCGCGTTCCTGCTGGTGGACGATTCTTACAATGCCAATCCGACCTCGATGGCGGCGGCGATATCCACACTGGGCGCACGCGCGCCCGCGCCGGGCGGGCGTCGGATCGCCGCCCTTGGGGATATGTTGGAACTAGGCGCGAACGAGCGTGCCTATCATGCCGGTCTCGCGGAGCCGCTGACGCAGGTTGGCATCGATCTTGTGTTCGCCGCTGGTCCGCGGATGGCCGCACTCAATGAGGCGCTTCCGCCCGAGCGGCGCGGCGGCTATGCCGAGAACGCCGAGGCCCTGATTCCCATCATCGCCTCCGCTTTACGGGCGGGAGACATCGTGCTCGTGAAGGGGTCGAACAGTTCGCGCATGAGCAAGGTGGTTGCCGCGCTCAAGGCGCTCTAGCGTCCCGGATTTGAAGTTCGTCGGTATCTGGGATCGCACGGGGAACGAACTTCAAATCCAATAGGGACGCTAGAATCAAGAGTTTGTAGTGTGGCTTCTGAATCTGAAATTCGCTCGGCGGCCGCCATCATGATCAGGCGAATTTCAGATTCGCCACACTAGGGGATGCTTAATGCTCGAACTCTTGGGCCAATACGACGACCGTTCCCAATTCTTCAATCTGTTCAATTACATAACCTTCCGCACCGGGGGTGCGATGTTTACGGCCATGATCATCGCCTTCGCCATCGGCGCGCCGTTCATTTCGTGGCTGCGCAAGAGGCAGGGCAAGGGCCAGCCGATCCGTGAAGACGGCCCCCAAGGCCATTTGCTGACGAAGAAGGGCACCCCCACCATGGGCGGGCTGATCATTCTTATCAGCTTAGGCATTTCATCATTGCTCTGGTCAGATTGGCAGAACCCTTATGTGTGGTCGGTGCTGCTGGTGACCTTGGGCTTTGGCGCAATCGGGTTCGTCGACGATTTCGCCAAAGTGACCAAGCAGCACCATGGCGGCTTGTCGGCGAAGGTGCGTTTGGGGTTTGAGTTCACCATCGCGCTTGCCGCTGCGCTGATCATGTTGGTAGCGGAATGGATAGCTACGACGCCAGGCCAGACCCACGATCCCATGGGTTTCCTCAATGCGCTGATGGCCGGCGATCCGCTGACGGCGGTGGCGCTGCCATTCGTGACGGGATGGGGCGTGCAATTGCTCGCCTTCTATGTGCTGTTCGCGATGATCGTGATCGTCGGTTTCGGCAATGCCGTGAACCTGACAGACGGCCTCGATGGCTTGGCGATCGTTCCGGTTATGATCGCGGCGGCGACCTTCGGTATGATTTGCTATCTCGTCGGTCGCGTAGATTATTCGTCCTATCTGGGAATCCCCCATGTCGCGGGCGTCGGCGAGTTGTCCACCATTCTGGGCGCTCTCTTGGGCGGATCGCTCGGCTTCTTGTGGTACAATGCGCCGCCCGCGCGCGTGTTCATGGGCGACACGGGCTCGTTGGCGCTGGGCGGATTGCTTGGCGCTGTGGCCGTCGCCGCAAAGCATGAAATCGTGCTCGCCATCGTTGGCGGCCTTTTCGTGCTCGAAACGCTATCGGTGATGGTGCAGGTCGCGGTGTTCAAGCGCACAGGCAAGCGCGTGTTCCTGATGGCGCCGGTGCATCACCACTTCGAGAAACTGGGTTGGCAAGAGCCGACGATTGTCATTCGCTTCTGGATCATCTCGACGATATTCGCGCTTGCCGGCTTGGCGACTTTAAAGTTGCGTTAACGGCGCGAAGCAGCGCACACCCGCTTCTCTTTGGAGGGGAGGCGATCGGATGATTCCGATCACGGAATTCAAAAGCCGCGATGTCGCGGTGTTCGGCTTGGCGCGCACCGGGCTTGCGGCCGCGCGCGCGCTCGCTGCGGGCGGTGCGCGCGTGCATGCGTGGGACGACAACGACGTCACGCGCGCCAATGCCGTTGCCGCGGGCGTGCCGGTGTCGGACATCAATGCGCGCGATTGGCGCACGTTCGCGGCGCTTGTGTTGTCGCCGGGCGTGCCGCTGACGTTTCCCGAGCCGCACCGCGTTGTCACCTTGGCGGACGCGACCGGCGTGCCCATCGTTTCCGATATCGAATTGTTCGCGCGTGCGGTGAGTGCGCTGCCGGCGAGCGCGCGCCCAAAGCTGATCGGCGTGACCGGCACCAATGGCAAATCGACAACGTCGGCGCTCATCGCGCACATCCTGAAAGAAGCCGGAAAGGATGTGCGCCTTGGCGGCAATATTGGCGCGGCGATCCTGGATTTACCGCCCTTGCACGCTGGCGCGTATTACGTGATCGAATTGTCCTCGTTCCAGCTCGACATCACCCAATCGTTGCGTCTCGATGTGGCGGCGTGGCTGAACATCACGCCCGATCATTTGGATCGCCACGGCGATATGGCGGCGTATGTGGCTGCAAAGAAGCGCATCTTCTTGAATCAAGGCGCGGCCGATTGGGCGGTCATCGGCGTGGACGACACTTACAGCGCCATGGTGTGCACGGAACTGACGCGAGCGGGGGCGCGCCACATCGCGCCGATCTCGGCGGGCCAAGCGCTGGGGCGCGGCGTGTCGACGCTTGATTCTAAAGTCATCGATGGGCTAGGCGGGCGCGCCGAGGTCGTCGCCGATCTGTCCAACGCGCCCGCGCTTGCTGGCAAACACAACGCGCAGAACGCCGCCGCCGCCTATGCAGCGACACGCGCCCTTGGCATCGATGCGCGCGTGATCGCGCACGCCATGACCAGTTTCGCCGGCCTGCCGCATCGTTTGGAGCGGGTCGCCACCATCGACGGCGTGCGCTTCGTGAATGACTCGAAGGCGACGAACGCCAATGCCGCCGCCCAAGCCTTGGCTGTGTATCCGCGCGTCTATTGGATCGCGGGCGGCGTAGCCAAGGACGGCGGGATTGACGAGCTATCGGCTTTCTTCCCGCGCATAGCGCGCGCCTATTTGATCGGCCAGGCCGCGGGCGAGTTTTCCGACACATTGCGCGGCAAAGTTCCTGTCGCGATGGCGGGCACGCTTGAGACCGCTGTGAAGCAAGCCTTCGCGGATGCACGCGCCTCCGGCGAGCCCCATCCTGTGGTGCTGCTCTCGCCAGCGTGCGCCTCCTATGATCAGTTCCGCAGCTATGAGGAGCGCGGCGATCAGTTCAAGGCGCTGGTCGCGGCTCTCGGCGGCAATAGCGTTCGCGCGGGCGCGAAATCATGAACGCCTTCGTCGCCGATCGCCTCGGGCCGATGTTTGATCGCTTGCGCACCTATGACCGGCCTTTGCTGGTCATCGCGGCGGTGCTCATTGGGCTCGGCATCTTGTTCTCGATGGCGACGAGCCCGACAGCCACCGCGCGCATTCGCATCGAGGATGCGTTCTATTTCGCGGCGCGCCAGGCGGCTTACGCGGCGATCGGTGTTGTCGTGATGTTGGCGGCGGCGTCCTTGGAAGTGCGTCAGCTCCGTCGCGCGGCGGTGATCCTGGTCGGCGTGACCTTGCCCTTGTGTGCGCTTGCCGCCTGGATTGGCCCCGAGGTCAAGGGCGCGCAGCGTTGGTTCGACTTTGGACTCTTCTCGTTCCAGCCCTCGGAGATTTTGAAGCCAGCACTCATTGTCGTCTGGGCCTGGATGCTAGGCGAGGCGATGAAGAGCGCGCGCTTTCCAGGCCGCGCCGTATCGATCGCACTGTTCGCGCTCGCGGCGGCGGCCTTGCTGGCGCAACCCGACATCGGCCAAACCGCGCTCCTTGCGATGTGTCTCGCCCCGATGTTGATCCTGTCAGGCATGGCGTTGCGCTGGGTGCTGGGCGGCGCGTTGGCTGCGGTCGCGGGCGCGTGGGCGATCTACAAATTTTATCCGCATGCGCGCGAGCGTGTGGATGCGTTCCTTAACCCCGAAGGCGAGGGCGCCTATCAGGTCAATCGCGCGCTTGACGCGATCGCGGCAGGCGGCGTGTTTGGGCGCGGCCCTGGCGAGGGCGTGATCAAGCGCTCGCTGCCGGACGCGCATGCGGACTTCGTGTTCGCCGTTGCGGCCGAAGAGTTTGGCCTGTTGGCGTCATTGGGGCTCATTGCGCTGTTTGGTGCGCTTGCGTTTCGCGGGCTCTCGCGTGCGAGCCGCCTGAATGAGCCGTTCGAGCAGATCGCTGCGGCGGGGTTGATCACCTTGATCGTGGGGCAAGCGGCCATCCATATCGCCGTGAATTTGTCGCTTCTCCCGGCGAAGGGAATGACGCTGCCCTTCATTTCGTTTGGCGGCTCGTCGATGATCGGCTCAGCGCTGGCGCTCGGTTTCTGTCTGTCGCTGTTGCGTGATCGACCCGGCGCTTATCTCTACACGGGGCCTAGGCTGGATTAGGTTATGGGCAAGAAATTCGTCGTGATCGCCGCTGGCGGAACGGGCGGGCATTTGTTTCCAGCTGCCGCCTTCGCCGAGGAAATGAAAGCGCGCGGCTGGCGCGTGGTGTTGATGACGGACGCGCGCGGGCGCCGCTATGCTGAGAACTTCCCCGCTGAGCGTGTCGTGGATGTCCCCGCCGCGTCGCCAACGGCGAACCCATTCAAGGCAATTCCAGCCGCGTGGAAGATTTGGCGCGGCATCAACGAAGCCAAGGCGCGCTTCACCGAGATCAAGCCGGCGCTGGTAGCCGGCTTTGGCGGCTATCCCTCGTTTCCGGCGTTGATGGCGGCGCGCGCGCACCGGGTCCCGATTTTGATCCATGAGCAGAACTCGGTGCTGGGGCGCGTCAATCGCGCGATGGCGGGAAGTGCAGCCGCTGTTGCATGTGGCTTTGAGCGCCTCGACCGCCTGCCGCCGAGCGCACGAGGGCGCAAATACGTCACCGGCAATCCGGTTCGCCCGCCCATTCTGGCGGTGCGGGACAAACCCTATCCGGACATTGCCGCAGGCGGGCGGATAAATGTGCTGATCACCGGCGGCAGCCAAGGCGCGCGCGTCTTCGGCGACGTGATCCCGCTTGCCTTCGCGCTGTTGCACGAAGCGCTGTGCCAGCGGCTCGATGTCGTGCAGCAAGTGCGCGAGGAGCAATTGGCGGATGCGCGCGCCGTCTATGCCGAAGCCGGCGTCAAGGCCGAGCTCGCGCCATTCTTCACCAATATGGGCGAGCGGCTGGCCGCCGCGCATCTGGTCATCGCGCGCGCCGGCGCGTCATCCGTCACAGAGCTACAAGCCGCTGGCCGCCCTGCGATCCTGGTCCCGTTCGCCGCCGCCGCTGACGATCATCAGACCGCCAATGCCGAGAGCCTCATCTCGGTGGGTGCTGCTGATCTCTTCACCGAGGCGAATTTCACGCCTGAGGCTCTGGCCGCGAAGCTGCAAGAGCGCCTGGGCGATACCCATGGCTTGGCCGTGCGCGCCGCTGCCGCGCGCGCTTCCGGTAAGCCGGAAGCCGCAAAAACGCTGGCGGATTTGGCTGAGAGTATCGCGAGCATTTAGGCGCGCCGCATCCAACTCCGGCCCCAGCGGCGGTAAAGCTCAAACGGCTGGTTCGGAGGCTTACATGGAAGACCTGTTTCGCGATTATTGGTGGTTGATTTTCCCCATTTTCGGCATGGCCATGGGCGTGGCCGGCATGTTCAGTAGCGAGCGGCGCTCGCGCGATGTGATCGCCTTGATCAAGTCCTACACCGATCAAGGCAAGGAACCGCCGCCCGAACTGGTTCGCCTCGCGGCGAAGGATTGGGATGAGGATGGCGTCATCACGTCGCCCCAGTCGCGGGCGCAGAGCAATGGCTGGAGCTTCTTTACCTTCGCCGCGCTCGCGGTGGGTTTCGGCTTGGCGTACTGGTTCATCCACCCGACCGAGGACTGGGCCTGGATATTCCTCGCCGTTGCCGCCGGCATGGGCGTAATGGCGCTCGGCGGTCTCGTCATGATGTTCGTTGGCCGCAAGTAGGCGCCGATGGACGCGGCCGAAGAAGCGCGCCTCGTCAAGCTGGCGCGCAACGGCGATATGCGCGCTTATGGCAAGCTGGTCGACTTCAACCAGGGCGCCGTGCGTGCGTTCCTCCGCCGTCTGACAGGCAATGGCGCTGACGCCGACGATCTGGCGCAGGAGGCGTTCGCGCGCACCTGGGAGGTGATCAACCGCTTCGACGGCGCTTCGCGCTTGCGCACGTTCATTTGCGGCGTGGCGTTCCAGTATTGGCGACGCCGCCGCCGCGCCGATGTCCGCCGCGCCGCCCGCGAGGATGCGTACGCAGCGCTAGAGGACGATGCCAGCGAACCGCATGCGCGCGCCGCCCAGCGCCTGGCGCTACGGCGCGCCATGGAAGAGTTGCCGGAGGATCAACGCGCCGCCTTGGCGCTGTGTTTGGGCCAGGACTTCACCCACGCCGAGGCGGCGGAAATTCTGCGCCTGCCGCTCGGCACGGTGAAATCGCATGTGCTGCGCGGGCGAGCACGTTTGCAGGCGGCGTTAGGGCTTGATAGGGAAGGTGCGGCATGACCGACGACGCTCTCTTGGCCGATCTCTTGGGCGAAGCTCCGCGCACGCCTGACCCCGGCTTTCGCATCGACGTGCTCGCGCGCGTCACGCAACGCCGGCAACGGCGCGCGGCGATGCTACGCGCCGCGAAGTTGATCGCGGTGTCGGCCGGGCTTGGCCTTGTGTTCCCGGTGGCTGCCGCTGCGGGCATGACGCCGGCCGACATCCAGCCTTTGCTGATCAGCAGCGGCGTGATCGCGCTGGGCTATCTCGTGGCGCAAGCCGCGATCGAGGGGCCCTTGGCGGCGCTGACACGGTCGTGGGCGTTGCTGCGCGTGCGCTTCTAAGCGGCTTTGATCCTACCCCGCCCAAGCTTATAAGCGCCCCGCATTCGGGGATTTCATGATCAGACGCGCCATTCCGTTCGACACCGGGCCTATTCATTTCGTCGGCATTGGCGGCATCGGCATGTCTGGCATCGCCGCCGTGATGAAGAACCTCGGCTACGAGGTCTCCGGCTCGGACGCGAAGGACGGCGCCAATATCGAGCGCCTGCGCGCCCAAGGCATCGCCATCACCATCGGCCACAAGGCAGAGAGCGCGGCCCATGCCGGCGTGGTGGTGATCTCCTCGGCTATTAAGAACGGCAATCCCGAAGTGGACGCCGCGCGCGCGCGCGGCGCGCCGATCGTGCGGCGTGCGGAAATGCTGGCCGAGATCATGCGGCTAAAATGGACGGTCGCGATCGGCGGCACGCACGGCAAAACCACAACCACCTCCATGGTCGCGGCCTTGCTTGATGCTGGCGGCAAGGACCCCACCGTCATCAATGGCGGCATCATCAACGCCTATGGCGCCAATGCGCGGATGGGCGAGGGCGAGTGGATGGTGGTGGAGGCCGACGAAAGCGATGGCACCTTTACGCGCCTGCGCGCCACGGCTGTCGTCGTCACCAACATGGACCCCGAACACCTCGATCATTATGGCTCGGTTGAGGCGATGAACGCGGCGTATCAGACGTTCGTGGAGAATATACCGTTCTACGGCTTCGCCGTGATGTGCCTCGATCACCCGCAAGTGCAGGCCTTGGCGGCGCAGGTGCGTGATCGGCGCATCATTTCCTACGGCTTCAATCCGCAAGCCGATTTGTGCGCGGTGAATGTGCGGCCCTCGCCCGAGGGCTCAACCTTTGACGTCGTGATCCGCCGCAAGGGCGAGGCGCCGGGCGTGACTTTGAGCGATCTCTTCCTGCCCGTCGCGGGACGGCACAATGTGCAGAACGCTGTGGCCGCTGTCGCGGTCGCGCGCGAACTCGGCGTGACGGACGATGGCATTCGCGCGGGTCTCAAAAACTTCGCCGGCGTGAAACGCCGCTTCACGACGACCGGGTATTGGAATGACGTGCGCATCGTTGACGATTACGGCCATCACCCAGTCGAGATCGCCGCCGTGCTCTCCGCCGCGCGCGAAATGACGAGTGGCCGTGTGCTCGCCGTGGTGCAGCCGCATCGGTTCACGCGCTTGCGCGATCTGTTCAAGGATTTTTCCACCTGCTTCAACGACGCGGATGTGGTGGCGGTGGCGGATGTGTATCCCGCTGGCGAAGCGCCGATCGAAGGCGTCAGCGCCGATACGCTGGCTGCGAGCTTGAAAAGCCACGGCCATCGCGACGCGCGCAAGCTCTCATCTCTCGACGATCTGCCCGGCTTCGTGCGTGCGGAAGCTAAGGCCGGCGATATAGTGGTGTGTTTGGGGGCGGGGGATATCACGACATACGCCAACGCGCTGCCGGGGAATCTGGGGGCACCGTCGACTTAGCCCGTTCTTCGCTGTGACAGGAGGGCCGCTCTCCCTTCGGGGACCAGCCGAACCTGGAAACGCACCCGCGTTGTCCGGCCAAAGGCGTAGTTCAGGCCCGAAACTCGCTTCGTGACCGCAACATTTGACACCCTTGCCCGACTCCCCGCAGCCCGATGGCATGCCCGATACCGCCCATCGCCGTCCAAAACCGCTGCGCGCTGCCATGATCTACGATTTCGACGGCACGCTGGCGCGCGGCAATTTGCAGGAGCGGAGCTTCATCCCCGACATCGCCGGCATGAAGCACGCCGATTTCTGGCTGGAGGTGAAGCGCTTGGCCAAGGCCGAGGATGCCGACGAGATCCTCGTCTATATGCATCTGATGCTCGACCGCGCCCGCGCGGCGGGTCATCCGGTCACGCGCAAGCAATTACAACAAACCGGCGCCGATCCGGATTTCTTCGACGGCCTCGATCATTGGTTCGATCGCATCGATTCCTTCGCCGACGATCTGGGTCTCCAGCTCGATCATTATGTCGTCTCGAGCGGCATCTATGAGATGATCGAAGGCTGCCCGCTGTTTCCGCGCTTCCGCAACGTGTTCGCGTCGCGCTTTTTGTACGACAAGAACGGCGAGGCGAAGTGGCCGAGCGTGGCGATCAATTACACCACCAAGACGCAATTCCTGTTCCGCATCAACAAAGGCATCGACAACGTCCACGACACCGAGGCGATCAATCGCTGGATGCACGACGATGTGCGCTCGCTGCCGTTCGAGCGCATGATCTTCATCGGCGACGGTGACACCGACATCCCATCGATGCGGATGGTGACGAGCCAAGGCGGCTGCGCCATCGCCGTGCTCGATCCCTATCAATGGACCGAGCCGCGCAGCCTCGACAAAATCTCGCGCCTCATCGCCGAGGACCGCGTGAATTACGTCGCGCCTGCCGATTACCAGCCCAAGAGCCAACTCGACGTCATCGTCAAAGGCGCGCTTGGGCGCATCGCGCTACGGGCGGGATTGCCCGTGGGTGCTTAGCTGCCCTGAACGGGCGGCGCTTCGTCGGGCGCGCGCACGATCTGGTTGACCGGGTAGCTGCGCTGGGGATCGCCGCCGATAAGTTCGACGCCGAGGCCGTTGCCGGTGCAAATCCAGCTTGTGGTCGAGCGGATGGCGATCGCCTGGCTCCAATCGAGGTCGCGCGCGTTGAACATGGTGGTGAGCGTGTATTTGCGGCTCGCGCCGACGGAGAGCTGAATGTGGTTCGCATCGATATAGCTGAAGCCGCTCACGCTATCGGCGTTGAAGCAGTCGCGGTCAGAAGGTGGGGTCGCCGAGGCCCGATCGCTCGGTTCAGTGGCGCAAGCCGTGAGGGCGGCGATTGCAGCGAAGGCGAATGAACGAAACATGTGAAACTCCGTATCGACCCCCTAAGTATGCCATCAAAGCGTGACGCTGCCAGCGTCAGCACGCTTTGATCTCTAACAAATGCGTGAGATAGGCCATCAAGAATGAGTGATCTTGCCCTTCCGCCGGTGCGCGGCCAGCTGCTGCGTGGCGAAAAGCTGGCGCCGTTTACGTGGTTTCGCGTCGGCGGCCCCGCTGACGCTGTTTTCCTGCCGGCGGACGAAGCCGATCTCGCGGACTTTCTGAAGGCACTGTCGCCTGACATTCCAGTCACGGTGCTGGGCGTGGGCTCGAATGTGATAGTTCGCGACGGCGGTCTGGAGGGCGTCGTGATCCGCTTGGCGGGCCGCGCCTTCGCCGCGATTGAAGCGCTCGAAGGCGCGCGTATCAAGGCAGGCGCAGGCGCGCTCGACGCCATGGTTGCAAAGGCGGCCGCAAAAGCGGGCGTGGCGGGGCTTGAATTCTATGTCGGCGTGCCTGGTACAATCGGCGGCGCGCTGACTATGAACGCCGGCTGCTATGGCCGCGAGACCAAGGATGTGGTGGTGGAAGCCACGGCCCTAACGCGAGCCGGCGAGCGCCTCACGCTCTCCAACGAAGACTTCGGCTTCAGCTATCGCAAGAACGCGCTGCCGGCTGGCCTCATCTTCTTGAGCGCGACCTTTGAAGGCGCGCCGGACGCGCCCGAGGCGATCAGCGCGCGAATGGCTGCGATCACCGTCAAACGCGAAGGCTCGCAGCCGATCCGCGAGAAGACCGGCGGCTCGACCTTCAAGAATCCGCACGCGCCCAACGGCGACAAATTGTCGGCCTGGATGCTGGTCGATGAAGCGGGGCTACGCGGCGCGCGCCGGGGCGGGGCGCAGGTCAGCGAGAAGCACGCGAACTTCCTGATCAACACGGGCGAGGCGAGCGCCGCTGACATTGAAGGGCTGGGAGAGGATGTGCGCAACGCCGTGCGCGCGCATCGCGGGGTCGAGCTGGAATGGGAGATCAAGCGGCTGGGGCGTACGACCGGGTCATGAGCGACTCAGACGCGCAGCAAAAAACGGAACAAGGGCTCACACGCCTGCAACAGGGTGACTATAACGGCGCCGACAGATTTCTCCGTGAGGCGTTGCGAGCATCGCCCAATCATCTCGCCGCCTTGCAGCTTCTCGGAAATGTGTGCCATGCGCGTGGCAACTCGGCCGAAGCTGTATCGTTGTTCGCCAAGGCGCTTGCTGTGTCGCCGGACGATTCCGCCACGCGCTTCAATCAAGCGCTGGCGTTTGCCGCGCTCTCCCGTCACGGCGAGGCGGTCGCGGCCTTCGATCGCGTGTTGTCGTTAATGCCTGCGGATGCGGATGCGTGGTTCGCGCGCGGCGCTTCTCTGGCAAACCTAAGGCAATATGCCGCTGCGGTAGAGTCCTACAAATCCGCGCTAAAGCTGAATCCAGCACGCGTGGAGATTTACGAAAACCTCGCTGCCGCGCACTTGCAGCTCGATCAGCCCGAGGCGGCGCTGGACGCAAGCGAAAGAGCGCTGGCGCTTGCGCCCGACGGTGCGCGTGCGTTGTTCTTCCGAGGCGCGGCATTGCTCACGCTGAACCAGTCCGAGGCTGCGAGCGCCGCGCTAGAGCGAGCGATGCTGAGGGCGGCAAAGCTTGGCGATGCGCGCCCGATCTATGAAGGCAGGAGCATCGATGAAGCCGGCCGCGCGATGCGTGCAACGGCTCTGGCTCAACAGGGAGAGTTCGAGGCTGCAGCGGGTCTCATTGATGAAGTCCTCAAGGACTATCCAAACATTGTTGATCATTGGATCGTGCGCGGTTCGATCCAAACCTTGGCGAACCAATGGGACCTCGCGATTGCATCGTACGACAAAGCATTGGCGCTCGCTCCGGCAGCTCACAAGGCGCGGTTTGGGCGCGCTACGCTTTATATGGCGGGCGGCGATTTCGACAGCGCTCAAGCCGATTTCGCGGCGCGGCTCGACTTCCCGAAGTCGCACCATTGTCGTGCGTCCAAGGCGCCAGTGTGGACGGGGCGGGATCTCCGACGCGCGCATCCTGGTGCAGGGCGAGCAAGGTTATGGAGATCTGTTTCAGTTCTGCCGCTTTGTGCCGATGCTGGCGCGTCGCGGCGCTAAAGTCGTGCTGCATGAGCGCCCAGAGACTTTCTCACTCCTGAAAAGCTTGGCCGGCGTAGAGAATTTCATCCCGAACGACGCTGAGCCCCCGGCAACAGACTGGCGGGTTCACCTTTGGGACATCATGCATGCGCTCGGCGTTGGCCCGAACGATGTCGGCGAAAGCGCGCCGTATCTGAGCGCCGACGCTGAGCACGCATCCCGTTGGCGTCAGCGTCTTGGGGAGCGTTCGTCGCCTCGGATTGGCGTTTGTTGGCGCGGGCGGACGACAAATGCCGTCGAGCGCATGCGATCGCTTCATCGCACCGCATTGGAACGGCTCCTGTCGCACGACGCCGAGTTTGTCAGTTTGCAATTTGAAGCTGGCGAAGACGCCGTATTGCTGGCTGCACATGGGGTCGCTGATTTCGGGCGCGACATCGCGGACTTCGCGGAATTGGCGGCCCTCATCGAAGTCCTTGATCTGGTCGTTACCATAGACACCGGCGTCGCACACCTTGCCGGCGCGCTGGGCAAGCCCGTTTGGATCATGCTGCCCTACGCCGCCGATTGGCGCTGGATGAAAGCGCGCGCGGACTCGCCCTGGTACCCGAGCGCGCGTCTGTTCCGGCAAACGAAACCTGGGGATTGGAACAGCGTGGTCGACGCCGTGGCCGCTCAACTGCCGAAATAGGATTTATGTTCGATAAAGGCGCTTGAGGCGGCGCGGCTGATGCGCTGCTTGTTGCGATGACGAAGATCGTTGAGGCGCGCGATGCGCGTGAGCAGAGCGCTCGATGCGGCCGCGTTCGGCCTCGTGCGGAAGCGCAAGCGCGAAGCGTGTTCGCAGGCCCACAGCGTCCGATTGATCACGGTCAGGCGCTGTTTCAGGTGCTTTAGCGCGCCATTATCCGACAGGTATGGCGCGGCGATCACGGCCAGTGCATCGCGCTCGCGACACACCGCGCGGCGCTTCAGCGGCGAGGAGATGCGCTGCGCCTTGATCTCGAGGATCGTGAGCCGGTCGATGAGTTCGCCGACGGAGAGTGGCGCGTGGAGCGGGGCCTTTTTGGTCATGCTTGGCCCTGCTTCTGTACGCCGTTGTCTGAAAAATCAACGGCGTACCTAGCCGCCGAGCAGGCTGGTCGCACGATCTTGAACCTGCTGCACGACGCCATCGATCTGCGCCGCGAATGGCGCGTTGGCGTGGTAGCCAGCAATCGCCGCCACAGCGCTCATGAGGAGCAACGCCAGAAGCGCGGAGAGGCGCGAGGTGCGTGGTTGAACGTCGTCCAAGGTCATGGTTGGTTGCTCCAATAATCTTCGCCAAGTCACACCAGCGGTCCGCCCGCGCGGCGCGCGTTCGCCGGCGCCAAGCTTTGCCGGCGGAACGTGCGCGTCGAGGCGGATCAATGTCAGCTTGCCGTGCGACCGCGCCCGCTTCGCCAAGGCGCGCAGGGCCGGCGCCTTCGCGGCGTCGCGTGACCACAAAATCAGCACGCGTGGTGCGGCGTCGAGATGAATGCCGCGCGCGGACGCATTGGGTGTGATGCCGTGGAGGTCCAAGCGATAGCCCAGCGCGCTCAAAACCCCGCCGATCTCATGGGCGGCGGCGTGTGCGGTGGTCGGGTAGGCCAGCAAGACCTGCGGCGGCTGAGACATGGACCCAACCCACGTCGAAGCCGCTTTAGTGAGCA
Source organism: Hyphomonadaceae bacterium (assembly GCA_022843225.1). Classification (GTDB taxonomy): domain Bacteria; phylum Pseudomonadota; class Alphaproteobacteria; order Caulobacterales; family Aquidulcibacteraceae; genus Vitreimonas. The sequence goes on from JALHOC010000028.1 coordinate 18,758, forward strand.
AGTGCTCCCTTTATGATCACACCACGATCATGTGCGGGCGCCGCTTTCCCGGGCGCGTGTGCCTTATGCTGAGGCGCCGGCCGATAATCGCTGCGAAATCGCAACCCGCTAGGGGTCATGATATGACGGCTGGCGGGCGTGGAGCGCGTACCATGCGTTCTCATCTCATTTACCAACACACAAAATTCACCATAAAAATCAATCCATAAAGCGCTGCATCCCAACCTTGCCTTAACCCAAAGGCGTTTCATTGTGAGACGGCGAAGCGAGCGCAGAAAAAGCGGTCGCCTAGGCGTGAATGGGTCGAGGCCGAATGGCGCGGGTGGTGGTTCTCTTGGGCGGTCTAAGCCCTGAAAGGCCTGTGAGCTTAAGCTCGGGGGCGGGGTGCGCGGCTGCGCTGCGCCGGCTTGGTCACGAAGTGATCGAGATCGATCCGCAAACGCCAAATTGGATTGAACAGCTGAAGGACGCCAACGCGGACGCCGCATTCAATGCGCTGCATGGCGAATGGGGCGAAGATGGCCGCACCCAAGGCGTGCTCGACTATCTGAAAATCCCCTACACCCATTCCGGCGTGCTGGCTTCGGCTCTCGCCATGGACAAGGACAAGTCCAAGGCTGTGTTCGCGCAAGCCGGCTTGCCGCTGGCCGCCGGCAAGCTGATGGACCGCCACGAGGCGGCGCACGAACATCCCATTGCGTTGCCCTATGTGGTCAAGCCGAACGCGCAGGGCTCTTCCGTTGGCGTGTTCATTGTGCGTGAAGGCGCCAACCGCCCACCGGAGCAATTGCTCGATCCCGATTGGACCTTCGGCGAAGAGGTGCTGGTTGAGGAATTCATCGACGGCAAGGAATTGACCGTCGCGGTCATGCATGAGCGCGGCGCGCTCACCGTGACGGAAATCCTGCCTGCTGGCGAGTGGTACGATTTCGACGCGAAGTATGCTGAAGGCGGCTCGCGCCACGAAGTGCCCGCAAACATTCCACAAGATGTAGCCGATCAGCTCATGCGGGCGGCGGAAGCGGCGCATCACGCTTTGGGCTGCCGGGGTGTGACGCGGTCGGACTTCCGTTATGACCCCAAGCGCAACAAAGTCGCGCTGCTGGAAGTGAATACGCAGCCGGGCATGACGCCAACCTCGCTCGTGCCTGAGCAAGCCGCCTATCTTGGCATGTCCTATGACGATCTCGTGGCCTGGATCCTGGAGGATGCCTCATGGCCGCGGTGAGAGCGCGTCGCAACGGTCGTAGCGGCGGCGAGCCGCCGAAGCGCGGTCGCAGCAGGCATGCCGCGCCGCCGGCTTATGAAAGCATGCCGCGTTTGGCGCGCATCAAGCTCTCGGGCGGGATATCGGGCGACGACGTCCAAGTCTCGAGCAAGAGCCTCGTGCTTGCCCTCGTTGGAACCGTGTTGTTCCTGGGCGCGGGCATTGCCGGCGCCGCATGGCTCGGCTCATCCTTGTTCGATGTGCGCGAGGCGTTTGCGCGCTCGGCGGATTCGGCCGCCGCATCGGCAGGTTTCGCGATTGAAGACATTCAGGTCGCGGGCGTGTCGGGCGCGCGCGCGGAAGAAGTGCGCGCCATCGTTATTCCCGAAGGGCGCCAATCGGTGCTGTCTCTCGATCCCAAAGACGTAAAGGCGCGGGTCGAGAGCCTCGATTGGGTTCAATCGGCGCAAGTGCGTCGGCTATGGCCCTCGACCTTGGTTGTGAACGTGGAGCGCCGTCGCGCATATGCGCTTTGGCGAGAGGACAGCGAGGTCGCTGTGATCGACGCCAATGGCGAGCGCCTGCTCGCGGAACGCGCCGCCGATCATCCTGAACTGCCGCTCGTTGTGGGCGCGGGCGCAGGGCCTGCCGCAGAGCCGGTCCTCATGGCGTTGGAAGATCTGCCGAACGTGCGCGCGCGCGTGACGCAGATTGTACGGATCAACAATCGTCGTTGGAACGTGGAGCTCGCATCGGGCGCGGTGATCGCTCTGCCCGAAGAGGGCGCGGCGTTGGCGCTGGCGCAACTGGAAACCCTGCACGCGGAGCATGCTCTGCTGGACCGGCCGGTCGCGGTGATGGACATGCGCGCTCCGGGGCGCATGGCAGTGCGTGTGCATCCCGAGCTTCAAGGCGGGCGCTACCCTATTTTGGGGGGCGTGTGAGCCGATGAGCGCCGCGTCCCACCGCCCACTGCAGTTCGAGGAGGCGCCTGCCCACCAGGCGCCGTTGGTCGCCGCGCTTGACGTGGGCGTCTCGAAAACCGTGTGCCTCGCGGCCCGTCGCGATCCGGTGCTGGACATGCATCCGGAGCGGCCGTTGCGCGTGCTGGGCGTTGGCGTACAGACCGCGCCGGCCATCGCTTCTGGAAAGCCCGCTGATTTCGACGCTTGCGCGCGCTCGATCCGGGTCGCGATTGAAGAGGCCGCCGCGATGGCGGGCGCGCCGATCAAGCGGGTGATCGCCTGCTATTCGGGCCCAGGCGTGTCGTCGCGCATTGTCCGCGGGGCGGCGCGCGTGCGCGGCAAGACGATCAGCGCGCACGATGTCGAAGCCGCGATCCATGCCGCCATGCAGGCCTCGCCAGCGCCGCAGCTGTCGTTCCTGCATGTTGAGGCCTTGCGCTACAGCATCGACGATGGGGAAGCGATCGCCGACCCACATGGCTTTCCAGGCAAGATGCTCGCGGTTGAAGCATGTTTGGTCACCGCGCCGACCGAAGCAATCAATGCATTGAAGGCGTGCATCCGCCAAGCGGGCGTCGATGTGGAAGATGTTGTCGCGGCGCCGAAAGCGGCTGGCCTTGCGGTGTTGACGCCGGAAGAACGCGCCGATGGCGCATTGGTGATCGACATGGGCGGGGGCTCGATTGGCTTGGCGGCCTATATCGGCGATGCGCTTGTACACACGGAAACCATCGCAGCGGGCGGCGTGCGTTTGACCCGCGATCTCGCGATGCGCTTGGAAACGACCTTCGCCGCCGCCGAGCGCGTAAAAATGCACTTTGGCGCGGTGACCGGCGCATGCGACCCGCGCGAAGCGGTGCAAGCGCCCAAGATTGGCATGGACGGTCGTCTCGAGGCCTCGACGACATTGCGCGGCGTGATCGCGGATACGCTGTCGCCGCGTCTGACTGAGATGCTGCTGAGCGTCCAAGCGCGCCTGGCGCGCGCGGGCTTTGTCGACGAGAACGCGCTGCCGCGCGCCGTGCTTGTCGGCGGGGTGGCGCAAATACCGGGCATGCGCGCGCTCGCCGCCGAGGCGTTGGGCATGCCGGTGCGGATCGGGCGACCGCTCGAATTGTGCGGCTTCGATCACGGCGAGACCGGCCCTGCCTATGCGGCGGCCGCGGGCCTCCTGCGTTGGCGGCTTGACAACCCCACGCTAGATGACGTCGACGATGAGTTCCAGCCAACGCTCGCCCACGCCGCGCAAGCCATGCGCAACGCGGTGCATGGCGCGTGGAGCTGGCTACGCGAGAATTTCTGAGTTCGGGCAAACGGCGCTCCGCCTTCACTTTGCCCCATGACGCGCTGATCCTGCGTCTTGAGGCAGGAGGATGGCATGGATCGTCGCGCGTTACTTTGGTCGGCCGCCGCAGCGGCGCTGGCGGGATGCGCCAACGCCACGCCTGAGCCACAGCCGGTTCCAACCTCGCAGCCAACACCCGCGCCGATCATGCCGCCCTTGCCTGACGACTTCGACCTCGCGCTCTATCGCGCGCTCGCCGCGCGTTCCGGCAATCAGTTCGTTTCGCCCTATAGCATTTCGAGCGCGTTTACGTTGCTCTATCCCGGCGCGCGCGGGCCGACGGCGGCCGAAATCGCGAGCGTCTTCGGCTTTGATGCCAATGTCGCTACTCAAATCGCCGCCACGCGCGCGCAGCGTGACGCGCTTGCCGTCAACATGGGCGGCAGCGAATTCACCACCGCCAACGCCGCCTGGGTCGAGCGCACGATGGCGTTGAATGCCGACTATGCGCGTACCATTCGCGGCGAACTCGGCGCGACCATCGAAGCGGTGCCGTTCATCGCCAACCAGGCTCAGGCGCTGCGCACCATCAATGCCTGGGCGGCGCGCGAAACCCGCGATCGCATTACGACAATTCTGACCGAACCCGATCCGGCGCGTCGTCTCGTGCTCACCAACGCCGTCTATTTCAAAGGCAAGTGGAGCGATAAGTTCTCTGCCAGCGCCACCCGCGACGGCGATTTCTTCGCCGAAAGCGGTGCAACCCAAAGCGCGCGCCTGATGCGTCAGATCACGCAGGCGCGCTATTATGAAGGCGAGGGCTTTCAGGTCGCGCAGTTCGACTACGACGCAGGAGAATTCGCGCTCGCTGTGTTTCTCCCGCGCGCGCGCGATGGGCTGCAGAGCTTCGAGCGCCGCATGATGGGCAATGCGCTCGACCGTTGGCTGGCCGATCTCGACGTAGCCAGCTCCGCGCGCCTCGATGTCACGCTGCCGAAGGTCGAGATGCGCACGGACTACGATCTTGTACCGGAGCTGCAGGCGATGGGCTTACGTCTGGCGTTCACCGCGGCAGCCGATTTCGGCGGCGTCACCGCGGAGGAGGCGCTCGCCATCAGCGCCGCGATCCACAAGACGTTCCTCGCCATCGACGAGGAGGGCACCGAAGCCGCCGCTGTCACCGCCATCGATATGGTCGCCACCGCCGCGCCGATCGGGCCGCCCCCGCCCCCGCCGGTCGAGTTCAAAGCCGATCACCCGTTCTTCATCGTGCTCCGCCACAAGCGCACGGGCGCGAAGCTGTTCATGGGGCGGGTGGCCGAAGTTTCCACGCCCTAAATTACGTCAGATTCCCCCGCCTTTCAGCTGGTTTGGCCGCGCCAGCGCCGCAAAAGCGCCGCGCCGCGTTTCGAGTGTTTAACGAAAGCTTAAGCGCCCTCGCCGAGGGTGCGGTGCGAGCTTAGCCGAATCGTGCGAGTCGGTTCGGCTCTGGAGCGGGTCATGAGTCAGTATAGTGCGCCAACGATCAATGACCTGAAGCCGCGCATCGTGGTGTTCGGAGTCGGCGGCGCCGGCGGCAACGCCGTGAACAATATGATGGATGCGCGCCTGCAGGGCGTCGAATTCGTCGTCGCCAATACTGACGCGCAAGCGCTGACGCGCGCGCGCACGCCGAACCGCATCCAATTGGGCCATTCGATCACCGAAGGCCTCGGCGCTGGCGCGCGGCCGGAAGTCGGCCAAGCCGCCGCGCAAGAAAGCCAGCCCGAGATCATCGAGTTTCTCGAAGGCGCGCACATGGTGTTCGTCGCCGCCGGCATGGGCGGAGGCACTGGCACGGGTGCGGCTCCCGTGATTGCGCGCACCGCGCGTGAGCGCGGCATTCTCACTATCGCGGTGGTGACGAAGCCCTTCCACTTCGAAGGCCAGCGCCGCATGCAACTCGCCGAGGCCGGTGTGCAAGAGCTGCGCAAGCACGTCGATACCTTGATTGTGATCCCGAACCAGAACCTCTTCCGCGTCGCCAATGAACGCACGACGTTCGCCGAAGCCTTCCAGCTGGCCGACCAGGTGCTTTATTCCGGTGTGCGCGGCGTGACCGATCTGATGGTGATGCCGGGCCTGATCAATCTCGATTTCGCCGACGTGCGCACGGTGATGGCGGAGATGGGCACGGCGATGATGGGCACGGGCGAGGGCGGCGGCCCCAACCGCGCGCTCGACGCCGCGCATGGCGCGATGGCCAACCCGTTGCTCGATATCGTGTCGATGCGCGGCGCCAAGGGCGTGCTGATCAACATCACCGGCGGCTTCGACATGACGTTGTACGAAGTCGATCAGGCCGCGAATGAAATCCGCGCCGAAGTCGATCCCAACGCCAACATCATTCTGGGCTCAACCTTCGACGAGCAATTGGAAGGCCGCATTCGCGTGTCGGTGGTCGCCACCGGCATCGACGACGAAGCGATCGTCACGCAGCAAACGGTCGTCGAGCCCGCGCGCCGCGCCGCTGAAACTGCGCCGCGCCGGCCCTATGTCGCGCCGCGTCCCGAGCCCGCGCGTCCCGCTGCGCGCGAAAGCCTGGACGAGCCGCGCCCGAGCTTCGCCAACGATATCGAGCCTGAACCGCGCCGTGCGGGCAATGGCGGCGGCTTTTCGCTGTTCGGCTGGAAGAAGCCGACGCCCGATCCGGTGCGCGAACACGAGATCAACCTCGATTATGACGATGCGTTGCCGCCGCGCCACGCACGCGAAGAGCCTCAGCGCGATCCCGCGCTCGACGAAGAGCTGGAAATCCCCGCCTTCCTGCGCCGGCAGATGAATCCGCGCTAGCGGCGGGACGCACTTTTGGCCCGGTTCTGCGGCGGCGCGGCGCTGCGTGATTGCTCTTCTTGCGCATGCGCGGCAGTCTTTGCTGAAAGACTGGGGAGCGATTCTATGAGACGTCTGTTTGTGATCGCGGCGTGCGCGCTGCTTCCGTTCAATGCCTTTGCGCAAGATTCGGGAACCCCAGTCGAGGCTGCGGGCGCTAATGCAGCTGCGCCTTATGCGGTTGCTGTCGAAACTCTGGAGATCGGCCAAGCGCGGGCCGGATTGATGGAGACCGGTAGGTCGGCAGCCGGATACTCGTTCATCGCGCGCATTACTGGCCACAGGACCAACGGACTCTCGCTTTCGCGAGACGCTTGGCGCGTATCTACGAACTACCGTTTCGTTGGCGCGGATAACGTTGAAGTGCTGAGTGGCGTATGCCGGTTGGACTCGGAGGGGCGCTCTCTGTTGGGTGTGCAGTGGGACCAACGAACATCAGGTCTGTATGCGTGCACGGCTGAAGGTCAGTCTGAGGGCGCATACGCAATGGAAGTGACTTTACCCGCATTCCGGCAAGCAAGCGCCGGATTTGGCTTCGGCATAGCAGGTATTTCAGTCGGCGGCGGCGAGGACGGCGATGAGCCTGACCTTCAAGCCATTCTCCGCGCCCGCGCCTCGTACGAAGGCGTCACCTACGAAGCCACGCCGACCGCGTTTGGACGAGAAGGTTTTATGGATCCGCGTGTCGTCCAGGGGTTCATTATCAGCCGTGACGCACAACCGGTCGGCCGCATTGATTTCGAAGATAACTCGCGCAATGGCGGCACGATCACAGCGCCAATAGCAGACGCCGATGGGCGCAGGGCAGTGCTGTACATTGCGCTACAATTGCATGCCATGCCTGACCTGTATTCCTCCACTGAACGCGAACGGTATCTGAACCGCTGAACGGTCGAGGGGGAGCACGCGCGCAGGCCCGTATCCCCGTGCTCGGGGAGAGGGTGTCCGCGAAGCGGACGGGTGCGCCCAGGAGGGACTTATGTTGCGGCGCGGGTTCGGCTAAGCGCTCCCCATGAGCAAGAAGGACGAAATCGAGCGCCCGAAGGCGCGGCGCGCGCGTGGGCTGCAGGATCGGCGCGGGCCTGGGCTCGCGCTGGAGCGCGGGCTGATTGAGCGCATCGCTAAGGTCTATGAGGAGTGGGGCTTCGAGCCGCTGGAGACGCC
>JALHOC010000028.1:26349-28290 GCA_022843225.1 Hyphomonadaceae bacterium
TTGATCCCTCCATCGTCCGCGGCCTCGAATACTACACAGGCGCTGTGTTCGAGGCGCAGCTGATTGGCGAGGGTGGCGCGAGTTTCGGCTCGGTCGGCGGCGGTGGTCGGTACGATGATCTCGTGTCGCGCTTCCGCGGTGAGCCTATTCCGGCGACCGGCTTCTCCATTGGCGTGTCGCGCTTAGCGGCGGCGTTGCAAGCGCAACAAGCCGCGGAAGCCGATGGCCCGGTTGTTGTGCTCGTGATGGATCAGGCGCGCGTCGGCGATGCGCTCGCCATGGCGAACGAACTCCGCGCCGCTGGCGTGCGCGCCGAAGCCTATCTCGGCGCCGGCGGCATGAAGGCGCAGCTCAAATACGCCGACAAGCGCGCCGCGCCCATCGCGGTGATCCAAGGCGGCGATGAAGTGGCGAAGGGCGTGGTGACCTTGAAGGATCTGAAGCTCGGCGCGCGCATCGCGCAATCTCTGGGCGAGGACCGCGAAGCCTATGCCAAGGCGCGTGAGCAGGTGCAGCAAGAGGTGGCGCGTGACCAGCTGGTCGCGGGCGTGCGGGAAATGCTCGCCCGATTGTGACAATATCTTGACGGCGCCGGAAAGCCCGCTAACGCTGCGCTCGATCGTTCTTGTCGCGAACGGTCGCGTTTCGGGGAGGAGACGCTCTTTCAATGCGACGAAGCGGCCGCGCTCGGGCAACCGGGCGCGGCCGTTATCGTTTTGGCCGTTATCGTTTGGGCGGGTCGATATCCTCGATGACGCCACGCGCTTCGGCCAGGTCTTCCTCCGCAGCCAGGGAAAGGTCGCGTTCGGCTGGCGCGCCGCGACAGGCGAGCCATAACACCATCAAGCCCAGCAGCGCTGACGTGAGCGATCCCCCGAGCACGCCGAACCGCACCGGCGTGGCAAGGTCGCCTGTGCCGAACGCCAGCCCGCCAATGAACAAGCTCATGGTGAAGCCGATGCCCGCAAGCATCGACATGCCGAGCATTTGCGCGGGCGTGCCCGGCGCGCGCTGCTTCAACACCGCGCAGGCGGCATAAGCCATCAGCATGATGCCCAGCGGCTTGCCGATGATGAGGCCCAGCGCGATGCCGGCCGCGATCGGATGCAACACTGTGTCGAGCCCCGCGCCGTGCAGGATCACGCCTGCATTGGCGAGCGCGAAGATCGGCATGATCGCGAATTGCACCCAAGGCTTGAGCGCGTGCTCAGCGTCGATCAGCGGCGAAGAGCCGTCGCGGCGGCGCATTGGCACGGTCATCGCCGTCAGCACGCCGGCGATGGTGGCGTGCACGCCGGAGATCAGCATGAACCCCCAGAGGACGAACCCTAGGAGCCAATAGGGCCAAAGCGCTTTCACGCTAGCGCGGTTCATCAGCAGCATGGCGATGAACGTCGCCGCCGCCCCGCCCAGCGCCCAACCTACGAGATACTTAGAATAAAACACCGCGATCACCAGGATAGCCCCGAGATCGTCGATGATGGCGAGCGCCAGCAGAAACAGCCGCAAGCCAGCCGGGATGCGCGGGCCGAGCAGCGACATAACCCCCACCGCGAAGGCGATATCGGTGGCGGCAGGAATGGCCCAGCCGCGCAGAAACTCGGGGTGGGAGGCATTGATCGCCACGTAGATCAAAGCCGGCGCAGCCATTCCGCCGACGGCGCCCGCCATAGGCAGCGCCGCTTCGCGGGGGTTCTTGAACGGGCCCTCGACCGTCTCGCGCTTCAGCTCCAGCCCGACATAGAGGAAGAAAATCACCATCAAAGCGTCGTTGATGATGAGATGGACGTTGACCGCGTGGGCGCCCGCGCCAAGGCCGACGCTCAGGCCCGCGATCTGATCTTCCAGCAGGTGATGGAACGCCTCGCCGGTGGGGCCATTGAGCAGGATGAACGACACGAGCGTGGCGGCGATCAGAATGAGGCCCGGCGTTGTGTCGCG
>JALHOC010000029.1 GCA_022843225.1 Hyphomonadaceae bacterium
CCATCCACCGCCGCGTTGACGCCATTGAGCAAGGCTTGCGAGTTCGGCGCCGCAAACAGCGCCAGCACCAACACCACCTGCAGCGCCAACGCGCCTAAGGTGAGCAGCAGCGGAAAACGGCGCTTGTTCTCCGAGAAGAGCCAGGCAATCAGGATAATGACGACCACGGCAATCAGACTGCGTGCGTTGTCGAAACTGTACGTCAAAGCGCTCCCCCCCGATACGGGCGGGACGCTAGGCTGGCGCTTTCGCAGAAGCAATCCAGCTCATGATCAGGCCTTGCTTCTGACGAAAGAGGAGCAAAATCAGCATCTTGATCGGCACAGCTAAGAGCGTGGATAGGGGGCGCCCGGATTTGGGCATGTCATCAGCCGCCTTCTGCGCTAGGAAGCGGCCATGGAGACATTTCTCCTCCTCGCCCAACTGGCGCTGACGGCGGCGGGCTTCGGCCTCTTGTGGCGCAGGCTCGAAACGCTTCAGGGCGAAGTCGGACGCTTGCGCGAGGCCGTGGACGCGCTTCAATCGCGCAAGGCGGCGCCGCGTGCGGCAATCGCCGCAACCGCCGCCGCACCTTCCGCTGAGATCAGCATGGAAACGCCCCATGCGCGTGCGGCGCGCGCTTGGCGACTTCCCAGCGCAGAGCAACGCGAGGGCGGCGGCGCATGGAAGGCCCCGCCACTGAATGTCCTCCAAGGCGCAGCGCTCAGCTTCACAGCGATCGCGCCGGCCTTGGGGTTTCTCGTCGAGGCCAGTGCAGGCGCGGTCGCGACCGCTGGGCTGATCTTCGCGGCGGCGATGTCACTAATCGCGCTGCACCCACAATGGCGCATCGCGGGCTGGACCGCTGTGGCAAGTGCAACGATTTGGGCCGTGCTGGGCATCGCACTCGGCGCGCCGAATGCGCCGCTTCTATTCTCAACCGGCATCGCTGTTGTCGGCGTCGCCGGTCTTGCCCATGCCGTGGTGAGAGACACCGCAATCGGCGCAGCGCTTACCCTCATCGCGGTCGCGGCAGCTTTGTTCATGGCCAATGCAGTCGGCATTGTTGGGCCAGCCGGCGCCGCCCTGGGCGCCATCACGATCGGCGCCGCGCTTGTCGGCGCAGCGTCGTTGCGTCTGGAAGCATTTCACCTCGGCGCGTTTGCGTTGGCGCTGTTGGTCTTGTTTGTGCTCAGCGGCCAGCCCGAGGCCGCGATCTGGTTCACGCCGGCCTCCGCCTGGGCAGGTGCGCTCTTCCTGGGTATTGCCGCTGTTCGGGTCCCCGTGCTTGGCGCGCGCGGCGTTGCGCTTGCGGGTGCGGGCGCGCTGGCCCCGCTGGCCGTCATCTTCGCACTCTATGGCGCGCGCCACGCTTTAGAGAGCCGGTACGCGGCGGCGGCAGCCTTTGCAGCGCTGTCGGTCGCTCTGATCGCCATCCTCTACGTCGCGGCGCAGCGCCGCGAACGTGGGCTCAACGCGTTGGGACTAACGACATGGGTTCTCGCGGCAGGCGCCAGTGTTTCGATGGTGGCCGCGGTTTTGATCGCATTGCTGGCCCCGTTTGCGGCTAGCGCGTGCGCGAGCCTTGCGCTCGCATTCATGGCGACGAACTTCCGTTGGCCGCATCCCGCTTGGCGCGTTTTAGCATGCTTGGCGGGTTTGCTCTCGGCGCTGATGGCGCTCGTGTCGCTGGACTTGCACCTGAACTCAGCGCCCTGGCCGACTTGGAGCCTGATCGCGTTCGCACTGGCGGCGCCAGCTAGTCTCTCGGCCGCGGCGGCGCATTTCGCCAAGCGCGCCAAAGCACTAGGCTTGCACATTGCGTTCGACCTACTCGCGCTCACATTCCTCATTGGCGGCTTGCATCTGGCGACGCGCCTCGTCTTCGCAGGCGAAGCCGCGCAGCTGCGCCCTATCGGTTTTCCTGAAGCGGGAACCCACATCTCAATTTGGCTTGCCGGCGCGTTGTTGACGGCCTCGGCGGCAAACAAAGGGCCCCGCATGGCCGCAGCCATGACGCTCGCCGCGCCCGCCTTGGCCGCCTTCGTGCTGGCCTCGGCGCTGTGGTTGTCGCCGTTTTGGTCGCTGCGCGCCGAGCCGTTAAGCGCGCCCCAACCACTCGGCTTCTTGTTGCCCGCGTTCCTGTTCGGCGTGCATTGGGCTTTCTGGCGCGCGCGCGGTTCGAATGTGCGCACGCGCTTGGCGTTCGCCGCCGGCGTCTTGGCAACAGCTTCGGCGCTCACCCTCTGGCTCAACCAAAGCGAGGACGTACCCGAGTGGATCGGCGCGCTCGCAAGCGCGTTGGCGTTTGCAAGCGCGATTGCGCTGAACTTCGCGCCTGGGGTCACGCAAAGCGAAGGCCGTCGCGGTTATCTGGTCGATCAACGCAGAAAAGTGTGAGCGGTCAGCTTCCCCAACACGCGTAGGCGACTTCCTTCATGCGCTGTGGCGCACCTTCGAGATAAGTGTGCGTCTGATTGCCCACCGTTACCGAAAGCCGATCTGTCGGTTGCACCGCCGCCAAGATCGGCGGACGCTGCGGCAAATTGATCGTCAGCGCGCGATTGCGCCCATTGCCCTGAACTTGGCTCGGGACATTGACGCTGAGCGCACCTATACGCACCGCTGACGTATTCGCGCGGCGGCCATGACGCGCCAAGGTGTAGTCGCTGATCACGATGTTCCCTTCCGGCGGACGACAGGTGAGCGTGGCGGTGACCCGCCCGCGATCATCGCGCTGGGTCGCGGTCGCGACGCCATCGACATAGGCATAGGTCCAACCGGACGTCTGACCGACGCTCGCCCCCGGCGCCGCCAAAGCCAGCGCACACGCTGCCGCCGCCACGATCTTCCGCATGAGCCTGCTCCTGTCCCGCAATCTGGCGGGCTTCTAGCATGCCCTACGCGCCGCGCGCGACGGTCAATCGCGGTTACGTTCCCGTCATCAACAGACCCGCGCCGCCCCGCTCCAAGTCCAACAAGAATTGTTTGCGCCTGATGCCCCCGCCGAAGCCCGTCAGGGCGCCATTGGCGCCGATGACGCGGTGGCATGGCACGATAATCGAGATCGGGTTTCGCCCGTTAGCGAGCCCGACCGCCCGCACCGCTTTCGGTTGGCCGATCGCTGCGGCCTGGTCGCCATAGGTGCGCGTCGCGCCATATGGAATGCGCTTCAGCGCCTCCCAGACCCGCAGCTGAAACGCCGTTCCTCGCGCCGCCGTCGCCACGCCAAACGCCGTCAGCTTTCCCCCGAAATACAAGTCAAGCTCACGCCGCGCCTGGTCCAGCACGCGATCGTTCCCGCGCGGGCTCTCTGGCAGCGGGTGCTTATGCTGCTCGAATTCAAGCCCGGTGATCGCCGCGCCATTCGAATGGAGGGTGAGTTCGCCAACCGGGCTACCGTATACCGATGAGATCATGTGCGGACGCCTTTGCTTGCGCCACGCCGCCACAAGCGGATCGCTGCGTAGGCGCGCCATGGTTTGAGATACTCGAGCGTTTCGCCTTTGCGCCCCAGCGCATTAATGAGAGCAATATCTGTCGCCGGGTACGCATCGGGATCGCCAAGCGCGCGCATCGCGACATACTCGATCGTCCAAGGCCCGATGCCAGGGATCTCGGCCAACGCCGCGCGCCCGGCGACAATGGCGCCGCGCGCAAGCGGAATTTCGCCATCGCACACCGCCCGCGCCAGCCGATTTAGCGTTTCAGCGCGCTTCATCGGCAAACCAATTGTAGCAATCGCGGCGGCGCCCGCCTCCGCCAATGCCTCCGGCGCTGGAAACGCGCGCGTCAACCCTTCCGGCCCGCGCGCGTCAGCGCCGAACTGAGCCACCAATCGCTCCGTCAGCGTGCGCGCGCCCGCAACCGTGACTTGTTGGCCTAGCACGGCGCGTACAACGCACTCAAAACCATCAAGCATGCCAGAAATGCGCACGCCTGGCTCGCGTTTGACGTCCTTCTTGAGTTCTCGATCGCACGCCAAATGCGCGTCTACCGTGAGCATCTCCGCATCAAGATCGAAGGCGCCGCGCACCTGGGCGACGAGTGGACGTAAATGCGGCGCGAGATTCTCCGAAAGCGTCAGCATCAGCCCCTTCGGGCCCATGCCAACCTCAAGCCACCCCAACGCTTTGCCAAGTCTAAGCGTGCGGGCATAGCTCTTGCCATCACAGCTTTCGACGCCCGGCAGCGCCCTCAAACGCAAAAAATCAAACGTTGGCGCAAATGCGTAGTCCCCGCGCGGAGAGAGGGTGACGCTAAACGTCTCGCCGCGCGTCAGAACCTTGCGGCCTCGCATCTTAGTCGGCGACGCGCCATATCGTTCCTTCATGGTGGCGTTAAAGCGGCGTAGACTGCGAAAGCCCGAGGCAAACGCGACTTCCGTTACGCTCAAAGCTGTTTCATTGAGCAACCGCCGAGCCGACAACAGACGCCCGGTCTGCGCGATTTGAATTGGGCTCGCGCCGAATTGCGTATTCATGACACGGCGCAAGTGACGAGAGGTGACGCCAAGCTCAACGGCCAAAGCCTCCAACCCACGTTCATCCAGCGCGCCTGCCTCGATGCGCGCATAGGCTGCCGATGCGAGTCGTGCGGGCGCGTCAATCGGCGCCAGCCCCGGCGCGCGCTCAGGCCGACACAACAGACATGGGCGAAAGCCCGCCGCTTCGGCCGCCGCCGCCGACGGCCAAAAGGTGCGGTTTGAGCGCTTGGGCGTTCGCGCAGGGCAAATACAGCGACAATAAATGCCGGTGGAGGTGACCCCGACATAAAATCGCCCGTCAAAACGGCGGTCCTTGGCATCGCATGCGGCGTGGCAGATTTCGGCGTCCAGCATTGGCCATGTATGAGCCGTTTTGATCCGCCCGTCTCGCCGGATTCGGACCCGTTAGCCGCATCCCCTTTGGGGGCAGGGCATCGACCTCGGAGGGGGCTTTCGTTAAGGTCGCGCCGTCATGAGCCTCGACGCCGCCGCGCCCGCCCAGCCCTTCGCCCATCAGGGCAAATTCTTCGACGTGCTGGGCCTAGCCCTCAAGAACGCCGGGCTCACGATCGTGACGCTTACGCTCTATCGCTTCTGGGCGCGCACCTCTATGCGCCGGCGGCTGTGGTCACGCATGTGGGTCATGGGCGATCCGCTTGAATACACGGGCACGGGCGGCGAATTGCTGCGCGGTTTTCTCATTTCTCTGCCGACCTTTTTCATCCCCGCAATCTTCGTGTTCTACGTCGCGCCGTTTGCCATGGATCCGGTGGTTGCGGCTTGGCTCAGCATCGGCTTCTACATTTTCGCCGTGCCGCTGATCGCAGCGGCGCGCTACTGGATGCGTCGCTATCAACTTTCGCGCACGCGCTGGCGCGGCATTCGCATGGGGCTTTCCGGCTCAGCCTGGAGCTTCGCGTTCGCTTCCGCCGGGTGGACGGTGCTGCAAACTTTATCGCTCGGCTGGTACACACCTGTCGCGCGCATGAACCGCGCGAAATTGCTTTGGGAGAACGCGCGCTTCGGCGATCAGCCTTTCCAGTTTGTGGAGGACGGCGAGCCCATGCACCGGGGCCTCTGGGGCCCATTCGCGCTAGGCTGGTTCAGCGTGCTGATCGCTTATTTCGCGACGATCACATTGATGGCGGTTTTTGTGTTCATTCCGCTGTTTGGCGCAGCTGCCCGTGGGGCGGATGGCGACGCTGTTGGTCAAGTAATGGCGCCCTATTTGATCGCGGCGGGCGTCATCGGAATCGCCGTCTTCTTCGCGCTGCTGCTATTGCTTTGGGCGCCGTACAACGCCGCCGCCATGAACCGGATCGCCTCATTGATCACACTCGATGGCGCGCGCTTCCAGCTCCGAGCCAAGACGTTTTCGCTGTTTCTGGTGTCGCTCGCGGGGTGGGCGATCATCATTTTCTCGCTCGGCCTTCTGGCGCCCATGGCCGGCTTTCTGCAGGTGCGCTACATACTCAATCGGTTGGAGATGATCGGCACGCCGCGCTTCGCCGAGATTGGTCAGAGCATTGTCCAGGAACCGCGCGCGGGCGAGAGCCTCGGCGACGCCTTTGATCTCGACATGGGCGTGGGGGTGGTCTGATGCGCGCGCGTTACGCCGATGGCCGCGCTGCGGTCTATGCCGAAGCTGATGTTGCGTTTACGCCGGAGTGCGTCGTCATCGATGTCGCGGGTCAGCGGCACATCTGGACCTATGCGTATCTCGCGCGTGCGGACGACAGCAACGGGCGCATTCTTCTGAAGCGCATACCAGACACTGGCGAGCGGCTGGATCTCTACGCGTCAGCCGCAGCCGACCTGCGACCGCTCGCGCCGGCGCTGTTCAGAGCGCGCGCGCAAGGGGTGGAGCGCCCCAGGACGATTGGCGCATTGGTCGCTGCCGCATGGTCGCTCGCAGCAGTGTTCCTCGTCGGCGTGCCCATGGCGGCCGCGCCTATCGCGGACGTCATGCCGGCGCGCTACCGCAATCAGATCGCCGACATCTCCTGGGCGCAAGTCGACGGCTTCACCGCCTATTGCGATGACAGCGACGAAGCCGCACGCATCCTCAACGACGCCGCCTTTCGCATCATGAGCGCCGCCGATGTGCCCCAGCGCGAAGCGATCTGGATCACGATCGTCGATGCGCCCTTCCCAAACGCGTTCGCCTTGCCAGATCACTCGATCATCGTCACCGACGATCTCATCGCCATGGCGGAGCACCCCGACGAACTGATCGGCGTGCTCGCACACGAGATCGCGCACATCGAGCATAACCACGTCATGACCAACGTGGTGCGCCAGGTCGGCGCGGGCGTGTTCTTCGATGTGGTGTTTGGCGGCGCGGGCGCGGGTCAGGCCATCGCCATTGCCTCAGTCAATCTCGCCGGCCTACGCTACAGCCGCGGCGACGAAGAAGACGCCGACAGCCGCGGCCTTGAGTATCTCGACGCCGCAAACATCGACTCTGGCGGCCTGGCGCGGCTGTTCGAACGCTTCCAAGCCATGAGCGAGGAACAGGGTGGCGACATCCCGATGTTGCTCTCCAGCCACCCAGCCTCCGAGGCGCGCGCCGCCGCCGCCCGCGCTCGATCACGCCCAGGCCTGCAGCCGTCCCTCAACGCGGCGGATTGGCGGGTCGTGCGCTCGGCCTGCGGGGCGAACCCCGACTTAAGCCCGGCCGATGAAGAGGATGCGCCACCCGTTCCACCCGATCAGCCCCCAGTGCTGGCGCCTCCGCCGGCCAAACCCGCCGAAGACCTTGAAGGCGGCAATAAGGGCTGAGGTGGACGCGCTGGCTGGCCTTCCCTTCCGGGGGTTCCCCCGCTAGAAGCCCCGCTTCCTGGTCGTCAGGGGCCTGCGAGTCAGCGCCGCGGTAGCTCAGTGGTAGAGCGCACCCTTGGTAAGGGTGAGGTCGAGAGTTCAATCCTCTCCCGTGGCACCAGTTCCGGCGCTACCCGCCCCGCAGCCGCGCCAACGCCGCCTGATAATTCGCGAGTTGGGCGGTCAGATATTCGGGCGCAGCTCCAACGTTTTGACGCCGCGCTTCGAGAGCCTTCTCGGCTGGGGTTTGTTCCTTCGCATTGGGATAAAGCAGCAGATCGTAGGCTTGCCGCACCAACGAAATCGCCGCCGACAGTTCCGCGTTCGTCTTGGCGATGTCAGCCTTGCTCTCGAGCTTAAGATCGCTTGCGGCAAGGCCAAGGCCAAACGTTCGAAGCGAACCGCGCGCTGTTGTGTTCACAGCGACGATGCCTGGCGTGAGCCCCAGCGCATCGAGCGCGTTAGCGCCTGGGCGACCAGCTTCGATGCGCACGGCTTGACCCTCCCGCGCGCTGACCTTCAAACGCTCGGCGCCGTTTTCACGTACGATCTCGGCACGACCGCTCGAGCCGAGCGCGCGATTGATCGAGCCCACGAGCGAGGCCAAAGTATCGTTGGCGCCGATCTGGATGGTCGTGAGGCGCTTCCCCTCGCCGCCGACCCGAAATTCGTCGCCAGCTCGGAGCGCGCTACGACTGGTCAGCACCCCGGGCTCATTGGCCGCCACCACGCCGCGCGGTAGGCCAAGAACATCGAGCGGCGATGCGCCAACGGCATCGACGGCCAAACCGTTCAGCGCAAAGGCGCCGCCGGCGGAATTGAATGTGCGGGTCCAAGCCGCTTCGCCGTTGGCATCGAGGCGCGTGAGGAACGCGGACTGCGTTTTAGCGCTAGCCTGCCCGGCGATCACGCCGCCGGAGACGCCCGCTGCGTACACCGCGCCGGCGACCAGCGCGATGCTTCTGACGGCGTCATCTTGCGCAGAACCTAGATAACTCGCCCGATCCAGCGCGGCGGACGCCAAGCCAGCATCGAGCCGCGCCACGAAACCTTCCTTGCCAGAAATGGCCGCACGCGCCGCCACACCGAGATCAAGCCGCTCCGCGCCGACCTCGCCGCCGACATAGAGCGAAGCGCCGTCGGCCGCGATCGCGTTGATCGCGCCGGTATGGAAATAGCCGATGTCGCGGCTCGTTGCGGCGCTGAGCCCAACGCCCGAGGCATAGGTAAAGCGGCGAACAATCCCGCGCTGGTTCTCGACCCCGCCCGTGAAAATCTCCAAGGCGCCGCCGCCATTGGCGCGCACCAACAGCGCCGTGGCGGCATCGTCGCTGCCCGTGCCGAATTGGCGCGTGAACAATTCAGCACCCGTCGCGGAGAAGCCGCGCACATAAGCGTCGGCACCGCCCATCGCGATCGCACCGCCTAGCGCGGACTCGGTTTTTCCCGCGACGATCACGCTGCCATCAGGCGCGAACGCAACCGCACGCGCTTCATCGTTGGCGTTCGCAGCGCGACGTTGCGTCCACACTTCCTTGCCGCTCGCGTCCAACAGCGTCACGAACGAGTCAGTTCCGCCCCTCGCGGCATCGGCACCCGTTAGCGCGCCTTCAATGGCGCCCGCAATCGCCACCTTGCCGTCGCTCGACACCGCGAGCGCGAAGCCGCTCGCCGACTGCGCCGCGCCGAGCATCTCGCTGAACACGAGCTTGCCGACGGAATCGTACTTGAACAGCGCCACATCGCGCGAACCCCTGATGGGGCTCGTTGCGGAATCGCCGTTGAGATCGGCCAGAACATAGACCGCGCCATCAGAACCGGTCGCCACAGCACGCGCTGTTGCGACCTTGGCGCCGGCACCGACACTCACATCGAAGGCGCGCCCCGGGAACCACCCCGCCGCATTGGCGCTTGGCGCTGTCAAAGTCGATTGCGCCGAGATCGTCTCGGTAGCAGCCGCGCCGCGCGACGCGCGTTCCGCGACGCGCGCGGCGCCAACCGGATCATCGGCGCGGCTTGCAGAGTCGATTGGATCGAGCGTCACCGCGCGCGCCTGCCCGCCGAGATTCACACCGCTTACGCTGCGAATGCTGTGCGAAGCGCCCGAGATGATACGCAATCCAGCGCCGCCGCCTGAGAGCACCTGCGCCTCCACCCCGAGATCATAGCCCTGCGCGGCCAAAGCCTCGTTCAAGCGCAGCGCCGCACTTTCTAAAGTGCGCGGATCGCCGCCGCTGAGGGCGGCGGACACCGTACGCGCGCCCCAGATCGTATCGAATGTGATCGACACATTCTGATCGCCGACCAAGGCCGCCACGTCGTCGCTGACGCCTGTGGAGGCCGAAGCACTCGTGAAACTGCGCTCGACGGAGAAGGCGCCGCCGAAACCCAAAGCTGGCGTGCTAGCCTGCAACGTTTGCGGCGCCCCATTGATGCTGACAGAGACGAGACGCTGGCCCGCGCCCTCGGCGACTGACCAATTGCCGAGCGCGCCGTCAGCGGCGCTGACATAGACGCCTGCCGTGTTCAATGCCACGTCCAGCCGCGCTTGGAAGGCTGCGCTCCAGGTTCCGGGCGATGGATCCGGATCGTTCGCGCGCTCAAGCGCGCTCACCGCGACATTGATAGTTTTGTTTCCAGTCGCTGTCGCCACGACGACAGCGATGTCGAGTGCGCCTGTATGCGTCAATAAGGGCGGGCCGCCAGCAATCGCATAGAAGCGCAACGCGTCTCCGAAGGGTTGGCCCGCACTCGCCGCCGGCAATCCGCCCGACGCCCACGCACTCGGCGCGGCAAGAACCCCGGCATGGTTCACATCGTTGATCGTCGCACCGAAAGAGGAAAGATCATGCAAACCATCGAGGCGTAGTTCGAGTGCGCCGCCATTGTCGTGGAAGCTCGCCGACGCCGCCACGCCGCGCTTCACCAATTCCTGGTTCAAACGCAACAGCAAAGTCGCGCCATCGACGCCATCGGTCCCGCCATCGATGTTGATGGAATGCGTGGCGTTGGTCGTGGAGATCAAGAACGTCTGCATGCCTTCAAACAGATCGCTCGATCCCGCGACGGCCGGCGCGGCATAGCGGCGCGCGAACACGCCGTCGCGTAAGCCGCCCACCATGCCGGGTGGATCGGTGCGGGTGAAACTCACATTGCGCCCGCTGATGGCGAGCCCCGACACGGTGACGAGATCGCCGGTCATTACCGAAAAGCCAAGCTCCCCGTTGTCCTCCCAGACCTCGACGCCTGCGGCGACGCCTTGCTCGTGCAACATCTGCGTCAAGCGTTCGGCGAGGTCGTCGGCAATCGCGCGATCGCCGCTTTCGCCACTGCGCTGGCGCCAAGTTTCAACATCGTCAGCGCGCCAAGCCGTTGAGAGCGAGAGAACCCGGCCATCAGCGAACGCGAGCTTAAGCACCGCCTCGCCAGGCGCGCGTAGCGCCGCCTCGAAATTGTTGTCGCCCGCCGAGAGCAGCGCGTTGCTGCGGTGCGTGTAGGCGCCTGCTGGCGCGGCCGAGTATGGCGCGCCCGGCCCAAGCCAACCCGACGCCACGTTTGGCCCTATGGGATCGGCGGTGGCTGCCGGTCGCGCCAACCGCACGGGCTGGCCGGCCGCGCCATCGACATCCGAGAGTTTAATCAGGCGCGCGCCGCCATTGGTTGCGCCCACGGCATAGAACGCCGGCGTCGCCGCCACCGGCTCAAGCGCCACCCGTTCCCCGGCGCGCACATCCAGCTGCAACGCGTATTGCTTGGGGCCAGTGTAGCGCGAGGTGATGGCTCGGCCGCCAATGTTGATCGTGCTGGTTTTCGGCGTCTGATCGACGGCTTCGAGGCGTGAGGCTGCGCCTGCGGCGCTCAGCCTCGAATTGACAAAGCTGATGACGCTGCCAAGCGAACGCGGGATGGAGCCCATTTCGGCGAGATCGATCGCGACGCGCCGCTCGGAGCCGCCAGGCGGGGTCGCGACAACATCAAAACGCGCATTCGCCGCCAGCCCCCTGACCACATCCGCGAGCGATCCACGATGGATCAATCCGGTCGTGTAATCCTCGGACTTGGTCTGCAGGGCCAAACTCGTCTGTGCGGCATCGACGCGATCTCCTTGAGCGAAGCGCACATCCTCGAAACGCTCCGTCGCAAAAAACTTCTGGAGTTCGGACATGCCGCGGCTGAATTGGCGTGTCGCTTGGGCCTTGTCAGCGCTTGAAACGCCCTCTTCGCCGGCGCGTTCCGCGAGCGCCTGCATGCTCGAGAGCCCGGTGTAGAGCGCGAACAAACGCCGATAATCTCCCGAAGCCCCGAGATCAGAATAGAGCTTCGCCTGGGTGTCGAAAAAGGATTTGCCGTCGAGCGCGCGCTGCAACAAGGCCGGCGTGCGTGGCGAAATCCCCGGCGTCCAAACCGGCGCCAACGGGGCTTTGGGATCGGCGGAAGCTGTTTTGGCGTCCGCATCGACGCCAGCCCTCGCGCGCACCAAGGCTGTCAGGATGTCGGCGCCAACGCCCAAGGGCTCAGTGGCGGTCGCCCCGCCCCGACCAAACAACGCCGACGCAACAGCTGAGTTGATAGGCCCGACCAAACCAAAAGCTCCCGCACGGCGCTCGGACACTTTGGTTCACAAGGGGTAAACGCCGCGTTGCGCTAGAGGCCGGCCATCTCAGCGAAGCTGTTGAATATCGGGTACTCATGCAGGCGCGGCCACAATTGGATGCCCTGCCAGATCGACAACGATACGACCAGGAGCGCCGCGAACCCCAGCAAGAGCCGCGCAGGCGCGACTTTTGTGACGTAGCCCGCCAAAGGCGCGGCAATGAGGCCGCCCAGGATCAATCCCGCGAGCGAGGCAAGCGCTGTTGCCGCACCGCCTTCGAACTCTAAACGACCAGTGAGCATGGTCCAAATAAACGCTGCCGTAATCGCCACGGTCACGAAGAATTCCGCTGTGTTGACGCTGCCGATAACGTAGCGCGGAGCATGTCCGCGCCCGAGCAGCGTCGAGGTGACGATCGGACCCCAACCGCCGCCACCGCTTGCATCCAGAAAACCACCGACAACGCCGAGCGGCACGACATGATTCAGATGCGGAGGCTCTTCCTTCAAGCCACGGATCGCGCGCGCCAGCAGGTAAAGCCCGAGCCCGCCAAGATAGGCGACCACCACAGCCTTGATGAAGGTCGGATCAAAGCCGGTGACCAGATAAGCACCGGCGACGCCGCCGACGATTCCCGCGGGAGCCAAGCGCGCGAGCAACCGCCAATCGACATTGCGGTGCGCCAGATGGGAGATACCCGAAGCACCGGTGGTGAAACACTCAGCTGCGTGAATGGTGGCCGAGGCCTGCGCCGGCGGCACGCCAAACGCCAACAGAACGCTGGATGAGATCACGCCATAGGCCATGCCCACAGCGCCATCGACCAGCTGCGCGAAAAATCCAACCGCGAGGAACAACCCGAAGGTAATCGCCAAAGCGGGCCAAAGGTCCGGAGGGATGCTCATGCCTTCTCGTCGTTTACCCCGGCTAACTTAGCCTCTCGCACCCCAATAGGGCCAGAGCTGGGCGGCCCCAGGGGTGGGCGAATGGCTCAACCTAGCCTGAAGCAATGCTTTCGAGACCGAGCTGACTCTCCGTCCGCGCAATCCAAGCGACCACGGATGGATAGCTCGCGAGGTCAAAGCCGCCGCGACTCGCCGCTCGGGTGTAGGCCAGGAGCGCGATGTCCGCGAGGCTAAGCGCCGGCCCGACAAGGTAAAGCGCGGCGTTCAGGTGCTGCTCCATACGTGCGAGCGCGGCGTTGCCTTTGGTCATCAAAGCCGGGTCGATATCCTCATCCCGTTGCTTCAAGTAATACTTCCGCGCAATCCGCACCGCGATCGCCGGCTCGTGGCTATACTGCTCCCAGAACAGCCACTCGAACATCTTCGCGCGGGCATAAGCGTCCGCTGGAACAAGGTCAGACCCTTCCGCTAAGTGCACAATGATCGCGTTGGATTGCGCGAGCACGCGGCCGTTCGCTAATTGTACGACCGGCACCTGCCCCGCCGGATTCAGCGCAAGGAAATCTGGCGTACGGGTCGAGCCGTCGAAGCTATCAACCTCGGTCCACAGATATGGAATGGTGAGACAATCGCAGACCCATTTGACCTTGAGACAATTGCCGCTGTTGGAACTGCCGTAGACTTGCACCACATCGCTCATCGCTGTCTCCATGCGAGGTTCGTGGCGCAGGCGCTGACGTTACACAACAATGACGTTCTTACGTGCGGCTTTAGCAAGAGGCGCAGCGAATGCTGCGGTGAGAACAGCCCCGCTTACGGCGCTCGTAAGCGGAGCTAATCTCGGAAAGTCAGCGACCCGACGCGACACGCGCCGCGCGGAACTCGGCGTTCTCGCGCCACTGCGGCCACAAGTTGGAATCCGCGATCCGCCGCCCGACTGCGTACAGAAGTTCCAAGTCTTGCGCGCCTCCGCTCATGTCCCAATCTGGCGTCAGTTCGTCGTCCGGCTTGTGATAAGCATTGGCGATATAAGTCGCGTTGGCCGCTTCGCCCCGCGCCGTCCCGCCGTCGATCATGTCGATGCCATTCGAGGTATAAAGCACCGGAATGCCAAGCTGCGCGAAGTGCAAATGATCCGAACGATAGAAATAGCCATGCTCAGGCGCGGAATCGGGCGTTACACGATGGCCGACAGCTGCGGCGGCTTGCGAGATCAAATCATCCATCTCGCTCTTGCCATAGCCGACGACTTCTATGTCGTGCGTCGGCCCGATGTTATTGACGCCATCCATGTTGATCGCGGCAACGCTGTCACGCGCCGGGAACACCGGGTTGTCGCGATAATAGAGCGCGCCGAGCAAGCCCTGCTCCTCGGCCGTCAGCGCTATGAACGCGACCGAGCGCTCGGGCGCGCCTTGCGCCGAGAACCGGCGCGCCAATTCAATCAGAGCAGCCGTGCCAGTAGCGTTGTCGAGCGCGCCATTGCAGATATCGTCGCCGTTCACCGCCGGGCAGCGTCCCAAATGATCCCAGTGCGCTGAGTAGATGATAGTCTCGTTCGGCCGTGCGCGACCAGGCAGCACGCCAACCACGTTGTACGTCGTCCGTTGCTCGACCTGAGTGTTGAGCGTCAACGATCCGTTTAGGTTCATCGGCACAGCCCGGAACCGCCGTTGCTGCGCGCGCGCCTTGAGGGCATTGAAATCGAGGCCTGCGCGGGCGAAAGTCTCCATCGCGACCTCATTGTTGATCCAGCCTTCGAAGCCCGCGCGACTCATGCCGCGATCGGCGCGCACGATGTCCCAGCGCGCGCTCCCCGTTGAGGATTGGATCACCGCCCACGGATAGGCCGCCGGCGCGGTTTCGTGGATGATGATGGCGCCGGCGGCGCCCTGGCGCGCTGCTTCCTCGAACTTGTAGGTCCAACGCCCGTAATAGGTCATGGCGCGACCGCCAAAGCCGCGATCGTCGCCCGTTTCAAAATCTGGGTCATTGATCAGGATGACCGCGATTTTGCCGCGCATGTCGATGCCGGCATAATCGTTCCAATTGAGCTCCGGCGCGACGATGCCGTAGCCGACAAAAACGAGCGGCGCGTTCGCAACCGACACGGTCTCCTGCAGGCGCTTGGTCCAAGCCGAGAATTGCGTCGCATAGGCATAGTCGCGCCCGCCATCGCGGCCGGAGATCGTCAGCGTCGGCGTGTTGGTCAAGCGCGCCGAAATCAGCGGCGTTTCCTGCACCCAAGAGCGCGACCCATCCGCGCGCGTCACGCCTGGCTGCAGGCCAGCGGCGGCGAATGCGCGCTCCAAATACGAGATCGTCCGGCGCTCGCCCTCAGTGCCTGGCGCGCGCCCTTCGAACTCGTCGGAGGCCAGAATACGCACATGTTCAATCAGCGCCTGGGCAGAAAGCGGCGCGTGGGCAAAGGCTGGCATGTCCGTTGGCGGCGCTATCGGCGGCGTTGGCGCAGGCGTTGCTGGCGCTGAGACGCACGCGGCGAGCAACACGGCGGCAGCCAAGACTAAGTTTCGACCCATGTGAGCGATTCCCCTTCTTTGGCTGATTTGTAGCCGAGGGGGGGCGTTCACGCCAACCAGGGCGGCACGGGCAAGTCTTTCGACCGCAGGAAGTCCGCGTTGAACAGTTTGGACATGTAGCGATTCCCGTAATCGCAGAGCACGGTGACGATGGTTTTTCCCGGCCCTAAGGTCTTCGCGAGCTCGATAGCGCCCTTCACATTGAGCGCCGCTGACCCACCGACGCACAAGCCTTCCTCTTGGATCAACGCGTAAAGCACCGGCAGCCAATCCTGATCTTCCACCCGGTACGCTTCATCCACGACCACGCCTTCAAGGTTCGCCGTCACGCGGCCCTGACCGATGCCTTCTGTGATCGAGGTTCCATCGGCTTTCAGTTCGCCATTTTTGTACCAATTGTAGAGCGCGGCGCCGCCCGGGTCGGCGATGCCGACCACCACATTAGGATTGCGGGCCTTCAGCGCCATCGACACGCCGCCGAGCGTGCCGCCCGAACCCACGGCGCAGATGAAACCATCGATCTTCCCATCGGTGTCGCGCCAAATCTCCGGACCAGTGGTATCTAGATGGCCTTGCCGATTGGCGATATTGTCAAACTGGTTTGCCCAGATCGCACCGTTCGGTTCGCTCTTGTTGCGTTCTTCGGCGATGCGCTTGGCGACCTTGGTGTAGTGGTTCTCGCTCGCGGCTGGCGCGGCGTCGACCTGCACAAGCTCGGCGCCGAGCGCGATGACCGCGTCCTTCTTCTCCTGGCTTTGCGTGCGCGGCATCACCACGATGGTGCGATAGCCCTTGGCGGCGCCAATAAGCGCGAGGCCAATGCCAGTATTGCCCGCCGTGCCCTCAACGATGACGCCACCGCGAAGGAGCTGGCCCTTGGCCTCGGCGTCGAGCACAATCGAGAGAGCGGCGCGATCCTTCACCGATTGTCCAGGATTGAGAAACTCAGCCTTTCCCAGAATGGTGCAGCCGGTTTCTTCCGACGCGCGCTTCAGTTTAATGAGCGGCGTGTTGCCGATGGCATCAAGGACGGAAGCGTGGATCATGCAACGCCGAGCTTCTTCTGCAGATCAGTCGATGACGTCGTGTAGAGGAATACCAGGCGCTCGCCAGGCCGCGCGATCTTGAACGCGGCCTGCGCCATCAGCGAACCTTCATGGAAACCGCACAGAATGAGCTTCAGCTTGCCTGGGTACGTGTTGATGTCGCCGATAGCGAAAATTCCGGGCTCGCTGGTTTCGAACTTCTCGGTATCCACGGGGATCAAATTTTCATGGAGATTGAGGCCAAACTCTGCGATTGGTCCGAGCTTCATGGTGAGGCCATAAAAGGCGAGCAGATCGTCGCACGGGATTTCGTAGACGCCCTTTTCCTTTGTCTGGCATTGAATAGCCGTGAGTTGGTCAGAACCAACGACGCCTTTTAGATCGGCGATCTCCAGACGTACCTTTCCGGCCGCGACGAGCGCACGCATTTGCGCTACCGAATGCGGCGCGGCGCGGAAGTCATCGCGGCGATGGATCAACGTCGTCGATCTGGCAATCGGCGCCAAATTAAGCGTCCAGTCGAGCGCGCTGTCGCCACCGCCGGCGATCACGATATCGCGGCCGCGAAACCGCTCCATCTGACGCACCGCGTAGTGCACGCTCTTACCTTCGAACGCTTCCAGATTATCAATCTTTGGCTTGCGCGGCACGAACGACCCCCCGCC
This sequence comes from Hyphomonadaceae bacterium, assembly GCA_022843225.1. Lineage (GTDB taxonomy): Bacteria > Pseudomonadota > Alphaproteobacteria > Caulobacterales > Aquidulcibacteraceae > Vitreimonas. The sequence continues at coordinate 17,036 of JALHOC010000029.1, forward strand.
CGCCGCGATCGCCAACACAGGCGCTGTGATCGAGGTTCCCAACTCGGTCGTCAGACGGAAACGGCGGTTGTCCAGCCGCTCCAGCTTTTCGGCCATCTGCGCCAGATGAAATGTCGGATGGAACGGCGCGATCTGCTGCATCAACGCATCTGTTAGCCCCTGGCCCGTCACCACGGGCAGCGCGGGAATGTCGTAGATCGGCTTCTCGGGATAGAGTTCCGCGCATTGACCGCCGGGCCGATCCAACACATCGACAAGATGAGCCTTCAGACCCAAGAGACCCAATTCAAACACCGCGAACAGCCCAACCGGACCCGCGCCGACGATGATCACGTCAGTTTCGTAGGCCTGGCCCGCCGGCGCCGATTCGACTTTCGCTGGCGTGCCGCCGCTGTCGCTCATCCACATCTCCTACCGCACTGAACAAACCCCGATCTAGCAGCGCGTAAAGCGCGCGTCTCCTGGTTCAGCTTGCGGTTTAAGGTCCTTGGGAGAACTTAGGCGGTGCGGTGCAAGGGGTGCACCGGCTCAATCTTCATCGTCGATCAAGATGCGATGGGCCGCGCCGTCCATGTCCTCGTACTGGCCGGACCTCAGGCTCCATAGGAACGCCGCCAGGCCGGTGGCGCCCATCAGCACTGCGGCCGGAATCAAAAAAATCATGATGTCCATTAGGGGCGTCCCTCTAATTGCAGTCGCAGCGCGTTGAGCGTCACGATCAACGAAGAGGCAGACATGGCCAGAGCCGCGATCAGCGGCGTAAGCAGCCCGGCCGCTGCTGTTGGCGCGGCGATCAGATTGTAAAGCGCCGAGAAGCGTAAGTTCTCGATCGCGCGCTTCTTAGCCGCTCGCGCTACATCGATCGCCTCCACAAGCGGCATTAGGCCCGCACCTTGGATCACGATGTCGGACGCGGCCTGACTTGCCTCAAGCGCCGTGCCGGGAGAGGCCGATGCGTGCGCGGCCGCCAGCGCTGCGGTGTCATTGAGACCGTCGCCGACCATCAGCGGGCGTTTGCCTTGAGCTTTCAGCTCGTCCAGACGCCGTGATTTTTCCGAAGGACTGATTCCGCCGCGCCAGTGCGCGATCCCCGCCGCGCGCGCCGCAAGCTCAACGGCGGCGGGTCTGTCGCCTGAGATCAACTCGACTGCGATGCCGCGTCGCGCGAGCGCGGCTATGGTTTGCGCCGCGTCAGCGCGAAGCGCGTCCACGAACGCAAAGCGCGTTGGCTGCGCATCGCCGCGCGCAAACCAAAGTTCCGCCGATCCATCCGAGATATCAGCCATCAATGGCGCAGCGAATGTGCGTCGGCCAAGACGCCAGGTCACGCCATCAACGCACGCCTCGATACCCTCGCCCGGAACTTCACGCCCATCCTTAACCGGAGTGCCGGGGCCTGCCGCTTCAACCAAGGCCCGCGACAGCGGATGGCGAGAAATTCGCGCCAAGGACGCCGCGGCTTGCAGGGTTTCGGAATCAACCTGGACCGTCAGTTTCGGCTTGCCCAAAGTCAGTGTTCCGGTCTTGTCGAACACGGCGACATCCACTTGCGCCAAGCGCTCGAGTGCGTTGCCGGACTTCACCAAAACGCCGCGCTTGAACAAACGCCCCGTCGCCACGACCTGCACGGCTGGCACGGCCAAGCCCAACGCACAGGGACAGGTGATGATCAAAACGGCGACGGCATTCAAGATCGACTGTCGCACCCCAACATCGGCCGCCTCAAGCCCAAACATCCGTAGCAGCGTCGGCCCAAACAGCCAGCCCAAGAAGGTCAGAGCTGCAAGGGAATGAACAACAGGCACGTAGAGCGCCGCCGCCTTGTCGGCCAAACGCACGAACTTGGCGCGCCCCTGTTCGCCGATCTCAATTAGGCGCGCGAGTTCAGCGATAGCCGATTCCTGCACGCGTGCGCCGACGCGCACGATCAGACGCTGCGTGAGGTTAACAGAGCCGGCATGGATTGCGCCGCCCGGACGCGCCGGCTGTGGCGCGGTTTCACCCGTGAGCATCGAGCAATCGAGTTCGGAAATGCCGTCCTCGATCAGGCCATCCACAGGCGCGCGATCGCCAGCCGCTAGCAACAGCCGATCACCGACAGCAATATCGCGAGACGCGATTGACGTTATCGACCCGTCACGCTCGATGCGCGACGCTGTCACCGCCTGCATCGCCAACAGGTCTCGTGCCGCCGTGCGCGCTCGTTCGCGCAGCCTGTGATCGAGGTAGCGCCCGATCAGCAGAAAGAAGAGCAGCATGACGATGCCGTCGAAATAAGCATGTTCGCCTTGCTGGATGGTCTCCGAAACGCTGATGCCGAGGGTCAGGAACACCGCCAGCGAGATCGGCACATCCATGTTCGCTCGCCGCGCGCGAAGCGCCACCCAAGCCGAGCCGAAGAAGGGCTGCGCCGCATAGAGGGCGGCGGGTATTGCGATGAGCGCAGACACCCAGTGCAGCAAAGTCCGCGTGCCCTCACCCATCTCCTCATGGCCGGACCAGATAGGCACCGAGAACATCATGATGTTCATGGCCGCGAAGCCGGAGACCGCGAGGTAGCGCAACAGCCTGCGGCCCTCTTCGTCCACCTGCTGTTTGGCCGCTTCCGGGTCAAACGCCGTCGCGCCATATCCCATGCGCGTCAAGGCATCGACGATGTCGCGCGGCTTCAGCGCACCGGGTGCCCACGCGACTGCCAGCCGTCCAGTCGATAGATTTAGCCGCGCCGCGTCAACGCCTGACATCGCCAGAAGCCCGCCCTCGATCTTACGGATGCACCCGGCGCACTTCGCGCCTTGAATCAGCAACTCCAGCACGTCGCGCCCCTGCGCATCGCGACGCACAAAGGCACCCGGATCGGCGCGCTGCTCGCGCTCTGCTGGCGGCGCAAGCCCCGATGGGCAACCCGCGTCGGCTGCGGTTAGCGCGAGGGCGACCATGTCAGCTCCGCTTCAAAATCCCGCGCACGTCCGTTCTCGCCATCGGCTCGCGCGCGGAGCCGCCAGCGCCCTGGCGCAATGTCGCCCAGAGCAGCGACAAAGCGGCCGTCGCCGGCTGGCGTGAACGCAAGCGCGCGATCGAACCGCGCGTCAGTCGACCGCTGGAGCACGCCCGTCACGCTGACGTTCGAAAGGGGGACGCCGCCTCGATCGAGCACTCGAACTTGAAGCATCGCGCCGGCATCGCTTGGGACCAATTGCGCTTCAGCCCGCCAACCCAATGCGGCTTGCGTGCGCCGCGCCTCAATCGCATCGTTATACCGGAGGCCCTGCAAATATGATCGCCGAACATCCTCGCCCGGGAACGATCGAACCGCGATGACGGCAAACGCAACGTTGACCGCAATCACCGCGCCAAAAAATAGCAGCATGGCCGCCAGCACGTGCCAGCCTCTCACCTCGAAAACACGCCGTGTCGCGATGCTCATCGTGCGCCTCCTGCTAGGAATGCCGACGCGCTCGTCGCCACGTCGCCCGTATCGAGATCGCGGATCGTAAACGTCAGATCGTGAGACCCGCCCGTCGTACGCCCAGGCGCGAGGACGTGCACGCGCACAGTGGTGACGCGGTCCGCCGCCGCGCTGACCAGGATCAAACCCTCGGCGTTGAGTTGGGGGGCACTCAGGCGCGCGTCTTCAAGACCCGCGACTTGGATCGACAGCCGACGCGGCGCGGGCGCCATATTGATGAGCTTCAACTCATAATCATTGCGTACGGAGCCATCCGCCATACGAACATAGGGCGGACTGCGATCACGAATGACATTGAGGTCGAGCGTTTGCCGCGTGACCAACGCGTAGATCATCGCGGCGCCGACGATTGCCATTAGGGCGCCATACAGAATGGTGCGCGGTCGGATCAGTCGATATGCGACGGCCTTACCCTGCTGCCGGCGATTTTGATTGGCGTAACTGTCATAGGCGATGAGCCCCTTGGGTCGACCGACCTTCTCCATGATCTCGTCGCAGGCATCGATGCAGAGCGCGCAATTGATGCACTCAAGTTGGTCGCCGTCGCGTATGTCGATGCCTTGCGGACACGCTGCTACACACTGACGGCAATCGATGCAGTCGCCGCGCCCTTCCCAGGTTTCGCCTTTCTTGTGCGGTCCTCGCGGTTCACCGCGATCTACGCGGTACGTCACGGACAGAGCGTCTTTGTCGATCATCGCGGCCTGTATGCGCGGCCATGGGCACATGTAAGTGCACACCTGCTCGCGCATCGTGCCGGCCAGCGCATAAGTGGTGAACGTCAGCAGTCCGATGAAGAGATAAGTCGCCGCCGATGCCGTGCCGGTGAATATCTCGCGGAACAAGGTTGGCGCGTCGGCGAAGTAAAACACCCACGCGCCGCCTGTCGCGGCAGCGATCGCGATCCAGAGCGCGTGCTTCGTTACCTTCTTGCTCGCTTTCGATAACGACTGCGGCGCCTTGTCGAGCCGTATGCGCTCATTGCGGTCGCCCTCAACCCAACGCTCTACGTGAATGTAGAGGTCGGTCCACACGGTTTGGGGGCAAGCATAGCCGCACCACACCCGACCGAACAAAGCGGACGACAGGAAAATGCCAAACGACGCCAGGATCAGCAGCCCGGTGATGTAGTACACTTCTTGTGGCCACAGCTCGATGAAGAAGAAATAGAAACGACGGCCCTCGAAATCGATCAACACAGCTTGGTCTGGCTGGCCTGCGCCGCGATCCCATCTGATCCAGGGCGTCACGTAATAGATCGCAAGCAGCCCAATCATCGCGACCCATTTGAGATTGCGGAATGTGCCCTTTACGAGCTTGGGATAGATTTGTTCTCGTTTTTTGTAGAGCGCGCGTGACTCCATGGAGTTCACGGCGCGTGCATCAACATCCAGCTCGCGCGTGTCGATAAGCGTCACGGGCTTGGTCATGTCACTACCGTGTTGGGCTTGTCGCGGCCGTTGGGCTTGTAGGGCTCGCTTCCGGCGTGGGCGGAGGCGCATCCGGTTCGCCGCCGCCTAGATCGTGCACGTAATAGGCCAAGGCCCGTAGCGTGCCAGCATCCAAACGCGCCTCCCACGATGGCATGACCCCGCCGCGACCCAGCTCAATTTGGGTGCGGATTTCTTCGCGCGAGCCGCCATAGAGCCAAATGTCGTCATTCAGGCTCGGCGCGCCCTGCGTACGATCGCCCGCGCCTGACGGCCCGTGGCAAATGCCGCATTGCGCTGCATATACGACAGCGCCCCGCGCCGCAGCAGCCATATTTGGCTCAAGCCGCTGACGCGCAGATGAAATCGAAACAACATACTCGGTTACGTCGCCGATCTCGCGGGCCGACAGCAGGCCATCTCGGCCGAATGCCGGCATCGCCGACATGCGTGTCTCGGGATGGCTGGCGCGGATGCCAACACGGAGTGTTTGCTCAATGTCGGCCATGGTGCCGCCCCAGATCCACACATCGTCGGCCAGAACGGGAAAACCGGGCGCTCCGGCGCCGCCAGCGCCGTGGCATGTTCGGCAATTGTCTCCGAACACGCTCGCGCCAGCCGCGCGCGCGAATTGCTGCAGATCAGGGTCAGCGGCGATATCAGAGACGCTGGCGTCGGCCAGGCGCCGAAACAATGGTGCACGTGCGTCCCGCAGGAATTGCACGTCGGCGGCTACATTCGCGCGATCGGACCAGTTCAGCATCCCGCGCGTGAAGCCGTTGGCCAGCGGCCAAGCCGGCATGAGCACCCAATAGACGATAGAGATAACGATCGTGGCGTAGAAGATATAGAGCCACCACCGCGGCAGCGGCGTATCCAATTCCTTCACGCCGTCCCATTCGTGCCCCGTCGTTTCCGTGCCGCTGATATGATCGCGCTCTCGTTTGTCGGCCATCATCATTCCCCGTCATTCAGCGGCGCGCGCGCGGCGCGGTCGAATTTATCCTTGTTGCTCGGCCAGAGCGCGTAGACGCACGCCACGGCGAATCCGGCCACCAACATCACGACACCCCAGGTTTGCGCAAACTGTGTAGCTTGGTCGTAGCTCATAGCCCCTACCTGCGGTTCTCAGGCGTATCCGCCTGGTAGACGTTGAAATCGACGCCGGTTCCCAGCATTTGCAGATAAGCGATCAACGCATCCATCTCGCTGACCCGTTCTGGATTGCCGTCGAAGTCACGCGAGACCGCGCCCGGATAACGTTGCTCGAAATCGAACGCGTTCTCGCCCAGAGGCTCGGCCTGCGCGCGCGCATCGATGCTGGCGTTCGCGAGTTGCTCGTCCGAGTACGGCACGCTCAGCATGCGATTGACGCGCAAGTGCTCGGGCATCTGCTCAACCGCGACATCCGCATTCGCGAGGAACGCATAAGGCGGCATCACCGATTCCGGGACGACGGAGCGCGGATCTTCCAAGTGCGCGCGATGCCACTCATCCGAATAGCGCCCGCCGACGCGCGCCAAATCCGGACCGGAGCGCTTCGAGCCCCACTGGAATGGGTGGTCGTACATGCTCTCAGCGGCGAGCGAGTAATGGCCATAGCGCTCGACTTCGTCACGCAGCGGGCGGATCATTTGCGAATGGCAGACATAGCAGCCCTCGCGGATATAGATGCGCCGCCCCGCCAATTCGAGCGGCGTGTAGGGCCGCACACCTTCGACTTCTTCGATTGTGCTCTCAATGAAGAAGAGCGGCGCGATCTGCACCAAGCCGCCGATCGACACCACGACCAGAATGCCGACGACCAGAATGAGCGAATGACGCTCGAACCATTTGTGAAACGACCACATGATCCGCCCCTCTATTCAGCAGTGACGGCCGCAGCGGGCACGTCCAACGCACGTTCGTGGCGAGGCTCTGAGGCGGTCGCCGTGCGCCATAAATTGTACGCCATCACGAAAGCGCCGATCAGGAATAACGCCCCTCCTGCCGCCCGGATGATGTAATACGGGTGCATGGCTTCGACGCTTTCGACGAACGAGTATTCTAGGAAGCCGAACTCGTTATAGGCGCGCCACATCAGCCCTTGCATGACACCAGCCACCCACATCGAGGTGATGTAGAGGACGATGCCGATGGTCGAGAGCCAGAAGTGCCACTCGACCAAAGCGTTGGAATGAAGCTGCTTGCGCTTCCAGAGCCACGGCACCAGGCAATACAGAGCGCCGAAGCTGACGAAACCCACCCAGCCCAATGCGCCGGAATGCACGTGCCCGATAGTCCAATCGGTATAATGTGACAGCGAGTTGACGGCGCGGATCGACATCACCGGGCCTTCGAAAGTCGACATGCCGTAGAACGCCACCGAGACCACCAGCATCCGCAGCACGGGATCGGTGCGCAGTTTGTCCCATGCGCCCGAGAGCGTCATCAGCCCGTTGATCATGCCGCCCCAACTGGGCATCCACAGCATGATCGAGAACGTCATGCCTAGCGTCTGCGCCCATTGTGGCAGCGCCGTGTAGTGAAGGTGGTGCGGGCCTGCCCAGATGTAGAGGAAAATCAGCGCCCAAAAGTGAATGATGCTCAGGCGATAGGAATAGACCGGGCGATCGGCCCGCTTCGGGATGAAGTAGTACATGATGCCGAGGAAGCCGGCGGTGAGGAAGAAGCCGACCGCATTGTGCGCGTACCACCACTGGGTCAGCGCATCCTGCACGCCAGAGAACAGCGAGTAACTAAACCAGCCCGCGAGGCTCACCGGAATGGCGATATTGTTGACGATGTGCAGCATCGCCACGGTGACGATGAAGGCGAGATAGAACCAATTGGCGACGTAGATGTGCTTTTCCTGGCGCTTCCAGATCGTGCCGAGGAACACCAGCAGATAAACGACCCAAACCAGCGTCAGCCAAATATCCGCGTACCAGGGCGGCTCGGCGTATTCGCGTCCCGCGGTGACGCCCAGCAGATAACCCGTGCCCGCCAACACGATGAAGAAATTGTAGCCCCAGAACACAAACCACGGCCACAGACCGCCCGCCAGCCGCGCGCGGCACGTCCGCTGCACGACATAGAAGCTGGTGGCCAGCAGCACGTTGCCGCCGAAGGCGAAAATCACGGCAGACGTGTGCAGCGGACGCAAGCGTCCGAAGTTGGTCCAGCCATAATCGGGAAAATAGAAGATGTTCGGAAACGCCAGCTGGAGCGCGATAACCACGCCGACTAGAAACCCGGCAATGCCCCAGAACATCGAAGCGAACACGCCGGCCTTGATGACCCCGTTCTCGTACTTGCTGGGCGTTTCGCTTGCGCCCTTGCCACGCGCGATCACGTAGGTGAGCAGCCCGCCCCCCGCCATAAAAGCCGCGAACGCTGTCCACATCTGGACCGCGAACGCGCGGTCCGTGGCGTGCGCCGCGCCCCACAGCGTGTAGAACACGCCAAGAGCCATGATGATGAAGATGGCGAGGGCGTCGATCCGCCACTCTGCCTTTGCGGTTGCTGTCGTCATGCGCCGCTCCCCAAGCCGACGCCGCGCGCCGGGCTGATTCCCGCTCAACGGTTTGCCGATATCAGCGGGCGCGACGCTCAGACTTGATCTCGGTCAAGGCCCCAGAAGCGAAGGCGCGTAAGGCCAATGTGTCGCGGCAAAAGCGGAGCGGGGAATCATGGGCAAAGGCAACGACTGGCGGGCGCCGGCAGCGCTGTGGTCGCTCGGCGCGCTGTGGCCGGCGCTCTACGGTGCGCTCACCGCGTGGACGCGCACGCCATTGGAGCGTGCCCTGTACGAATCCTGGTGCGGCTCGGCGCCGCATGCAGGCGCGGAATTCTTAGGACACTGCGCCGCGTGCTGGTCGGGTACGGCCGCCTTCATGTTGGCTGGCGCGCTTGCGCTGGCCGTCAGCCGCCGACGACGGTCACGCGCCGCAGCTTGATCAGCGCGTCCACGCCGGGCGTTGCGTCTGACAACTCAAGCGAGTCGCCGTGCACTATGCGGCGCTGAATGTTGGGCAGCACGGCCAGGAACCGCGCTTCGTCCGTCGCCGCCGCCGGATCTGCGCATTCGCCAACCTCTTCCGCAATCGCGCCGACCGTGACAGCGTCGCCGAACGTCGAGAGCGGCGCGGAGAAATTATTGCAGCCGGTGAAGCCGATCATCTCGTTTGCGTCCGCATTGATCTCGATCCAGACATCAACGCCCTCGCCCAGTGAAGCGCCGGCGATCTGCTGCACCTCCCAGCGGCCCGCGACATCGGCTGTCTCGGTGCGCGCGCATGCCGCAAGCGCCAGTAGCGCGAAAAGCACGATCTTTCTCATGCAACTTCTCCCTTACGCAGCACTCGGCGTACCAGCGGCATCAACAGAAACAAGATCAATGTAAAGAGATAGACCATGCCTGGCGGGCTGGCGAAATACTCGACCTGCGTTTTCAGCGTCATGCCGCGCAAGCCGAATCCCACCGCAAGATCGGCAATCTGTTGCAACGCAAGGGCCATCACACCCACCGCGAGAGAGGATCGCCAACCGCCATTGAGTCGCGCCCAGATCGGAGCGGCGCGCGCGCCGAGCCACATCGCCAGCACCAGAAACGGCGCCTCGCACAGCACGGCCAGCGTTTGCCCTAGCCAAGGCTCAAGCCAAAGCACACGCAGCGGTCCCAGTAGCAAACCAACGCCGAACACGATCATGAAGTAGAACACCGCCGCCGCGCCGATGCGGCCGACCTGGCCACCGGGCTGCGCCGGCGCTCCACTCGGCGACGCGGGAGTCAGGCGCTCGCTCATGGTCAATGCGCCATCAACAAGGGCAATGGCGCATGCGCGAGAAAGTCGCGCGTGACACCGCCAAACAACCATTCACGTGCGCGCGAATGCCCCCAAGCGCCCATGACGATCATGTCGGCGTCAAATGCGGCCGCTTCCTCAAGTAGCGCGTGGCTATCGCCTCGGCCCAGGCCGTCGACATTGCGGACCTCGACTGTCACGTCGCGATGCGCGAGGTGGACCGCCAACTCATGACCCGGCGCTGGCCCATGCCCCACAGCGCTTGGCTTGGCGTCGATCGTGACAACACTGACTTGGCGCGCCGCCTGCAGCAAAGGCAGCGCCGCCGTCACCGCGCGCATGGCTTCGGGCTTCGCGTTCCAAGCGATCATGATCTTATCCCATGCGCGTTCTCTAACAGGCTGGCTGGGAACCAAGAGCGCGGGGCGTCCGGACTTGAAGAGCACATGCTCGGCCAGCACCTGGCGCGCGCGGCTATGTGTTTGCGCGCGCGCCAAGATCACGAGATCGGCCATGCGCGCGTGGGCAACAACTTCATCTTCACCCACCGCGCCCTCGATGGTCAGATCGCGCACTTCGAAATCATGCGGGCGGGTCGCGAGCCATTTAACGATCTTTTCGCGCTCCAGTGCGACCTCGGAACGCGGCCCCTTGGCGATATCGGTCAACAATTCCGACAGCGGTTTGGTTTCGTGCGCGAAGTCCGAGCCGGAATGGATCGCCACCACCAAAGCCGCAGCGCGGGCGCCGAACTTGTGCGCAAGCTCACCCGCTGCCACAAGTGCTGCCTCATCCTCGGCGAGCGTGATCGCGGCGCATAAGATGTCCTTGTAGGTCACGAGGGATACTCCGCAGGTCCTTTACTCTAGGGCCGCACCCCGGGCGAGAGAATGATCGAGCGCAATCGCTCCGGGTTTGCACCTTGGCCGACGCTGCGCCATGACGGTGCGGGGGAAAGCTGGATGCACGACGTCTTGATCATCGGCGGGGGCCACAACGGGCTCACCTGCGCGGCCTATCTCGCGCAGGCGGGACTAAAGGTGCTTGTTCTTGAGCGCCAAAACGTCGTGGGCGGCGCAGCGGTGACCGAGGAGTTTCACCCCGGCTTTCGCAACTCGGTCGCCTCCTACACCGTCTCCCTGCTGAATCCCAAGGTGATCACGGACCTCGACTTGCACCGTCATGGACTGCGCATCGTCGAGCGCAAGGTCTCGAACTTTCTGCCGCTCCCAGACGGGCAATATCT
>JALHOC010000030.1 GCA_022843225.1 Hyphomonadaceae bacterium
TTCGCTATCGCCGAGATTGACTTCCGCATGCGCGGCGCCGGTGACATGCTGGGTACGCAGCAATCGGGTTTGCCGCCCTTTCGATTGGTAGTTCCGGAATCGCATTCCGATCTTTTGGGCGCCGCCGACAAGGAAGCGCGCCTCGCGATCGAACGCGACCCTGACCTGCGCGGAGAACGCGGCCTCGCTATCCGCACTGTGCTCAAACTTTTCGGCTATGCGGATGCGGCGGAACTGGCGCGGAGCGGCTAGGCGCGAGAGCCTACTTTTCCAAAGCGCGTTGCAGCCGCTTCCAGCGTTTGCCTATCGAGCGCTGGAGCCGTTCCCAGGCGTTCGAGGCTTTCTTGGGTTGGGTTGGATCGTGCACGTGGCGTTCGTCGCCGATGTGACGCACTGCGGGGTCCTCAAGATTGGCTAGGCGAAAGCCGGCTTTCTTGAACGCATAGGACACGTCCGGTTCGTGCCCGAGCGGCACAAACGGGCCGATGCGGTGGTAGTCAGCCATGCGCCGCAGACCGGGATTGAAGGCGTAGCTGAAATACTCAGGGTGCAGGCTTGGATCACATTCGAACATGCGTATGCCCGCCACAATCTGCATCGGCGCGTTGCGAATGAGCTTGTTCTGCTCCTCGCGCGGACGCAGGCACACGACGCTGTAGTCAGGTCGCGCTTCCAAGAGCGCGAACGATTCAGCCATGAATCCGGTGCGGAAAAACTCCCAATCATCTTCGCAATGGAACGCGTACGGCGTCTTCACCTGCGCATAGACTTTGTCGAGCGACTTCATCTGCCCGAGCTGCGGTCGGTTCAGAATGATCTCCGCGTCGATGCCAAGCGCGCGTGTGACGTCTCGTACCGCTTCATCGCCGGAATCTTCAATGATGATCCAAGCGTCCGGCGCCAGATCGAGTTTGTCGCGCAAGGAGTGTAGCGTTCTGCGGAGAAGGTCGAAGCGTCCGCAGCTTGTCACCACAACGCTGTAGCTGCGCGGCGGCAAGGGCGTCGATGGCGCGGTGGCTTCAGCTGACATCGGCGCGACTTAGGCGGCGGCTAAGTCCAAGTCAAGGCAAGCGAAATTGCCGCTTGCAATAGCGCGTTCGCTGGCTACCTAAGGCTCAGAAAACCCCAGTTTCTACGGACACAACATGGCCGCGCCGCTCCCCATTTCCGCCTATATCCGTACGTTGAACGAAGCGCGTTTGATTGGGCCCGTGGTCGAAGCCGCGCGCCAGATCGTCTCGGAAGTGATCGTCGTCGATTGTGGGTCAACGGATGGCACGATTGACATCGCCGAAAAAGCAGGCGCGCGCGTCATCCACCAGAAATGGCTCGGAAACGGCACGCAAAAGCGCTTCGCCGAAGATCAGTGCGCTAACAACTGGATGCTCGACATCGACGCTGACGAAGTGGTGACGCCGGAATTCGCGGCGGAAGTGCGCGCCTTGTTTTCCAATGGCGAACCGCCGTCCCCTGTCTATGAGACGATGATGGTCACCGCGCCGCCTGACGGCAAGCCATGGTGGAACCACGCCCTCGCGGACCGTCGCAAGCTCTACGACAAGCGCCGCATCCGTCAACCGGACCATTATGCATGGGATCAGTTCACGGTTCCGCCTGACATGAGTGTCGGACGCATCAAGGCCCCGCTGCTGCACTACTCTTTCCGCGACTTCGAACACTTCGAGGAAAAGCTCAATCGCTGGTCCGGCGTGGCGGCTAAAGCGTCCAAACTAAAACCAATGTGGGTCGTTGCGCTCCGTATAGTGCTTGCCTCGCCATTCTACTTCTTCAAGCAATATGTCGGACGCGGTCACTGGCGCGGCGGCCTCTATGGCTTCGTCATCGCCGGCTTGTCCGCGCATGGCCGTTGGCTGCGTGATATCAAGATGTTTGAAATCCATTTGCGTAATCGTGCACGACCGAATGGCTGAGCCCGCGATCGTTTGGTTGCGTCAGGATTTGCGGCTCGAGGACAATCCGGCGCTTGCCGCGGCGATCGAGACAAAGCGGCCCCTCATCCTCGTCTATGTGTTGGACGACGAGACTCCGGGTCGCTGGCGCTTCGGCGCCGCGCAGCGCTGGTGGCTGCACAAGAGCCTTGAGTCACTGAGCACCAACATCGCCCGACGTGGCGGTTCACTGGTGTTGCGCCGCGGCCGCGCGGACCAAGTGATTCCCCAGCTTACCCGCGAGAGCGACGCGCGTGCGGTGTTTTGGAACCGCTGCTACGAGCCTTTCGCGATCGCACGCGATGCCAAGTTGAAAGACCAGCTCGCGGCCAGTGGCATCGAGGCCAAGAGCTTCAACGGATCGTTGCTGTTTGAACCCTGGGAGGTTCAAACCAAGACCGGCGCGCCCTTCAAGGTGTTTACGCCATTCTGGCGCGCTTGTGTGCAACGCGGTACGAGCCGTTCGCCTTTGCCGGCGCCGAAATCGCTGAACGGCTTCAAGGGCGCGGTGACCAGCGAACTCTTGGACTCATGGAAGTTGCGGCCGAAGGCGCCGAACTGGGCGAAAGGATTCGAGCCCGAGTGGAGGCCCGGCGAATCCGGCGCACGCGCGGCGCTCGACGCATTTCTGAGCACGCGCCTGACTGCCTATCCCGAGGCGCGCAATCAATTGGGGCAGAACGCGACCTCGCGTCTCTCGCCGCATCTGCACTTCGGCGAGATCAGCCCGGTGCAAATCTGGGCCGCAGTCGGCGATGCGCCCGGCGCGGCCAAGTTTCTATCTGAAATCGGCTGGCGCGAGTTTTCCTACAATCTTCTGTTTCACTGGCCGAGCCTGCCTGAACAGAATTGGCGCGAGAGCTTCAATGCGTTTCCATGGCGCGATGACGAAGCTGAGCTCGAATCCTGGCGGCGCGGCCGCACCGGCTATCCGGTTGTAGATGCCGCGATGCGCGAACTCTGGGTCACGGGCACGATGCACAATCGCGCGCGCATGATCGCGGCGTCGTTTCTGATCAAGCACCTACTCATCGACTGGCGCCAGGGCGAGGCCTGGTTTTGGGACACGCTTCTCGACGCCGACCTCGCCAATAACGCGGCGTCTTGGCAATGGGTGGCAGGGTCGGGCGCTGACGCCGCCCCCTATTTCCGCATCTTCAATCCCGTGACCCAGGGGGAGAAGTTCGATGCGGAGGGCGTTTATGTGCGGCGCTGGGTTCCCGAGCTATCGAGACTTCCCAACGAATTGATCCATCGCCCCTGGGAGGCGAGCGCCGACACGCTAAGCCGCGCTAGCATCGTGCTGGGCACGGACTACCCCAAGCCCATTGTCGATCATTCTCAGGCGCGCGCACGGGCGCTGGCGGCCTTTGCGGGATTGTCATCCAAGGATTAAGGTGGCGCGTATTGCGAGGGACAACAAACGAGCGTGACGTCCCATGAAAGCAGGTGAGCCAAGTTCCGTCCGCGACGCCAACCCCGGCGTGATCGCAGCGCTGAAGGCGCCCGCCAGCGCCAAAGTGGTGTTGCTGGCGCTGGCGCAGATCCGGGGCGGGGCGATTGAAGCAACGCTGCCCGATGAATCCGTCCTCCGCTTTGGCGACGGCGACACGCCTCTGCGCATTCGGGTAAAGGACTGGCGCTTTGCGCGGCGCGTCGTGGCCAATGGCGACATCGGCTTTGCCGAGAGCTGGATAGCCGGTGAATGGGAGACCGACGACCTCTCCACGCTACTTGTGTTGCTTGCCAACAATATCGAACGCTTCCGGCGCGTGTTCGAAGGCAGTTGGTGGGGTAAGTCGCTTAATTGGCTACGTCACCTCGCGCGGGACAACACGCGCTCTGGCTCGCGCCGCAATATTCTCGAGCACTATGACCTCGGAAATCGATTCTACGGGGCATGGCTCGATCGGAGCATGACCTATTCGTCGGCTCGTTTTGAAAAAACCCGTGATCTCGAAGCGGGCCAAATTGAAAAATATCACGCACTCGCGCGTCACCTCGACCTTAAACCCGGCGAACATGTTCTTGAGATCGGCTGCGGCTGGGGCGGATTCGCGGAGATTGCGGCGCGCGACTATGGCGCACGCGTGACCGGCATCACCATCAGCGACGAACAGCTGGCCTACGCCCGCGAGCGGATCGCGCGGGCTGGGTTGAGCGATTTGGTTGACATCCGACGCCAGGACTACCGAGATATCGAAGGCCAGTTCGACAAAGTCGCCTCGATCGAAATGTTCGAGGCTGTCGGTGAAAAATACTGGCCAGTCTACTTTGGCAAGATCTCGGATGTGTTGAAACCCGGCGGACGCGCGGCGCTGCAAATCATCACCATCAACGACGAGCTATTCGAGCGCTACCGAAAGCGCGCCGACTTCATCCAGCGCTACGTCTTTCCGGGCGGCATGCTCGCCAGCGTCGGCCGGTTGCGTCAGGAATCCGCCAATGCGGGGCTCACATGGCGCGATCTTGACGCCTTCGGCCACTCCTATGCTGAAACGCTCGCGGAATGGGCGCGCCGGTTCCAGGCGCGTTGGGCGGACATTCGCGCCATGGGTTTTGACGAGCGCTTCAAGCAGCTTTGGCTCTTCTATCTCAGCTATTGCGAAGCCGGCTTCCGCACCGGGCGCACGGATGTGGTGCAGCTATCGCTGGCTAAGCCGGTTTGAAAGGCTTGCTAGCTGTTGAAGGCGGCGCGGAGGCGGCTTAGCGTCCGTCGAATGCCCCAACGCCCCGATCCCATGGTTTCTTGCGCCTGGCTCGCCGATCGGCTTGACGCGCCCGATATCCGCGTCGTCGACGCTACCTGGTTCATGCCCAATGATGAACGCAACGCTCGTGCGCTATTTGCGGAACGCCGCATTCCGGGTGCGGTGTTTTTTGATATCGACGAGATCGCCGACACTGACTCGTCCCTCCCCCACATGCTGCCGACGCCCGAGAAGTTCGCCTCGCGCATGCGTACGCTTGGAATCGGTGACGGCTCGCGGGTTGTGATCTACGATAATCATGGCCTGTTCTCTGCCCCGCGCGTCTGGTGGATGTTTCGCGTTATGGGACACGAGGATGTGGTCGTGCTCGACGGCGGTTTTCCCAAATGGGAGGCCGATAGTTTGCCGATCGACCACGATCCGCCCACGCGGCGCGGCGAGCGCCACTTCACGGCGCAATTCCGCGCAGACCTTGTGCGCGGCCTAGATGACATCCGTCGCGCGCTCGACAACGGCGCCCAAGTGCTCGACGCGCGCCCCGCGCCGCGATTTGCGGGCGACGCGCCAGAGCCGCGCGCGGGTCTGAAATCCGGCCACATGCCCGGCGCACGCAACATTCCCGCATCGTCCCTCATTGAAGCCGGGGCGCTGAAATCGCGCGAAGAGCTCGCGGCGATTTTCGAGAGAGCCGGCGTCGATCTCGCACGCAGCGCCGATTGCAGCTGCGGCTCGGGCATCACGGCCGCAACGATCGCCCTCGCTTTAGCGCGGCTCGGCCGTTGGGATAGCGCCATCTATGACGGCTCCTGGGCCGAATGGGGCGCACGCGACGACACGCCAATCGTCACGGGGCTGTGATGGCGCGCAAGGATCTCTCGAAGTTTCGCTTGGACACCAAGCTCGCGCTCGCTGGCCGCGATCCCGCGCGCTTTGATGGCGCGATCAACCCCGCCCTGCATCGCGCCAGCACGATCGTCATTCCTGACGCTGACGATCTCTACGGCAAGCCCAACAAGACCTACGGGCTTGAGGGCATGGCCGTACAAGAAGCGTTGCGCGAGGCCTTGGTCGCCATTGAGGGCGGCGCCGAAGCCGTGCTTGCGCCCTCTGGCTTGGCTGCATGCACGCTGGCGCTGCTCACGGTTGCGAGAGCCAATGGCGAAATCCTTGTCACCGATTCTGTCTATGGGCCCACGCGCCGTTTCTGCGACACGACCTTGAAGCGCCTCGGGCTGCGCACCCGCTACATTGATCCGCGCATCGGCGCTAAGATTGCCGCTCTGATCACGGACGACACCTGTGCGGTGTTCCTGGAATCGCCAGGCTCATGCACGTTCGAGCTGCAAGACATCCCCGCCATCAGCGCGGCGGCACGTACGCGCGATGTGCCGGTGCTTCTCGACAACACCTGGTCGGCCGGTGTGTTCCTCAAGCCATTCGAGCAGGGCGTCGATCTCTCGATCCAGGCGCTGACCAAATACCAAGCCGGCCATGCCGATGCGCTGATGGGCGCGGTGATCGCGGCGACCCCCGAATGGGGTCAGCGCGTCCGGATGACGTACAAACAGCTTGGCCTCGGCGCGTCGCCTGATGATGCTTATCTCGTCTTGCGCGGCTTGCGTACGATGGCGGTGCGGCTGGAGCGCCAGAGCGCCTCGGCTTTGGCAATCGCACGCTGGCTTGAGGCGCGCTCGGAAGTGGCGCGCGTGCTCCACCCCGCCCTCCCCTCTCACCCCGATCATGAGCTGTGGCAGCGCGACTTCACGGGCGCGTCGGGCGTTTTCGCCATGGTGCTGGCGCCCGCCACTGCGCCCGATCGCGTGAAGGCGATGCTTGAAGGCTATGATCTGTTCTCGATGGGGTTCTCCTGGGGCGGCTATGAGAGCCTGATTATTCCGACAGACGCTAACATCACGCGCACCGCCGCGCCTTGGCGCGCGGAGGGGCCGCTGCTGCGGCTTTCAATTGGTCTTGAGCATGCTGACGATCTGATCAGCGATCTCGATGAAGGTTTCGCGCGGTTGCGCGGTTGAGGTCTCAACTTGAATCCGATCGTCGGCGGGCGGCTTCGACGGGCGCGGCGAGCGCTGACGCGCCTTCGACCTTTTCAAATCGCTTTCTTCCATCTCCCGCATGAGCGGGAGAAGGGGTTACGTGTCAGGCCTCTCCGCGTGAGTGTGTGTCACTTTTTCCGATGACGGGTGGGGCGGAAACGCCGTACCATCGATACATCCGCCCCCTCCGTCTCGCACTCTCGTGCTCGACATCTCACCCTCACGGGGGAGGACGCCAATCAGGCGCTTTCCCATTCCGCGATCGCGAAGCGAGGCTCGGAGCCCACGGGCTGCCGGCGCTACTTTTGCCCTGGATTCTGGGCTTGGCCTCCCGCCGCCACGGAGTGACGGATTCACAGGTTACGCGCCGGCACATGCCCGCAAGATGTTTCCGAGTAAGCCAATCGCGACGACAACGCCGAAGAACGCGGCGACGCCCTTCAAACATCCGCTCCAGAATTTTCGACTGCGGGCAGCGCGCGCTCGCGTTTCGCGACGCGCCGCTGCGGCTTCTTGATCTTTGATGTTCATCTGAAGTTGATGCGCATTCCCTAGGACACCGCCCGATGCAACCGTCTGCGCCATCACCTCAATGGCGATCTCCACCGCGTAGGTGTGAACCACGCCTTGGTCAGCATTTCCTAGTTTTCGGGCGACTCCAGTGGCCGGGTTTGGAATTGAGAACGCAACTGAAGATGGCTCCAAATAATAGAGGAACGACCGGTTACCCGGCTCGCCATCGATGCGATCAATTCCAAACTCAAAGAGCTCTTGGACAAACACCTTCCCATCCCTGAGAAAGTGGAAACGGGCGACAGCGCCATGTGGTTGCTCGTCCGCTTCGACACACTCAACGCAATGAGCAGTTTTCTCAGACAATGCGTCCAGAAACCTTTGCACAAACAGCAGCCTCTCCGAGCGCAAATCCTTGTCGCGCCCGGCCTCCGCAGCTTCTTTGGCGGCCTGATCGGCTCTTATCTCGTCCGCGCGCCGTCTGATCGGATCGTCGTCGGACATGTCCTCCCCCTCACAACGGTATGTTGTCGTGCTTCTTCCAGGGGTTCTCCAGCTTCTTGCCCTTCAGCGTCATCAGCGCGCGGATGATGCGTTTGCGGGTTTCGCGCGGCATGATCACGTCGTCGACATAGCCGCGTGAAGCGGCGACGAACGGATTGGCGAAGCGGTCGGAATATTCCTTGGTGCGCGCGGCGATCTTTTCGGGATCGCCGATATCGGCGCGGAAAATGATCTCCACCGCGCCTTTTGCGCCCATCACCGCGATTTCAGCGCTCGGCCAGGCATAGTTCACGTCCCCGCGCAGATGCTTGGAACTCATCACGTCATAGGCGCCGCCATAGGCTTTGCGCGTGATCACCGTCACCTTCGGCACGGTGGCTTCGCCATAGGCGAAGAGAAGCTTGGCGCCATGCTTGATCAGGCCGCCCAATTCCTGGCGTGTGCCCGGCAGGAAACCCGGCACATCCACGAACGTCACGATCGGAATGTTGAACGCATCGCAGAAACGCACAAAGCGCGCGGCTTTGCGGCTGGCGTCGATATCGAGCACGCCCGCGAGCGTCATCGGCTGGTTGGCGACAAAGCCGACGGGCGCGCCATCCAAGCGGCCAAAGCCGATGATGATGTTCTTGCCGAACTCCGATCCGATCTCGAAGAAATCGCCTTCGTCGACGACCTTCTCGATCAGCTCCTTCATGTCATACGGCTTGTTCGGATTGTCGGGGATCAGGCGATCGAGGCTCTCCTCCTCGCGGTTCACGTCGTCATAGTGCGGGCGCGTCGGCGGCTTTTCGCGATTGGAGCCGGGGAGGAAATCGATCAGCCGGCGCATTTGCGTGAGCGCCTCGAAATCGTTCTCGAAGGCGCCGTCCACCACGCCTGACTTCGCCGCATGCACGCGCGCGCCGCCGAGTTCTTCGTGGGTGACGATCTCGTTCGTCACCGTGCGCACGACCTCTGGGCCGGTGACATACATGTAGCTTGTGTCCTTCACCATGAAGATGAAGTCGGTCATGGCCGGGGAATACACATCCCCGCCCGCGCATGGCCCCATGATGACGCTGATCTGCGGCACCACGCCCGAGCCCAGAATGTTGCGCATGAAGATGTCGGCGTAGCCGGCGAGGCTATCGACGCCTTCCTGGATGCGCGCGCCGCCGGCGTCGAAAATGCCCACGATGGGCGCGCCGTTCTTCAGCGCCATGTCCTGCACTTTGACGATCTTCTCCGCGTGCGCGCGCGAGAGCGAGCCGCCAAACACGGTGAAGTCCTTCGAAAACACATAGACCAGGCGGCCATTGATGGTGCCCCAGCCGGTGACGACGCCGTCGCCGGGGATTTTAGTTTTCTCCATGCCGAACTCGGCCGAACGATGCTCGACGAACATGTCGAACTCCTCGAACGAGCCTTCGTCCATCAAGAGATCGATGCGCTCACGCGCGGTGAGCTTGCCCTTGGCGTGCTGGGCGGCGTGGCGCTTCTCGCCCCCGCCCTGACGCGCGGCTTCGCGCTTGGCTTCGAGGGCTTCGATGATGTCTTTCATGGTGTCTCCCGGCCCATCCTGTTAGCGGCGTCGCTTAGTCTGACAAGGCGTCAATGAAACGCCCGACCGCGCTCAAGTCACGCTTAAGCCGATCCAGCCTGCCCCGCGCCTCCTCATCCTCGCCCCAGTGCTCCAGGCTCCAGAGATCATCAAGCGCAGCGGCGGCGAAGGCGGCCTCGGCATCGAGCCGCTTCTCCAAAAGAGCGAACCCGATCAGTGCTGAGCCCGTCAAATTTATCGCCTGAGCGAGCGCGGTTAGGCGGAAATCGTCCAGATCGTCGATCTCCCAGGCGAGCACGGTCTTCATCTCCGGCGTGACCGGCCCGGGCAGGATGCCGGTCAACACCGGCACGCGCATGTGAAAGCGGCGATTGGACCAGTCCACGATCGGGTCCCAGGCCGCCGCCTGCCGCGCGACCAGCTCGGCGGGATGATCGGCGCGATGGCAGACAAGATCGGTTTCCAGGAATTTCACGAGACCGACTGAGAGTTCCCCGCGACGGCCTGGCGTGACATCCAGCGCGGCGAACGCCAATTGCGTCAGCGGCATCGTCGCGGGGATGATGTGTTCACCCTGCGTGGCCCATTCTTCGGCGATTGCTTGCGCAAGAGTGGGCGTCGGCGCGCGGAACACGGTCCCGCCGGGCGTGCGCAGCGTGCGCGCATCAAGCACAACACCAAGCCCGTCCTCAGATGGGCGCGCGAGATCATAGAAACGGCGTGTCACGCGATCTTCTCAACCCGGCGTGACATCGAAGGCAAGGCTCAAGCGCTCCGAGCCTTCGAACGGCACGGTGCCGTGCCAGAAATACGAGGGAAACAACACCAGCTTGCCGACCTTGGGCTCGATCCATTTCTCCGGCCCGCAATTCGCGGGCGGGCGATTGGGTTCGCCGAACTTGAGCCAACCGCTGCGCGGATCGCGCGGGCGTTCCGCTGGCATCAAAGCGGCGTAATAGGCCGAGCTGATCCAGCCGCGATCATGTACGTGGTTGGGTTGGTATCCCTCCTGCGTCAGCCGCACCGACCAAAGCCCGGAATAACGGTACTGCTTGCCCTTGCGCCGTTTGAGGGGATGCACGCCGTCTTCGTCAAGGCGCTTGATATAATCGCGCACGGCGGCGTCGGCGGCGCCCATGAACAGCTTGATGTTGCGCTCGTCCCATTCGAGCAGGCTGCGCCCGGTTTGCGTGCCCTTAGGCAGATACTGATCCAGCGGATGGGCGTTGATCTTGTGTTGCGGCCTCAGCAGGCCCGCTAGGGTTGCGTTAAAGCTCTCCGCGGTGAAAAACCCGCGCGGCGCAGGCAGATCGTACTCGCGCACAAGGCGCTCATAATCACACATCTGCGCGTACCCAGAGTCGCCCAGCAGGCGCAGCGCCGTGGCCTGACAGGCGATCAGATATTGCTCCTCGGGTTCCTCCCGCAGCAGCGCCCGCGCAATCCTCAACGCCTCGTCGGGCTGACCCGCGCGCAATAATGTCGACAACAGGTTGCGATACGCCGAGCGTGCGCCCGGGGTTAGTTCGACAACGCGCCGTAGGGCCCTGATCCCATCCATTGGTCGATTGAGTTCGTCCAACACGATGCCGAGCGCGGTGACCAAAGCGGGCGTGTCCGGAGCAACCCGCAGCGCCGCGTCAAGTATGCTCAGCGCCTTCGGCAAATGGCCCGCTCTGTGCAAGGCGTCCGCGCACCCAAGCCGTAAGTTCAAGTCGTTCGGACGTTGTTGAATAGCGGCCTCCATGAGGACCGTACACTTCTCGCCTTCGCCGCGCAGATGCCGCATCCGAGCAAGAGCAGCCTGCAGCGCGACCGAGCCCGGCCATGCCGCCGCACCTTGTTCCGCGACCGATTCTGCGTCCTTCTTGCGGTCGGCGGCATAGAGCGCGCGCGCATAATTGAGCGCGAGGTCTTCGGAGTCCAACGTCTGACGAGCCAGACCCTCGTACATATCGAGCGCCTCGACGCCGCGCCCGACGCGATCAAGCGCGGCAGCGTGGGCGTAGCGGTTTTCGCGATCCTTGGGCTTCAGCTTCACCGCCTCTTCGGTGGAGATCAACGCCTGTTCGTGCTGATTTTGGCGGCGTTGAACCTCGCTCAGGATGAGCCAAGCCTCTGCCGTCGGAATCGCAGCAACGTAAGCGCGCGCTTCTTGCTCGGCCTGATCGATCTTTCCCATCGAGATCAAGCAATTGACAATGTTGAGCCTAACGGGGCCGGCGCCGTTCATCAGCGAGAGCGCCGCGCGGAAGACCTTAAGCGCTTCCTCGTGGGCGCCACGCATGAACAACAGCACGCCGAGTTCGTTGTAGTACGAGCCCTCACTCAGCGAGTAGGCAATAGCGCTGCGGAAGTGCCGCTCGGCCTCGTCGAGCTTGTTCTGCGCCTTCTTGATCAGGCCCATAAGGTGCAGAACGGAGGGATCGAGTTTGAGTTGGTTGAACACCGGCGAGAGCACGCGCTCGGCCCCTTCCGCGTCGCCATCCGTCAACAATTCGCGGGCCGCGTTGGCGAGCGCGGAATAGTCGAGCTTTTGCCTCACGGCTTGGCCGCCTCCCCGAACGGCGCGAACGGGTCCTTTGCCTCGCGCTCGTCGAAGCCCAGCAGATTGAAGGTGTGCTTCATGTGCGCCGGCAGGGGCGCCATGACGTTCAGCACACCGCCGGAGGGATGCGGCAAGCGCAAAGCGCGCGCATGCAATTGCAAGGCGCCTGCAAGATCGTTTGGCGTAGGCCGATCGCATTTGTATTTCGGATCACCAGCGATGGCGTGGCCCATCTCGGCCATGTGGAAGCGTAATTGGTGGGTGCGCCCCGTCACCGGTCGCAGCGCCAGCCATGCGGCGCGCTGGCCAGCCTCCGAGAGAACCACATATTGCGTCACCGCGTGCACGGCGCCCTCGTCGCTTTGCACGCACCGCTGCATCATCTCGCGATCAGCGTCGTGGACGCCCGGCGCTTTGCGCATCCAAGAGCGAAGCTCGCCGATCTTGGGACGCGGCGAGCCAACGACGATCGCCCAATATATCTTATCCGTGTCCCGGTCGCGAAACGCCTCGCCCAGAAACGCCGCCGCGCGCGGATGGCGCGCCAGCACCAAACAGCCCGACGTGTCGCGGTCCAGCCGGTGCACAAGTTTTGGCTTCTTGTCCGCGTCGAATTTCAGCCCCGGCAACAAAGCATCGACGTGACGCGTTGTCTTAGGACCGCCTTGAACGGCGAGCCCCGGCGGCTTGTTGAGCACGATGACGTCATCGTCCTTGTGGATCACCAGCGCGCGGATGAAATCCACGTCCTTGGCGCTCATGCCTTCAGGCAGGCGCGGCGCGGCGTCCGGCAAGGGCGGCACCCGCACGCTTTGCCCAGGGGACACCCGATCCGAGGATTTCACGCGCGCGCCATCGACGCGCACTTGCCCGGTGCGGATGAGTTTCTCGATCTGGCCTTGGCTCAAATGCGGATAGCGGCGGCGTAGCCAGCGGTCGATCCGCGCCACACCGTCGTCTTCGCCAACTTGAACGGTCTCGACCGACCTCATGCCCGCCCCAATGAAAGCCCCACCCAGCATGCGCCGACGCTCAGCAGCAACGAAGCGGAGACATACACTAGCGCCGAGGTGGGGCTGGTTTCCATCAAACGCACGGTCTCAAGCGAAAACGCCGAAAACGTGGTGAACCCGCCCAGGAACCCGACGCCAAAAAGCAGCCGCATCCCCTCCTGTTCTGGCCCTAGTCGAGCGGCCAGCAGCCCCATGGCCAGCCCGCCAAGAACGTTGACCGCCAAAGTACCCCAGGGAAACGTCAGCCCGAAGCAGCGTGCCAACGCCGCCCCGACGCCAAAACGGGCGACCGATCCAAGGGCGCCGCCGAGTGCGACCAGCAGAACCTGACTCACCGCGGCGCCAATAGACGCGCGCGTAAATTCGCGGCGGTCGCATGCGCATCGTAGGCATTTGCGTCATCGGGCTTAACGCCCTCGCCGAAACGAATGTCTAAGGTCGCGCCGCGTGCGCGCGTTCCAGGCGCTGCGCCGCCGATCGGGATGTTCACGCCCACGCCGACATTCACGCCGCCATTGCCACCCCACGAGCCCGCGCCAACACCCACGCCAATGCTCGGCCCGCTGCGCGCGGGCGCGTTGTCCAAGGTGCGGCGATCGACCCAGAACCAGTCGCGGCCGTTCTGTAAGGTGAGATCTGCGGCGCGCAGAAGCGCATAATCCTGAACCATCGCCGCGTCGACGCTCCCGCCGGCGCGATAACTCACGGAATAGCGATTGGATTCAATTCGCGTCTCCGAATATCCCGCTGCGCCGGGCGACGGTGAAGGCGCATAGACAGGCTTTGAGGCGCAGGCGGCCAAGCACGCCAAGGCGGCAAGACCGGAAACGAGGCGAAGCATGGGCGGCCCTTTCTGTGAACGGAATCCCTTCCCCGACCCTAGCAGCTTTACGCATTGTCTGCCGATTCAAGCCCGAGTGATCGCAGCACCTCGGCGAACGCAGGGGGCGGCCGCGCTTCGAACACCGCCCGCCCGCCTCGGGGATGCGGCAGATCAAGCCGGGCGGCATGCAGCATAAGGCTTGGAATGTCGCTGGCAGCCAAGCGGAATAGCCCGCCATATTTGCCGTCGCCGGCGATCGGGCGTCCGATACCGGCAAGGTGAGCGCGCAATTGATGCATGCGGCCGGTTTCGGGTTGGAGTTCTAGGAGCGCGGCAGCTGATGTGGCGGCAAGCGTGCGGTAGCGCGTCAATGCGGCCTGCCCATCGGTCGCGATCTCCATGATGTCGAGACCCTTGCGGCTTGTCTTTTTGAGCGCCAGCGCGATCTCGCCCTCGGGCGTCGCGGGGCCGCCGCTGCACACGATAGCGAGGTAGGTCTTAATCACCTCGCGACTTGCAAACGCCGCGCTTAGGAACGCCGCCGCCGGCTTGGTGCGCGCGGCGACGATCACACCGGAGGTGTCGCGGTCGAGCCTATGCACGAGGCGCGGGCGCTTGCCGTTGGACTTGGCGAAAACCGCGAGCAGGTCTTCAAGGCTTCGCGCAACGCCCGAGCCGCCTTGCACGGCGAGGCCTGCTGGCTTGTTGAACACCAGAATGTCTGCGTCTTCGTGGAGGAGAAGCGTGCGCGCATAAGCGGATTCCTCAGCTGAGACGCGCCGCACGGGCTCAGCCACCGGATTTCTCCGACCGCAATTTCGCCCAATGTTCCAGCCGCTCCTTGATCGCGCTTTCGCGGCCTCGACCGTCCGGCGCGTAGAACTGGCGGCGCTTCATCTCGTCGGGGAAGTAGTTCTGGCCCGCGAAGCCCTGTTCCGCGTCGTGATCGTACTGATAGCCGACGCCATAGCCCAAATCCTTCATCAGCTTCGTCGGCGCGTTGCGAATGTGCATCGGCGGCCCAAGCGTTCCGGTCTCATCCGCCGCGCGCTTCGCCGCTTTCCACGCCACATAGGCGGCGTTGGATTTCGGCGCGGTGGCGAGATGAAGCACAGCTTGCGCCAGATGCAACTCTGCTTCTGGCGGACCAATGAAATGCACGGCGTCCTTGGCGGCATTGGCGATCAGAAGCGCGGTGGGGTCAGCGAGGCCGATGTCTTCCGCGGCGGCGCGCACCAGCCTTCGCGCGATGAACAGCAAGTCCTCCCCGCCCGCCACCATGCGCGCGAGCCAATACAGCGCGGCGTCAGGATCGGAGCCACGTATGCTTTTGTGTAACGCCGAGATGAGATTATAGTGCTCCTCGCGATCCTTATCGTAGGCGGGAGCGCGCTTCTGCAGGAGTTCGCCCAGCGCCCTGGCGTCGAGCGACGCTTGTGGGTGGAGTGTGAACAGCTCTTCGGCCAGCGTCAGCAGATAGCGGCCATCGCCGTCAGCCAGATTGCAGAGCGCGATGCGGGCATCCGCCGTCAGGGGTAGCTTGCGTGAGAGCAACGCTTCGGCGCGCTGCAACAACAGTTCGAGCGCCGCATCGTCCAAGCGCTTCAGCACAAACACTTGCGCACGCGACAAGAGCGCCGCGTTGATTTCGAAGCTCGGGTTCTCGGTTGTGGCGCCGACTAAAGTCACCACGCCCTGCTCCACATAAGGCAAGAACCCATCTTGTTGCGCACGGTTGAAGCGGTGGATTTCATCCACGAACAACAGCGTGCCCTTGCCTGACGCGCGCCGGCCCTTGGCGGTCTCGAAGGCCTTCTTCAAGTCAGCGACGCCTGAAAACACCGCGCTGATCTGTTGAAATTCGAGCCCGGTTTCTTCAGCTAACAGGCGCGCGATAGTGGTCTTGCCGACGCCGGGCGGTCCCCACAACACCATAGAGGCGAGCCGCTTGCCCGCCACCATGCGCCCGATCGGGCCCTCGGGCTTGAGCAGATGATCCTGGCCAACCACCTCGGCGAGCTTGTTGGGCCGCAGCCGCTCAGCGAGCGGCGCGGGCGCGCTCTGATCGAGGCCTGCGGCGGAGAAGAGATCTGACATCCGAGTCTAGCGTAGCACCGCCGGCCGGACGCCGAAATCACATCCCGAAGCGCACCTCTGTGCGCTGTCCGCCGCGCTCGACACCCAGAACCCAAGCGCGCGATTGCGTGAGCGCACGATCGAGCTGGGCTGCGTCACGAACTGGCTGGCCGTTGATAGCGTCGATGATATCTCCCGGCCGGAAGCCTTGGCGGGCGGCGATGCCGCGCCGATCTAGCGCCTGGATGTAAACACCATCCGCGAACGGATCGAGGCCCGCCGCCTCCGCCGTTGCCGGCGTCAACGTGACGACCGTGGCCCCCGAGAGCGGGTGCCGGCCTGTGAGTTCGCGCGCTTCCGGCGCTCCGCCCGGGGGCGCCTCGGCGGTTGCGACCACGGATATCCGACGCCCGTCGCGGATCACGGCGAGCGGCACGCGCGCACCGGGCCGCTGGGTCGCGAATTGATAGCGCAACCCGCCTTCGTCACGCACTTCAACACCAGCCACGCTCAAGATCACATCGCCATTGCGAAGCCCGGCGCGTTCGCCTGCTGCACGTGGGTAAAGCTCGCCGACGAGGACACCCTCGGGACGCGGTAAACCGAGTGAACGCGCCAAATCTTGCGTCACAGCCTGTACACGCGCGCCGAGCCAAGGCCGAACCACCGTGCGCCCGCCCGACACAGCGCTTTCCACCACGCGTCGCACCATTTCGGAAGGAATGGCGAAACCGATGCCGTTGGAGCCGCCTGTCTCGGAGTAGATCGCGCTGTTGATTCCGACCAGCGAGCCGGACATGTCGACAAGCGCGCCGCCGGAATTGCCGCGATTGATGGCCGCGTCTGTCTGAATGAAAAACGCATAGTCGCTGACGCCAACTTCCGTGCGCGCCAGCGCTGAGATAATGCCGCTCGTCACGGTTTGCTGCAGGCCGAACGGGTTGCCGATGGCGAGCACGAGATCACCAACCTGCAAGTCATTAGTGTTGGCGAAAGCCAAGGTGGGCATGCGTTCATTGCCCGGATTTATCCGGAGCACGGCGAGATCGACGCGCGGATCGGCCAAGAGCAAGGTCGCATCGAATTCGCGGCGATCTGACAGCACCACTTTCAATGATTGTGCGCCTTCGATGACGTGGTTGTTGGTAACGATGACGCCGTCATTGCGCACGATCACGCCGGAGCCGAGCGATTGCTCCACACGTGGCCCGCTGAAGCGCCCAAAGAACGGATCGCGCGACATGCCCCGCACCACGCGCTGGGCGTAGACATTGACCACCGCCGGTCCGGCCTGCGCTGCTACGGGCGCGAATGAGAGCTGCACTTCCCCACGGCTATTGGGCGTTGCGCGCGTCAAGGGCTGCGCCTGCACCAGTTGCAGGTAGGGGTCGGTCTGTTCGGCGACTGGGCTCTCGACCGCGTTTTGGGTCACTGCCATCGGGGCCACCACGGCCAGCGCTCCGCCGGCAAAGCCCGCGACCAAAGCCGCGAATGGAGATGCTTTCAGGAGACCAGATCGTGTGATTTTCATGGAGACGAACGCCTTATGTAAATCAGAGGTGCGCTTTGGCCCAGGCTGTGGGCGGAAACATGGCGCACGTGTTACAGACCGGCGAGGGAGACGACCTATGAACCGCGATTTGCGATGGATGGCCTTTTTCGCCCTCTTGGGCGCTCTCTCCTGTGCGCCGAGCCCGCCGGTCAATTCGGACACACTCGCGGCCGAACTTACGGCGGCGGAAGTCGGCGCCGCAGCTTTGGTGCGGGAGTGGGCCGCGACGGGGTCAGAGGGACGTTGGGAAGATTTGTCAGCGCTCTATGCCGACGATGTGACTTGGATCGAGCAAGGCGAGCTCCGCTACAATGGACGCGCGGCCGTTGAGGAGGGAATTGCCAGCGCAGCGGCGTCGGGGCTGTCGATCCAAACCAATGTCGAGAACGTGGTCGCCACCGCCCTCGGACCCGATGTGGCGGCTGTCCGCGCGGATACCGACATAGTGTTCGGCGATGCCGCCAATGGCGGTTTTCATTTCGACGGCATGCTCAGCGCCGTGGTGGTGAAGATAGATGGCGACTGGCTTTTCCTAGAGGGGCACCTCTCAGCGCCGCCGCGCCGCCAAGAAGGCGCATTGCGAGAGCGTGCTCAGCGCGCACGCGCCGAGCTGACGCCCGAGGAGCGCGCGGCGCGGCGCGAACGCTTCCTCGATCGGCGGCAACAGCGGTTTCAGGGAACCCAATAGCGCCCTGAAACTACGCCCCCAAAAAAGGCCGCCCCGTCGTAAGCAGCGGCCTGAATTCCATCAGTGCAGCGAAGCTCAGCCCTCGTCGGTGTAGATGGCCTCAGGGCGCGGGCCAGAATCTTTGCCGCGCGCGCTTTCATCGCGATCGACGAACTCGATCACCGCGAGCGGCGCGTTGTCGCCGCGGCGGAAACCGGCCTTCAGCACGCGCGTATAGCCGCCAGCCCGGCCCTGCATGCGCGGCGCAAGCGTGTCGAACAGCTTCTTGGTTTGCGTCTCGTCACGCATGCGCGACAGAACCAGCCGGCGCGCGCCGAGGTCGCCCTTCTTGGCGAGCGTAACCAAGCGCTCCACGACGGGGCGCAGCGCCTTCGCCTTGGGCAGCGTTGTGACGATCTGCTCGTGCTTCACGAGCGCGGCCGCCATGTTCGCGAACATCGCTTGACGATGGCTCGCAGTGCGATTGAGTTTCTTATGTCCGACGCCGTGGCGCATGGCACTCTACCTTAAATCTGGTCTTCGTATTTCTTGGCGAGGTCTTCGATATTGTCCGGCGGCCAGTTCTCGACCGCCATGCCGAGGTGCAGGCCCATCGACGCCAGCACTTCCTTGATTTCGTTGAGCGACTTACGCCCGAAGTTCGGCGTGCGCAGCATCTCGCCTTCCGACTTCTGAATAAGATCGCCGATATAGACGATGTTGTCGTTCTTCAAGCAATTCGCCGAACGCACCGACAGTTCGAGTTCGTCGACCTTCTTGAGCAAAGCCGGATTGAACGGAAGGTCGGGCTTGTCGCCGCCCTCCTTCTTCTGCTTCGGCTCTTCGAAGGTGATGAAGACTTGCAGCTGATCCTGGAGGATGCGCGCCGCATAAGCGATCGCGTCTTCCGGGCGGATGGCGCCGTTGGTTTCGACCTCGATCACGAGCTTGTCGTAGTCGAGCACCTGGCCTTCGCGGGTGTTGTCCACGCGATAGGCGACACGGCGCACCGGCGAGTAAATTGAGTCCACAGCGATGAGGCCGATCGGCGCATCGTCGGGGCGGTTTTGTTCGGCCGGCACGTAGCCCTTGCCGTTATTGATGGTGAGCTCCATGCGGATGGAGGTGCCGTCATCGAGCGTGCAGATCACGAGATCGGGGTTGAGGATCTCCATGTCGGAGACCGTCTGAATGGCTGATGCTTTCACTTCGCCTGGGCCGTCGGCCTTCAGCATGACGCGCTTGGGGCCCTCGCCGCGCATACGGATCGCGACCTGCTTGAGGTTCAGCACGATGTCGGTGACGTCTTCGCGCACGCCCGCGATCGAGGAAAACTCGTGCACGACGCCGTCGATCTGCACCGATGTAATCGCAGCACCTTGCAACGACGACAACAGCACGCGCCGCAGCGCGTTGCCCAGCGTCAAACCAAAGCCGCGCTCAAGCGGTTCGGCGACCAATGTGGCGCGCCGCGACGCATCGAAGCCGTGTTCGATAATCGGCTTCTTCGGACGGATCAGTTCGAGCCAGTTCTTTTCAATCGACATCGTCATGAGGTTCCTTGGCGAGCGCGGTTTCTCGCGCTCTGCTGGGTGTGTTTAGACGCGGCGGCGCTTGGGCGGACGGCAGCCATTGTGTGGGATCGGCGTTACATCGCGGATCGAGGTCACGGTGAAGCCCACTGCTTGCAGCGCACGGAGCGCGCTCTCGCGGCCAGAGCCTGGGCCAGACACGTTCACTTCGAGCGTGCGCATGCCGTGTTCCATGGCCTTGCGGCCGGCGTCTTCGGCTGCGACCTGAGCGGCGTACGGCGTGGACTTGCGCGAGCCCTTGAAGCCCATTGTCCCGGCGCTCGACCAAGAGATCGTGTTGCCTTGCGCATCAGCGATCGTGATCATCGTGTTGTTGAACGACGCGTTCACGTGCGCGACCCCGGTCACGATGTTTTTGCGCTCGCGCTTTTTAACGCGTGTGGATTCCTTAGCCATCGCGGCGTGTCCTTACTTCTTGGTCGCTTGTTTCTTGCCGGCGATCGGCTTGGCGGGGCCCTTGCGGGTCCGCGCATTGGTGTGGGTGCGCTGGCCGCGAACCGGCAGGCCACGGCGGTGACGCAAGCCGCGGTAGCAGCCGAGGTCCATCAGGCGCTTCACGTTCGTCGCGATCTCGCGACGCAGATCACCTTCCACGGTATAATCGCGGTCAATGGTTTCGCGGATCTGGAGAATTTCCGCGTCCGTGAGTTCGCTCACGCGGCGGGCATCGGTGATGCCGACCTTCTCGCAGATTTCCTTGGAATATTGCTTGCCGATTCCATGGATGTACTGAAGCGCGATCACAACGCGCTTTTGGGTCGGGATGTTGACGCCGGCGATACGGGCCATGTTCAGCAGTGCTCCAAACGCAATAGTCGCGACGCCGCCGGGCCGTCGCGGCCAGGGGACATCGCGGCAGGGTGTTCGCGAAGGGGGTGGTTATAGCGAGGCAAAAAGCCGCGTCAACGCACCAAATTCGCTTTCTCCGCGACCGATTGGCGCCGGCAGAAGCGTGGAAATGGGGGCGGTTTTCCGCCGATCAAGCCCAGGCTAGGTCCCGATCGTCTGGGAGATGGCAGCCGCCACCGTCTCGACATCGGCCATGCCGTCGACGCCGACGAGTTTGTCCTGGCGCTCATAGTAAGGCACCAGCGGCGCCGTTTGCGAGAAATAGGCGTCCAGCCGGACCTTGTAGGCCTCGGGATTGTCGTCCGCCCGCCCCTGCTCGGCATAGCGTCTAGCGATCCGGTCCATCAGCTGCTGTGAGTCCACCTCCAGGCGGATCACCCGGTCGATCTTGCCGCCACGCCGCGCCAGGAGCGCGTCCAGCGCCTCGGCTTGGGCGACGGTGCGTGGGAAGCCGTCGAAAATGAAGCCTGGCGCGCCGGCATGGCGGGTCAGGGCCTCGTCGATCAGCTCAATGACGATCTCGTCCGAGACTAGATTGCCCGCGTCCATAATGGCGGCGACCCGTTGGCCGAGTTCCGAGCCTGACGCTCGCGCGGCGCGCAACATGTCGCCGGTCGAGAGCTGCACATAGCCGCGTTCAGCCGTCAGCCGCTTGGCCTGGGTCCCCTTCCCGGCCGCCGGCGGCCCGAAAAGGATCAGGTTCACTTGCGGACGACCGTGGGCGCGGAATTGCCGCGCAGCTTCGACTTCTTGATTAGCCCTTCATATTGGTGGGCGACCAAGTGCGATTGGATCTGCGCAACGGTGTCGAGCGTCACCGAGATCACGATGAGGATTGATGTGCCGCCCAGATAAAACGGGACGCCATAGTAGGCAATCAGGACCTCCGGCATCAAACACACCACCGTGATGTAGGCCGCGCCGATCACGGTCAGGCGCGTCAACACGAAGTCGAGATACTCGGCGGTTTTCTTGCCGGGACGAATGCCTGGAAGGAAGCCGCCATACTTACGCAGATTATCGGCGGTCTCTTCCGGATTGAACACGATCGACGTGTAGAAGAAGCAGAAGAAGATGATGCCGATGGCGTAGAGGGCCATATGGCCCGGTTGCCCATAGCCGAGCCAGGCTTGCATGGTCGTCAGCCATTCCGGAGCGTTGGAATTCATACCGGCGAAGCTGGCGATCGTCGTCGGCAGCATCAGCAGGGACGACGCGAAGATCGGCGGGATCACGCCGGCCGTATTGATCTTGAGCGGCAGGAAAGAGCTTTCGCCCATGAACATGCGGTTGCCCTGCTGGCGTTTGGGATATTGCACGACCAGCCGGCGCAGCGAGCGCTCCATGAAAACGATGAACACGATGCACGCCATCATCACCGCGCCGATCGCGAAGATGGCGAACGGATTGATGTCGCCCGTGCGCGCGAGGGAGAGCGTTTGGAAGATCATCGTGGGCATGCCCGCGACGATGCCCGCGAAGATGATGAGCGAAATGCCGTTGCCGACGCCGCGCGCCGTCACCTGCTCGCCCAGCCACATCAGGAACATGGTGCCGCCCGTCAGCGTGATCACCGTGGAGGCCAGGAAGAAGATGCCAGGGTTGGTGACAATGCCGGGGCTCGACTGCAAACCCACCGCGATCGCGTAGGATTGGATGATGGCGAGCGCGAGCGTCAGATAGCGCGTATACTGATTGAGCTGCTTGCGGCCGACCTCGCCCTCTTTCTTGAGACGCTCAAGCGAGGGAATAGAAGTCGCCATCAACTGAACGATGATCGAGGCCGAGATATAGGGCATCACGTTCAGCGCAAACACCGCCATGCGCTCGACGGCGCCGCCGGAGAAGGTGTTGAACATGCCGAGAATACCCCCGGCCTGCGCGTTGAAGGCCTGGGCGAATTGCACCGGATCGATGCCCGGGATCGGGATGAACGTGCCGATCCGATAAACCACGAGCGCGCCTAGTGTGTACCAAATGCGCTTCTGTAGGTCTGTCGCCTTGGCGAAGGCGGCAAAGTTGATGTTTGCTGCGAGTTGCTCTGCGGCTGAAGCCATGTGGGCGCGCTGCTCCGAATGCTACGAACCGCCGAAAGGGCGGCAAGCTCCCCGTTTCGAGAGCGAACTTAGGCTGCTGCTTCTTCCGCCGCCGGCGGCTTCAGCAACGTCACCTTGCCGCCGACCTTTTCGACGGCCGCAATCGCCGCCGCCGAAGCGCCCGTGACAGTGATGTTCACTTTGGCCTTCAGATCGCCGCGCGCAAGGAGGCGAATGCCGTCTTTCTTGCGGCGCACGACGCCAGACGCCACGAGCACGTCTTCAGTGATTTCGGCCTTGGCGTCGAGCTGCTTGTTATCAATGGCTTTTTGCAGGTTCGCCAGATTGATCCATTGCGTACGCTGGCTGTTCAAGGCGTTAAAGCCGCGCTTAGGCATGCGCATATGCAGCGGCATTTGACCGCCTTCGAAGCCATTGATCGACACGCCGCGACGGGATTTTTGCCCCTTCACGCCGCGACCACCCGTCTTCCCCTTGCCGGAGCCGACGCCGCGGCCAACGCGCATCAGCTTCTTGGTCGAGCCGGGATTATCGGCGAGTTCATTGAGTTTCATAGCGGTCTCACTTCACCACTTCGATGAGGTGGTTGACCTTGCGGATCATGCCCTGGATCGAAGGCGTGTCCTCAAGTTCGACAACCTGGTTCGCCCGCTTCAGACCGAGGCCCAACAGCGTGGCGCGTTGCGTGTTCTCACGGCGGATCGGGCTGCCAATGCGGCGCAGCTTGATCTTGGCGCCTGTGGTTTTCTTGGTCGCCATGGATCAGCCCTCCGCCGCCACTTCGCCGAGGCTCGCGCCGTCTTTGCGCCGCCCCACGACATCCGCGACTTTCAGGCCCCGGCGGTTCGCGACCTGGCGCGGCGAGCTCTGGCCCTTCAGGGCGTCAAACGTCGCGCGCACCATGTTGTACGGATTCGACGAACCCTTCGACTTGGCGACGACGTCGGATACGCCGAGCACTTCGAGAACAGCACGCATCGGGCCGCCAGCGATCAAGCCCTTACCAGCGGGCGCCGCTCGCAGCATGACCTTACCCGCACCCCAGCGGCCATCGCCGTCATGGTGCAATGTGCGGCCTTCGCGGAGCGGCACGCGGATCAACGTCTTCTTAGCTTCTTCGGTCGCCTTGCGGATAGCTTCCGGCACTTCTCGCGCCTTTCCGTGACCAAAGCCAACGCGGCCCTTCTTGTCGCCAACGACGACAAGAGCCGCGAAACCGAAATTCTTGCCGCCCTTCACCACCTTCGCGACGCGATTGATGGCGACGAGCTTATCGACGAGTTCGCCCTCGGCGCGCTCTTCGGTGTTCTGATTGTCGCGCGGTCCACGGCGACCACGGTCGTTGCCGCCGCCCGGCCCGCCCCGGCGAGGCCCGCCGCGACCGCGACGTTGCGGCTGCTCTGCCTGAACCTCGGGGCTTGCCCCACCTATGGTTTCGTCGGTCATGCGGTGTTCCTCAGAAATCCAAGCCGCTTTCGCGGGCGGCGTCGGCGAGGGCTTTCACCCGGCCATGGAAAATGTAGCGGCCCCGATCGAACACGACGCGCTTTTGGCCCTTGGCCAGAGCGCGCTCGGCGATCAGCTTGCCGACGGCGGCGGCGCCATCCTTGTTCGAGCCCTTCGCCTTGATGGCTTCCTCGAGCGAGGACGCGGAGGCGATAGTAACGCCTTTTGAATCGTCGATGATCTGCGCCGATATATTCTTCGACGAACGAAACACCGACAGACGCAAGCGCCCATCGCCCGCGTTCTTCTTGAGGCGGGAACGGTTGCGTTGGGCCCTGCGGGCCACGGGATCGAGTTTGCGTGGCATGGGAATTACTTCTTCTTGCCTTCCTTGCGACGAATGTATTCGCCGACATAACGCACGCCCTTGCCCTTGTAGGGCTCCGGCGGACGGTAGGAGCGGATTTCTGCGGCGGCTTGGCCGACGGCCTGCGGATCGATGCCGCTGACTTTAATTTCGGTCGGCTTCGGCGTCGCCAGGGTGATGCCGTCCGGCGGGCTATAGACGATTTCGTGGCTGTACCCGAGCTGCATCTGCAGGTTCTTGCCCTGCATCGCGGCGCGATAGCCAACGCCCGTCATTTCCAGGTTCTTTTCGAATCCTTGCGTCACGCCTTTGATGTTGTTGGCCAGAACGGCGCGCGTTGTGCCCCAGAGCGCGCGCGCGCGCGCGGTTTCATGGCGCGGCTTCACCGAAAGAGCGCCGTCGCCGAAGCTGACTTCAACGTCGTCATGGGCGCGGAAATCCAGCGCGCCTTTCGGGCCCTTTACGCTGACCTCTTGACCCTTGACCGTCACGGTGACGCCGGCTGGGGCGGGGATGGGTTTCTTGCCAAGGCGAGACATCAGTACACCTCGCAGAGGATTTCGCCGCCGACATTGGCGGTGCGCGCGGCATTGTCGCTCATCACGCCCTTCGGCGTGGAGAGAATGGAAATGCCCAAGCCGTTGCGAACAAGGCGCAGGTCCTTGATCGACGAATACACCCGGCGGCCCGGCTTAGAGACGCGTTGGATTTCGTTAATCGCGGGCGAGCCTTCGAAATACTTGAGTTCAATCTCAAGCTCTTTGTGGCCTTCATTCTCAACTTCGCGGAAGTCGCGAATGTAACCTTCTTCCTTGAGCACGGTCAGCAGCCGCACGCGCTGCATCGACGCCGGCGAGAGTAGTTTGGATCGGCCACGCATTTGGGCGTTGCGGATGCGTGTGATCAGATCGCCGATGGGATCGTTCAGGTTCATGTGATCCCTCCCCTCACCAGCTCGACTTGACCATGCCGGGGATCTGGCCCTTGGAGGCCAGATCGCGCAGCGCGATCCGCGAGAGTTTCAGTTTGCGGTAGAAACCGCGCGGGCGCCCCGACAGCTCGCAACGATTGCGCACGCGAGTCGGCGAAGCGTTGCGCGGGAGTTGCGCGAGCTTCAAGCGCGCGGCGAAGCGTTCCTCCAGGGGGAGAGCTTCGTTGAGCGCGGTTGCACGCAACTTGGCGCGGCGGGCGGCGTACTTCTTGGCCAGCCGTTCACGCTTCTTGTTGCGTTCGATGGAGCTTGTCTTCGCCATACTTTACCTTCTCCCGGTGCGTTCTGGGGTGGATCGCTGTGGCGATCAGTTCCGGAACGGGAAATCGAAATGCTTCAAAAGAGCCCTGGCTTCGTCATTCGTGCCTGCGGTAGTGCAGACGACGATATCCATGCCCCAGACTTGGTCGATCTGGTCGTAATCGATCTCAGGGAACACGATGTGTTCCTTGATCCCCATGGCGTAATTGCCGCGACCGTCGAAGCTCTTGCCATTCAGGCCGCGGAAGTCCTTCACGCGCGGCAGCGCGATCGTGACCAGGCGGTCCAGGAATTCGTACATCTCATCGCGGCGTAGCGTGACCTTGCAGCCGATATTCATGCCTTCGCGCAGCTTGAACGCCGCGATCGACTTGCGCGCCTTGGTGGCGACCGGCTTCTGGCCGGCGATCGCGGCGAGCGCGGACATAGCTGAGGTCAGCTTCTTGGAGTCCTGCGTGGCTTCGCCCACGCCCATGTTGATCACGATCTTCTTGAGCTTCGGTATCTGCATGTCGTTGGTGTAGCTGAACTCCTCACGCAACTTGGCGCGGATCTCGGAATTGTAGCGAACCTTCAGGCGCGGGACGTAATCGCCCTTTGGCGCACGCGGGGCTGTCGCCACGCCAGCGTCCTTCGCCTTGGCCTTCTTGTCGGCCTTCGGCTTGGCTTCGGCCTTTTGCTTAGGCGCGTCAGACATCGATCTGCACTCCAGAACCCTTCGCGACGCGCACCTTGCGGCGTTGCGCGCCCTCGCCGACAAACTTGAAGCCGACGCGTGTCGCCTTGCCCGTCTTGGGATCGCGCAGCGCCACATTGGAGATGTGGAGCGAGGCTTCCTTGGCGATCACGCCGCCTTGCGGGTTGGCCATGTCGGGCTTGGTGTGGCGCTTCATCATGTTCACGCCTTCAACGAGCACGCGATCGTCGTCCGGCATCACTTTCAGGACGCGTCCCTGGCGGCCCTTGTCCTTGCCGGCGAGCACAATGACCGTGTCGTCTTTCTTAATGCGGGCGGCCATTACAGCACCTCCGGCGCGAGCGAGATGATCTTCATCTGGTTCTTCGCGCGCAGCTCGCGCGGGACCGGCCCGAAGATACGCGTGCCGATCGGCTCGCCTTGGTTGTTGATCAGAACAGCGGCGTTGGAATCGAAGCGGATGGTGGAGCCATCCTTGCGCTTGATGTCCTTGGCGATGCGCACGACGATGGCCTTGCGGACATCGCCTTTCTTCACGCGGCCGCGGGGCATCGCTTCCTTCACCGAGACCACGATGATGTCGCCGACGGTGGCGTAACGACGCTTGGAGCCACCCAGCACCTTAATGCACATCACGCGCTTGGCGCCGGAATTATCGGCCACCTCGAGATTGGTTTGCATCTGGATCATGACATCATGCTCCGACGCGCCCAACCACTTCCCAGCGTTTCAGCTTGGACTTGGGCGGGCATTCTTGAATGGTCACGACTTCGCCGGCCTTGAAGGCGTTGGCTTCGTCATGGGCGTGGAACTTCGCGCGACGGCGAACCGTCTTGCGAAGCAGCGGGTGCAGATAGGTGCGCTCCACCTGCACGACGACAGTCTTGTCGCCCTTATCGCTTACAATCGTTCCCTGCATCACGCGGCGCGGCATGGCTTAGACCTTCGCTTTCGGGGCTTTTTCACGCAGCACGGTCTGCACGCGCGCAATAGCGCGGCGGATTTCGCGAATACGCGATGATTTTTCCAACTGGCCGGTGGCTTGCTGGAAACGCAAATTGAATTGCTCTTTCTTCAGCTTCACCAGTTCGTCCTTCAAACGGCCATCGTCCATGTCGCGGACGGTTTTGACATCAGCGGTCGCCATCACAGGCCCTCCATCCGGGCTACGATCTTGGTGCGCACCGAGAGTTTGGCCGCGCCGAGGCGCAGCGATTCACGCGCGATCGCTTCCGAGACGCCGTCCACTTCGAACATGATCCGCCCCGGCGCCACGCGCGCCGCCCAGAATTCGGGCGCGCCCTTGCCAGAGCCCATGCGGACTTCGACCGGCTTCTTCGACACCGGAACGTCCGGGAAGATGCGAATCCAAACGCGCCCTTGGCGCTTCATCTCGCGAGTGATGGCGCGACGAGCGGCTTCGATCTCGCGCGCATTGACGCGGTTCGGTTCCAACGCCTTCAAGCCAAACTGGCCGAAGTTCAGGGCGCTGCCGCCCTTGGTGTT
>JALHOC010000031.1 GCA_022843225.1 Hyphomonadaceae bacterium
ATTGGCGAATTACAGCGCGGCTTTCTCACCAAAGAGGAGATTGAGGCCAGCCGCGCCGTCATGGGCCTCGACACCAAGCTGGTGGCGGAC
The DNA here is from genome assembly GCA_022843225.1 of Hyphomonadaceae bacterium. Taxonomy (GTDB): domain Bacteria; phylum Pseudomonadota; class Alphaproteobacteria; order Caulobacterales; family Aquidulcibacteraceae; genus Vitreimonas. Next base: position 91 of record JALHOC010000031.1, read on the forward strand.
GGCACGTATTTCGTGGCCGAGATTGATGGCGCGCGCGTTGGTTGCGGGGGCTGGAGCCGGCGCGCCACGCTCTATGGCGGCGATCACAGCACAGAATTGCGCGATGACGCTCTGTTGGACCCCGCCCGCGACCCGGCTCGTGTCCGGGCTATGTACACCCACCCAGGGTTCGTGCGCCGCGGCGTTGGCAAGGCAATTTTGGCCGCCGCTGAAAATGCCGCGCGGGCCGAAGGCTTTCGCGAGCTCGAGCTGATGGCGACCCTGTCAGGCGAGCCCTTGTACAAAGCCGCCGGCTATCGCCCGATCGAGCGCGTGTTTGCGCCGGGTGAGGTTCCGGTGCCGCTCATACGCATGCGCAAGCCGCTCGTGTGAACGGGAGTCTTACGCGCTTATTTGGCGCCTACTTGCGAGAGCCTCTTGCCCTCAGCCGCCAACTTGACCAGCAATGGCGCGGGCGCGAACGCTTCGCCGCCCTCCGCTTCAAACGCGCGCAGCTTCGCGACGATTTTGTCGAGGCCGACCGTGTCGGCCCAGAACATCGGCCCGCCAGTATAGACCGGCCAATTATAGCCCATCATAGCCGCGACATCGACATCCGAACCCCTTAGCGCGATGCCTTCTTCGAGGATTTTCGCGCCTTCATTGACCACCGGATACAAAAGCCGCGCGACGATCTCTTCCTCGCTCAAAACGCCAATCTGCTGGATTTGATGGTCGCGCGCGAAATCCGCGATCACTTGCGCCGCCACGGGTGAAGGGGTCGCATTCCGGTTCTCGTCATAATCGTAGAAGCCGCCGCCCTGCTTCTGCCCGAGCCGCCCGAGCGCCACCAGATCGCCACGCACCGTGCGCTCGGTTGAATCGCGACCGATGACGTCGAGTCCGACGAGATCGCCCATCTGGAACGGCCCCATGGCGAAGCCGTAATTGTAAATCGCGGTGTCGATCTGTTGCGGTGTCGGTCCGCGTAGGACGAGCGCGTTCGCCTCGCGACCACGCGGGTTCATCAGCCGATTGGCGATGAAACCATGACAGACACGGCTCAGCACCGGGACCTTGCCGATCGTCTTGGCAAGCTTCATCCCCGTGGCGATTACGGACCTGTCGGTCTTCTCGCCGCGCACGACCTCCAACAGCCGCATCACATTTGCAGGCGAGAAAAAGTGCAGGCCCAGCACATGTTCGGGCCGCGTGGTGGCCGAGGCAATCTCATCGATATTGAGGTAAGAGGTATTGGACGCGAGCAGCGCGCCGGGTTTCGCAATGCCGTCAAGCTTGGCGAAAATCTCCTTCTTGATCGGCATGCTCTCGAACACCGCCTCGATGATCAGGTCCGCATCCTTGAGGGCGGCCAGATCGAGCGCGGGCGTGAGCAGCCCCATGCGCTTTTCAACATCGGCTTGGGTGATGCGACCCTTCTTCGCCGTGCTTTCATAGTTCCTGCGGATGACAGACAAGCCACGATCGAGCGCCTCTTGTCTGACTTCCACCAAGGTCACGGGAATGCCGGCATTGAGGAAATTCATGGCGATGCCGCCGCCCATAGTGCCCGCGCCGATCACGCCCACGGACTTGATCGGCAATGTCGGCGTGTCGGCGGGAACATCGGGAATTTTCGCGGTCTCGCGCTCGGCGAAAAACGCATAACGCTGCGCGGCGGACTCGGTGCTGGTCACGAGTTCCAGGAACAACTCACGCTCGCGCTTCATGCCTGCGTCAAACGGGAGCTCTACCGCCGCTTCGATACACTTGATGATGTTTTCCGGCGCCTTGTAGCCGCGAAAGGCGCGCGCGTTGGATTTACGAAAATCCGCGAACACCTGGGTGTTGCCGCGATAGGCCGCAACCTTCTCATCGCGGTCGCGCACCCGCTTTAGCGGCTTGTTGTCGACGACAACCTGCTGGGTGAACGCAATCGCATCCCGCCGCAACTGTCCCTCTTCCGTGAGCGCATCGAGAACGCCTGTCTCAAGCGCATCCTTTGCGTTCATTTGGCGGCCGCTTGTGATCAAATCGAGCGCGCGCTCCACGCCCACGAGTCGGGGCAGACGCTGCGTGCCGCCGGCGCCCGGCAACAGCCCAAGCGCCACCTCCGGCAAGCCGACCTTCGCGCTTGGCGCAGCGACGCGGTAATGGCAATTCAGAGCCAGTTCCAATCCACCGCCCAAAGCCGTGCCGTGAATAGCCGCGACCACCGGCTTGGCGCTGTCCTCGATCAGCTTGCACACATCATGAAGGCCAGGCGATTGCGGCGGCTTGCCGAACTCGGTGATGTCGGCGCCCGCAAAGAATGTTCGCCCGCCGCAGATCAGGACAATCGCCTTCACTGCATTGTCAGCGGCGAGTTGCTTGAAGCCCTCGTCGATCCCCCGACGCACTGCAATACCAAGCGCATTCACGGGCGGGGAATCAATGGAGAGGATGCCGATGCCGTTTTCGACGGTGACGGTAGCTACGTTGGTCATGAGACTACTCGATAGGCTTTGATTATGGGGATATAACAGCTTTGACGTTAGACTCGTTCTATAATGATCGCGGGCGCCATACCACCTGCAGCACACATCGTGACGAGCCCGCGCCTAAGGTCACGGCGTTCCAGTTCGTCCAGCACCGTGCCAATCAGAATAGAACCGGTCGCCCCGATCGGGTGCCCTAGCGCAATGGCGCCGCCATTGACGTTGACTTTGCCCCGATCGAGCCCGAGATCGCGAATGAATTTCTCGGCCACCACCGCAAAGGCTTCATTGATTTCCCACAGATCGATTTCGTCGGCCGTCAGCCCAGCTTTCTCCAGCGCGCGCCTCGCCGCCGGCGCGGGCGCATTCAGCATCAAGGTTGGGCAATCGCCGACATTCGCGGCCATGACCACCCGCGCGCGCGGCTTCCAGCCGTTCCTCGCCGCATATTCCTGGGACGCCAACAGCGAGGCTGCTGCGCCATCGACTACACCGGAGCTATTGCCGGCGTGATGCACTCCGGTGCATTTTAGGTCAGGATACTTCTTCTGGATCAATTGCCGGAACGTCGTTCCATCGGCCGCAATCGATGCATCGGCCACTGCATCGAAACTCGCTTTGAGTCCCGCCAATCCTTCGGCGGTCGTTTCAGGTCGTGGAAATTCCTCGTGATCGAGTGCAATCGAGCCGTCCGCACTTTTCACCCGCACAAGGCTCTTGTTGAAACGCCCCTCCTTTAGCGCAACCGCAGCGCGTCGCTGGCTCTCCAGCCCAAGCGCGTCGACGTGCGCGCGCGTGATGCCTTCCATCGCCGCGATCGCATCGCCGCACACGCCCTGATGCGATTGGGGGTGCAGCTTGGCGAGTTCAGGATTGCCACCGCCAATGCCAAGCGGGCGCAAACCTGCGGCGGCCTCCTCCGCCGCCAACGACGCCTGATAGGACATCATCTCGGTGCCGCCGGCGATGACGCAGTCAGCGAAGCCAGACCTGATTTGCCCTGCGGCCAGGTTGACGCTGGTGATGCCACCGCCGCAGAACCGATCAAGCGTCATGCCGCTCGCCCGCACGTCATAGCCTGCCAGCAGCGCCGACATACGACCAAGGTCGCCGCCTTGTTTGCCGCGCTGCGAACTCGTCGACCAGATGACGTCATCGACCTCGGCGGTCTTGATGGCGTTGCGCTCCGCCAACGCCGCGAGCACCGTCGCGCCCAGATGCTGGGGATGCAAATGCGCGAGCGCGCCCTTGCCCACTTTGCCAATACCCCGTGGCGTGCGAACGGCGTCGATGATGTAGGCTTCGCTCATGCTGCGGCTCCGTCGGACACCAAGTTCGCTTGCGCCAAGCCAGAAAAGCCCCTTATCTCGAGCGAAAATTTGGATCACAAGCGTGTTTGTGTGGGCGTGGCGAAACTGGTAGACGCACTGGACTTAAAATTCAGTACTTTCAATAGTGTGCGGGTTCGACCCCCGCCGCCCACACCACCGAAGCTGTCGTCGTGATTCTCCGAAGGCTTCCCCCCCGGCAAGACTTGCGGATTGCTTCGTCAAAACAACGCAAGGCGCGCGCTGCTTCCGTGCCTGCGTACATCAACAAAATCTCGTCGCGGCTTGAAGTTGTGTATTTGGTTTCGTTTTCCATTGTTCACGCCTGTTCGTCGGGCGTTCGTCACCGGTTCACGGTGAATTTTCCAACTAAGTGTTTGATCGCAAACACTCCCCGACCGATTTTAAGTCCGCTGCGTCTACCAGTTTCGCCACGCTCGCGTTGGGCCGAGATAAGGGGCTTTGGCGCCCTCGCGCAAGCGCGCTAAATCGAAACCATGCATCCGCTGGATAGTTTGATTTGGTCGGCGTTAAGCGGGCGTCAGTCCAACTTCGCGGAAGGCGGCGTGATCGCTCTTCGCATGCGCGCTGACATTGGGCCGTTCGCCGCCGCCGCCGACGATTCGCCCGATGCAGTCGCGGCCCTTGGCGCACTCGTGCCTGAGGATGGCGACATTTCGCTGCTTCAACCGAAGCCGCCACAGCCGCCGACCGGCATCGCGGTCGCCATGAGCGCGCTTGGTCTGCAGATGACGATCACGGCCTTTACCGCCGACAGAGCCGCGTTTCCGATCGAGCCGCTGGGCGACGGCGACGCCGCCGAGATGTTGGCGCTGGCGTTGCTGACAAAGCCCGGCCCGTTCCGGGCGAACACGCATCGCCTCGGCCGCTTCCTCGGTATCCGCGATCAAGGGCGTCTCGTCGCTATGGCGGGCGAGCGACTGAAGACCGATGGCTTCACCGAGATCAGCGCGGTGTGCACGCATCCGGATTATCGCGGGCGCGGTTATGGCGCGGCGCTGATGCGCGCGGTGGGCGACAGGCTCCTGACGGAAGGCGAAACGCCATTCCTGCACACGTACGCGGATAATGCTGGGGCCATCGCGCTCTATCGCAAGCTTGGCTTCACAGCACGATGCGAAGTTGTGCACGCGATATGGACGCGCGCCTAGGAATCGTCCTCCGCCAGTTCAGGCTCGACGCCGCGCACTCGGATCAGGGCGAGCAGATCATCGCTGGCTTTCGCCAACGCTTCGACGTCGGACGAGCGCGCCACCAGATGAACGCCAAAACTGTCGGGCGGCGCAAACCAGGGATAGGAGCCGAACGTCACCGCGCCATTGGTGGCGGCCTCCAATGCGGCCAGCGACGCGGCGATGTCGCCTTCACGCACGCCACGCCCACGCACCGTGACAGCACGCACCACGGCTCCGCCTTCGATACGATGGCCAACATCTTCGAGCATGCCGCGCATGATCGATGGCACGCCCGCCATCACAAACACATTGCCGAGCTGGAAGCCGGGCGCGCGTGACACCGGGTTAGCGATCAGGATCGCGCCGTCTGGGATGCGCGCCATGCGCAAGCGCGATTCGTTGAGATTGGCGCCGCCCTTGTAGTGCGCCTCAAGAATGGCGCGTGCATCCGCGCGAACATCGATGTGCACGCCGAACGCGGCGGCCACCGCATCGGCGGTTTTGTCGTCGTGGGTGGGGCCGATGCCGCCGGTCGTGAACACATAATCGTATTTGATCCGAAGCACGTTCACCGCGCCGATGATTTCGGCGGGGATGTCGGGCACGACACGCGCTTCCGCGATCTGAACGCCAAGGGGCGCAAGAAACTTCGCCAGGGTTTGCAGGTTGACGTCCTGGGTCCGGCCGGAGAGGAGTTCGTCCCCGATGAGCAAAACTGCGGCTTTGACTTGGCGTTGGGTCATGGGCCCATGATAGCAGCCCTAGCTCGCGAGGCGCCACGTGACCAATGCCACCATGACCGACCGCCAAGTCAGCCATCTTGCCGAACTTCTCGGGGTCGAATGGATCGAGACCCGAACCGGGTTCGTGCGCGGACGCTTTGAAGTGAAGCCTCACCACATGGCGCCGAACGGCTTTCTCCACGCCGCCAGCGTCATTGCACTGGTCGACAGCGCCTGCGGCTATGGCTGTATGACTTCCAAGCCCGCAGCCGCCATCGGCTTCACCACCATCGAGCTGAAGGCGAACTTCCTGAGCACAGTGCGCCAGGGCGCTGTGTCTTGTGAGGCGAGCCTAACCCATGGCGGGCGTACGACCCAGGTGTGGGACGCGTTTGCCAAGGACGAAGCCACGGACAAGGCCATCGCCCTGTTCCGCTGCACGCAGATGCTGTTGTATCCGAAGTAGGCGCCTAAGCGATCTTACTTAATCTTGCCTTCGACGAACTCGACGTGCTTGCGCGCGATCGGGTCGTACTTGTTGAACTTGAGCTTCTCGGTTTTTGTGCGCGGGTTCTTCTTGGCCACATAAAAGAAGCCGGTGTCCGCCGTCGAGTTAAGACGGATCTTAATGGTGGTCGGCTTAGCCATGGCGCGCGCCCGATAAATCCAGAGGTTTTAAGAAGCGCGCGAAAATAGGGGTCTCGGGCCCAAAGTCAACGCCGAATGGTCAGGCTTTCAGCCTTTCCATCGAATGCCCGCCCCGGCTCCAGCGCAAAAACGGGGGATGCAGCGCCTCCCCCGCGAGCCGGGCGCGGACTTCCTTCAGCACAAAGCGCGTGATCGACGGCAAATCGAGCCGTTCGGCCTCATCAAAGGCGAACCAGCGCGTGTGGAGCAGCTCGTCGTCCGCCGCCACCGGCTTATCGTCAGCCAGAACAGCTTCCGCGTCGGCCATGAAGAAGCGGGCGTCGAAGCGGCGCGTCCGGTGGGGCGGCGTAATCGCCCGGCAGACGAAGTCCAGCTTGGAGAGGTCCGGCCCACGCTGCCCCCCAACCACTAGACCCGCCTCTTCCCGGGTCTCCCGGGTGGCGGCCAGGGCGAAAGCTCGCGGCGGGCGGCGGACCAAGCCGCCCTGGCGCAGGAGGGCCTCGGTTGAGGGACGGAGCTCATGGGCGGCCTTGGCGCGGGCGTCCGTTGGCTCGACCCTGCCGCCCGGGAACACCCATTTGTCGGGCATGAACACGTGACCCCGCGCCCGCTGCCCCATCATCACTTCGCGCCCGCCCCGCACCAAAATGAGAGTGGCGGCGTCACGTGGCTTCATCGCCTTGGGCTTGGCGCCGTCGGGCGGATCGAAGGGCTTTTCATCGTCGTTGAGCGGGAACGCCGTCATGGGACCATCTAGCACAAGGTCGCGGCACGATTGGAAGTAGGCAAGGCAGCGCTTACAGTCGCTCTTGGACGCGCGGAGCCAGCTTGGCGTTGCGTAAACTTGGCGTGAGATCATTATGAGCCTGCACGGCAGCTACGATCCCGACAATCTCTTCGCCAAGATTTTGCGCGGCGAGATTCCGTGCGTGAAGGTGATGGAAGACGAGGTAGCCCTCGCCTTCATGGACATTTTCCCGCAATCGCGCGGGCATACGCTTGTCGTGCCGAAGGACGTGACCGCGCGGAATTTCTTGGAACTGCCCCGCGACAAGATCGGCCCCTACCTGGAGCGCGTGCAGCACATCGCGATCGCGGTCGAGATGGCGCTTAAGCCCGACGGCATTGTCGTTACGCAATTCAACGGCGCGCCAGCGGGGCAGACGATCTTTCACCTGCACTTTCACATCATCCCACGCTACGACGGCGCGCGGCTTGCGGGGCATGGGCATGGCGCCAAGGCGGACACAGCCGAGCTTGAAGCGATCGCGCGCGAGATCGCGGCCGCGCTCTAAGCCTTTTCCGGCTTCTTGCCGAAGTTCAAAAGCCCGCGCGATTCCTGGCTATAGGTGAATTTCAACTCATCCTTCGCCGGATCGAGATCGATCTTCACGATGCCACCGGTCTTGAGCTTGCCGAACAGAAGCTCATCGGCCATCGGCTTCTTGACCTTCTCCTGGATGAGACGCGCCAAGGGTCGTGCGCCGAAGCTCTCATCATAGCCCTTGGTGGCGAGCCAATCAGCGGCGCGATCGGTGATCTCGATCTGCACATTGCGCTCGGCGAGCTGGCCTTCGAGTTGGATGATGAATTTCTGGACGACGTTGCGCACAACTTCAGCCGGCAAGCCATTGAAGTGAATGACCGCGTCGAGACGGTTGCGGAACTCCGGCGTGAACAAGCGCTTGATCGCCTCTTCGTTCTCATGATCCTTCTTGCCGGCGCCAAAGCCAATGCCTTGCTTGGCGGCGTCGGCGGCGCCCGCATTCGTCGTCATGATCAGGATGACGTTCCTGAAATCGACCTTCTTGCCGTTGGCGTCTGTCAACGAGCCGTGGTCCATCACCTGCAACAGAATGTTGAACAGGTCGGGGTGCGCCTTCTCGATTTCATCCAGCAACAGCACGGAGTGCGGATGCTGATCCACGCCGTCCGTGAGCAAGCCGCCTTGGTCGTAGCCGACATAACCGGGAGGCGCGCCGATGAGGCGGCTCACCGTGTGGCGCTCCATGTATTCGCTCATGTCGAAGCGCAAGAGCTCAATGCCCATGATGTTGGCTAGCGAACGCGCGACTTCGGTTTTGCCGACGCCCGTAGGCCCCGCGAACAGATACGAGCCGATCGGCTTTTGCGGCTCTCGCAAGCCCGCGCGCGCCATCTTGATCGCCGCCGCGAGCTGGTCGATCGCGTTGTTCTGGCCGAACACCACCCGCTTCAGGTCCGCCGGCAGGGACGCCAGCATCTCGGAATCATTCTTCGACACCGATTTCGGCGGGATGCGCGCCATCCGCGACACCACGTCTTCGACCTCAGCGACATCGATCACCTGCTTACGCTGCGCGGCCGCCAGCAACATCATGGACGCGCCAGCCTCGTCGATCACATCGATGGCTTTGTCCGGCAATTTGCGGTCGCCTATGTGGCGCGCCGAGAGTTCCACCGCCGACTTCACCGCCTCGTCGGTGTACTTTACTTTGTGATAGTCTTCGAAATAGGGCTTCAGGCCCATGATGATCTTGATCGCGTCCGGGATCGAAGGTTCGTTGACATCAATCTTCTGGAAGCGCCGTGCCAGAGCGCGATCCTTTTCGAAGTGCTGGCGATACTCCTTGTAGGTGGTCGAGCCCATGCAGCGCAGCTGGCCCGATTGCAGCGCTGGCTTAAGCAGGTTCGAGGCATCCATCGCACCGCCCGATGTCGCGCCCGCGCCAATCACGGTATGAATTTCATCGATGAACAGCACCGCCTTCGGGTGGTTCTCCAACTCCTTCATCACACTCTTCAAGCGCTCTTCGAAGTCGCCGCGATAGCGCGTGCCCGCCAGCAGCGAGCCCATGTCGAGCGAGAAGATCGTCGCGTCGGCCAGCACTTCCGGCACTTGCTTCTCGTTGATCTTGCGCGCGAGGCCTTCGGCAATCGCCGTCTTGCCGACGCCCGGATCGCCGACCAGCAGCGGATTGTTTTTCTGCCGGCGGCACAAAATCTGGATCGCGCGCATGACTTCCGCCTCACGCCCGATCAAGGGATCGATCTTGCCGTCCTTGGCTTTCTTGTTGAGGTTCACACAATACGCCGCCAACGCGTCTTGGCCCTGCTTGACGACGCGATCGCCTTCTTCCTCGTTGGCGCCGCGCACAGGCCTCGGCTGTGCCGCGCCACCGCGCTTGGGCATACCGTGCGCAATGAAATTCACCGCGTCATAGCGCGTCATATCCTGCTCTTGCAGGAAATAGGCGGCATGGCTTTCGCGCTCAGAGAACAGCGCGACCAGGACATTGGCGCCGGTGACTTCGCGCGCGCCGGATGAATCGACATGCAACATCGCGCGTTGCAGCACGCGCTGGAAGCCGGCCGTGGGCCGCGGTTCCTCGTGGTCGCGGTTCGGCACCACGAGACTGCCCAGCTCGGTTTCAAGGTAGGAGTCGAGATTGGCGCGTAATTTGTCGAGATCGACCTTGCACGCATGCATCACTTGCGCGGCGTCGTCGTCGTCGATCAGCGACAGCAATAAGTGCTCAAGCGTCACGAATTCGTGGCGATGATCGTTCGCGAGCGACAAGGCGCGGCGAAGCGTGTGTTCGAGCGTGCGTGAGAAAGTCGCCATGCGCCTCTATTCCTTTTCCATCGTGCATTGGAGCGGATGCTCATGGCGCCGCGCCAGATCGAGAACTTGGGCGACCTTCGTCTCGGCCACCTCGTAGGTGAAAACTCCACACACACCGACGCCGTTCTGGTGAACGTGCAGCATGATTGTGGTCGCCTCCTCGCGGTTCTTGTTGAAGAACCGCTCCAGAACATAGACCACGAATTCCATCGGCGTGTAGTCGTCGTTCAGCAACAACACGCGATAGAGCGACGGCTTCTTGGTGCGCGTGAGCGTCTTGGTCCCGGCGCGGCCATCGGCCCCACCGTCTTCGTCGCCGTTGTCGTCCCAGGACTCGTCGCTCATCGCGCCCGACTTGACCGAGCCGTCAATCGACCCGCCGAGAATGACGAGTTTGGGCCCACAACGGTGACAATGTATGGATTGCGCGCCGCGATGGAAGGGCCTTGGCGACCCCGGTTTCAGTCACGCAAACGAAACGAGCCCGCTCCGAGAGGAGCGGGCTCGCTGGACGTGACGTTGAAAGCCGGCGAACCGACCCCGCGCTTAGCGCGCGACGTTGGTTTGGATCAGCTGGCCAACGGCGTTGAAGCGCTCGTTGATCGGCTGCATCGTTTCCTTGGTGAGGCCGGTGACGACTTCAGAAAGCGACGTGAGTTCCGCGACATAGGCCTCGAACGAGGACTTCGCGTAGGCGCTTTGCTTTTCGACCAGATCCTGCACGCTCTTGGAGGTCATCAGCGCCTTGCTGGCGGCGACGTGATTTTCCAGCGCTTGCTTGGAGAAGGCGACCGAGCGGGCCGAAATCGTTTCCATGCCCTTTTGCGCGGCCGCAGCCGACGCCATCCAGGCTTCCATGTTCTGCTTGCCGAAAGCAGAGACTTCCGACATCGCGGCGATGCCGCGATCGATGTTCTCACGGACAGCTTCAGACGAAGCGGCGGTCACGTTCTCGAAAGCTTCCGTGGCGGACTTAGTGCTGCGGGTCGCGGTCTTGGCGGCCATAAGAAATGCTCCTGTTTGTGCGCTGGCGGGCGCGTCATGGGTCTCGGGAAACGCCCCGGGGGCGAATCTGAGCATCAATATGTTATGCTGCAGGTGCGAAGTCAACCGCTTTTGTTGCAGTGCAACATAACAGACCCAACAAGGTTGCAGAGGTCACGGGGGGCAAGCGTCGGCCTCGCCTCGATCCAGCGTGCACCCCGTTCACCCTGATCTGAAACCTTCGCTTAACGCGAAGCACTGAACGTGTATGCTCACGGCACGGGATTTGCCTGAATTTGTCCGTTTTTTCGCGGGATCGAATGGCGATGAAGTCAGCGGGTCTTTTCTCCCCCCGGATAGTCCTCGGGGCGATGGGTGCTTTTTTGATATTTGGGCACGCGCCCGAGGCCGCCGCCCAGGATCGCTACGCGGCGATCGTGATGGACGCGCGCACCAATGAGGTGCTGCTCGAAGACCAAGCCGACGAGACCCGCTTCCCGGCCTCACTGACAAAAATGATGACGCTCTATATGGTGTTCGAGGCGCTCGAACGGGGCGACATCACAATGGACACGCGCTGGACAGCGAGCCGCAACGCCTCACGCCAACCGCCCTCGCGCCTAGGCCTCGCCTGTAGCCGTCGGCGCGGCTGCGACACGATCACGGTCGATCAAGCGATCCGCGCCCTTGTGGTTCAATCCGCCAACGATGTCGCCACGCTGGTCGCCGAGCGCCTCGGCGGCTCAGAGCCACGCTTTGCCGCCAGCATGACAGCGCGCGCCCGGGAACTCGGAATGCGCGACACCCGCTTCGCCAATGCGAGCGGCCTGCCCGATACGCGCCACCAAACCACCGCCCGAGACATGGCGACCTTGAGCCAAGCGATTTGGCACGATTTCCCCGAGTATTACCACTATTTTCAAACACCTAGCTTTGCCTGGCGCCGTGGCGGCGGCCGCAATCACAACCGGCTCCTAGGTCAGGTCGAGGGCGTCGACGGGATCAAGACCGGTTATACCCGCGCATCCGGATTCAACCTCGCCACCATGGCCGAACGCAACGGACGCCGGGTCGTGGTTGTCGTTCTCGGCGGTGAAAGCGCCTCGGCGCGGGATGCCCAGGTCGCTTACCTCGTCGAGGGCGCCTATCAGGAATATGCCCGACGCGAAGATCCCAACGCCGCCGCCTTCGCCAGCCTCCCGATGCGGCGCTTAGATGCCCAGACGGCGCCGACCACGGTCGCCAGCGGGCCGCCCTCGCCCTACTCGACCTATCAGGGCATGGTGGTGGAGACGATGGCCCCGGTTATGACCACCATAGGCCCGACAGCTCAGGGGGACCAGGGGGAGCAGGCCGTGGATACGCCGACGCCCGAACAAGAGGGCATGGAATAGCCCTAACGACGCTTCCTTAAGAGACGGTCGCGAGCGGCAGTGAGCTTGGCTGCCGCTGCATGACTTCCGCCACGATCGGGATGAGCCTGCGCCATCTTGGTGCGGTAGGCGGCACGAATGTCCGCATCGGACGCGCTCGCGTTCAGCCCGAGAAGCCGCCGCGCCTCCTCATCGGCAGGGTCAGGTGCGGATTCCGCCGACCTGTTGCGCTTTGGCGTCAACAAGGTCGGCGACAAAAACCAGAGCCCGACGGAAGCGCCAGCGAGCACGAGGCCGGGCAAGAAAGCGCCACGGATCAGCATCACGATTGCTGCAAGCGCTAACAGGACCGCCGGCCAGCGCCGGACCAACTCCGCGCGTTGGGCGCCGCTCACCCTCAACAATAAGAGCGCGCAAAAAATCCCGGCCATAACCAGAAGCGCTAGCAGCATGGCTTGGCGGCGCCCCCTCGTCTCGTTTCAGAACTTCAACGGCTCGCCTTCAAGCCCTGGGAGCTTCAGCGTCACGAACAGGTCACGCAACTCCTGGCGCGCCGCCACGTGGCTCATCCGCATATCGCCTTGCCGGCCTTCACCGTCCAGGTCCAAGAGCGTCAGGCCGTTCGGGAAGAGTTCCTTATAGACAACCCGCTCCGAGAGGCCGGGAGCCAGCCTGAACCCTATCCGCTGCGACAGGGTCTTCAGTGCTTGGCCAACGCGCTGCTGATTCTTCGCCTCGATCCGCCCCGGCGAGGTCCGGTTGCGCATAACCACCCAATCGATCGGGGTGCGCTCGGCCTGGGCTTTGCGTTTGCGGCTGTCCCAAACCATTTCGCTATAGATCGATGGGCGAACCACGTCGGCGCAATTGGGATCAATGTCGCCCAAGAGATCGAAATCGATGAAGCTGTCATTCAAGGGCGTGATGAGCGTATCTGCGGTCGCGTGGGCGAGTCGCGAGAGGTGGGTGTCGCCCCCGGGCGAGTCGATCACCACGAAGTCGCAGGTCTCGGACAGACGCCGCAACGCCGCGCGAAACCCAGCTTCGTCCTCGGATTCCGCCGCATCCATGGTGCGCTCGCGACTTTCCTGAAGCTCGAAGAGTTGCGGCGCGGGCATCTTGGCGTCGCGGGCCGCGATCCAGCGCGCGCGATTCTCGAGATAGCGCGTGAGCGAACGTTGCCGCACGTCAAGGTCAATCACCCCTGTGCGGCGGCCCATACGCATCAGCGCCACAACCAAGTGCATGGCTACGGTCGACTTGCCCGCCCCGCCCTTCTGATTGCCCACGACGATGACATAGGCCTGCTTGCGCGTCGGCGTTGGCTCGTAGGCATGCGCCAAGCTCATGACGCCACCCCCTGGACGAAACCAGGAGCTGACGCCGCCGCGTTCTCAGAAGCCGCAACGGTGCAACGCATTGTTAAACACTCGGCCAAGCCGGTTAAGACGCGCTTAAGCCGCTTGACGCAATTCCGTGGCAGCCCCAAGGGGGCGCGCATGGACACAGCCGCCCAGCTTCCGGTTGCACGTACGCTCACGGACCTTCTGGCCAGCGTGGCGGCCTGGCGTAAAGCCGGATTGAGCGTGGGCCTCGTGCCCACCATGGGCGCTCTTCACGAGGGGCATCTCTCGCTTGTACGTACTGCAAAGCAACGCTGCGACCGCGTGGCCGCGAGCCTGTTCGTCAATCCCCGGCAATTCGGCCCGCATGAGGACTTCGAGCGCTATCCCCGCGACGAGGCTGGCGATTCGGCGCTGCTGGCGAGCGCTGGCTGCGACTTGCTCTACGCGCCCGAGCGCGCCGCGATGTATCCGCCTGGCTTTTCCACCAATGTGATTGTCGCAGACGTCTCGACGCCTTTAGAGGGCGAGTTCCGCCCGCACTTCTTTGGCGGCGTCGCCACCGTGGTGACGAAGCTCTTGTTGCAAGCGTTGCCCGACGTCGCGTTCTTCGGAGAGAAAGATTATCAACAGCTGCTGGTGATCAAAAGGCTGGCGCGCGATCTCGACATGCCCATCGAGATCGTTGGATGCGCGACGGTGCGTGAGCACGACGGACTCGCGATGTCGTCGCGCAACGCCTATCTCAGCGCCGACGAGCGACGTGTCGCCGCGCAGCTCAACCTGGTGCTGCATGAGGCGATCAAGAACATCCGCGCCGGCAAACCCATCGCTGACGAAGAGGCCGAAGCGAAACGCCATCTCCTCGCGTCCGGCTTCACAGGCGTTGACTATGTCGCCGTGCGCGATGCGGCCACCCTGGCGCCCGTCGTCGACCTCAACAACCCAGCACGCATTCTCGCCGCAGCTTGGCTCGGCAAGACGCGCATGATCGACAACATGGCGGTGTAGTTCGATCGACCCACTTGCCGAGATTGAGCGAAGGCTCGCGAAGTATCAGCAAGTCCAGTTTCGGCGTGCGAGTAAGACACTTGAGATCGCCCGCCCGAACGAAGGCGGATTCAGCATTACTGTGACTGAGCAGGGAAGCGCGTGGGTAGTTGCGTTCGGAGGCGGTGGGTTTCACGAGCATTTCGAGACCGCTGAAGACACACTCGACTTCGTAGCATTCGGCCTATCGGACTCGTGCCGCTTGCGAGAGACCAAGTTACCCATGCTTCGCCGCGCGATCGTTGAACGGCGCGACGGTCACTCATGGGTTCTCGTTTACGAAGTAGGAATGCTATCCTGGCCCCTTGTGTTCAGCCCGCGCGAGCAGATTTTCTGCAACCAACTGATCTGAGCCTCAGAATGAAATGAAGGAGGCCGCGAGCTTTCGCCCGCGGCCTCCTCGTTTCGCGTGTCGCGAATGCGTTACGGCGTTGTGGCCGGCGCGGGCGCTGGTGCGACGGGCGTCGCACCCTCGGTCGGCGCAGCTGGCGCGGCAGCCGGCGCTTCCGCCGGAACCGCGGCAGGTGCAGCGGCTGGCGTTGTCGGCGGCGAGATGCGCGTCAAAGCGGCGAGATCGCCTTGCGCGACATAATAGATCACGCGATCGCGCGAGCCGCCGGCTTGCGTCGGGTCGTCATTGTAGACCTCATAGGTCGTCCAATCGTCTTCCGTCGTCGCCGGATTGTCCAAATGCGCAGCGGCCAGGAGCGCGTCCATGCGATTGTACACTTCCGCCAGCACGTTCTCTTCCGTGCCGGTGTAGGTCATGCGCAACACGCTGCCAGCCGGCGTTTGGCCGACTTTGCCGATCAGCAACGCGCGCGGCTGCCGCCCGCGGTACGGATAGCCGATCTGATAGCAATACTGGCCTTGGACGACGCGTGGCTCCACCGCCATCAGCGGCCCATCGACAGTCAAGCTGTTGGCACGCATGACCGGTGGGATCGCGCCCACCGCTTGCGTCACGATCGAGGTCACCGATTCTGCATCCGAGCCAGAGCAGTTTTCGACATAGAAGAAGGGCTTCGCGGCCACTTCCTCAATTGTGTAGGCGAGGCCGGTGAAGGTCGCGTTGGGCAGCGCATTGAGATCGGTCGTGAGCGCAGCAGCCGCTGCTTCCGCGATCGGGCCGACTTCGCCGCCCGTAAGCGCTTGCACGCGATCCAGCGGATTGGGGCCAAGGTTTTGGTCGAGCTTCACTTGCACCCGCGCGCCTTCGCCTTCCGGCGAGACGGTGTAGGTGACGCGACCTGTGGCGCCATCGGCGTAGGTCACGTTGCCGACGACAACGTTGTCCTCAGCCGAGGTGATTTCGGCCAAGGTCACGCCTTCGGCGATCGTCGCGCCGACCGGCGTAGAAGACAGCCGTGCGAACACGGTCTCGACCGGACGCTCGATGGTCAGGGTTTCAGTCCGGCTCGCGACCGGGGGAACAACGAAATAAGCAGCGGCTGAGCCGGCTACCAATACACCCACTACGATCAGGATAATGCGTACAACGCCACCCATCGTCTGCCTCCTTGGCTTCTGCACAGAAGGTGCCTGACTAGCAGGTCGAAACCGCCCGCCAAACCCCAAAAACGGAAGGCTTGTGCGCACAAACGCGGAACGGGGCGTTTGTTGTCCCGGTTCGCTGCTCTAAGGTTGTGATTCAATGGAAGGAACACGCGCCATGGGCCAAGAGGTCACGTATGGCGGCTATCTGCGCCTGGATCAGCTCCTGGCCGCCCAAGAGCCGCGCACAGGCCAGCACGACGAATTGCTGTTCGTCATTCTCCATCAAACCATGGAGCTCTGGATGAAGCAGCTCCTGCACGAGATCGCGGCGGCGCAGGGTCAAGTCCGCGGCGGCGATCTGGTGCCGGCTTATAAACACCTGGCGCGCGTCTCGCGCATCCAAGCGGTGATGACGCAAGCCTGGGACATTCTCGCGACCATGACGCCGGCGGACTACATGAATTTTCGAGCCGCCCTCGGCGGCAGCTCCGGATTTCAGTCCGCGCAATTCCGCGCGCTCGAATACAAACTCGGCATCAAGGACGCCGCGCATTTGAAGCACCAAGCCGAGGGCTCGCCCGAGCGGCAGATGATGGAAGCAGCGCTCGCAGCGCCAAGTTTGTACGACGACGTCTTGGTCCAACTCGCGAAGGCTGGTTTTCCGCTGTCTCTCCGTGCCGACATCACCCAAGGCTACACGCCAAGCCAGGATGTCGAAGACGCGTGGTACGAGGTGTATCGCGACACCGCCAAATATTGGGCGCTCTATCAACTCGCCGAAAAGCTGCTCGACCTCGACGACGCCATGCTCTCCTGGCGCCACAAGCACGTGCTCACGGTGGAGCGCGTGATCGGGCGCAAGCGCGGCACGGGCGGAACTGAAGGCGTTGGCTATCTGCAATCGACGCTTACGAAGCGTGCGTTTCCAGAAATCTGGTCGGTCAGGACGCGACTATGACCTCGTACAAGCATCTATTCGCGCGCGCGTTGGCGGCGGCGCCTGGGCGGCTGCACTTCGCGGCGCACTCGCATCATCTGTGGCCAGACGCCTCCTATGACGGCCACAGGGAAGCCTGGGACGATTCCGCCCGTCTCGCCGATCGCAAGTGGGAACGCATATTTGGCGACGTGATTCCGCAAGCGCAGGCCCGCGTCGCAGCGGAGTTGGAGCTTTCCGACCCTTCCACAATCGCTTTCGCGCCCAACACCCATGAATTGCTGGTGCGCATCTTTTCGGCCCGCGCGGGCGATGGGCCGCTCGACGTGCTGACCAGCGACGGCGAGTTCCATTCCTTTCGCCGCCAGAGCGCGCGCTGGGCCGAGGATGGGAGTGTGCGCTTGCGGGTCATCCCGTGCGAACCGTTCGCGACCTTTACCGAACGCTTCCTTGCCGCGATGCGCGAGCGCGCGCCCGACATCGCGTTTCTCTCGCACGTCATGTTCAAAAGCGGGCTGCGCTTCGATGGCGCGACGGAACTCGCATCTTACGCGCGCCCGGGCGGGACGTGGGTCGTGCTCGATCTCTACCATTCGTTCATGGCGATGCCGTGCAATTTCAGCGCGGTGGCGGACCGCGTGTTTCTCCTCGGCGGCGGCTACAAATACGCCATGGCCGGCGAAGGCGCGGGCTTCTTGCACGCGCCCCCGGGGTTCGGCCCGCGCCCGCAAAACACGGGCTGGTTCGCCGATTTCGGCGCTATCGAAGCCAAGCAAGGCGAAGTCGCCTATTCGCCTGATGGCGGTCGTTTTCTCGGGGCGACCTTCGACGCAACAGGTCTCTATCGCTTCAACGCTGTGCAAGTAATGCTCGCGGGTGAAGGCTTGGATACAAAGAAAATCAGCGCGCATTGCGCGGCTCTCCGCGAACGCCTTGTCGGCATGATCGAGGCCGGCGAGGCCGGCGCGTTGCGCGACGCCGAGGTGTTGCGCCCCAACGCCTCAGGATACCAAGCCCGCTTCATCTCACTGCGCCATCCGCACGCGACCGCGTGGAAGGCGGCGCTATTCGAGCGCGACGTGATCACCGATGCGCGCGACGACGTGCTGCGGATCGGGATTGGCCTGTACCATGATGAAGAGGATGTGGACGCCTTGTGCGCGCGCATCAAAGCCGCGCTGACGCCTTAGCGATCACCACGCCCCCAACTCCACCAATTTGCGACGTAAATCCTCCGGCAAATCGGCGCCGCCCTTGAGATCGCCGAGATCGGCGGGGGCGTCTTTCGGATCGAGGTAGCGCCAGCCTTGAAACGCGCGGCGCGGCTGCGGGCTGGTGCGCACGAGTTCAGAATCGAGATAAAGCCCGCAACGCAGGCCATGATCGTCGCGCACTTCGGCGATCTCAACGATGCGTTGTCGCACCAGCACAACGCCCTTGATGACCCAATAGAGCGAACCGCCCGCCAGCACGTCCTCCACGCGCTTGGGCCACATGCGCGTGCCACACACGGGGCGCTTGCGCTGCTTAATCTGGCCCTTCTGCCACACGGCTAAGTCCTCGACGCTGTCGGCGCCGACGCAGAGTTTGAGGATGTGGAGGGTCACAACTTGAAACGCCGCATCAGATCAGCGACCTCACGCGACGCGGCGCCTTCTTCTTGTTGCAACCCGTCAGCAACGCCGTGGTAGTCAGCGCCACTCTTGTTCTGCGACAATTTCTGCTTCGCCTCGATCCGCTCCGCGTGCAGTTCAACGCCGACAATGCCGCGCAGCATCGCCTCGATGTACGCCGCCGGCGCGTCTTCGATAGCCCAAGGCTCGGCGCGATCGCGCTCATGAAACACGGACAGGTCCCGCACCAGTCCCAACAAGCGATCACGGTCATCGAACCATTCGATGCGACCGGTAAGATGCACGGCCTCATAATTCCACGTCGGCACCGCTTTGCCGTGCTCGGCCTTGGACGGGTAGTAGGAGGGCGACACATAGGCCCCCGCACCCGCCACCACCATCACACCTATGCCCGCGCCCAAGCCGTGGTGCGGATTTGCGCGCGCGATGTGCCCACTGGCGACGTGCCGCTCTGAGTCCCACAGAATTGGCAGATGCGAGGCGAACGGCGCGCCCTCGGAATCCGTGCTGAATAGGATCGCGGCGTGGCGACGCGCCAGCCGCGTGACCAACGCGTCCGCA
Organism: Hyphomonadaceae bacterium; assembly: GCA_022843225.1. Classification (GTDB taxonomy): domain Bacteria; phylum Pseudomonadota; class Alphaproteobacteria; order Caulobacterales; family Aquidulcibacteraceae; genus Vitreimonas. The sequence continues at coordinate 19,424 of JALHOC010000031.1, forward strand.
TCCGCCGCGACGAAATGCTCGGGGACGTACATTACTCGGCCGGAACCGAGGCCGCTTGCTGACGCGCCCACGCGGCCTTGATCGACGCGCTGGTCTTGCGTGAACCATCGGGGCTCCAGCCCGGCGGGCCGAAGATGAAGCCCAGGACCTCACGGAATGACTTCGCGGAGCGAACGTCTCGCAGAATCCCCGCCCACTCATGGAAAGCGACGCGGAACGGATTGAACGTTCCCAATTGCGAGATGATGCCGTACTTGATCTGATCGGTGCGGTCCTCGGGCACGAACGTGCCGAACAAGCGATCCCAAATGATCAGCACCCCGGCGTAGTTCGCGTCGAGATAACGCGGATTTATGGCGTGGTGCACGCGGTGGTGCGAGGGCGTGTTCAGCACCCATTCCAGCGGCCCCATACGGTCGATTGCCTCAGTGTGAATCCAGAATTGATAGACAAGGCTAATCGCCTGGAACATCAGCACCATCTCGGGCGGAAAGCCGATATAGACGAGCGGCAGCCAAAAGATGAAACTGAAGCCCAAGGCGCCCGTCCATGTTTGGCGCAGCGCCGTTGTCAGATTGTAGTGCTGCGACGTGTGATGGATGACGTGGCTCGCCCAGAACCAACGCCGCTCATGCGCAACACGATGAAACCAGTAGTACGCGAGATCTTCGGCGAAAAAACACGCGACCAAAACCGGCCAGGTCCAGCCGAGATCGAACACCCGATGCTGCGACACCCAGAAATAGCTGGCGACCACGAGACCGCCGAACAACAAGCCGGCGACTTGGTTGCCTAGTCCCATCGACAACGAGACTGCGGAATCCGCGAACTGGTAACGCCCCTTATGCGTCACCCGCACATAAATCATCTCGATCAGGATCAGCAGCACGAAACCCGGCACCGCGTAGGTGATGATCGGCGGAATTTCGAACGGAGCTGCAATCGGCTCATTCATCGCGCGCGCTCCAAGTCGAGAACCCAGCCTGGCGCCTGATCCCCGAGGCGCACGACGAGCGGTGGGAAGCCGATATCCGCGAACGCGACGCGCACACCCTGCCCGTTGACTTTGATCCGCACCGCGTCAGTGGCGGCGACGCGCGTGCTGATCCCATCCGCCATCACGCGCGCGGCGAGCACGCGGCCGCTGTCGAGGCGCGCCAGCGCAGCCTTTCCTGACAGGTCAAGGACGGCCTCACTAAGTCTTGCCCCTTCGCTCGCCGCCAGCCGTTGTAACTCTGCCTCATCCAATCGCGCGTCGATACGGAACCCCAACACCGCCGCCACAGCCACCATGAACACGATGACCGCCGCCGACGCGCCGAGAACAAGGAGATCGCTCATCCCGCCAAACCCAGAACCAGGATCGCCAGAAAGAAGAAAATCAATGAGAACACGGCAGACAGCAGCAGAAACAAAGTCCGCCAGATCGCCGACCACCAGCCGAGCGCATAGGCGCCCTTAAGGTGAAAGAACATGTGCATGGGCATGCCCACGGACATAAGAGCGCCACCGAGCCACTCAATCCAAGGCACATCGGCGGTCAGCGCCACCAACACGAACAACAAGGACGCGAACGCCAGCGAGTAGAGCGTGAAGACCGCATGGTCATAGAGCGTGTGGCCACGCCGCCATAGGAAGAGAAGCCAGATGAAAGGCAGCGAGATCGGCACCAGCAGGAACGAAAATTTGTACGCTGCGTTCTGGACCTTGTAGAGCGCCAAGTCAGGGTTTTCCAAACTATGGAGAACGCGCTGATTTATCTCTTCTGATCCGAGGTTGACGTTGATCTCGCCATTGCGTGCCGCTTCCGACACCGCATCCTGCCAGCGCTGTTCCCCGGTGGCGACTTCCTCGGCAAGCGCGTCGTCCCCGTGAAAACCTATAGTCGGCAGCTCTGTCGAAGGCGCGTTTTCTTCTCTGGGCGGCGCAGTCGGTTCGATCTCCGCGACAGGCGCTGGCTCAGCCGGCGCTGGCACAGCGGATTCGCTCGCCGCCTGTTCACGCGCCAAGGCCGCTTCGCGCCGCACCACTTCCGCCCGCGCAAGTCTCAACGCCTGTCGCGCTAGGCGCGCGTCAAGGTCGCCTGTGTATTGATCCGGCCCTCGCGCCTCGACTTCGGCGAGTTCGCGCTCAGCTGCGGCTAGGTCTTCGCGGGCCTCCTGCAATTGCTGCTCGGTTGTTTGCGCGTTGATGTCCAGCACGTTCGGGCTCGCGAACGCGAACACGAAGAACATGAAGAAGATCGTGAACAGAAAGAGCGCCAGCGGCGAGATGTAGCGCGCCCGCTTGCCGAAGATGTAGTTGCGCGTCAGCGTGCCGGGCCGAAACGCCAGCATAGGCAGCGTTCGCCACGCCTTAGTGTCGAAGTGCACCAGCCCGTGCAACACCTCCTCGAAGAGGTGCGACAATGTGCGATGCGCGTGCGCGGCCTGCCCGCATTGCGCACAATAAGGTCCAGCCAGAACCGCCTGACAATTGAGGCATGCGCCGCCCGCCGCGCCATGAGCTTCGCGCCCCTCGATTGCCGAGGCCGCGAGCCCTGCGGTCGCCATCGCGCCCGCTGCTTCGAGTTCTCCACTCATGCCCCAGCATCCCGCGCTGGCGATCCCCGATCAAGCCCGCCGTGACGCATCGCCTGAGGTTTCGCCCCCGGAGCGATCCCTGGCTCAGCCTTGATCCCAGCTGGGCTTACGCTTCTGCAGGAAGGCCGCCAGGCCTTCCTTGCCCTCGGGTGAGGCGCGCCGCTGCGCGATGCGGCGCGCGGTTTCCTTAGCGAGGGCGTCGTCAATGCGGTGGCCGGCCACGAACCGCACCAGCGCCTTCGAGTCCTCCACCGCGCCCGGCGCCGCGCCTAGCGCGAGCGTGCTGAGATACTCCATCATCGTGCGCAATTCGGCCTCGTCCGCGACACTGTATTGGACAAGACCGATCTTCTCGGCATAGACGCCATCGAAGCTCTCGGCGGTTGCGAACAGCGCCTTGGCCCAGCGCGCGCCGATCGCCTCGATCACATAGGGCGAGATCGTCGCCGGCGTCAGCCCGAGGCGCACTTCCGAAAACCGAAACGTCGCATCTTTCAGCGCCACCGCGACATCGCACGCAGCAACCAGCCCCGCGCCCCCGCCCAACGCCGCGCCATGCACCAGCGCCACGGTCAGTTGCGGCAGGTCGTGCAAGTGCTTGAGCATGCGCGCGAGCGCCAAAGCATCGGCCTCGTTCTCCTCGACGCTGCGCTCACCGCCGCGACGCATCCAGTCGATGTCTGCGCCAGCGCAAAACGACGCGCCCGCACCGCGCAGAAACACTACGCGCACATGATCCGCGCCTTTCAAGGTCTCGAAGTGCTCGGCGAGGTTCTGGATCAACAGCTCGTCGAACGCGTTGCGCGTTTCCGGGCGATTCAAGGTGAGGATCGCCACGCCTTCCGGCGATACTTCGAGCAGGACGGGATCGGGTGCGAGCGTCATGATGGGGCTCCTAACGCCTGTATAAGCGCTTGCGGGCGCTCCGCCTCAGGCGTGGCGAACAGATTTAGGCTTTGCAAGCCAGCGAAGAAGTATTCGAAATCCTCCGGCGGGGCCGTATCTTCAATAAACACTGGCAGAATGCGCTTGCGGTAGCGGTCGGCGAGATAGACCTCGCGCTTGACATGGTCGCTCTCGAACGCGGCTTTCGAGCACATAATCACCACGCCCGCCGCGCCGCGCATGGCGCGCACGATTTCGCCGGCCCAGCTCTCGCCGGCCGCGATGCCCTTCTGGTCGAGCCAGAATTTACGGCCCTCTCGCGACACAGCTTCAATAATCGGTGTCACGACGCCCGCGTTGGCGCGCGCATACGAGACGAACAGGGCGTCAGTCTGTTCCGGCGCCGATGGTTCCGCTTGGCGCGGCGTGGGCGCGGGTTGCGTTTGTTTACGCGTTTGCACGCGCGGGCGACTGAATGCGCGCCCGACCAGCAGCCCAAGACACACAATCAGCATCGCGATCGCAGCGGTGAAGCCCCACAGCGTCACGCCAGCTGGCGCGCCATAACGCACGCCGAACGCATCGATGCCTGCGCTCAGCTCCGGCCAACCGCCGGGCGTCGGCCCGATGCGATTGACCAGCCAAATCGAACCCGTTGCAACAAGCGCAGCGAGGCCTGGCGCCATCAGAGTGATCAAGCCGAGGACGCCGAGCCAACCTCCCCTGGACTTCCGCCGCGTGTGGGTTGGCGCCGCGACGCCGTCCTCGCCCGCCGGCGCCTGCACCTGGGCGCGCAGCTTCTCGCGGATGCTGTTCGCAAGCTCTTGCCATTTGAACTCGCGCTGCGCGGCAAAGCTCGCGTCGAGTGCGGGCAAATCCCGAAGGCCAACCGGCGCAATGCCGTGATCGAGCTTCACGACCAAGAGGCGCCCATCAGCCCAGGCATCCAAAGCGCGCTGCTCAAGCCTGAGCCGCGTCGGCGCGAACACGAAGTCCTTGGACAAAAGCAGCACGACAACGTCGCTGGCCTGCACCGGGCGAAGCGCGGTCTGCCCGTCATCGAGTTCGACGAACTGACCGCGCCGCTCCAGGAACTTCTCAAGCCCTTCGGCGGTCTCACGGTCTTTTGGCGCGTGGGCGAGGAAAACAGTCATCGGGCGGCTCTTAGCACGCTCGCGCCGGCGGGGAACCGCCCCCAGGCGCCCGCCCCTCTCATTGCCCCTTAACCTTGAGACACTAATCTGGTCGCCTGGGACAAAATGAAGCCAAGCCTCGCCGATATCCCCATACTGAGCACTGCGTCCGGCGAGCTTCTGGCTGCGCTGGACGCGGAGAGCGCGTGGTTCTCGGTACCCTCGGGCTGGCCGGTGCTCCATGCTGGGGAGCCGCCTGACGGCGTATGGTTCCTGATTTCGGGCTCGCTCGCCGCCTTTCGCCCAGCTGGTGCGGGCAAACACAATCTCCTTGGCTACATCCGCACCGGCGAGCCGGTCGGCGAAATGGCGCTGATCGCGCGCGAGCCGCACACCGCCAGCGTGTTCGCGATGCGCGACAGTGAGGTGCTGAAAATCTCGCCGCAGGCGTTCGAGCGCCTGATGCGCGCGCACCCCGAGTTGATGGAGCATGTCGCGCGACTGATGCTGACCCGCGCGAAAGCGAACGGCCGATCGAGCCCGCGCGCCGATCCCAAAGTGTTCGCGCTGATCTCAACCTCACCGACCATCGACCTCAAACTGCGCGCCCGCGCCCTGCAAGACGCGCTCAAGCGCTTGGGCGCGCGCGCCGTGATCGTCAGCGAGGATGACGAGCGCGAGATGATCAGCGAAGGGCTCAACAGCGCTTGGTTCGATTCGCTTGAGCGATCCAATGACGCCGTTTTCCTGATCACGCCGATCGCCGACACGAGTTGGTTCCGCACATGTCTGCGGCAGGCCGATCGTATCTGGTTCTTCGCGCGCGCCGATGCGCGCCCCTCCTTGCCGCTCTTACCGCCGGAAGATCCCTCACCCGCGCGTCAATTCCGCTTGGTTGATGTGGTACTGCTCCACCACGGTATGGATCGCAAGGCTGCGACAACGAACGAATGGACCGCCGCCTGCGATGCGTCGCGGCTGTTTCATTGGCGCGGGGTCGAGAGCGAGGATTTGGCGCGCCTTGCGCGCGTAATCGCACGTCGCTCAATCGGCCTGGTGTTGTCCGGCGGCGGCGCGCGCGCCTATGCGCATATCGGCGTTGTGCGCGCTTTGCGTGAAGCAGGGCTGCCGTTCGACGTTTCCGGCGGCACCTCCATGGGCGCGATCATCGCGGCGTGCGTCGCCATGGGCTGGGACGACGATGAGATCGAATTGCGCATTCGCAAGGCCTTCGTCGAGAGCAATCCGCTGGGCGACTATGTGTTGCCTGTGGTTGGCCTCGTGCGCGGACGGCGCGTCGAGGATCGCCTGCACGAGCATTTCGGCGAGACGCTGATTGAGGACATGGGCGTGCCCTTCTTCGCCGTGTCGACCAATCTCGTGGCGGGCCGGGTGCGCGTTCATCGCGGCGGCTTGTTGCGGCATGCGTTGCGGGCGTCGATCTCGCTTCCCGGCATCCTCCCGCCGGTCGTGGATGGCGACGACGCGCTCCTGGTCGATGGCGCCGTGCTCAAGAACTTCCCTGTCGATGTGCTACGCGATCTTCACCGCGGCCCGATTATTGGCGTGGATGTTGCGCGCCGCGACGGCATCGACATCGAGGATTTCCGCCACCCGCCGGGCTTCTTCGGCTGGATCGGCGCGCATGGTTTGCAAGCAGCGCCGCCGATTGCATCCTTGCTGATGCGCGCGGCGACGCTTGCCGTCGATCCGTGGGAGGGACGTTCTGGGGCGGATGTATTGATCACGCCGGATATGCCCGACATCGACATGCGTGACTGGAAACGCTTCGACGAAGCGGTCGCTTCCGGCTACGAAGCCGCAGTCGCGGCGCTGCAAGGCCCCCATGGGCTGTTCCACGCCACTGCAGCAACAAGCAGGGCCGACGCTGCCTTTGAAGCAGCGGATTAGGCTGGCCCTCCGGGCGAAGCTCTGTATGGTCGCGCCCGATTTTCGGGGATATGGATGCGCTATCTTCTCGCCGGCTTTGCCCTTTTGATGCTCAGCGCCTGCGGCCAAGCGCCGTCGCCTGCCGGTTCAACGGCCATGGGCTGCGCGCGCAGTGCGACGTACGCCGTGAACTGGTCCAACCCCGGCGCGCCGGATGTCATCACCGCGCGCGCTGAAGGCCCAAGCTGCGCGCAGGCCGCCGTCACGCTCACGTTGCGCAACGCAGCCGGCGATCCGCTCTGGACCTACGCGGCCACGCATTATGCGCTGACCGCCGGCGACGGCCTGCCCGCCGAGGGTTTTCCTGTCGTCTCGCCTGAACAGATGGATGCCTTCCTCGCCGGATGGGCCGATGTGTCAGAGATGCGCACCAGCGCGCTGCCCGCTTGGCGCACAGACGTCGCTACTTTGGGCGAAAGCGCGGAGACGTTCGCCTACGACACGCCGTTCGACCGCGAGGTCTATGAGATGCTGCGCACGCGCGATCTGCCCATGCTGTGTTACGCCGCCGGCGCTGAAGCGTCCGATTGCCTGATCATTGATCCAGCCTCTCGCGCGCCTGCGAAGATGGTCTCGTTCGGGCCGTGATGCGCGCATTCCTGTTCGCGTGCGTTGCGCTCGTCGGCGCCTGCGCACAAACACCCCCGCGCTGCGACATGGAGCTGACCCGCGATCTCTCCTTCACTAGCGCTGACGCGCAAGACACGATCACAGTGCGCGCCTTTGGCCCTTCCTGCGACAAAGCGACAGGCCATTTTGACGTTCGCGCTCCCGACGGCGCGCCGATCTGGGCCTGGACCGCGCCGTTGCCGCGCGCGTTCGGCGATGTGTTTCCCCCGCAAGAGCCTGAAGCCATGCGCGATTTCCTAGAGCGCTGGGCGCAGCCGGAGATCACAACGACGCAAACCGCGCCCGCTTGGGCGGCGCTTGAGCCGGGGCTGACCACGCTCGATCAAGTCACATACGAAGACATCCGCGCCCGCAATCTGCCCATGTTGTGCCATGCTTCTGGCACAGGCCGTCAGGCATGCGTGTTCTGGGAGCCCGCTGCGGGCGGTGCTGGGCACTTTTACGATCGCGAGGCCGTTCAGGTATGAAACGTGGATTAGTGTTTGTGTTGGCGCTTGCCGCGTGCTCCCCGCAACACCCACCAACGCAGATCACCGAAGCCGCGGCCGCCACCAATTCGGTTCTGTGTCAGGCGACTTCGGCGCGCGATTGGTCGGCTGTGGGCAGCCAATACTACGTGATCGAAGCCAACGCGGAAGGCGCTTCGTGCAACGACGCCACCGCCGTCATGCGCATCGAAACCGTTGAAGGCGCGGTGCTATTCGAGCGCGCCTATCCGGTTGCGCAGATCTCGCTCGCGTTCAATCCCAGCAACGACCAAACCGGCTTGCGCAGCGAT
>JALHOC010000032.1 GCA_022843225.1 Hyphomonadaceae bacterium
TGGCGCGCCTTCGGCCACGGATCGGGAAAAAGGATGTAGACAAGATCGAGGCTCGCCTCCGGCAGCCGCGCGATCACATCGCGTGCATCGCCCATATGCAGGCGAATGTTCTGAGCGTTGGCCTCCTCGATGTGGCGCAGGCATGAGGCGACGCCGTTCATGAAGGGCTCGACGCCAATGAAGCGCGTGTCCGGGTGCGCGACCGCCTGCGCGACCAGATGCTCGCCGCCGCCAAAGCCGATTTCGAGGATCAACGACGGCGCCCCCCCTCTCCCTCGCGGAGAGGGGGTCGGGGGGTGAGGGGCGTGCAATTGATCCGGCGCCGAGGCGGTGGAACGCCCCTCCTCCCCTGACCCCTCCCCCCTCCAGGGGGAGGGGAACAGTGATTCAATCTCAATCTCCCCCTCCTCCGGCACAGCCAGATGCGGCAGGAGCGTTTCCATCAGCCCCGCCTGGCGCGGCTTCAAAGCGCGGGCTTTGACGCGGCCAAAGGTGCGCAGGGGGCGGTGGTCAATCATCGGCGCCTCCCTTAGCGCGCCGGCTTCCATCAGGCGACCTCGCACCCTAAGTGCTCATCTGCTAATCACCCCGCGACGCGATCACATTCCTGGAGGCCCCCATGCGCGAGAAGCTCAATTTCTACATCGACGGCAAATGGGTGGCCCCCGCCAAGCCGCGGCCGCATGACGTGATCAACCCCGCCAACGAAGAGCCCTGCGGGCGGATTTCGCTGGGCTCCGCTGAGGATGTGAACAAGGCTGTCGCCGCCGCCAAACGCGCGTTCGAGACCTGGTCGCAAACCAGCGTCGATGAGCGCAAGGCGATCTTGGACAAGATCATCGCCGTGTATCAGCGCCGCATGGGCGAAATGGGCGAGACGATCTCTATGGAGATGGGAGCGCCTATGCCCATCGCGCAGCAACAGCAGGCGCCGGCGGGGCTCGGCTATCTGATCGACGCACGCAAGCAGCTCGACACATTCAGTTTCGATTACGATTACGGCAAGGGCCGACGCATTCTGCGCGAGCCAATCGGCGTCATCGGCATGATCACGCCCTGGAACTGGCCGATGAACCAAATCGGCGCGAAGGTCGGCCCCGCGCTGGCGGCCGGCTGCACCATGGTGCTGAAGCCTTCGGAATTGGCGCCGCTCAACGCCGTGTTGTTCGCGGAAATCCTCGATGAGGCCGGCGTGCCGCCGGGCGTGTTCAATCTGGTCAATGGCGATGGGCCGGGCGTCGGCGCTGTGCTCTCCTCGCACCCCGACGTCGACATGATGAGCTTCACCGGATCGACCCGCGCGGGCACCTCGGTGATGCAAAACTGCGCTGTCGGCATCAAGAAGGTCGCCCTCGAACTGGGCGGCAAGAGCCCGAACATTATTCTCGACGACGCTGATCTGCCGACAGCCGTCGCGCGTGGCATGCTGCACATGGCCAACAACACGGGCCAAAGCTGCAACGCTCCGTCGCGAATGCTGGCGCCCAAGTCGAAGTACGACGAGGTCGTGGCGATCGCCGCGCAAACCGCGAAGTCGATCAAGGTGCAAGCGCCCGATTCTGCCGAAGCCGGCGCCATCGGACCGCTCGCCAACGCCAACCAATTCCAGAAGGTGCAGGGCCTGATCCAAAAAGGCATCGACGAAGGCGCGCGTCTCGCCGCTGGCGGCACGGGCCGTCCCGACGGGTTCAATCGCGGCTATTACGTGAAACCCACCGTGTTCGCGGACGTGAACAACAATATGACCATCGCACGCGAGGAAATCTTCGGGCCGGTTCTGGTGGTGATCCCGTACGAAACCGAGGACGAAGCCGTCCGCATCGCCAACGACACGCCGTACGGGCTCTCGGCCTATGTGCAGGGCACGAGCCAGGAGCGCACCCGCGCCGTCGCACGCAAGCTGCGCGCCGGCATGGTGCACATCAATGGCGCCTCCGGCGGCATGGGCTCGCCGTTCGGCGGCTACAAGCAGTCGGGCTTGGGTCGCGAAGGCGGACACTTCGGCCTCGAGGAGTTCCTCGAAGTGAAGGGCGCCTATGGCTGGGGCGAACAGGCGTAAACAGAACGCAAACGCAGCTTTCACACAGCATTAGCCAGAGTCGTACAAGATGGGCGGGTGATGACCCCGCCCATGGAGCCTATCGCGCCTGAAAGCGCCCTTGCGCCCGACGCCTCGGCGCATGCGCTCGCCATGTGCGCGATCGACGCCGAACGGGCGCCGGGCTTCACCCTGCTCGAAGACGCGGGCGGCCGCTTCGTGGTGGAGTCCGAGTTCGGCGTCGTTTCGCTTCGCGATGAGGCGCTGCTGGAGGCCGAACGCGGCCAAATCCATCATGCGCGCCTGCACGTGCTTGAGCCATCGGGCGCAAGCTATGTGCTCGACATGCGCTTGAGGTTGACCGGGATGACGCCCCAACTCGTCCGCGACATGCCGGAAGACGAAGAGCCCGCGCTCTAAGAATCGCCTTGCCATTGAAATTCGCGCGCCGGAAGCCGAGAAGGACCGCAGATTCCTTTTCCGGAGGCCTCCTTGGCTGATAAAACTTGGCGCAAGCGCACGCTCGGCAATCGTCCCCTGAAACCCGAAACCCTGATGATGGGCTACGGCTACGATCCGATGCTCTCGGAAGGCTCGCTAAAGCCGCCGCAGTTTCAGACCTCGACCTTCGTGTTCAAGTCAGCGCAGGACGGCAAGGATTTCTTCGCCACCATTCAAGGTCGGCGTAAACTTGGCCCTGATGAAGAGCCTGGTCTTATCTATTCGCGCTTCAACAACCCGAACCTTGAAGTCGTGGAAGATCGCCTCGCCCTCTGGGACGAAGCCGAGACCTCGCTGGTGTTCGCCTCTGGCATGGCAGCGATTTCGACGGCCCTGCTCGCCTATCTCCGGCCTGGCGACATTATCCTGCAGAGCAGGCCCATCTATGGCGGCACAGAAACGTTGATCCATTCCATCCTTCCCGAGTTTGGCATTTCTCAAGTTGCGTTCGAGGCCGAGCACGGGCCCGACGCGATCATCGCCGCGGCGAAGGAAGCGCAAAAGAAGGGCCGGGTCGGCGCCATCTTTATCGAGACGCCCGCGAACCCGACGAACGCGCTCGTCGACATCTCGGTTGCGCGCAAAGCCTCCGAGATGCTCGCGAAGGACGGCCACCGTCCGCCCGTCATTGTCGACAATACGATGTTGGGGCCGGTGTATTCGAAGCCGCTGCCGCATGGCGCTGACATCGTGGTGATGTCGCTCACCAAATATGTGGGCGGCCACTCCGATCTGATTGCGGGCGGCGTCTCTGGCTCGAAAGCCATGCTCGCGCCCGTGCGGCGCATGCGTTCCACGCTCGGCACCATGGGCGACACGCATACGGCCTGGTTGCTGATGCGCTCGCTCGAGACCTTGAAGCTGCGCATGGAGGCTGGCGCTGCGGGTGCGCGCAAAGTGGCCGAATTCCTGCGCGACCACCCCAAGATCGAAAACGTCTGGTACCTCGACTTTCTGCCCGAGGATCACCCGGATCGACCGATCCACGAGAAACAGAATCTGAGCGCGGGATCCACCTTCTCGTTTGAAGTGCGCGGCGGCGAAGCGCCCGCGTTCCGCGTGCTCGACAAACTTCAAGTGATCAAGCTCGCTGTCAGCCTCGGCGGCACCGAGACGCTCGCCTCTCACCCCGCCGCGATGACGCACTCAGGCATGCCGGCCGAGGAATTGGCGAAATACTCGATCACGCCGGGCCTCATCCGCATTTCGATCGGCATCGAGGATCCGGACGATCTGATCGCGGACTTGGCGCAGGCGCTGGACGGCGCGTAAGGCGCTCCTATTGCGCCGGTGCTTCCTGGATGGATTGCAGATACACGATCAACGCATCCGTGCTTTGCGGATTGAATTGAAAATCCGGCATCGGGTGCGCGACGCGGATGCCGTTGATTAACTCTTCCTCCAGTACCTCTACCCGGTAGCGCGACAACAATGTGCGGAAGGTCGGCGCCATCGCATTGGGGCTGCCGCCATACTCGCCAACCGCATGACAAACCGCGCACTCCGCTTCCGCGATTGCACGCCCATCCTCGGCCATATTGGCCAATTCGGTCCCGACGCTGATGGCGTTCGGATCAGGTGCTGGAACGGGCGCGGCGCAAGCCGCAAGCGTGACCGCCAATGCGGTGAGAGCGAAACGAAACATCGCGACCTCCTCTATGCGCCACAAGCTTAGCGCAAACGCGCGACGATCTATATAGACGACGCATGTCGATTCCCGCGCCCCTGCCTGATCCAGCCGTCGCGGAAGCGCTGGCCGCCCTCTCCGACCGCACGCCGGTCGTGCTGCTGATCGGACGCGCGGGCACCGGCAAGAGCCATTTCATACGGTCCCTGGTCACCGACAACCCAGGCTACCCACAAGCATTGCTGGCGCCGACGGGCCTCGCCGCCATGAATATTGGCGGCCAGACCGTGCATTCCTTCTTCGGCTTTCCGCCGCGCCCGTTGATCGGAAATGCGGACAAACCTCACTATTTTTTCACACGCACCGCACGCGCCATTAGCCGTTTGATCGTGGATGAAGTCTCCATGCTGCGCGCCGATGTGCTCGACGCCATGGATCAGCATTTGCGGGTGGCGCGTAAATCCTCGCGGCCCTTTGGCGGCGTGCAAATGCTGTTGGTTGGCGATTTCTATCAATTGCCGCCTGTCGTCCGCGGCGACGAAGGTCAACTACTAGAGGACGCAGGCTATGCAAGCCCCTATGCGTTCTCCGCGCATGTGCTGCGCGATGCGCCCATGGCCGTCGTGCAACTCACGGAAGTGCATCGCCAGACCAATCGCGACTTTATCGCATTGCTCTCCTCGATCCGCGAGCGGCGCGGCGTCGAAGAAGCGGTGACCATCCTCAACACCGTTTGCCTGGATCGATCGCTGCCAAAGCGGCCGGTGCTCTTGTGCGCCACCAACGCGGTGGCCGATCGCTACAACGCGCAAGGGCTTGCCTCGCTTGAAGGCGCGGGCATGCGCTATACGGGCGCGTTCGAAGGCGAAGCGCCGAAAGCCCAAGGCGACCGCTTCCCCGCACCGATGGAATTGGTGTTGAAGCGCGGGGCGCGCGTGATTTTCACGCAGAACGATCCGGAGGGGCGATGGGTAAATGGCTCGCTTGGCACGGTGAAGAAGCTTGATGAGGAAGCCATCGTCGTAGCGCTCGATGCCGGCGATGATGTCGACGTCGAGCGCGCGACCTGGCCGCAAGCGCGCTGGACCTGGAACGCCAAGGAAAACAAGATGGAGGTGAAGGAGGAATTCAAGTACGTGCAATTCCCGCTCGCGCCCGCTTGGGCGCTCACCATCCACAAGGCCCAAGGCATGACGCTCGACAGCGTCGAGATCGATCTGGGTCGCGGCGCCTTCGCGCCTGGGCAGGCTTATGTGGCGCTCTCTCGCGCGCGTTCGATGGAAACATTGCGCCTGACGCGACCGCTCAATGCGCGCGATGTGCAAGTCGATCCTTCCATCGCGGAGGGGTTGGCGCGGCTGGGGGCTTGAGCGAGCAAACTCCGCTGATCAGCTAAACATCCGCCTCGGGCTGGCGGTGTGCTCCGCGAGTTCGTCACCCGCATCATCGGCTTCCACCAGCTTTACGTCATATCCCCAGAGGTCGGCGACGTGTTGCAGGACTTTCTGGGCGTCGTTCTCCTCCAACAGCATCCCATCCATGACGCGGTGCTGCAGGATCAATTTGCGGTCGCCCGCCAGATCCACATCGACGATTTGAATATCGGGATCACGGTACGCAATGTCATAGTGCTTTGAGAGCGCGCGGCGGATTTTGCGATACCCGCGCTCGTCATGGATCGCGGCGACATTCAATTCCTCTTCGTCCTCGTCATCAACAACGCGGAAAAGTCCGAACTCACGGATCAAAGCCGGCGAGAGGAATTGCGAGACAAAGCTCTCATCGCGATAATTCGCCCAGATGTCGCGCAACGTGCCATAGACGTCGCCATTGCCCGCGATATCGGGCATCCAGTCGCGATCTTCATCTGTAGGCTTCGTGCAGATGCGCTCGATGTCATTGCACATCGCGAAACCCAGCGCATACGGATTGATACCCGAATAGCGGCGATCGTCAAAACCGGGCTGCAACACCACGCCAGTATGAGAATGCAGGAACTCAAGAAAAGAGCCGTCGCTCAGCTGCCCCTTCTCGTGTAAACGCGTCATTATGCGATGGTGTGAGTACGTGGCGCAACCTTCGTTCATCACCTTGGTTTGACGCTGCGGATAGAAATACTGATTGATCAGACGCACGATCCGCAGCACCTCGCGCTGCCATCCCCTCAGGCGAGGCGCTGTCTTCTCCAAGAAGTAGAGCAGGTTCTCTTCTGGTAAGCCCAGCAATGCCTTGCGCCGCGCTTCGCCATCCTTGTCAGCTTTCTTCTTCTGCCCGACGGGCACCGTACGCCAAAGATCGTTGAACAATTGCTCGCCGTGGCGACGACGCTCCTCCTCGCGGCGCTCCTCCGAGCGCAAATCAGGCATGCGCTTGCGCGGAAACCGATGCACGCCGTGGCTTTGTAGCGCGTGCGCGGCGTCGATCACGCGCTCGACCTCTTCCTGCCCGTGGCGATCCTCGCACTTCGCAAGAAACCCGCGCGCGAATTCGAGATAATCCAATATCCCATCGGCGTCAGTCCATTGCTTGAACACATAATTGTTCTTGAAGAAATGGCTGTGACCGTATCCCGCGTGCGCCAACACCAGGGTCTGCATGGTCGCGGAATTCTCTTCCATGATGTAGACGATGCACGGATTGGAATTGATCACGATCTCATAGGCGAGGCCCTGATAACCCTTGCGGTACATGGCCTCATTTCGCGCGAAGTGCTTGCCGAAGCTCCAGTGCCGATAGAACAACGGCATGCCTGTTGACGCGTAGGCGTCAAGCATTTGCTCGGTGGTGATCACCTCAATCTGGTTGGGATAAGGATCCAGCCCCATCTCCGAGACGCCGACTTCGCCGATTGCCTCATGCACACGTTTGATGAGATCGAAGTCCCAATCGGGCCCGTCAAAGAGCAGTTTCGTGTCAGCGCGCACAACGCTCATGAAGCTTCCGCGCCTTCTGCGCGACGGGCGAACAAGTCGCGAAACACTGGGTAAATGTCACGGCGGTGACGCACCTTCCGCATGGCGAACGGCGCATCGACAGACACCCGCCGATAGGCCCGCCACAAATTGGTCGATGGCTCGCTGCCGATCGGGGGCTCCTCTTCATCGTCCATGCCGACCTCGACATAGGCGTAATATTGGCAGACCGGCAAAATTACATCGCGCAATTGCTGCAAGACCACCGCATTGTCGCTCGACGTGTTGTCACCATCGGATGCCTGCGCCGCGTAGATGTTCCACTGATCGACCGGATAGCGGTCGCGCACGATATCTTGCATCTTGAACAACGCTGTTGAAACCACTGTGCCGCCGGTTTCGCGCGCATAGAAGAAGGTCTGTTCGTCCACCTCTTGCGCCTCGTGCGTATGGCGGATGAACACCACATCCACGTGCTCGTAGCGGCGATTGAGAAAAAGGTAGAGCAGCGAATAGAAGCGCTTGGCGAGATCCTTCATGTGCTCGTTCATAGAGCCCGAAACATCCATCAGGCAAAACATCACCGCCTTGGCGATCGGCTTCGGCGTGGATTCCAGCCGCCGATAACGCACGTCCACGGGGTCGATGTAGGGGATGCGCGTCGTGCGCTTGAGCTTCAGCTCGAGCTCCGCGCGTAGCTCTTGGAGCGCATCGAAATGTCCACCTTCTCGCTCGAGTTTCTCGATCTCATCGCGCAAAGCTTGGATGTCTTCCGGCTTCGGCCGCTTCAGCGCAATCCGCCGCGACATCGAGTGGCGCAACGTCCGCGGGACCGAAATGCGCGACGGCGGCCCTGCGGTTGAAAAGCCTGCTTGGCGCCATTGCACGGCCTTAGCGCCCGCGATCTGGCGCTTGGCGAGATCCGGCAACTCCAAGTCTTCCAGATAGAGATCGAGATATTCCTCGTCGGAGAGCGCGAAGCGAAACTCATCCTCCCCTTCGCCGGAATCGCTGGCGCGCGAACCCTGTCCGCCGCCTTGCTCGGGACGAGGAATGACATCGCCTTCAATGTATTTCTTGTTGCCGGGCAGAAGGTAATCGCGAACCCCACCCTGGGCGGAGCGCCGCAGCGAAGGCTCGTGCACCCCGCCCGCCGGGATGGAGACTTCCCCGCCCTTGCCGGCGTCCTTGATCGAGCGGCTCGACGAGGCCTCGCGCACAGCCTTGCGCACTTGCGCGCGCGCGCGCCGCAAGAAGCGTTGGCGGTTGGCGAAGCTTTTGCCGCCGGGATTGAGACGCCGGTCGATAATGTGCATGGCGAGGGCTTACCCCGCTTGCTTCACGCGCATGTACCACTCGACCAAACGGCGGACTTGCCGCTCCGTGTAGCCGCGTTCGACCATGCGCAAGACGAACTCCTCGTGCTTTTTCTCGCTATCGCCGTCCTTCTTCGAGCCAAAACTGATCACCGGCAACAAATCTTCCACTTGGGAGAACATGCGCCGCTCGATGACTTCACGGATTTTCTCGTAGGAGGTCCAGGACGGGTTCTTGCCGCCATGACCGGCGCGAGCGCGCAGCGTGAACTTCACCACCTCGTTGCGGAAATCCTTCGGGTTGGCGATCCCGGCCGGCTTTTCGATCTTGGACAATTCTTGATTCAACAGTTCGCGGTTGAGCAATTGGCCAGTATCGGGGTCCTTGAAATCGATGTCCTCGATCCAAGCGTCAGCGTAATCGACGTAGCGGTCGAACAGATTTTGCCCGTAGTCGTGGTAGCTTTCGAGATACGCTTTTTGAATCTCGTTGCCGATAAACTCCGCATAGCGCGGCGCCAGCTCCGCCTTGATGAATTCGAGTAGCTTGTTTTCTTGCTCTTGCGGGAATTGCTCGCGGCGCACGTTTTGCTCAAGCACGTACATCAGGTGCACGGGATCGGCGGCAACTTCGATGGTGTCGTGATTGTAGGTCGCGGCCAACACCTTGAAGGCAAAGCGCGTTGAGATGCCCTCCATGCCTTCATCGACGCCGGCGGCGTCCTTGTATTCCTGCAATGTGCGCGCCTTGGGATCGACCTCCTTCAGGCTCTCGCCATTATAGACGCGCATCTTGGCGAACGCGTTTGAGTTCTCGTGCTCCTTTAAACGCGACAACACAGAGAAGCGCGCCAGCATTTCGAGCGTACCCGGCGCGCACGGCGCCTCGGCGAGCTCGGACGTGCGGATCAGCTTGTCGTAGATTTTGAGCTCTTCATTGACGCGCAAGCAGTACGGCACCTTGATAACATAGATGCGGTCAATGAAGGCCTCGTTATTCTTGTTGTTCTTGAACGTCTGCCACTCGGCCTCGTTCGAGTGCGCCATGATAATGCCGGTATAGGGAATGGCGCCTATATTCTCGGTGCCGACGTAATTGCCTTCCTGCGTCGCGGTCAGCAGCGGATGCAGCATTTTGATTGGCGCCTTGAACATCTCGACGAACTCGAGAATCCCCTGGTTGGCGCGATTGAGACCGCCAGAATACGAATACGCGTCGGGATCGTTTTGCGCGTGCATTTCCAGCTTCCGGATATCGACCTTGCCCACCAGCGAGGAGACATCCTGGTTGTTGTCATCGCCGGGCTCGGTTTTTGCGACCGCGATCTGACGTAGGCGCGATGGCGTCACCTTGGCGACGCGGAACTTGGTAATGTCGCCGCCGAACTCATCCAGGCGCTTGACGCACCAGGGGCTCATCAAACCTGTGAGGCGACGCTGCGGAATACCGTAATCGTCCTCAAGACGCTTGCCCCACAATTCGGGATCGAACAGGCCCAACGGATGCTCGAAGACCGGGCTCATCGCATCACCCGCCTTCAGGACGTAGATCGGCTGTTCTTCCATCAACGCCTTCAAGCGTTCGGCAAGTGAGGACTTGCCGCCGCCAACGGGGCCGAGCAGATAAAGAATCTGCTTGCGCTCTTCCAAACCCTGCGCGGCGTGACGGAAGAAGGCGACGATCCGTTCGATCGTTTCTTCCATGCCGTAGAATTCAGCGAACGCGGGATAGAAACGCACCGTGCGGTTCATGAAAATGCGGCCGAGACGTGCGTCTTTCGAGGTGTCGACCATCCTGGGCTCGCCAATCGCGGCCAGAATGCGTTCGTGCGCGCTTGCATAAGCCATGGGATCCTCGCGGCAGTGCCCCAGGAAATCCTGAAGCGACATTTCCGCCTCGCGGCGCTGCTCGAATGAGCGCGCGTAACTGCGAAAGAGATCCTCAGACATCCACGCCTCCGACACGTCTTGGCCAAACAATTACATAGGTGCTCGAGCCTTCTGACGCTTAACCAAATGACAACACGGGAATCTGGCGCCCGTAAGGTGGCCGCGCGGCCAAGCTGGCGCGACCCTCCACGCGCTAAACAATGACATGAATCGCACGCCAACGGCGCCCCGTCTTTCTCGCAGCGCTCGGCGTCACCGGCTGCCAGAACGGTGCGCCAAGACATAAAGCGCGACAAAAGTGCCGACTTTACGAGAGCTTAAGCGCATTCAGGCATGCTCCCGCGACTGCGTGCGAGGCATGGTGATGGACGAGACTTTCATGGCGCTTGAGGGGCTCGACCCCGAAACCCGCGACCAAATGGCCGAGGAAGCCGCCCGGCGCGGTATCGCCTTGGAGGATTACCTCGCCGAAGTGCTCCGCGATCTCGCGGAAAGCATCGATGAGCCTGGCCCTGACGCCGTGGACGATGAGTCCGATGCCCCGGACGCACTTCAAGCGCCCTTTTCCGTCCGGCATCGCCTTGAGGCGATCGAGCGGCGTTTTGCTTCAACCATGGGTGGATTGAGCAGCGAAGTCCGCGCGCTCGACGGCGCTTTCGCTGGGCTCTCGGCCCGCATCGACGACACAGGCGCACTCGCAGAGGACACCGCCGAGACCGTCAATGTCGCGTTGCAGGAAATTCGTGCGTCCGTTTCCGCCCTTCGCAAGCGCGTCGGCGACGCAGAGCGCGACGCCGATGCCTACGAGCAATCCAGCGACAGCGCATATCGCGCCCTCGATCAGCGCCTCTCCACAGCCGAAAGCCTGGCGCATGGCGCTCACGCCGCGACGGAGCACTTGGCTGACGCACAGCACGCCTTGAAACATGCGCTCGCCGAGGATTATCGCGATCTCGTTGACGACACCGCCGATCGCCTCGCTGTCGGCCTCGCCGAGGCCCGCGCCGCCGCCGACGCCGCCGCGCAGCGCACTGACGCCGCCTTCTCTCAGGTCATGCGTGATCTGCGCGCGACGCGTGAGGCGGTCGACATGCAATTGGCCGAGAGCGCCGAGCAATCGCGCCAACGCCTCCAATCCGCGGTCCGCGACATGGGCGGGCGTATCGACACCGTCGCGCTTCGCGTGGCCGAGGGTGCGCAGGCCGCCGCTCGCTCCGTCGAGGACTTGGCGTTGCGCGTCGATGATGTCGAGCGCACCGCGGAAGCCCACATTCATGCCGCAACGGCCGTCTGGTCCCAACACGCCGATGCCCTCCGGAGCGACTTCAACGAGCTACGCGAGGCGCACACCACCAATCTGTCGCGCATGAAGCTGACAGACGAGTCGCTCGGCAACATGATCGGCGAAATCTCGGCGCTCAGCGAAACCCTGGATCGTCGCCTCGCGAAATCCCAGACACGTTATGAGCAGGCCTTGTCGGATATGCAGGCGCGCTTGAGTGGCTTGGATTCGCGCTCGGTTCAAGTCACCCAAGAGACCGCGCAGCTGAAGCGCGCCTTGACCGCCGACATCGAGCGTGTTGAAGCCTGCACGTTGGCGTCACTGGAAAAACTGAGCGGCGACATCAGCGCCGTACGCAACAGCGCGGAGCGCAGCGCGGCGGAGTCGAAGACGCGCCAAGACACGGATATCGCATCTCTCCGCGATCAAACCAGCGATCTTTCGACCCGCCTGCGTACGCTTGACTCAAGCTTCGCAACGCTTCGCGCTGAAGCAGCGCCGATCCAGGAACGGCTCGATCAACTCGAAGCCGACCGCGCGGCTTTGGGTGATATCCCCGGTCGGTTCGCGCGATTGGAGGATGAGGTCTCGGCGCGCGCCGAGGCTGATAAAACCCTGCTCACGCTTCGCCGCACAGTAAGCGCCCTGGCGGCGCGTGTCGAAACCCAGCATGTCGCCGCAGAGACCTTACGTCAGATCGAAGCGCGGTTTGCCGCTCAGAGCACGGATGCGAGCGATACGGCCGAGCGCGTCGATAGCCTCGCTGATGTACTAAGCCGCTTCAGCGAGCAAAGCGCCGAGGCCGCCACGCAAGCCGTAGAGCGGCTTCAGCGACTTGAGACCTCAATGCTCGACTGGCAAGCGAAGGCGGTGTGCGCCGATGAAACCCAGGATCAATTGGCTTCCATTCAGCAGCGTGTTCTCGACATGGAGGAACGGCAGAGTAGCGCCCTCGAACTGCTTCGCGATCAAATCACGGACTTCATGCGATCTAACGAGCAGCGCCTAGCCGTTCTTGAAACCATTGCCGAGGCCAATGTGCACAACGACAGCCGCGAAGTTGCCGCCGACCTTGTCGTGTTCCGAACCAGCATCGAAGATCGTATCATGGGCTTAGAATCACGCAGCGTGCGCGCGCTGGAGCAAATCGGCGATACAATCGTCCTGCTCGAAAAGCGTGCTGACCAACGCGAGGCCCACGCTCTAGGCGCCTGAGAGCGTTCTTACACAACAATTCGTACCTCGTTAACCAACCCACGCGACCGTGGGCTGGCAAAGGTGCGGAATGACAAGCCGTGGTCGATTACGCGTGCTCGTTGTGGATGATCAAAAGTCCATGCGCGACCTCATGCGGCTGAGCTTGCGCAACTTGGGCATAGACAATTGCATCGTTGCGGAGGATGGCGTCGAGGCGCTTGGCAAACTCAAGACACACGCCGTCGACTTGGTGTTGCTGGACGCTGAAATGCCACGCATGGGCGGCGTAGAGATGCTCGCCGCCGTTCGCGCGGACGCTACGCTGGCGAAGGTGTCGGTCATTGTGGTGACCGGCCGCGCCGATGCGGACTTCGTCCGCTCGGTCGCACAACACCGCATTGATGGGTATCTGGTCAAACCTGTGTCAGCCGCTGCACTCGGAGCCCGGATTGAGGCCGTTCTGCGCAAGATCGCCTAGAGGGTGGTCGGCGCCGGACTTGTGTCGCACCAACGCTGGGCTTATGTCCGGCGCTCTTTGCGCAAGGGCCGCCGCCGATGTCCGCCATGGACGACCTGATTGAGACATTGACGCTCGAACCGATCGAAGTGAACCTGTTTCGCGGTCGTTCGCCCAAGGAAGAGCGCTTCCGCATCTTCGGTGGGCAAGTGGTCGCGCAAGCACTCACCGCAGCCTACAAGACGATCGAGGATCGCATCTGCCATTCCCTGCAGAGCTATTTCATTCGCCCTGGTGATCCCTCGCTCCCCGTCCTTTACCAGGTCGAACGCTCACGCGACGGCAAGAGCTTCACAACGCGGCGCGTGATCGCCATCCAAAAGGGCGAGCAGATTTTCAACATGGCGTGCTCGTTTCACGTGCCGGAAGATGGATTCGACCATCAAAGCGAAATGCCAGAAGCGCCTGAACCCGCCAGCGTCCGCGACGACCGCGAACTCATGCGAGAGATGTTCGCCGACGCGCCGGACATGGCGGAGCGGTTCGCCCAGGACCTGCCGATTGAAATGCGTCCCGTCGATCCCATCAATATGCGTCACCCACAACCGGCGCCGCCGTCGCAAAAAGTTTGGTTTCGCGCACGCACTGACCTTGGCGACGACGTAGCCTTGAACCAGACCCTCATCGCTTATGCTTCGGATTACTCATTGCTTGGAACTTGCATGCGCCCGCATGGCGTCTCGTGGATGTCGGGCGTGCAGACCGCCAGCCTTGACCATGTGCTCTGGTTTCATCGACCAACCAATTTCTCGCTCTGGCACATCTATGTGCAGGATAGCCCCTCCGCCTCTGGCGCGCGCGGGTTCAATCGCGGCGCGATCTATCGCGAGGACGGCGTGCTGGTAGCGTCGGCGGCGCAGGAAGGTCTGATCCGCAAGAAGGATTAATCAGGCGGTTGCCGCTAGTTTTGCGGTTAAGCCGCGCAAGCCCGCAAGCACCGCGCCGCGCGCGAGCCTATCGTTTGATACGTCGGGCCGACGCAGCACGCGCATAGCTTCGATATGCACCATGATCGCCGCGTTTTTGCCCTTGCTCGCGCCCGCACTCGTCAATGTGCACAAGCTGTGCGCAGCGGCGCTGAGCTCGATCAAGCCGAATATGCCCGCTTCGGCGAATATCTCATTCGACAAACGATAGACGCGACTCAGAAGCTCTTCGTCTTGTGTCTTCGCCGCTTCCGTGAGGGCCTCGATCTTCACGTCAATCGCCACCAGACAATCCTCACGAACGGACTCGACATTGTCCGCCGCGCGATCAAGCGCGGTTTTTGCTGTTACGCCGCCAGGCTCCGCCAGAAGTGTCTTTAGCCGAACCTCTGGGTGAAATCTGCGTACAACGCTCATATCATCACCCTCTGTGGCTTAATCAGTGAATCGATTTCGGTTTGCGACATGTTGGGCTCATCGGCGCTACCGAGCGGCGCGCTCAGATCGTTTTCCCTGCGCCCATCGCTGCCTGGTGGCGGCCCTTCGAATTTAAAGCGCCGATCGGGCCCGATGTACTTCCCAACCTCGACGAACGGGCGCTTGTCGCGCGCAACCCACAAGATGCGCTGCAGCAGCACGCTCGGCGTAATCGGCTTGGCGACGAAGAAATTCGCGCCGGTGTCGCGCGCGCGCCTCACATCAGTAGCGCGTGCATGACCGCTGATGAGGACAACGGGCGTGTAGGCGTTCGGGGCGCCTTCCGATTGACGGAGGCCATTGAGGAATTCATAGCCAGCGCCATCGCTGACCTGTGGGTCAATAATGATCAGGTCAAACGTTCGGGCGCGCGTAATCTTCTCCGCTTCATCGATGTTGGTGCACCGATACACCTCGGGTACGCCGAAACCCTTCATGATCTGGGCAAGCACGTCCACCGAGTGTTGGCTGCCGTCGATCAACAGCACCAGCGCCTTACTCAGATTGATGCGCGCATTGGGATCTATGTCGCTCATCTCGTCGCCTTCATAGCATTTCCCAGACTTCGTCGGGATTTTCCTCCACATAGCCGCAACCCAACCGCGCGCGAACATCGCCGAGCGTTACGCGGTCGAGCGCGGGTCCCAGCACCAAGGCGTTTTTTGAGTCCACGTTCCGCGAAAGCTCGGACGTGAAGTCGCGCAGCGCCGCGACATGCTGCAAGATGGCATCGAGCTGTTGCAGCTCACCGACTAGGCTCGCATCGATCGAAGACCTGACCGCGATCGCGCAGATGGCGCCTTCGATCCGAAGTCCCAAGGTCCGCACGCGCTCCAGTTCGTCGGCAATCGCCGAGAGAACATCCCCCGTCGGTGTCAGCGGCTCCGGCTGGGCCACGGCGCGCGAAGGGGACGCGGCAACCATCAGAACAGCTCGA
This sequence comes from Hyphomonadaceae bacterium, assembly GCA_022843225.1. Lineage (GTDB taxonomy): Bacteria > Pseudomonadota > Alphaproteobacteria > Caulobacterales > Aquidulcibacteraceae > Vitreimonas. Next base: position 15,621 of record JALHOC010000032.1, read on the forward strand.
TCGAACCCGCCGCAGACGCCGCCGGCTTGGGCGCCGGCTTCGGCCGCTCGGCAAGTTGCACCTCCGGCGTAGAAGCGTCCAGCAGGAGCTGGCCGGCGCGCCCTGTTGTAGGCCAAAACCGAATGCGGCGCGCACGATCGCCGCCGAGACTTTGCGCAACGCACGGGATGCCTTCCATGCCCAGGAACTTGATCGCAAACTCTCCGTTCTTCGCGCCAATGTCCGAGAGATTGTTGATAACGTGTGCGCCACCGAACAGTTTGGCTTGCAGCCGTGTACGCACCGCGCCCTTCGACAGAAGTCCGTTGACCAGCAATTCCATGGCATTCACGCCATAGCGAACAGAATCGCTACTTGTGTCGTCGCCAGGCAGAAGAAAATGGTTCATGCCGCCGACGGCTGCGACCGGATCCCACATACAGGTCGCTACGCACGATCCCAAGATCGTCGTAAGCACCACATTCGTTTCCTGCACAACGGCATATTCGCCCTGCACAACGTGAACCATCCGCTCGCGCGTAAGCGGCGGCTGGGCGACAACGCGGCTTGGAGCAATGCTCATGTGAGGGGGCCGAAAACTTCCTGAATTTTTTGCCGCAGCTGAAGCGGCGAAAACGGCTTGGTGATGTAGTTGTTGACGCCGAACTGCATCGCGCGTTGCACGAGTTCCTTGTCGGCGCGTCCAGTGAGCATTATGAACGCCGACTTCTTGGTTGCGTCGTGCGCGCGCACCGCTCTCAAGAAGCCAAGTCCATCCATTTTCGGCATGTTGAAGTCCGAGATCACGAGATGAGCTGGGCGCTGCAACAGCGCCTTGAAGCCCTCTTCGCCGTCGCCTGCGTCCGCGATGTCGCGAAAGCCGATTTCCTGAAGAGCCGACCTGATCAACGCACGCATCGTGAGCTGATCGTCCACCACGAGAACTTTGATTGCTGCTGCTGCGGGCATCAGGCGGCCCCCCTCATTTCCACTGCACACAAATCCAATACGGCGGCGCAAATCGCCGAAAGCGACACTTGCCTCTCGACCGCGCCAGCCTCAAAGGCCACGCGCGGCATTCCATAGACGACGCAACTCGATTCATCCTGACCTATGGTCGAGGCTCCAGCATCGCGCATCAACTTCAGGCCCTGCGCACCATCGCGGCCCATGCCGGTGAGGATCACGCCGACAGAACGGCGGCCATAGATTTCGGCAACGGACGTGAACAGCACATCGACCGAAGGCCTGTGCCCGCTCACTGTCTCGCCTTCGCGCAATTTGCAGCGCGGTTGCACGCCGCCCACGACCTCCAGATGAGCCGCACCGCCAGGGGCTAGGTAGATGTGTCCCGGCAAAATGGGTGCGCCGTCGCTCGCTTCGGCCACTTTCGGCGCGCAGACGCGATCGAGCCGCGCGGCAAAGCTCGCGGTAAACGTCGGCGGCATGTGTTGCGTGATGAGCGTCGGCGGGCAGTTTTCCGGGAACGCCGCCAGCACTGTCAACAGCGCCTCGACGCCGCCTGTGGACGAGCCAATCGCGAGCAATTTGTTGCTTGGGCGATAGTCGCGCTTGCGCTCGGCGACGCGCCCACGCTCGCCAAGCGGCCGAACGCGCGCGCGCGCCGCGGCCTTTACCTTCTCCGGGAGGCCCTCAAACGCGGGCTTACCGACACAATCGAACGCGCCGAGTTCGAGCGCCTCAATTGAAATCGCGGCGCCAGCTTGTGTGAGCGTCGACACCATGATCACTGGCATGGGCCGCAGCCGCATGATCTTCTCGAGAAACTCAATGCCGGTCATTTTGGGCATCTCGACATCGAGCGTGATCACATCAGGACTGAGCGTCTTGATCGCCTCACGCGCCTCCAAGGGATCGCCCGCCGTGCCAACGACCTCGATTTCTGGATCGGCGCTGAGCACGCGCGTAATGATACCTCGGATGGTGGGCGAATCGTCAACGATCAGAACGCGGGTCTTCTTCATCGCGCCGCCCCCGCGTCCAGCTTGTAAATCGTGAGGCCATCGCTCACATAGCCGCTCACGTCTATGCGCTCGGAGTGGCCGATATAGAGCCGCGCCTCCGGCGCCATTTTGCTTTTGAAGCGATCCCAGAGAAATTTCTGAGTGGCCTCCTCAAAATAGATCACGACATTTCTGCAGAAGATCACGTCGAAGCGGTTCTTCATCGGCCAGTCACCGATCAGATTGAGTTCCTTGAAGGCGATCAGCTCTCGGACTTCGTCTTTGACGCGCCAGGTTTTTTCCGCGGCGTCGCGTTCGCGCGACAGCCATCTTTCGCGCAGCCCGGCTGGTATCGGCTGAACAGCATCGTCGCGGTACACGCCCAGGCGCGCCTTCGCGACGATGTTGGGATCAATGTCGGTCGCCAGAATTCGGATGTCATAACGAGCCGCGTCGGGCAGCACTTCAAGCAGCGTCAAAGCTATCGAGTATGGCTCCTCGCCGCTTGAACACGCCGCCGACCAGAGCCTTACGCGGCCACCATCCTTCGCGACTTGCACCAAGCGCGGGATGACCTTTAGCCGCAAATGATCGAAATGGTGCGGCTCACGAAAGAAGCGCGTGACGTTGGTCGTCAGCGCCGCGATCATTTGGTGCCGCTCGCCAGCGCCTTCCGGCGTTTCGATATAGGCGCAATAGGCGTCGAAGTCCGCCAATTCGAGTTTGCGAACACGCTTTGCTAGCCGCGAATAGACAAGCGTCGCCTTCGCCTCGTTCAGGGCAATGCCCGTCTGCGCGCGCAGAAAGGTTGCGATCTGCTCGAAATTGCGCACCGTGAAGTGATACTCGCCCTCAATCATGGGCTCGGCGCGGCGGCGAGGGGCAAGCGCGGCGCTCATGCGGCTTCGGCGGCCTCTTCTTCAGGAAGAATGTCCGCCAGCCCGATCCACGAAATCATGCGGCCTTCCATGGCGATGATGCCGCGCACAAAACGGCTCACGGTCTCGCAGCCAAGATTAGGCGGTGGTTGGATCGTTGCCTTGTCCGCCGCCAAAATTTCCGACACGCCGTCCACGAGCAAGCCGACGAGCCTGTTCCCAATGTGCACGACGATAATCACGCTCCGCGCACTCGGCTCTGCTAGACCCAATCCGAGGCGCGCTTTGAGATCGATGATCGGCAGCACCGCACCACGGAGATTGATCACGCCACGGACATAGCTCGGCGAGTGCGGCAACGGCGTTGCGTTGGTCCAGCCGCGGATTTCCCGCACCGCCATAATGTCGAGGCAAAACTCCTGTTCCGCGATGCGGAAGGAGATCAGTTCGAGGCTATCGGTCACGTAATCACTCTCTGTCATGGCTCAGCTCGCTTTCGCCAATTGCCGCTCGCCGAGGCGCTTATCGAACACCGCGTCGACATCCAGAATGAGCGCGACACGCCCATCGCCAAGAATAGTCGCCGCCGCAACGCCCTCGACACGTTGGTAGTTGGCCTCAAGACTCTTGATGACGACCTGGCGCTGGCCTTGGATTTCATCAGCGACCAAAGCGGCGCGCCCGCCGCCCTCACCGTCCACAAGCAGGATCACGCCAGTCGTCGGATCGATCGGCGTGGTGCGCAGGCCCAGCGCGACGCCGATGTCAATCAGCGGCACGTGCATCCCGCGCGTCGCCAGCACCGCGCCTGTTGGTCCGAGCGGACGCACCTCTTCGGGCTTTGGCCGCAGTGTTTCCACGATCGCCGTCAAAGGCGCTACCAAGGTTTGTTCGCCGGCCGTGATCACCATGCCGTCAAGCACGGCCAACGTGAGCGGCAGCGACAAGGTGAACACGGAGCCTTTGCCCGGTTGCGAGGCAATCACGATCCGCCCCCCCAGTGCTTGGATGGATCGTTTCACAACATCCATGCCCACGCCGCGTCCAGACAAATTCGAGATGGCGCTTGCCGTCGAGAACCCCGGCAAGAAAATGAGATTGTCGATCTCGTCGTCGGTCAAGGGTGCGTCGGCGGCGATGAGCCCCTTTGCGACCGCTATCTCACGTACCTTCGGGCGATTGATGCCTTTGCCATCGTCCGAAACCTCGATGATGATGCGCCCGGACCGGTGCAACGCCGCCAAACGCACGGTGCCCTCTTCAGGCTTGCCAGCACGCGCGCGCTCTTCTGGCGATTCCAAACCATGATCGATGGCGTTGCGCAGCATGTGCGTGATCGGGTCTGAGAGACGTTCGATCACTGTCTTATCGACTTCGGTGCCTTCGCCTTCCATCACCAGACGAACTTGCTTGCCCGTAGCGCTCGCGGCTTCGCGCACCAAGCGCGGCATACGCTGAAACACCGATTTCACCGGCTGCGCGCGGATGGCCATGACACTGTCTTGGATTTCGCGCGTCAACTGCTCGAGCTCGTCGAGGCCCATGGCGATCGTGGACGAGCGGCCCACGCCGCTCTCGGTCACACGCTGGGCGAGCATCGCTTGATTGATCACAAGCTCGCCCACCAGATCGATCATGCGGTCGACCCGCTCAAGATCAACGCGGATCGTCGCGCCAGCCGATGGGGCGGCGCCTTTGGTTGCTTTGTCCGGCACCACAACGGCTTTATCGTCAACTACCGGAGCGCCATGCTCGGGCTCGTTGATTGATTGCTGAGCCGGCGGGGGCAGGAAGTCCGTCAGATCGATCATCGGCGCTGAGCCGCCTTCGGCGCGACTCAGCTCGATCGGGCAATCGTCCCCAACGAAGTCAAACACATCGCGGATTGCGGTCTCATCGACCGTCCCTGGCAGCTCGACGCTCCAGCAGATGTACGCGTTCTCTGGATTCAGGTCCGCGAAAGCCGGCAACGTCGACGCATCCATTGTGACGCTGATCTCGCCAAGCCGGCTGAGCTCGCGCAGGAACAACAACGCATCATGGCCTTTGGCGTACATGGCCGCCGTGGGGCGCATGACGAGCCGCCAAGTTGCGGTCGCCGGCTCGTCCAGTTCAAACTTGAGCGGCGCGAAACCCCACTCATCTGTTGCTGGGTCGGCAGACGACCCGACGGCAGACGCGCGGGACGCAAGCGGCTCAGAATTGGTCAGCGCTGCCAGTTCATCAAGAATCGCATGGGAACGGCCCTCGTCCACCACGCCCTCGCCCTTTGCCGCTTGCACATGATCGACCAGCACATCGGATGCGCGAAGCATAAGCTTAAGCACATCTGGGTCTGGGTCGAGCTTACCGGACCGCATGAGATCGAGCGACGTCTCGAAGACGTGCGCAAACTCGACCATCGCCTCGAAGCCGAAGGCGCCAGCGCCGCCCTTTACAGAATGGACCGCGCGGAACACGGCGTTGATCGTATCGCTATCGCCCTCGCCCGCTTCGAGCGCCAACAAGCCTTCCTCCAGGCTTGCGAGCAGCTCGTCGCATTCCTGGAAGTACGTCTGCTTGATCGCGTCCATCGGGTCCATGAGCGGCCGCCCTACGCTGACACGCGACGAACGACATCGAGCAGAGTATCGGCTTGGAACGGTTTGACGATCCAGCCGGTCGCGCCAGCTTCGCGCGCGCGTTGCTTCTTCTCGGGACTGCTCTCGGTCGAGAGCACGAGAATGGGCGTCGCACGGTGGCGCTGATCCTTGCGCGCGCCTTCGATAAAGCCGTACCCGTCCATCACCGGCATATTGATGTCCGTGATAATCACGTCAGGCTTTGCTTCGGCCAGTTTATCGAGGCCCTGCTGGCCGTCCTCGGCCTGCACGACATTGAAGCCCGCGCCCTGCAGCACCATCAGCAGCATCTCGCGCATCATGCGCGAGTCATCGATGGTGAGGATCGTCTTGCTCACTGGGGCTCCTCCCGCGGCGCAAGATCGTGCGCCGTCATCAGTTTCACGGCATCGGCGAATGCCGACGAAGGGTTGGCGATCGAAAACGCTGCTCCATCAGCGCGCCATTGCACCTGCGCAGACAACAAGACCTGCAAGCACAGACCACCCAAGCGTTCGACCCCGGAGGCGTCGATCTCGAGAGGTTGGCCGCGAGCCTCACCGAGCTCAGCCCACAAGGGCTTTGCAGCGCTGAGGTCGAGCACGGGCGCGAGCTTCACGGCGTCGCCTCCTCTCAGAATTCTTGCCAATCATCGTCTTTCAGCGCCACCGAGCCGCTCGACGCGAATTGCGCGACGCGCTGCTTCTGGTGCTGGATCGGTTGTCCCTGCGCTTTGCCGCGTGGAGCTGGGCTCTTGATTTGCGTGGCCGGCACACCGGTCTGGAAGCGCGAGATGAGGTTCATCAACTCGTCGGCTTCCTGCGTCAGCGAATGGCTGGCGGCCGTGGATTCCTCGACCATGGCGGCGTTCTGCTGCGTCACCTGATCCATCTGGTTGATCGCCGTGTTCACCTCTGCCAGCGCCGTGGCTTGTTCCTGTGCAGAGGCGGCAATTTCTGACACAAGGCCGCTGATCTCGTTGACCTTGACGACGATGCCCTGCAGCGCTTTGCCTGCGTCGCCCACAAGCTCGACGCCGGTTTCGACATGCTGCGAACTGGCCGAGATGAGACCCTTGATCTCCTTGGCGGCTTCGGACGAGCGTTGCGCAAGCGCACGCACTTCGGAGGCGACGACCGCGAAGCCCCTGCCTGCTTCGCCCGCGCGCGCCGCTTCAACGCCGGCGTTCAGCGCAAGCAGATTGGTTTGGAACGCGATTTCATCGATAACGCCGATGATCTGAGAAATCTGCTTGGAGGATTTCTCAATCTCAGCCATCGCCGCCACGGTTTCCTTGACGACATTGCCCGAGGCTTCTGCATCCGCCCGCGTGGTCGCGACAACGCCGTTGGCTTGCTTGGAGCCCTCGGCCGTCTTGCGCACCGTCGCGGTGATTTCATCGAGCGCGGCAGCGGTTTGCTCAAGGCTCGCCGCTTGCTGCTCAGTGCGACGCGAAAGATCGTCCGACGCCTGGCTGATCTCGCCGGCGCCGGTACGAATGCCCCCAGCGTTGACAGCGATGGTCTGCATCGCTTGTTGCAGCTTGCCCATTGCTTGGTTGAAGTCGGCGCGGAGCTTCTCGTACTCGCCAGGGAACGCCTGCTCGATGCGGGCGGTGAGGTCGCCCTCCGCGAGATGGCCTAGACCTTGGGCCAAGCCGCGCACGACGCTTGCCTGCTCCTCCGCGCGTGCGACGCGCTCGGCTTCGGTAGATCGGCGTTCAAGCTCGATTTGTGTAACATCGTCGGCAAGCTTGACCACTTTGAAGGTCTTGCCGTTGCCGTCGAGGATGGGGCTGTAGGACGCGTCGATCCAAACCTCGCGGCCGCCTTTTCCGAGGCGTTTGACCTTGCCCACAGCTGGCTGGCCGCGAGAAAGGTTTTCCCAGAACGCCTGGTACTCAGCGCTCTGACGATCTGTGGGCGCTACAAACATCGAATGGTGCTGGCCAATGATCTCGCTAAGCGAGTAGCCCATAGCGCGACAGAAATTTTCGTTCGCGGTGATGATCTTACCGTCTGGCGTGAACTCGATGAGGGCCTTGCCGCGGTCCAGCGCGGCGAGGACGCCGGCATTGGACCGTGCTTCTGTGACATCTTCCCATTGCAAGACATTGCCAACGTAGCGACGCTGAGAATCGAATATTGCGCTAATGTTCAGCTCGATTTTGAGATCACCGACCGTGATGTCAGCTTTGTACGGCAGGCGGCTTGGATCCGACAGCATCTGGCGCTGGTGGGCCGGGTTCTTGTGGAACATGTCGATGCAAGAGCCGACGATGGCGTCCGGATTAAAGGTCGGCCAGATTTTACGGAATACATCGGCGTTCTTGCGAAAGAGCTTCATCGTCGATTCGTTCACAAACGTGACCTTGAAGTCGCGGTCGACCATCATCATCGCGGAGGACGAGCCGGCGAACGCGGTGCTCTTCGCTGCTGCTTCCGTGAAGCTTTTGGTCGTGCTTCGCGAAATCGCAAAAGCAATGCCTCCGGCGGCCGCCAGCGCCAGGCCGATCTTCGCGAGACTAAACCACAGCTCCATGTAGAGGCCGTCAATACGCTGTTTCAGCAGCGCATCCAGGTCGTCAGCGGCGGCGTTCCAAACTTCTGCCGTAACCCTCGGGAAGTCTGCCTCCGTCGTCGAAGACGCGATTGAAGTCGAGCCGCCTATTGATGCCCGCTCCTCATCGACCATAGCCTGACCGACCCGGGCCAGCGCATCTCGCCCTTGTGTCAGGTTGCTGGCAACGCTACCGGTCGCGTCCGTCTCGATTGCACGTGTGATTGCTCCAGAAGCGTCTTCGGTCAGCCCGGCCAGCCCCTCGAGAGAGTTGTACAGAAGGAATGGACGTTGCGGATCGCCAGTCGCCTCAACGGCGGCGTCCAGCAAGCCTTCTTCAGCGATCATCTTGGGAATGCGGATTGAGATCGCATCCTGGAGATTGTAGGTGGCAAGCTCTGGATCGAGCGTCAGATTTGAGCCATCGGCGATAGCGGAAAACAGCGCCAGCGCCGCAGCATCCCGTTCCGCGCCCTCGTCGGCGCTCAGGAATGTCCCAAACTCGTCAGCGGCGTTGAAACGCTCATTCAATTCGGCATCGCCAACATTGACATTGCCCGACTGCCATCCCGCGAACAATTGCCGAAGGTAAGCCGTCCCTTCGCGTTCTTTTTCGGAAAAGCTGATCTGATCCAGCGAACTGGATACAACACTCGAAACGCCCACACCGGTCGCCGCAACAAACAGCGCCGACATCAACGAAAGCCGCGAACCGATTGACAAGGAATTGAGTTTGCTCAACACGGAACTGCTCCCTTAAGGCCGTACAGCCTCGCTGCGCGCGTGCGCGCGCTTTCCACTTGAGCATTTCGAATTAATTGGGCTTGGTTAATGCAGGGTTTCTGTCACGTAACATTTTTCATGGCCGGGCGCCCAATCTACAACCCTTAGGGTGGGGGCGCTCAGCGATGCCGCAAGATATTCAGTCGCGCGCGCTCACCGTTCCGAAGAGAAAGCGACGTGATCGCGTATGTTCCGCAGCCGCCACGATAACCCGGCGCAAGGCTGAGTTCCGCCCAACGGCTCTCTATGACAACACCGCTTGCATCGATGCGATCCAAGCGAACGAAGCGCGGGCGGCCAGCTGTAAAGCCGGTCCGACAAACGTCTCCGCTCACTCGTGTTCCGCCACCGGTCACCTCAAAGCGCGGCTCGCGCACCGTAACGCCTGGCATGGCGCGGACTTCGACCTCGGCATGCGCCGGAAGGGCCCAGCCAAAAACAAGCACTGCCGCGCGCCAAAACATGTAAACGCCTCGTTAACGAGACGTTTACACGCAAGAATGGGACCGGTCCTCTACGATCGCCTGAAGAACTAAAGCGAGACGCCCACGCGTAGCCCGACTACGAGCGCGTCCTCCACAGCGCGATCGCCGCCTGGGCGTTGGATCCACTGCACATCCGGTTGCAGCGTGACATGCGGTAAGATTTCGTCAGAGTACGTGACTTCTACTTGAAACTCCCCATCCGACATGTCCGCGCCGCCATCGATCAAGTTCTGGCGATAACCGTCTGAAATCAGCCCTTGGTTGATCCCAATGGAGAACGCGCTGTTTGGCCGGTGGGCAAAAACACGTTCAACCAGCAGGCCAGCCTGCCAGCCGCCTTCGAACGGCGTGGTTTCACCGTCAGAGACGCCAGCGCGGAAAAACGCAGTGGCCGCGCGATCCCCTTCCGGGTCGTTCAGCGGCTGCTCGAACACGACATAGGCGCCCTGCGCGATTTCGCGCTCAGGATCGCGAATGTCGTCCTGGCGCTCGGAATAACGCCAAACGCCGCCTGCTATCTTGCGCGCACCATCAACGCCAGCTTCCGCGATCACAAGCACGCCCTCATCGAAGGAAAAGTCCACGCCATCGGGATCACCTAACACGCTCGCGTCGGCATTAATCACGGCGCCACGAACATACGCGTCATTGTCCCAAGCGTATTGATAACGCGCAGCCAATGCCGTCGACGGAAAGATCGACGGACCGTTGGGTCCTGTCGCGGCGATCTCCGAGCCAATGCCGAACGCCGGCGCGATCAGCAGACCCGCCGCATCATTGGCGTAGAACTCGCTGTTGAGATCATAGAGTCCAACGCGCAGCGATGAGTTACCCCACGCTTGCTCGACCCATGCTTCGAACAGACGCAAGGCCTGGCGCGACACCTCGATGTTGTCGACGCCTTGCAGCGTGCCGATATCGTCGTTCGGCGCCTCACCCGAATTATTCAGGATGTCTATGTGCGCTATCGCGCCCCGCCAACCGATGGCCTTCTCCAGGTCCGCGTCGACAACAATGTCTAAATTGTCTAGGAAACGGCCGCGACGCTCCAATCCGCCATCGACCGCCCCAATCACATCGGCAGTGTAGGACAAGGAGAGCGTAACCGCTTTGCCAGATTCTTCTGCACTCGCTCCCGTCGCGATAGCCAACAATCCGATCGCGCACACGGACGCACGCACGCACGCGTGAGAATTTGGTCCAGTCATTGTCTGCCCCCATCGCTCGTCGGCGACGCGGGATCAGCTTTTGCCTGATCCGCCTTAACATCGAATTTCTGAGACCTTGCGAGAGTCTTAGCACCCTTGCCAGCTCGTGAACTCGGCCCTCTCCCACATCACTCTAAGAGCCATGGGCCGCGTGGCCCAACTCATCCTCGAATTGGATCAATGGGGTATGTTTGACTAGAATGGAGCGGGCGATGAGATTCGAACTCACGACCCCAACCTTGGCAA
>JALHOC010000033.1 GCA_022843225.1 Hyphomonadaceae bacterium
CGCCCAACACCATGATGTCGGACCACAAACCTGTCTCGCCATCCTGCATTTGCCATGTGATCGAGACCGGCCCGGTCAACGCGCCACCTGTAGCGGTGTTGTTCGGATCGGTGATGCCCGCAACGCTCGCGGTGAGAAGCGTGACATCTTCCGCGGGGTTTTGGTTGTCGATCGTGGGCAAGCCAACCGGCCCCAAATTCGCGATATCGCCAATTTGTACGACCGTGTCGTTGAACTGCAAGCGCTCAATGTTGCGCAGGAGGTCAATGCCCTCGTCTCCGGCTTCACCGGGGACGATGTTCCCTTGCGCATCGCGCACGAAGTGCAGGACCTGAATGAAACCATCGCCGTTCTGATCGGAGATCCCTTCGGCTGTGTCCTGGCCTTCGATGAAGTAGTCCGCGCGGTTACCGGAATAGACGGCAGTGTCTACATCCGCAGTTTGCGACGTGCGGATTTCGCGGATGATGCCCAGCTGACCGGGATTGAGCGTGCCGGCGAGCATTTCCGCCTGCAATTGATCCATGCCGGCGGCGCGTTCGTTGGCGTCGTTGAAGTCGCCGTCATTGTTGCGATCCACGCCGATTTCGACGTGCAGATACGCATCGCCGTCAATCACATCATTGCCGCCGCGACCTTCGATGATATCGGAGCCGCCGCCGCCCAGGATGATATTGCCACCGGTGAAGCCGTCATCCGCGTCGCCGACTATGCCGTTCGCGCCCGCGCCTGCCGCACCGAGCAAGTCTGAAAGGCCCGTGATGCGCGCTATGCCTTCGGCGTTCAGCTCATGCCCTGTCATATTGAGTTCAGGCTCAAGCCCAGCGCCGTTTCGGCGATCGTCGCCTCGCAACACGTCATTCAATTGCGAGCCAGACATGCCTTCCACCATGTCGAAGCGATCGAGCGCAGCGCCCGGATCGGTCGAGAGCGGCGGCTGACCGAAGACACGGATGAACATGTCAGCGGAGGCGCCGAACTGGGTGTTGTTCTGGTAGCTCACCCAATCGAAACCGATGAAGCCTTCGAGGCGATCCGTGCCGAAACCCGACACCATGATGTCGTCGCCACCGAAGGAGTCGAAGTCGTTCGGTGCGCCGCCGCCAATGAGCACGTCATGGCCGCCATTGGGGTCCTCGCCCGCAAAGTTGAGCGCAGAACCGTCCACGTCGGCGTTGTCGCCGGTCAGGCCGCCAATGCCGAAGCCGGATTCGATCCAGTCGTCACCAAACCCGCCGACCAGGCCAGAAAGCGTCCCGTCGGAGCTCAAGAAGTCATTGCCTAGGCCGCCAAAGACTTCGTCGCCTTCGCCTGTCCCGACATTCACGAAATCGTTTCCTCGGCCTGCGATGATGAGATCGATGCCATCGCCGCCATGGATGACGTCGTTGCCGTCGCCGCCCTTGATGTTGCCGTCGAAGTTGCTGTCGGTGATGATGTCATCGCCGTCGCCGCCATTGAGGAAGTCGAAGCCGTTGCCGCCTTCGATACGGTCATTGCCGCCGTCGCCCCAAATCGTGTCGTCGCCGATGCCGCCGATCAGGATGTCGACACCGTCGGTGCCGCCGAGCACGACGTGCCCACCGCCATTGTAGCGCAGATAATTGCTATCCGGGCCGAGCGTGGCCGGGTTGTTGCGCGACACAAGCGGCGCGAACGGATTCGCGATCGCATCTTCATCCGCGTAGGTCGGATCTCTGCGGCCATCGACCCCGAGGCCGGTGAATTGCGTCGTGCGGTCAACTTCCAGCGTCCAAGTCGGCGTCGAGAACACGTCGCCCGGCAAGTGCCGCAGATCGGTGTTGCGCATGATCATCGACGCGAACGAATTGCCTTCAAGTTCGGCGAGGAAGTTCAGGCCCGAGAAGCGCGCCAGATAGTAGAAGCGATCGCCATTCTGCAGCATTTCCATTTGCGTTTCGAACACGAACGCGAACGTGGTGCCAAGCATGCCGCCGAAGGCCGGCGCGGTTTCCGCCAAGCCGCCGATCCAGAGGTCGACGAGATTGAGGCCGCCCAACGTGCCGCCGGCATAAGCGCCGGTGGCGTTCAAGAAGTCGACCCCGTCCGCTGCCGCAAGAATCACGCGACCGTCAGACAGCGTCTGATCTTCCCCCGTGGTGATCGCCATGGCCGCCGCGCGGCGGCCTTCCATGGTCGTCTCGGCCTGGATCAGGGCGTGCGTGCCATAGGCCGCGATGAAGTTGATCACAGACGCCGGGTGCTTCACGTTTTGCGCGAAGTCGATCCAGCTCGTGTAGGGCGTCAGCTGCGCGTCGCCCGTTGCTGCGTAGAATTGCCGGCGCGCTTCGTTCAGGCTTGGCATGCCCGTGTCGCGGCCACGCGCGAGGTTGAGCGCGGCGAGGTCGAGCGGAAGGCCAACAAGATTGTTGCGTAGCGCTTCGGTGACAAACTCGTCGATCGCGTTGCCTTGTTGACGCGTCATGCCACGCACGATCGAGGCCGTCGCCGCAGCCGCATCGACGCCGCTCGCCACGAACTCCAGCGGATTGAGGAATGCAGCGATCAAGCCAATCTGCTGAATATCGTTAGCCAGCGGGTTATCGCTGTTCACCAACGAGAAGTCTGCATCGAAGCGATCCACCGTCTCGGTCAGCATCGAGTGACCAAAGCGATACACGACGTGCGCGAATTCGGCGAAGATCGCCGGGTTAATCGTCATGTCGATGTTGATGAACAAGTCGATGCCCGGTTGGACCTTGCGGGCGAATTCTTCGAACACGAGGTGCTGGTATTGCATCTCGGTGAACACGCGCGCGGCTTGGAACAAGCGCTCGCCATTCCACTCGCTCTCTTGAATGCCGTTCGACAGATCGGCGCCCGAGAGCAGCCAGCCACGGACGAAATCCGACACGCCGTCCGTCGCCAGCACGGTGCTGACTTCATCCTTGATCGCCTGCACGATGCGATTGTGCTCGGCGTGGAAGATCGTGTGAACCGCGGTCAGAGCGATGTTTTCGTTGCCGCGCCCGTCGCCGGTGATGAAGTGGGCGTCGAGCAATTCGTCATCGAACGTACCCGGGTTTCCATCATTGTTGCCGACGATGTCGTCCGCATCGCCCGTTTGGTTGATGCGGGCGGTTGCGGGGTTGTTGTCGTGATCGAAGGTTCCCGGCGTAGCGCCATGGGCGATGTCGTCCAAGAACGCGTGGTTGATACGCACCACCGAGCCGCTGGTGAACGACGAACCCGCTGCCGCCAAAGCGGCCGAGACTGCGGCTGCATCGTTGATGTCGAGACCGCCCGCGACGCCTTCGACGAACACGATCACGTCATCGCTGGTGCCGGCGAAGCCGTCCGCGCCATTGCCAACGCGAACGCCGACCTGCGCGAAGCCATTGGCGCCCGGAATGAAACGTCCGAACGCGTCGGTGAGCAGCAGTGGCACATTGTGCACATCGTGGTCGCTCAAGAGGATGCCGAGCATGCTCGCGGCTTGGTCCTTGATATTGGCCCAGGTGGCGAGGCCACCATGAGAGCCATCGAGGAACCGCCCCGTGGAAACCGCGTCATTGCTGGCATTCAACTCATATTCACGCAGAAACACCTGGTGCGAAGCGTGCGAGGTGTAGGTCTGGTTCTGGTCGATGAACGGCGTGGTCTGGTTGTTGTGCTCACGGACATCGTCCGCTGTGCCCAGGATGCCATCCGCGCCCGGGCGATTGGTCGCCCGCGTCAGCGTCATGAAGTTCGGGCTGTCGTCGCCGGTGCCGCGAATGCCGTCCGCGCCAAAGCCGTCATCGGCGCTGACCACGCCATCGGCGCCGAAATCGTACAGCGGATCATCCGGCATTAGCGGCATGAACACCGTGCCCGAGCCGCCCTTGTTCACAAGATCAAGGCCGTGATCGAAGAATTGGCCGAACATCGTAAACCAGCTGTTGAACGGCGCCGACAGACCTTCGTCCGGAGCGACGTTCGGGATGAAGAAGACTTCGCGATCGTCCGCTGTGCCGAAAATGCCGTCGAGGCCGGGGCTGATGACGATCGGCGCGCCGTCCATGGCTGCGTCCAGCGCAGCTTGCGCTGCTTGCACTGCGGCGTTGGCCTGACTGGCCTCGGCAAAGGCGACATTGTAAGCGTTGAGCGCTACAGCAGCGTCGCCTGCGGCGGCGGTCGCGAGGGCAGTCGCCGCTGCGGCGGCGTTCGCGCTGGCGGTCGCGGCGGCCGCAAGGGCAGTCGCGAGGCTGTCAGCTGCTGCCGCCGTCGCGACGGCGGTGTTATAGGCAGTCTGCGCCGCATCGATCACCGATTGCGGAATATCGGCGTTTTGCAATGCCGTGAGCGTGTCGAGCGCGGTTTGCTCGGCGGCGGCGGCGGACACGGCATCCGCTTGCGCGGTCGCCAACGCATCGGCATCCGCCTGCGCCGCTGCGGCCGCGTTCGCGGCGGCCTGCTGTGCGAGCACGTTCGCCGCGTTCGCCGTGTCGAGTTCACCCGTCCGCGTTTCGACAAGCGCGGTCGCGGCGTCGAGATCGCCTTGGGCGACACCAAGAGCTGCGTTCGCAGCTGCCACATCTTGCGCGGCCGCGAGAGCAGCGGCGTTGGCAGCATCGGCGGCTATCTGGGCGCTCGCGGCGTCTTGTTGCGCGATCGTCAACGCTGCTGCGGCAGCGTTAGCGACGTCCAAGTAAAAGAGATAAACTTGCTGAGCTTGACCCAACTGAGCATCGCTAGCGTCTGACACTGCGATCGCGTCGGTCAATTCGGTCTGGCGCGCGTCGCGAAGGGCGGTGGCGTCGGCGATCTGCTGCACGGACGCGGTTCCGCTGGCGATGAGGTCATTCAACGCCGTCTGCGCGGTGGCGAACGCGAGCGCTGCCGCGTCCTCCGCGTCCTGAGCAGCACTGGCCTGCCCCTGGCGCGTGGTGACAAGGTCAGCCAACAAAAACGCGAAGTCAGCCGAATTCGTCGCGGCGGTTTGTGCGTCGGCAAGAGCCGTATTGGCGGCGGTCAGATTTCCGTTCGCCGTCACTGCGTTTGCGTCGGCTACGCCTTGCGCGGCAACCGCAGTCGCCAGCGCGGCTGTCGCGTTCGTGACGCCGGCTTGCGCGTTCGTTTGCGCGGTCGTTGCGGCATCAAGTGCAGCCTGAGCGGCAGTCGCAGCGGCGCCAGCTGTGCTCGCGGCGGAGGCTGTGGAGTTCGCAATTCCTTGCGACGTCGCGGCGGTCGTCGCAGCTAGCGCTGCAGCATCGTTCGCATCGTTCGATGCCGTAACGGCATTGTCGTACGCAGTTTGCGCATTCGCCAGCGCCACCGGATCGACGTCGCTGCTTAAGAGCGCATTCAACGTCGCGAGCGCACTCGCGGCCGCAGCATTCGCATCCACGGCGTCCGATTGCGCGGTCGCAGCGGCGTTCGCGGCGCTCGTGGCCTGGGCTTGCGCGTCGGCGGCGGCGGACGCCGCTGAAGCAGCGGCGGCGTTCGCGTCAACAAGGGCTGCCTGCAACGGGGCGAGATCAGCGCTTTCAGCAGCGGCGTCAGCTTGCGCGGCTTGCAACGCTTGTTGCAACAGAGGGATTTGATCGGCGCCAGTCAGGCCGACGAGCCCGAAGGCTGCGGCGATCGCGGCAGGGTTATTGGCGGTTTGGTCTACAATGAGGTTCGAGATCAGGCGTGGGGAACTATCGAAAACGAAGCCTGCGGTTTGCAGATAGCTCGTGGGCGATCCAAAGGGTTGACCGGGCAATCCGCCGATCGAGACTGCGTCGGCGCTGCGCCAGACGGGCGTCAGTAGCCGCGGGAAAACTTGATCGGACGAACCCCAAAGCTCTTGTCCCGGGACAATGTGATTGAAGGTGCCGTTGACCGTGCGAATACCCCACGGGTGGAACGCCGTCGGCGGCGATTGCCCACTTTCCGCAAGCAGAATTTGGTCCAGAACAAACTGGAGATCGAAGCGAACGAGCTGCACCATGACTGAAGTCCCCCGATGCCGGGGGGCGGTCGCGCCCCATCCGCGACGCCCAATGATCCCGGCGTACGGTAGTCGTGCACTCGCCTTTGATATGTCTCAATCTGACGAACTTTTTAGGACCGGAACCGGCGTTTCACTCGCCTCTTTGGCGAAGCCGCTTCGTTGCGGCACAACTTATTCCATGGTGGGGAGTTGAACGCCCATAAATTTTTCGTTCGGCAAGCGCTCTCTGTGGCTGCTTAGAGACGCTGGCGGCTTTCACCTCATGGATACGCTTTTCGAACCCTGATGGGCTGGCGGAGACGCAGGGATTCGAACCCTGGATACCCGGTTAAGGTATGCTCCCTTAGCAAGGGAGTGCCTTCAGCCACTCGGCCACGTCTCCAACCTTGCCCCGCTTAGCCTGCCCTGGCGCCCAGGAGCAAGCGTCGGCGCATGCTTAATTGGCGCCGCGTTTGCGCGAGGTCGCCCTGGAACATTAGTCTCAGGGGCGAAAATCTGATGTCGCGTCATGCTTTGCGGCTGGTCGGCGCCGAACCGGAACACACGCCGGTCAGCGCTGAGCCCAGTTCTGCCGATCTGGCCAGAGAAGCCGCTAGGTTGGCCGAGATCGCAGCCTCGTTTGCCCTGTTTGGTCTGCGCCTAGACGACCTCTCCGAAGCCGCATGGCGGGTCGAGCCCGCTGATGCCGGCTATCGCGTCGGACAAGCCGCGCACGTCGCCCCGGCGAATGATCCCGGCCACACGTTCCCACCTGCCAAGGCGCGCGCGCCGCGCCTGTCGCCTGAGTTTCCATCGCGGCTCCTGCAGGGCTTGGATTGGATGTTCGTGCTGGTCGTCGCCGAACTGGCGGCGCTGTGGAGCACCGGCGGCGGCCTCGCCACTCTCGCCATCGGGCAAGCTGCGGGTTTCCTCGCGGCTGCCTTAGCTCTGAAGGTTGGGTTGTGGTTAACGGAATCTTACCGCCAGACTTTGGCGCGCGCGCGCCCAGAGCGGACCATCGGCGGCCTCGCGCTAGGCGTCATCGGCGGCATTCTGATATCGAACTTCGCCGCACCGGACGCACGCGCGGCGGCGGCGCTCGCCGCGATCTTGCCTGTCGCTGCGATGGTGATGGCTGGCGTGCATGCCGTGCTCTCAATTCTTGTCGCCGCCGCACATAAACGTGGCGCGTTCAGCGAAAGCATCGTGATTGTCGGCGCCACGGAAGCGGCGGCCCGCTTCGCCACGCGCGCAACCCGCACCGGCGAAGCCAACGTGCTCGCCATCGTTGACGATCGCAAAGGCCGGGCGCCAGCATCCATTTCAGGCGCGCCCGTGGCCGGTGGCTTGAGCGATCTACTTGCGTGGGACGGCCTCGCGTACGTTGACCGCATCGTCGTCGCGGTGCCTCCCAGCGCGGAAGCGCGCGTGCGCACGGTGGTAAAGCGTCTGAGCGCTCTGCCCAATCGCGTCGATCTGCTGATCGATATCGACGCGCATTCCGTGCGTGGGCGCGGCGCCCAGCGCTTTGCCGGCGCCGTTGTGGCCTGCGTATCTGGTCGCCCGCATCATCATCGCCGCGCGCTGGTCAAGCGCGTGCAAGATATCGCACTTGCTTCTGCCGCGCTCATCGCGCTCCTGCCGGCGTTACTGACCATCGCGACTGCCGTTCGCTTGCAAGGCGGCGGCCCTGTTCTCTTTCGTCAGCGCCGCGTCGGCTTCAACAACCGTGCATTTACGCTGCTGAAGTTCCGCACCATGGAAGCCGACTCAAAGACCGTAACATCCATCGGCGCGCTCCTGCGCCGCTACAGCCTCGATGAACTGCCCCAGCTGATCAATGTGTTGCGCGGCGAGATGAGCCTCGTAGGACCGCGCCCGCACGAACCTCATATGAAAGCCGGCGCGCGCGCGGCGGAGGCCATTCTCGCCGACTACGCGCATCGCCACCGTGTGAAGCCAGGCATCACCGGCTGGGCGCAGGTGAATGATTGCCGGGGCGCCGTCACTTCGCCAGCCGCGCTGCGCCAGCGCCTGCGCTTCGACCTCGACTATGTCGCACGCGCCTCACTGTGGTTCGACCTGCAGATCATGGCGCGCACGCCGCTCGCGATGTGGAAAGGCCCTCAAAGGCGCACTGCGCCTCGTCGCGTTTCGTAAACGCTTAGTCTCGATACAGGCCCCAATCGCGGGATCGTGATTGCGCTCAATCGGCTGTGATTGGCCGTGCTTCGAGGCACGCGGCACTCTCGCGCACAGAGGGAGTACGCCATGGCCTACGCGACCACGACGCGCCACAGAGCGAGGTTTGCCCCAAACATCGAGCCGAACGTGATCCCGTTCATCGACGTTTTGTTGGTGTTGCTTATCATTTTCATGGTGACGGCGCCGCGCCCGACAACCGATCTTCGCGTGGACCTACCGAACCGTCATCCAGGCCCCGCGTCTCTGATCGAACCAACGATTGTTCAGATCCGCGCTTCGCCTGACGGGGCAGCGATCTTTGTCGGCGGCCGCCAAACGACGCTCGCCAGCGTCGCCGACCGCACCTTCGCGCACATCCTTGCAGCCAACCCGACACTGGCGCCGCAAGAGGTACACGCGCAAGCGCGCGTGTACGTGCGCTCAGATCTGGACGTGGCCTATCACAACGTGATCGATGTCGTGGACGCCCTAAAGACGCGTGATTTCGAACGTGTCTCGATCGTCGCGCCGGAAGCGGACGCTGGCTAACGCCAACGCCGACACGCCTCGCACTGAAACTTCCCACCCGCAATTTTCGAGGCTTTCGCCAAACCGCCTCTCGGGCCGCACCATTTAACGCGGGTGCCCCGCCAAGGACGCGCAAGCCCCCGCGAGACAAACGCGTCCCCCAGGTCGGCGCCGTCTACGAGCACATAGGCGACCCTTCTGCCGAAGCGATCTTTTCGGAAAGTGCGCCGTACACTCACAATTGAAGCCGCGCGGACCAAATGAACCGTCATCCATCGGGCGGCATCGCCGCGCGCCCGCTCCATCGCGCAACGCGCATTATCGCCGGTCTCCGGCGCGTCGATGTTGGCTAAACGATAGCGCACGCCTGTCGCAAGGTCGTCGACGGTATCGCCATCGACGACCCGCACTCTCTCGATGGGCATTGGCTTTTCGAATGCGGTCGCATTGGCCAGAGCGTGGTAGCCAGGCCGCCACAAGCGCGCGGGCGCGGCAACAATCGCCAAGCCTAACGCGGCAAGCACAAGCCAATTGTCCGATGCGAATGCGACGATCTCTGGCGCAAACATCACGCCCAAGCCTAGGGCGCAAATTGTTGCGAATGAACGTGCAAACAACGCAAGGTCACGCCAGTAATGCGCCGCCAAACGAGGCGGGGGCACGGCCTAGCTAGTGATGCTTGACCGACAGCCACTCTCGCGCGCGGCGCTGGGCTTCGGCGATCTCGTCCTTCGACATCATGTCCGCCAGCTCGCGGCGGCAGTCCTTCGCTGCGTC
This sequence comes from Hyphomonadaceae bacterium, assembly GCA_022843225.1. GTDB lineage: Bacteria > Pseudomonadota > Alphaproteobacteria > Caulobacterales > Aquidulcibacteraceae > Vitreimonas. The sequence continues at coordinate 9,410 of JALHOC010000033.1, forward strand.
CGAACCGCGCACGGCGGCGAGGTTGAACCACATGTGCGCCTGCACAAGGTCCATGCCGTCTTCGCCTTGCCCGGTCGAATAGATCAGGCCCAATTTGTACAAATTATCGCTATCGGCGCCCATGCGCACGGCTTCGTGCACTTCGGCGATTTCGGCATCCGTGAAAGCCATGACGGTAACTCCCTTGGTCATTCTCCAGAACGTCGCGGCCTTTGCCGACCGTCATCCGCTCCACCCACACCAGCGACAAAACGCGGTTAAGCGCTTGGTCGAGAGGGAGAATTGCCATGGATAAATTGCGATAAGCTTAAGCGGCGTCAGCCTTGTTTGGCTTTTTCGATAGCCGATTGCGTCGACGCGGCGGTTTGAGCGAATAGCGCCTGCGCGATCTTCTTTTGCTCGTCGCTGCCCGGTGCCGGAGGCGGCTTACGCAAATCCTTACCGACCGCGAAACCTTTTTGTACAGCAGGGCGCGCGGCGACGCGTTCGATCCAGGCGCGCGCGCGCGGAAACGCGCTCATGTCCTGGCCGAAGATCGCGGCGAGCTTAATCCAGGGGTAAAGCGCCATATCGGCGATGGAATAGTCGCCTGCCACGAACTCACGCCCATCGAGGCGGCGATCCAAAACGCCGAGCAAGCGGCCAACTTCATTGTTGTACCGATTGACCGAGTACTCGATCTTCGTGGGGTCATCGACCAAGTTCGGTGCGTAATTCCTGAAATGGCTGGCCTGGCCGAACATCGGGCCTACGCCCGCCATCTGCCAAAACAACCATTCGTCAACCTCGACGCGCGCGCGCTCATCCCTTGGATAGAACTTGCCGGTCTTGCGTCCTAGATATTGTAGGATGGCGCCGGACTCGAACACCGAGATCGGCGCGCCGCCCGGCCCGTCCGGATCGACAATCGCCGGCATGCGGTTGTTGGGGCTGATCGCGAGGAAGCCCGGCGTGAATTGCTCGCCGGCGCCGATATTCACCGGCTTGACCTCGTAGGGCAGCTCCATCTCTTCCAGAGCCAGGGTGATTTTCCAGCCATTCGGGGTCGGCCAGAAATAGAGTTCTATAGGTTGGGTCATGGAGCGCTCCCTCTGAGCCTCCTACTTGGCCGCCTCGGCGCGCGCTCGCAACCGCTGAACCCAAGCTTCAGCTCCAACCCAACGCGTTCAGCCCAGATTCAGCGCGCGGGGTGGAACCTTAACGAAGCAGGGAGCGGCCCAGGCGGCAACGCATGGGTCAATGCACTGAGGAGCTGAACATGAAACGCTTAGCGCTCGCCGCCATTGCAGCGGCGACTTTCGCGGCGCCGCTCGCCTTGGCGGCCCCCGCTTTTGCGGACGACGATCGCGGCCGCCACGAGCGCCGCTGGGAGGACGACCGCCGCCACGATGATCATCGCGGCCGACACGACCGCGGCTGGGAGCGCCACGACCGGGACGATGACGACGATGATCGGTATGAACGTCGCCATTATCGCGACCATTATTACGATCGTCGCGCCGATTGGCAGCACGAACAGTGGCGCCGTGAGCGCTGGGACGATCGCCGCTACAATGGCTATCACTACCAGGGCCGCTGGTATTATGGCCCGCCGCCCCGTCATTACCGCGACGTGCGCTACGATTATCGCCAATGGCGCCGGGGCGACCATCTCCCGCGCTATTATTATGATCGCTTCGAGCGCGTGGATTGGCGCCATCACCGGCTGCGCCCGCCGCCGCGCGATTGCTATTACCTCTATGACCGCGACCGCGACGAATATCTGCTTGTCGGCGTCGCCGGCCTCATCCTTGGCGTGATCCTCGGCGGCTAACGCTTCCAAAGATCACTAAAAAAGCGCCGCCTCGGGGATCCCTCCGCCCCGGGGCGGCGTTCGCGTTAACGCGAGATCAACCACAATCGCCGAGGCTCCAGCCTTCTCATCGGGGGGCGAGCGTGCTGCTTTACATTTGGCTTTGCGTGATCACTCAAGCCTTCATGCCGGGCGGCGACCGCGTGGCCTCGCTCAGCGCCGGTTCGATTGAGGCGCACCTGCGCGCTGACATTGAAGCGACCCCCGCCGCGATCGGCGCCGCCGGACACATGGCCCGTTACACGCCGCTCTCGGCAAGGGCGATTTAGACACCCAACTTCTTTTTCAGGATCTCATTCACCACCGCCGGGTTGGCTTTGCCGCCGGTGGCCTTCATGGCTTGGCCGACCCACCAACCAAAAGCCTTTGGGTTCTTTTGAACGTCGGCCACTTTATCGGCGTTCGCGGCCATCAGCTCGTCGATGGCTTTTTCGATCGCGCCCGTGTCCGTGACTTGCCGAAGTCCCTCGCGCTCGACGATAGCGCCGGGCGCCTCGCCGGTTTCCATCATCTTCGCGAACACGTCCTTGGCGATCTTGCCGTTGATCGTGCCGTCCTTGATCAGATCGAGCAGCGCGCCGAGCGCTTCGGCCTTCACGGGTGAAACGGCAAGCTCCACGCCCTTCTTGTTAAGCGCGCCGAAGAGTTCTTGGCTCACCCAATTCGCGGCGGCCTTGCCGTCGCGACCTTTGGCGACCGTTTCGAAGTAGGCTGCGGCCTCGCTATCGCCCGCGAGCACGCCCGCGTCATAGGCCGAGAGCCCGTAAGCGCTGACGAAGCGCTTCTTCTTGGCGTCGGGCAATTCCGGCAGCGAGGCGCGTATCTCTTCGATCCAAGCCTCGTCCAGCACCAGCGGCAGCAAATCGGGATCGGGGAAATAGCGATAATCGTGCGCGTCTTCTTTCGAGCGCATGGTGCGGGTCTCGCCCTTGTCGGGATCGAACAGGCGCGTTTCCTGATCGATGGATCCGCCGCCTTCGAGGATTTCGATCTGGCGGCGCGCTTCATACTCGATGGCTTGCATCATGAAGCGCGTCGAGTTGACGTTCTTGATCTCGCAGCGCGTACCCCAATCCTTGGTGCCGGCCTTGCGCACCGAGACGTTCACGTCCGCGCGCATGGAGCCTTCCTCCATATTGCCGTCGCACGTGCCGAGCGCACGCACGATGGCGCGCAGCTTGTTGAAATAGGCCGCCGCCTCCTTCGCCGAGCGCATGTCCGGGCGCGACACAATTTCCATCAGCGCCACGCCAGAGCGGTTCAGATCCACGAACGTCTCGTTCGGCGAGAGATCGTGGATCGATTTGCCCGCGTCCTGCTCCAGGTGCAGCCGCTCGATGCGGATAATGATCGGCTCCTCGCCGTCGGGCTCGACCTCGATCTCGCCCTCGCCGACGATTGGCTCCTTGAACTGGGAGATTTGATAGCCCTGCGGCAGATCGGGATAGAAATAATTCTTCCGATCGAAGCGGCTCTTTCGGTGTATCTCCGCGTTCAGCCCAAGCCCGGTGCGCACCGCCTGCTCGACGCAGAATTTGTTGATCACCGGCAGCATGCCCGGCATCGCCGCGTCCACGAGCGAGACATGCGCGTTCGGCTCGCCGCCATAGGCCGCGCTCGCGCCAGAGAAGAGCTTCGCCTGCGACGTCACCTGCGCGTGGACTTCGAGGCCGACAATGATTTCCCATTGGGTCTTTTGCCCGGCCACAATCTGGTCGGGGCGGGCGGAGCGGACGTCGAGGTCGGTCATGAGCGGGAGGTAGTCGCGCGCGCGGGAAGTGTCTAGGCTGGCCGGGCAAACCGTGGAGAGCGCTCATGAAACTGGCCGCCATTCTTTCATCCGCCGCGCTGGCCGCGATCGCACTCGCGGGCTGCCAGCCGGCTCCGGCGCCCGAACCCACGCCCGAGGCGCAGCCCGCCCCGCCGGTGGAGGTCGTCGCGCTGCCTTGCGGCATCGCCGGGCAACGCAATTGGACAGCCGCGCGCGCCAGAAGCGGCGACCGTCAGACGTTGACCATTAGCGGTGAGATTGATCTGCCGACGCCCGGCTATGGCGTCTCGCTAGAGCGCGATCCCGCCAACACGTCAACAACCACGGAGCCGCGCCTGAACCTGAGGGTGATCCCGCCGTCCGGCGTCCAGACTCAAGTGATCACGCCGCATCCGGTTTACTATTTCGCGCCAGCGACGGGCGATTACGCCATCGTGCATGTCATGTGCGACGGCCAGTTCGTGACCGAGATTGGCGTCGCGCCGCCCGCTTAAGGCAAGCGCTACAGTAGCCAATATCCGAGCGCCGCCACGCCAAAAGCGCACGCGGCCATGAGCATGCGCAGCAGCATGTCCCGATTTGACGCGTTCATGGGCTTACGCTCCCGTAACTCGCGTGGCGCGTTGCAAACGCCGCGCCCGCTTTAGCCGCGCGCGGGAATCCGCCTCAAGCCCGCACGGGATTCCCCTCGGCGCGCGAGGCCCAAGCCTTGCTCGGTACCGCCTCATGATGGGCGAAGAAACATTTCATCCCGACACGCGGGCCTTGCTGGCGTATGGGCGCGCGCTTGCAGGCAGCGGCCCGGCCCCCAAGAAGGGCGGCGCCGACCAGGTGCTCGAGCGCATTTTCGTGGTCGAGCGCACTCGCGACGGTCGGCTGCCGATCCGCACCTTTGGCGCGGAGCTCTCAAGCGTGTTCGGGCGCGATCTGCGCGAACATGATTTCAGCCGCTTCTTCCTGTCGCCCGATCTAGGACTGCTGAACGCGCTGCTCGACGCCTGCAGCGCCGCCAACGAGCCCGGCATCGCGCGCGTCACCGCGGAAACGTCGGACGGCCGTCAGATCGGCGCGGAGCTTTTGCTGACGCCGCTCAAAACCGACGCCAATCTCGGAATCCGCTTTCTAGGGCTGTTTCAGGCGCTGGGCGGCGAAGCCTTCCTCGACGGGCGCCCGATCTTCCGCATGCGCTTGGGCTCGCTGCATCCACCGCTCGCGAAAGCGCCCGTCGGCATGCGGCTCGTGGTTTCGAACGACTAACCTACTTTCGGCGCTTTGATGCTGATCTCGACGCGGCGGTTCTGGGCGCGGCCCCATTCATGAGCGTTCGAGGCGACCGGCGCCCACTCGCCCATGCCGCGTATAACTATGCGCTGATAAGCGACGCCATTGTTGATGAGCACCCCGCCCACGGAACGAGCACGACGCTCCGAAAGCTCTAAATTGTACTGATCCGATCCGATGGCATCGGCGTGGCCGACAATCTGGATGCTCATACCCGGATAACGCAACAGCGTCCGCGCCACATCCTCGATGCGCGGCATGAATTCGTACTTCAGCTCAGCGCGGTTGAAATCGAACGTGATGTCCGACGGCATGCGCACGCGGATTTCGTCCGGCGCTACCCGCTCAACCCGCGCGCCAGACTGTGCGGCCGGCGCCATGGCGTCGCGCAACTCGGTTTCGGCCCTGTCCATTTCGCTCTGCTGCGCGAGTGCTGGCGTGGCGAGCGCGAAAAGCGCCAAGGCGAGAGCGGCGAAACGCATGAGACGAACCTCCAGGCTGAAGCCCAGAGTGCTCGGCAGCGTTGGTGTCAAATCTTGGGCTGAAGCTTGAAGGCGGTGCGGTCGAGCCCGACCAGTAGCAAAGCCGCAACAAGAAAGGCGCTCACCAGGCCGGTCATGTTCACAAGAATACTTGGCCAGGACATCTCGGCCGGGTTCATGAAGAAGTACGGGTAGAAGCCGTCGACCGCCCCGCGCGTCAGCCCGTAGATGGCATAGCCGAAAGGCCAGAGCGCCGCGAACAGGCCATCGCGCCAGCTCAGCTCACCGCGTGGGCGCAGCAGCCAGAACATCACGAACAGGATCGGCGCGCCGATGTGCAGCACGTCGTCATTGTACTTGCGCAAACCCTGCGGGTCCCAAAGCGAGGCCAACAAGATGTTGTAGACCGCGCCCACGAACACGATCGACGTCACAGCCATCAGCTCGACAGGAGGCGCATTCAATCCGCGCCGATCGCTGGGCTTCCAGGCGGCGCGCGCCAGCACCAGCACGACGAAGATGTTGGTCAGCACAGTAAAGTAACAGAGATATTGCCACACGCCGCGCGCCCACGTGCCGCCATCGGCAAGCACGGTTTGGGTCGAAAGCGCCCCCTGCGTCAGCACCGAGAACGCGATCCAAGGCGCGCCCAACAGGGCGAGCGCCCGCACCGCCAGCGTCAGATTCATACAGCGCCCACGCGCGCATCCTCCGCGATCGGCGCGTCTTGCGGCGCCAAGAGCGGCTTGCCGCGCAGGATATCGGAGAGTTTTTCCGCGATCATGATCGTGGGCGCATTGGTGTTGCCGCCGATCAAGGTCGGCATCACCGAGGCGTCGATTACGCGCAGACCGTCGACGCCACGCACGCGGAGCTCGCCATCGACGGGGGCTTTGTCATCGGCGCCCATGCGCGCGGTGCCAACGGGATGATAGATCGTCTCCGCCGTTTGCCGGATCCAAGCATCGATCTCGGAATCGGTGCGTACATGCGCGCCTGGGCGCATCTCGGGGCCGCGCAACGACTTCAGCGCATCCTGCGAGACGATATCGCGCACGACGCGCACCGCATCGCGCATGGTGCGCCGATCGACTTCTTCCGCCAAATAGTTGGGATCGATCGCGGGCGCATCGAACGGATTGGTAGACGCCAAGCGTACCGTACCCCGACTTTCCGGTCGCAGCTGGCAGGCGTGAATGGTGAAGCCATCGCGATCGGGCTGCACCTTGGCGTGGTCGATCATGACTGCATTCACGACATGCAGTTGGAGGTCGGGACGATCAAGTTCGCCGCGCGTCTTGAGGAACGCGCCCGCATGGAGATGGTTGGTGCGCCCCGCGCCCTGTTTGGTGAGCAGATATTGCAGGCCGATCATCGGTTGCTTCAGGCCTTTGGTTTTCGAATACATTGAGATCGGCTTGGTCATCTCGTTGATGACGCATAGATCCAAATGATCCTGCAGATTGGCGCCGACTTCCGGCGCATCATGCACAACAGGCACGCCCATCTTGGTCAAATGATCGGCCGGGCCAATGCCGGAAAGTTGCAGCAGATGCGGCGATTGAAACGCGCCCGCGCTCAGGATCACTTCGCGCTTGGCGAACGCCTTCTTTGTCAGCTTTCCCGGCCCGCCGGAATACTCAACGCCAATCGCGGTCTTCTTCTCGAACAGAATGCGCCCGGCATGCGCGCTCGAGATCACCGTCAGATTCGGCCGCACGCCGACATACGCGCGCAGATACGCCGCCGATGCACTCCAGCGCTCACCGTCGCGAATGGTCAAATGATAGGGTCCGACGCCTTCTTGCTGATAACCATTGAAGTCGCGTGTGACCGGATAGCCGGCTTGGCGCCCTGCTTGGATGAACGCCTTGTAGATCGGATCGCCGGGCGGCCCGCGCGACACCCATAAAGGCCCGCCTTCGCCGTTCCAGGAATCGCCGCCATCCTCGTGGTGCTGCGAGCGTTTGAAATAGGGCAGCACATCGGCATAGCCCCAGCCGGTCAGCCCCATTTGGCGCCAATGGTCATAGTCGCGCGCGTGGCCGCGAATATAGACCATGCCGTTAATGGCCGAGGAGCCGCCGAGCCCACGCCCGCGCGGCTGATACAATCTGCGGCCATCGAGATGCACTTGCGGGGTGGTCTCGAACCCCCAATTGGTCGCGCCCTTGGTCTTGATCAAGGTGCCCACGCCCGCCGGCATCTTCACCAAGAGCGACTCGTTCTTGCCGCCTGCCTCCAGCAACGCGACGCTGATCGCCGGGTCCTCACTCAGTCGGCTGGCGAGCACGCAGCCCGCCGAGCCGCCGCCCACAATGACGTAGTCGAACTTCGCCCCGTTTTCGATCTCGGCCACGTTTCTCTCCCGGTTTGGGTCTCAGGTATCAGAAGAAGCGCCGCGCGGTCGAGGCTGCCGCACGGGCGCCTCACCCCAAACCTTAAGCAAAAGTTTACGGTAAAGCGGCATTCATGACCTGATGTCCAACACCGCCCAGAAAATCGACCTGGCCCAGGCGGCCAAGCAGATGCGGGTCCCCCGTCTCAGCGGGCGCGAGCGCCGCCGCTTCCGGCGCATGCCCATCGTCGTGGGCGGTCGCATGCTCGACACGCTCGGCCGTGAGCACGATTGCCGCACCGCTGACATGTCCCCCGGCGACGTCCGCATTCTGGCGCCCGTGATCCCCAATGTCGGCGAGCGTGTGGTCATTTATCTTGAAGGCTTTGGCCGCGTGACCGGCAATATCGCGCGCCGTGGCGATGGCGAAGCCGCTGTCGTATTTGATTTCAGCGCCCACAAACGCGAAAAACTCGCCGAACAGCTCACCCTCGCGGTGAACAAGAACCTCGGGATCGACGAGCAGGTCCGTGCGCCCGTCAATGACGGCGCACAATTCGCCCGCATCGAGTTCGAGAGCGGCGAAGCCTACCAAGGACAAATCCTAGACTTCTCGCTCAATGGCGTCACTTTGCGCTCCACCAAGCCGCCGCCCTTCATCGGCGAATGGGTGCGCGTGGGGAACGTTTACGGTCGCGTCGCCCGCTTGATCGAGGGTGGCTTCGCGGTCGACTTCGAGCCGCGCGGGCGCTTCCCCAACCAGAGTTAGCAGAGTCTCTATTTGTGTCGGCACGGGCGTTGCAGCCCACCTGTTTCGTCGACGCTTCCACCTGGATGCGCCGTCCCGAAACGGAGCACCGCCGTGAGCGAAGCCAGCAACCCGATCAAAGCCGCGGCCACCGGCGAATGGTGGGTGCAGGTGCGTGGCCAGCCCTACGGGCCCTACACGTTCGCGCAGCTCTCCTCTTTCCTCGCCGAAGGCCGGGTTCGCCCGACAACGCTTGTTTCAGACATGAAAGACGGCGCCTGGGTCGAAGCGCGCCGCGTCATCGGCCTCATGGCCACGATGCGCCGTGACGCCGCCAATGATGATGCACCCGACGTTGTCAACATGATGGTGTATGCCGAGATCCTGTCCGGCGGCTGGAACGGCTTCATGGCCGCGCTTGAAGGCATGGGCGCGATCTGCGAACTGCGCCCGGGTCTTTGGCTGTTGCGCACACACTTCTCGGTCGGCGTCATCCGCAACACGCTGTCGCAAACGTTGGAGCGCGGCGATCGCTTCGTCGTCATCGATTCCGGCCGCGATCGCCTCGCCTGGTTCAATCTCGGCCCAGAAGTCGACGTGCGCATCTCCAAGACTTGGAACGCGCCCATGAAGGCCGCCGCTCAGCGCTAGACGACCCAGCGTCAGCTCCGTCATGGTCGGGCCTCAACACGAGGCCCGCGATGGACGAAAGCACTGTACCTGTGATTGTCGGGGTCGGGCAGATCAATGATCGCCCCGCCGATGATCAACCCGGCCTAGACTCACTTGAATTGATGGCGCAAGCGCTGATCCGCGCCGACGCCGACGCTGGCGGCGGCTGGCTTGCGCGGATCGATGCGCTCGATGTCGTCGCGCAGCTCTCGTTTCCAGACCTCGGCGATGCCTCGCCGGCGCTCGCGCAAGCGATTGGCGCGCATCCACGCCATTGCGCACAGACGCGTTATCCGATGGGCGACAGCCCGGTCGCGCTTCTGCATCAAGCAGCGCTGCGAATCGCGGCCGGCGAAGCCGAGGTGTACGCCGTCGCGGGCGGGGAAGCGTTGCGCACAGCCGCCAAGCGCGCAGCCGGGAAGCGGGACGCGGTGCGCGAGTCCGCCGCGCGCTCCACGCGGCCCGGACGCGAGCGCTATGGGATCGTGGCGCCGACGGATGTGTATCCGCTCTACGAAAACGCTTGCCGCGCGGCCTGGGGCCAGACGCTCGCCGAAGGGCAAGCCGAGAGCGCCGCGATCTGGGCTCGCTTCTCAGAGGTCGCGGCGCGCAATGAAGGCGCATGGTTGCGCAAACCCGTCACCGCTGCCGAAATCCTCGCACCCTCGCCGAGCAATCGCTTGATCGCTTTTCCCTATACCAAACTCATGGTGGCCAACGCATCGGTGAACCAAGGCGCGGGCTTCATCGTCACGAGCCTCGCCAAGGCCAAGCAGATGGGCGTTCCGGAAGCGCGGCTCATTTACATCGGCCGTGGAGCGGCGGCGCGCGAGCCCGGCGATGTGCTCGCGCGCGATGAATTGCATCGCTCGCCCTCGCTGGAATGGACGCTTCAGAGCATGCTGACCGAGAACGGGCTCCGTGTTGCGGACCTCGATCATGTCGAGCTTTATTCCTGTTTCCCCTGCGTGCCGAAAATGGCGCGGCGCGCGCTGGGCTGGCCGCTCTCCAAACCCATGACTGTGTTTGGCGGCCTCACCTTCGGCGGCGGGCCAGTCGGCAATTACATGAGCCATGCCGTCGCGGCCATGACCGACCAGCTCCGCACGAACGGTCGCCACGGGCTCCTATTCGGCAATGGCGGCTTCGCCACCACCAGCTACGCCATCATAGTTTCGCGCGATCCCGCCATCGCCATGCCGCGCGCTATGGACACGCCGGCTGCCGCCAACGCCGCGCGGGTTTCACCTGTGTTGTTGGAGAGCTACGAAGGGGAGGCCAGCGTGGAGACCTACACGGTGTTCTATGGTCGTGACGGCGCGCCGCGCGCGGGTGTTGTAGTGGCGCGCACGCCAGACGCGGCGCGCTTCCTCGCCCATGTCGCTGGAGACGACGCCGAGGCCATCCGATTTCTCACCTCCGGAGACAGCGAGCCCGTCGGCGCGCGCGGCATGGCCGCCCTTGGCGACGACGGCCTAGTGCGCTGGCGCGCGCGATAAGGACTTAGTCGCCACGGCTCACGCGCAGATCTCGTTTGTAGCGCCGCCAATTCTCAACATAGTGCAGCGCCGATAGCGTGATGATTTGCTTCTGCTGCTCATCCAGCGTGCGCGACACGCGCGCCGGCGCGCCTGTGATCAACGCGCCCGCCTCGAAGCTCTTGCGTTCCGTCACCAAGGCATGCGCGCCGACGAGACAATTGCTGGCGATGTGCGCGTGATTGAGCACGGTCGCCTTGATGCCGATCAGCGCGTCGTCGCCTATTGTGCAGCCATGCAGCATCGCTTGGTGGCCGATGGTGACGCGCGCGCCGATCGTCAGCGGTGCGCCCATATCCGTGTGCAGTACGCTGCCATCTTGCACGTTGGAATTCTCGCCGACCACGATCGGCTCATTGTCGCCGCGCAGCACCGCGCCGAACCAAACGGAAGCGTTTTTCTTCAGCACCACCTTGCCAATCAGCACCGCTGTCGGCGCGATCCAGAAGGCGGCCTCGTCTTCAACTTCGAGGTCGGCGTCGGCCAGGGCGTAGATGGGCATTTCGCGGCTCCAACAAATTTTGATGACGTTCCGGGTCCTCAACGCGTCGTTAACCGGTTCGGCGTCTCATGAGAACCGTCAGAACGGGACTTCCGCTTTGACCGTCTCCAGGGCCTAAAGCCCGTTTGTGGGGGAGAGCGTGGGCCAAAAGCGCAAGATCAGCGCCACTAGCCAGCCGCCATCGGGCGAACGCTTTAACGACTCCTCCGAACCCGATTTCTTCTTCGACCCGCCCGCCGCCGGCAGAAGCCGCGCGGTTCCCTCGCATGCCCGGAAGGAGCACTCGATGACGAAGCGTAGCGCCAAGCGTAGGCAGACCCAAGGCGTCCTGAACGTGCAAGAGTTTCAGCGCGACGACCGCCGGCAGCGGAACCTCCAGGTCCTTGAGGGCGGCTGGCAGCCGTCGAACGACGACCGCGACCAAAGCTTCGTCAAAAACCTACGCCCGAAATCAAAGGGCCAGACGGCCTTGATGGAGGCAATCGACGCACATGCGCTTTGCCTCGCGCTAGGCCCCGCCGGCACCGGCAAGACTTACATCGCGATAGCGAAGGCGGTTGAAGCTCTAGAGGCGGGCAAGGTTGGCCGCATCGTGCTGTCGCGCCCCGCTGTCGAGGCCGGCGAATCGTTGGGTTATTTGCCCGGCGCCATGGAAGACAAACTGGCGCCCTATCTGCGTCCGCTCTACGACGCGCTCACCGACCGCCTCTCCGCCAAGCGCCTCAAAGCCTTGATGGCCGAGGGCCTCATCGAGATCGCGCCGGTCGGCTTCATGCGCGGACGCACCTTGAACAACGCGTTCGTGGTCATCGACGAAGCGCAGAACTGCACCTACGGCCAGATCAAGATGCTGCTGACCCGCTTGGGCTGGCACTCAACCATGGTCGTCACAGGCGATCCGGCGCAGACCGATCTACTGCCGGATCTCTCCGGGCTTCATACCGTCGCTGACCGGCTTGAATCGGTTGAGAACATCGCCGTCATCAGGCTGACGGACTCCGACATTGTTCGCCACCCGCTGGTCGCCTCCATGTTGGGTGTCTTGTAAGGCGCGCTCCCGCGCCGCTTGGTTTGAGCCTGCGCGGTTGGCTTTTTGTTGGATGAAACGAAATCACTTCGCCCCGGCCATCGTGCCGGGGCTTCTTCTTTCACGCGTCTTCGAGATCGATGTCCAGTATGCTCATGGTCAGCACTTGGCCTTCATCCTCATCGGCCGAAATCGTGCCGACGAATTCATCGTGCACATAGACCTCGGCGGAATCGGTTTTGCGCGGACGTGCGCGCACATCCAGATCGGCGGCGTGGAGAATCTGGCGCAGCGCGCCCTGCAGGCGCGCGCGCTCCGCGTCATCGATCGGCGCGTTCTTCTTCGCCCCCGTCGCGCGCGGCACAGCCAAGCTGATCGCGTAGCTCAGCTCGCCCTCGTCATCGTCGCGCAACAGCTCGGCGACGACCTTGCCGTCGACCAGCACATTGGCCTCCTCGGCGCCGCTCGACACGACCGACACCGTGGGCGAGCCCAAAAGCTTGCTCAGATATGCGCCAAGGCGCGTGCATTCAGCTGCGTTCAAGGCTGGCTCCTTTGCGCCGGAACCTCACCGTTCACGCCGACGAGGTCAAGCGCTCAGTCGACCTCTCGTCAGTCGAAATCCCAGTGCGTGGCTTCGCGACGCAGATGCCGGCCAAACAAATAGGCCGCCATTCCGATAACGCCGAACATGCCCATGACAGCGAGGTAATCGTACATGCCGTCCTCGATCGCGCCCCTTAGCGTAAACGGCGTATAAAGCGCGATCGCACCCAACGCCACGCCGACGGCGGCACCAGTCTTGATTAGCACATCCGCAAAGAAATAGTTGCGGTCGATCTCGCCGCGCGGACGCCGCTTCGGCTTTGGCGTGGGCGATCTGGATTTCCGTTTCGACATAGGCGCGAGTCTAGCGGGATTCGCCGCCACGCGCGCGGGGTTATCGTTTCGGCGGCGCGGCGCTTGAGCGCTGCCCCGGCTCCAATTCATAGGAAATCACCGCGCTACGCGCCTCGGACTTCACTTCGTCACTGCAATGACTGCGCGCGAAGGCATCGGCGAGCTGACGCGCGCGTTCCAAATTCTGACCCCAGCCATTCTGCGTATCGTACAGCACCGCAAAGCCGGTCCACGGCATCATGGTCTGGCCGAGCGTGTCGCTCTCGAAAATGCGTTTGAACGTGGGCTGGAAAAACTGAAGCCGCGCCGACAATGTTCCGGTGTCCGCCCCCTGCAATTCGCTCAGAAAATCGGTCCAGGCGCGATTTGCCTCCCGGCACATATCGATCAAGCGCGTATCGCCGCGTCCCAACCGTTCGAGCAATTCATGCATCGCGTCACCTCAGGCCCACCAGACCTTAGGTTTCGTAGCGAAATTTGCGGCTTTTTCTAGGGCGGCTGAGACCGCGAACACAGATTCTTCGTCGAGCGCCCGGCCGATCACCTGCAGACCGAGCGGCAAGCCATTAGCGTCCACCGCCGCCGGCAAGGCCAAGCCCGGCAGCCCCGCCAAATTCGCCGTCACGGTGAATATGTCATTCAGGTACATCTGCACTGGATCGCCGGAGCGCTCGCCCAAGGCAAACGCCGCTGACGGCGTCGCCGGCGTGAGGATCGCGTCCACATCCGCGAAGGCGTCGCGGAAATCCTGGGCGATGCGCTGACGCACTTTCTGCGCGCGCAGATAATAGGCGTCATAATAGCCCGCGCTCAGAACATACGTGCCGATCAGGATGCGCCGCTGCACTTCCGCGCCAAAGCCAGAAGCCCTCGTCTGCTCATAGGTGGCGGCGAGGTCCTTGCCCGCAACGCGCGCTCCATAGCGCATGCCATCATAGCGCGCGAGGTTCGACGACGCCTCCGCCGGCGCCACGATGTAATAGGTCGGCAGCGCGTATTTGGTGTGCTTCAGGCTGATCTTCTTGATCTTGGCGCCCGCGTCCTTCGCCCATTCGATGCCTTGCTGCCACAGCGCCTCGATCTCGGCTGGCATGCCATCCATGCGATATTCGTCCGGCACGCCGATGGTCATGCCCTTGATCGAGCGCGAACAAGCGGCGCGGAAATCCGGCAACGCATCCGGCAGCGAGGTGGAATCCTTCGCATCGTGCCCGGCCATGGATTGCAGCAGCATGGCGCTGTCTTCCACCGTTTTGGCGATAGGCCCGGCCTGATCAAGCGAAGAGGCAAACGCCACGATGCCCCAGCGCGAGCAGCGGCCATAGGTCGGCTTGATGCCGACGGTGCCGGTGAAAGCCGCAGGCTGACGGATGGAGCCGCCCGTATCCGTGGCCGTCGCGCCCAAGCACAAATCCGCGCTCACCGCCGATGCCGAACCACCGGATGAGCCGCCGGGCGTCAACTTCGCGTCTTCATTGCCGCGCCGCCAAGGACTGACCACGGGGCCGAACTTCGAGGTTTCGTTCGACGAGCCCATCGCGAACTCGTCCATGTTGAGCTTGCCCAACATGAGCGCGCCATCGCGGAAGAGGTTCGCGGTCACCGTGCTCTCATAGGTCGGCGTGAATTCGCCGAGCACGCCCGAGCACGCCGTGGTGCGCACGCCTTCGGTGCAGAACAAATCCTTGATCCCGAGCGGCGCACCTTCGAGCGGCCCGGCTTCGCCCTTGGCGCGGCGTTCGTCGCTCGCCTTCGCGGCGGCTCGCGCTTTGTCGGCGGTGACAACCACAAAGGCGTTGAGATGGGGATTGGCTTTATCGATCGCGTGCAGGAACGCGTCCGTGAGTTCGGCGGAGGAAAATTGCTTCTGCGCCATGCCTTCGAGCGCGGCGGCGAGCGTGAGGGAGGTGAGGTTGGTCATGAGGTCAGACGTTTTTCGTAGTAGATGTTGTGGGGGCTATCCGCTGGATAATCGAGAAATGCGCCGCAGCGCGTGAAGCCCGCGCGCTCGTACACCCGCCAAGCGGCAGCGAACCCTTCGACCGCGCCCGTTTCGAGCGCGAGGCGCTTCAAGCCGTCTTGGCGCGCCAAGCGTTCGATCTCATCGACAATCCGACCCGCAAGCCCCGTCGCGCGCGCTTCGGGCCGCGTGAACATGCGCTTCACCTCGCCCAAACCATCGCCGTGGCGCTTGAGCGCGCCCATGCCGAGCGCCACGCCACTTTTATCGCGCGCGATAAACACTGTCGTATCGGGTTGCGCCATCTGCTCGACTGTCATGTGGTGGCAAAACTCGCGCGGCGTTTGCGCCAGCGCCCAGTCATTGAGCGCCGCCACCAGCGCGCGGACGTCGTCCTGCAACGGTGTTTCTATGGCGATGGCGCCGCTCACTCAACCACCTTCGGCACGACGAAAAACCCGTCCTCCGCCTTCGGCGCGTTCTTCAGCACGCGTTCGGGATTGTCGCCGTCGGTGACGACATCCTCGCGCATCGGCAGCGACGCGCCTTCGACGGCGCTCGTCATCGGCTCGACGCCCTCTATATCAACTTCGTTCAGCTGCTCGATCCAGGCCATGATCCCGTTGAGTTCCGCCGCCATCGGCGCCACGCGCTCCTCTGGCAACGCCAGGCGCGCGAGCTTGGCGACCTTGCGGACGGTCTTTTCATCGATTGACATGTGTGAACCTCAGGGGGCGGAGCGCTACCAGCGCCCCCGTCCGCGTTCAAGAGCCAGCGGCGTTGCAGCCCCCTGCCCACTCCTCGCTGCCTTCAGAATCGGCGAGGCGCAGGCGAAAGCTCGAGCGATCGGGCGAAATCTGCAGTTCCGCGTTCATCGAAGAGCGGTCATTGGTGATCACACGCGCGGTCCAGCCCAAAGCGCGGGTCAAGGTCGGCTCAATGCGCGCCGCCTCACAACCGGTGGCCATGCAAAACTGGCCCGCCGTGCCGCGTGCGGGAATTGACAGGGAAATTGGCAAATGCATCCGCGTTTCCGCGCCGTTGGCGGCGCGCTGGACCAGTTCATCGGCGTTGCACGACGTGTCCACGCCTAGAGGCTGGGCCAAGCCTGGGTCTTCGGACGCGTTGGGCGCGGCGCAAGACGCCAGGACACCTATGCAGAGAGCGAGGATCAGAGGGCGCATGGGCGCTATCCAAGGCCCAAGCTTGACCTTCCGCAAGGGGGCAGCGAGGGATGCGCTGCTGATGCCGCTGCTCGACCTCCCGCAATTTGCCGCCGCCCTGCCGCGCACGGGCGCGATCCTGGGGCTCGACCCCGGCGAGAAGCGCATTGGCGTGGCCGTCAGCGATATCGGGCGCATGATCGCGTCCTCGCTCGGAACCGTGGCGCGGACGAAATTCGCCGCCGA
>JALHOC010000034.1 GCA_022843225.1 Hyphomonadaceae bacterium
GTGCAGCGTTCCGTGATTTCTATCGTGCGGGCAATGGCGTCCGGATAGGCCGCGAACAATCGCGCCATTTCACGCGGCGATTTGAGATGCCTCTCCGCATTGGCCTCGAGCTTGAAACCAGCTTCAGAAATCGTACATTTCTCGCGGATGCAGGTGAGTACATCCTGCAAAGGACGTCTTTCGGGGTGGTGATACAGCACACTCCCCGTAGCGACCATGGGAATGCCCGCTTGTGCCGCCAGGGTGGACAGATGATGCAGGTGGTTCAAATCGCGGGCACCGTAAAAGCGCGAAGCGGAGAGATAAACAGAACCGGAAAAATCTGCGGCGATACGCATGAGATGGGTGCGGAAATCTTGAAAGGCTGGGTTATCGGCGGAACCAAATTCCACAGGCGGCAGCACGACGAAGACTTGCCCTTCGCCATGCTGCAAGAGGTCGGCGTAGCGCAGTTCGCATTCGCCTTTCCGCGTGCGCAATTGGCCGGCGCTTAGAATTTGCGCCAGCCGTCCATAGGCGGCGCGGTTTGTTGGAAAGCAGAGCAAACTCGGCGCCCCGCAAACGAAATCGAGCCGTGCGCCGACGAGGAAGCGGAGATGGCGCCTTTTAGCGGCCGCATGGGCGCGCACGATCCCCGCCAGCGTGTTGCGGTCGGTTACGGCGATAGCCGAGAGGCCAAGCTCCTTCGCTGTGTCAACCAGTTCATTTGCATGGGAAGCGCCCAGCAGAAACGAGAAATTGCTGGTGACATTGAGTTCGGCGTAAGCGCTCATGCGAACAAGCCGTGCAGCCACCAGCGCGTCGGGCGATCAGCGCCATAGAGGCCGACGCGGAACAACCAGAAGCGCGCGCCTGTCTCATCCTCGACCTGGTAATAATCACGCACGCGATCGATGGCGTTATCTGCCCAAGGCTTACGCCACCATTCCGCTGCGATGCGCTCAGGCCCTTCGGCGTTGCGGATGTGGTGCGTGCGGCCATGCCAACGAAACATGAAAGGTGGATCGTCGGGCGCGACCGCAAGCGCTTCGACCGGCTGAGGACGAGCGAACAAGCGTACGGGGCGAGGCTGGTTGCTCGCCCAGACGTGTTTCGTCGGCGCCGCCAGCGGGGCGATTCGCGTGACCGCGCGTTCGGGCGCGTGGCTTTCCTGCAGGGCCGCACGCCAGACACGTTCGGCGCCGAAGCGGTTGACCAGACGATCGACGAACGGTGCGAGATCGACGGCGACCGCGTGTGGATTGGCGCGATCCAAACTCGCTTGCGCATGCGTCAGAGGTTGCACGCGCAACGCCGTCAGAGTTACGACCTCAACGCCAAACCCGGGATCGATGCTTTCGAGCTTCGGCGTGAACAAAGCCGCCAGGCGTTTGACATCGCGCATAGGCAAGGCCGCGCGCACGCTGGTACGCAATGCTTCACCGTCGCAGCGGTGAAACTTGGCATCGAAGCGCCGCGCGCCAAGCCCGTACTCGTCGAGCTTGACGCAGAGGCGTCCGGCTAGATCATGGATGATGCGCGCCAAAGCCTCCGGCGTGCTTATGGGTTCGGCAAAGGCGACGCTTTCGACCCAGGAGGGGGGTGGTGTGCGGAAAATCAACGCTTCTTCAGCCTCGTCCAACGCGCGCGCAAGCTGCAACAGGAGGTTCGCGCCAAAGCGCTTACGTAAAGCCGCCCGCGGCATGGCGGTGAGATGGCCGATCGTTTTCAAACCCAGATGCCGCAATTGATCGGCGACAGCCTCTTCAATCCGCAAAGCGGCTACGGGAAGGGAAGCGAGACGACGTGCATCATCATGGGCGGCAATCGTCACGTCATCTTCACCATAGCGCGCCATCGCCGAGGCTGCTTTGAAAGTGTCTGCGATGGCGATGCGCGCGGGAATGTCCTGGATTGCGAGGTGATTTTGGATCGCGCGCGCCAGGGCTTCTTCCCCGCCCCACAAATGCGCACAGCCATCAATGTCAATAAAGAGTCCGTCCGGCGCATCGATGGCTATGGCTGGGCTGAAACGCTGGCACCAATCGGCAAGCCGCGTTAGCGCGCGTGCGTCTTCCTCTGGCTCCGCCTCAACGATCTTTACATGCGGGCAAAGCGCGAGGGCGTCCGTCATGCTCTGGCCGGGCCTTAAACCCGCAGCCGCACCAATGGCGTCAACCGCCGCCAATCGCCGTGCGTTGTCTATAACGGCCGCGGTCGCGAGGCCCACAGGGGTCGGCGAACGCATGAGCCGTTGTAGGCGTGTGATCGGCCAGTTCGGCAACCACACGGATAGAGCTCGTCTGCGAGATTGACGCATTCTGCATCTCCATGATCCATGCGCCGGTGCGTCCGCCGCGGCAGCGATCGAGTCGCGCGGTCCAGCGTGTGGGGGCAAGTCCAGGTTCTTGCGTTACACTTGGCGCTGCGCCGATGCGCCAGCGCGTGGCTGCGGCGGCTTGCGTGGGCGCTTGCTGCAGGGAGGTCGCGTAGAGCTTTCGTCGCAATACGAATCCGGTTGCGCCGCTTCGTTCGCATGCGAGCTGTAAGCGGCGTCCTGCGGTCAAATCGATCTTATCGACTTCGCCGACCACCGTCGTAACGCCCGGCGTACGCAACGCGTCTTCCTGCACTGCAAGTACATCCGCGTCCTTATCGACACGCACCAGGATCAAACGATCCGGATCTATGCCAAGCCGCTGCAAGCCGGGTGCGTACAGGTCGTCGCGCTGCAAAGCCCATACGATCGCGCCGCCGCGGTGCACGAGCTGGGCGAGCACGGCGGTGAATCCAGTGGCTGCCGCAGGCGTTTCGCGCTCTATTCCATCACCGCTGATCTCGTGCCAACGCCCCAGTTGCAACCCGCCATACGGCATACAGGCATCGACGCTCGCGTCGCCAAGCGCCGCCGCGCCCCAAGCGGCGTGCAGATCGCTCCGTTCAAGCCGTGCAATCTTGTCTTTCAACGTCGTGGTGTCGTGCGGTCTTTCATCCCGCTTCGATCCGGAGCGGATGATGAGGCGACTTTGCGCCTCCGCTAGCGACGATGTGCCCGGGAGATCGAACAAGAGTTGCATAATTGGTTGTGCTTTACCGAAGGCACGATAGAACAAAATAAGAACATTTCAAGGCCTCACTTTGAGTCTGGCCCGCAGAACGCGTGATAAACTTTCCCGTCCTTGAGCTAAGAGCTTGAAAGTCGTAGCAGATCACGGCGGTGGCAGACGTTCGGTATGCCAACCGACAGGCATAAAATCCGTTCGCCCAAAAGGCGGTGCGGGTTCAACTCCCGCCGCTCGCACCAAGCTTGGCTTGGGTCGCAAGCTATGGCTCGGCAAGCCGAAGGACAGCCGAAATGGCCCGAGAAAAACGCGAATTGGTGGAGGTCAGCCCGCGCGACGGGTTGCAGAACGAGCCGGACATCGTCTCGACCGCGAACAAGCTTGCGCTCATCGAAAAAATCGACACGGGGATTGATCTCGATGCCGCGATTGACGCCGCCAAATTCATGGGCGGCGTGATCGGGCGGGCAACGCCGGTCATGGTCTCACGCGCGCCGAAATGGCCAGCATGACCAAGCCAACGCTGCCAGGCCTTCCAGGCGCGCGCGCGACCGCGGCCCCGCCGATGCCCAGCCCCTGGGACCAGATGTTCGCCGCCGGGCGGGCCGCGCTCGATGCGCGTCGTCCAGAAGAAGCGCTTGAGCTTATCGAACGCTGCGTCGCGCTGAGGCCCGATCACGCCGATGCCGTGATCATGCTTGTGAAGGCGTACAGCGCCCTTGGGGCGACCGGGGAGGCGCGCCGCTTCATCGCGGTCTATCGCAAGCTAAAGCCGGACTCCGCCATGGCCGACATGGAGGAGGCAAAAATCCTGCTCGATTTCGGCCAGACCGAGGCCGCACGCGAGCTGCTGCGCGCCGTGACGAAGGCGCATCCGCTCTACTCGCCGGCCTGGAGCGCGCTTTCCAAAGCTGGGCGCGTGACCGCTGACGACGGCTTCATCGACGCCGTGAATGCGCTGATGCCACGCATGCAGGAGGGCACGCTCGGCATGAAGCACTTCTGCTACGCGCTCGCCAAAGCGTATGACGATATCGGCGAATATGATCTGGCGTTCGAGGCGTTGATGCGCGCCAAGGCGCAACAGCCACCTGTCTACAATCGCGCTGATACGGAAACGAAGTTTGCCGCGATCATAAAGGCGTTTCCAGAGCGACTTGTGCGGCGATTGCGAGGCGCCGGCGCGGAAACAACGCGTCCCGTCTTCATCGTGGGCATGCCGCGCTCGGGCACATCGCTGGTTGAGCAGATCTTAGCGTCTCATCCTGATGTGTTCGGGGCGGGCGAACTGGAGTATCTCGGCCGCGCCGGCGCTGAAGCTGCCAATTGTCACGTGAGAGGCGTCGCGTTTCCCGAGTGCGTCGCCGACCTGTCGGCGGAGGCGCTCTCGATTCTCGCGTTCCGCTATCTCCGGCGCTTGGAACGCCACGATGCCACGCATGCACGCGTCGTCGACAAGATGCCGCATAATTTCATGCTGGTGGGGTTGGCGGCAATCTTGTTCTCGGATGCGAAGGTCGTTCATGCGCGTCGCGATCCCCTCGATACCTGCCTCTCATGTTTCATGCATGAGTTCCTCGAGACGCACGGCTATAATCGCTCGTTGGCGGAGCTTGGCCATCATTATCGCCACTACATCGCGCTTATGGACCATTGGTCCAAAGTCTTGCCTGGTTATGTGTTCGACGCGTCATACGAAGCATTGCTGGAAGATCAACGCGAGCGGAGTGAGGCGTTGCTCAAGCACGTTGGCTTAGGTTGGGACGAGCGTGTGCTGGAATTTCATAAGACCGACCGCCGCGTGGCGACACCCAGCCACGCGCAAGTCCGGCAGGGCCTGTACAAAACCTCGAAAGCGCGTTGGCGCAATTACGAGAAGCACTTGGGGCCGCTAGTGGACGCTCTCGAAGGCTGCGTATGAAAAGAGCCGCCGAGGTCTCCCTCGGCGGCTCAATTTCAAATCAATCGGTGACGTTTACAACGAGCGAGAGATCGCCAGCGTGAACTTGTCACCGGCGACTTCATTGTCGAAGAAGTTGGTTAGATCTTCGTCGGTGCCGGAGTAGCGGAGGTCAAATTCGAAACCATGTTTCGCCAGGGTCCCGCCAAAATTCCAAGTCGTGTATTCATCGACGTTGGCGCCCGTGGTTGTGAAGTAGCCTGTCGCATCAGCGGATTGTTGGCCCACTGCGCCCGAGAGCGAAAATGCGTCAGAAAGAGCAAGTGCGCCGTTTACTTCGTAATACAGACCATCACCGCCGTCGCCCGCGAGTTCCGGCGACCAATACAGAGCTGCGCCCAGTGTGAGCGCTTCACTCGGATTGACGCTCCCGGCCGCCTTCAATTCCCAATAGTTCCACTCACCAGAAGCGAGCTGATCCTCATCAGCACCGGGATAGAAGTAGCCGATGACTCCGAAATCAGCGGAAACCGGGCCGATCGTCGGCGTGATTCCCGCATAGATATCGAGTTCCATCGGCACATCGACGCTGATGCCGGAGTAACCGCCGAAATCGACATTGGAGCCCCAAACGCCGGCGTAGAAATTGCCGTTCGTGTAGTCGAAGCTGCCTTGAATGGCGGGGCCGTTCTCGGTTTGCGAAATGCCGCGGTACACGTAATCCGTGGCAAGCGTCACCGAACCCGAGATCGTGGGCTCATCCGCAGACGCAACGCCAGCGCCAGCAACAGTCGCGCCGGCCAGCATGGCGACGCCCATAAGCTTCTTCATTGTGCTCATCCTTGTTTCCCCGCGGGTTTCTCGCCGCGTTAATGGCGAGGTTCACGTGTTAACGTGAACAGATCGTTAAACATGCGCAGTTTGCACGCCTGCCCACACC
Organism: Hyphomonadaceae bacterium; assembly: GCA_022843225.1. Taxonomy (GTDB): domain Bacteria; phylum Pseudomonadota; class Alphaproteobacteria; order Caulobacterales; family Aquidulcibacteraceae; genus Vitreimonas. The sequence goes on from JALHOC010000034.1 coordinate 5,882, forward strand.
ACGAAAGCCAAAGCGTTGCGGCTACGCCACGCTGACACTGTGTGCCTAAAACCGGGGCACGAAAAAGGCCCAGGCGCCTCATTCGCGCACGAGATGGGCTCGGCGTGACGCAAAAGCCTCAGGTGCTTACGTTGCGCGAGCATCCTCGAATCGGACAAACCCCAATTTGCTCAATCTGAACTTGTCAGAACGAAAGCGCGGCGGCACGTGTCGGCTCCGCGTGACGGAGTGTTCATGGAAACGACGATCCAGATCTTGAGCGGGCTTGTCCTGCTCGCGCTTGGGGGCGAAAGCGTGGTTCGCGGCGCTGTCGGCGTCGCGCGGAAGCTTGGCGTGTCAGAGCTGATGATCGGCCTCACCCTGGTCGGCTTCGGCACCTCGACACCAGAGCTGTTGACAAGCGTCAACGCGGCGCTTGCGGGGTCTTCGGGGATTGCCGTTGGCAACGTGGTCGGCTCGAATATCGGCAATATCCTGCTGATTTTCGCCATCGTCATGTTGGTTCGCCCGGTGTCAGTGAAGCCCGCCACCATCCGCCGCGACGGCTACATCATGCTTGCGGTCAGCGCGTTGCTGATCGCCATCGCCTTTCTCGTCGGAGAATTGTCGCGCTGGGTTGGCGCGCTCTTCATGCTAGGCTTGGTCGCTTACATCGCCTTCACATACTTCGCCGAGCGGGGGCAAACCGCCGTGGCGGAGACATCCGCCGAACTTCATGTCGCGGAAGTGACGCCCCACGATCCGGGGCAGCCGTCGCTTTTGGTTTCGATTCTGTTCGCCCTCGGCGGTTTGACGCTGCTTGTGTTCGGCGCCGATCTGCTGGTGAAGGGCGCGATTACCTTGGCGCAGCTCGCGGGGCTGTCAGAGACCATTATCGGCTTGACGATCGTGGCGGTCGGCACCTCGCTTCCAGAATTGGTGGCGTCCTTGGCGGCGGCGTTAAAGGGGCGCTCCGACGTGGCGGTTGGCAATATTGTCGGCTCCAACATCTACAACATTCTAGGTATCCTGGGGCTCACGGCTTTGATCCGGCCGGTGCCGATCCCCGACGACATGATATGGCGTGATTGGTTCGCGATGATGGCTGCGGCTTTGATCTTAGTGTTTGTGGCGCAGCGTTTTGGGCGTTTCGGGCGCATGCTGGGGCTAGCGTTTATCGCATGCTACGCCGCGTACTCGTATCTGCTCGTCAATCCGCAAGTCTTGCCGGGGGGCTGAAGGTTGTCGCCAACAAAAAGGGCGGTGCGTGACTACGCCTGCTTCAGGTCTGTCTTGGCGAAGTTGGTTCCTTTGAACAGTAGTGGCGCGTTGAGCGCCTTGGCCAGCGCATAGGCAAAGCAATCGCCGAAATTCAGTCCAGCGCGGTGCCGGCCTTTGCCGTAGCGACGAAAGCCCTCACGCGCGAGTTCGGCCTGGGTTTCGTCGAGGGCGACGATGGTTAGGCCGGCTCTTCTGAAGCGAGCCATATAACCATCGAATAGGGCTTGGCCAGAGGCGCCGAAGCGGCTCTCGATCACATTTGCTATTGCGACATAGTTTGCGGCAGACAAGCGCGCCTCACCATCGCCCTCGATCGCTTGCGCGAAAGAAACCGCCTCTGGCTCGGCGAGAACAATGGCCATTATTGCAGAGGAGTCGACGGCGATCATGCCATTTCGTCGTAACCGAGGATTTCGTCGTCGGTCATGTTGGTGATGCGCGGCAAACGTTTCGCGGCTTCGCCGAGTTCGTTCAATTCGCGGTACCAGCGTTCGCGCTCTTCCTCGCTCATGCGCGAAGCAGGGCCGATCTTTCGAGCTTCTTCAAGCGTTACAAACCTCGCAGGCGCGGCTTCAAAGAAGAGGCGTTGTTCCGCGACGCCTCGCGCAGGCGTCTTTCGCTCGGCTTCGGCGAGGAAGGCTTCGATCCTGCGGAATGTATCCAGCGCCATCCGCTTCTTTCCTCCAAGAAGAAAAGAGACGTGACTCGTTGAAATGCCCAGAAACCGGGCGAGTTCAGTTTGCGTACGCTTCGCGGCACGTAGGCGTTGGCCAATCTCAGAAACTTCCATAGTTGTCATATAGACAAAAATTGACTATTAGGCAACATGACCGAACTCACCCAACTCGGCGGCAGGGCCCCGATCCCGACAAACCCTGACTCAGCAGTGCTCGAGCGCGCGCCGAACCCGCATCCCGGTTCGCTTTACCTAGCGCGCTTCACCGCGCCGGAATTCACTTCGATCTGCCCGGTTACGAGTCAGCCTGATTTCGGCGTTCTGGTGCTCGACTATGCGCCCAAGGATTGGATCGTGGAAAGCAAGAGCCTGAAGCTCTTCCTGCAGAGCTTTCGCAATCACGGCGCCTTCCACGAGGATTGCACACTGGCGGTGGCCAAGCGCGTGATCGAAGCGATCGCGCCGACTTGGTTGCGCATCGGCGGCTATTGGAACGCGCGCGGCGGCATGCCGATCGACGTGTTCTGGCAAACGGGCGCACCGCCAGAGGGCTTGTGGCTACCGGACCAAGGCGTCGCGACCTATCGCGGGCGCGGCTAATCCTCACCGCGCGGTCGAGCGCGCCCGGCCTTGATGCTGCCGCGGCGCGATTTGTGATCGAGCCGCCTTTGGCGTTCGGCTTTGGGCACACGCGTCTTGTGGCGCGGCTTCGGCTTGTGGGTGGCCCGCTCCACCAAATCCACGAGCCGAGCCAGTGCTTCGGCGCGATTGCGCTCCTGCGTGCGGTGTTCGTCAGCCCGGATAACGATCTCGCCATCGAGCGTGAGCCGCCGGCCCGCCAGGGCCTCCAGGCGTGTGCGTACATCATCGGGCAGAGCCGTGTGCCCGCCCACACGAAAACGCAGCTCCACGGCGGTCGAGACCTTGTTGACGTTCTGGCCGCCGGGGCCGGCGGCGCGGATGAAGCGCTCGTCAAGGTCGCGCTCGTCGAGCGCCAAGCTGGGGGTGACGGGAATCATGGGTCACCGTGATCCGGCTTGCGCTTTGCGGTGTCAAATGATCCGGCGGGCTGTTAGTGGGGAGCGATGTTGCTGCCGCACAATCCCAACGCGTTCACCCGCTATCCGTTCGATCGCGCCGCGCATCATCGCCGTGACGCGGCATGGCTGGGGCGTGCGCTTGCCGCGCCCGGGACCAAGCTCATTCCCTTTCACAAACAGCGTCCGTTTGTGATCGATGAGGGCGGCGCGGTGGCCTTGGGGTGGCTCGCCGCGCATGCACGCACCGGCATCGCGCGCGCCGAAGCGACGACTTTGTTCCTGGGGTTAGACGAAGGCGGCGCGGCGCATTTCGCGATCGATGTTCCCGATGCCGCCGCCTTGTCGGACTTGGGTCGCTTCGATGATCTACGCTCCTTTGGCGCCATTCTCCCCGCCGCCGATCTGCCGCTGCTCGGAACCGCCAAGAGCATCTTCGAGTGGCACGCCCGTCACGGCTTCTGTGCTAATTGCGGCGGCGCGAGCATTGTCGTCGAGGCGGGCTGGAAGCGCGAGTGCCCGGCTTGCAAGGCTGAGCATTTCCCGCGCGTCGATCCAGTTGTGATCATGGTTCCGGTGATTGGCGAGAAGTGCCTGTTGGGCCGCCAACGCGCCTGGCCGCGCGGCATGCATTCGGCGCTCGCGGGCTTTGTCGAGCCTGGCGAAACCATAGAGGAGGCCGTGGCGCGCGAGACTTTGGAAGAAGCTGGCTTGCGCGTGCGCGAAGTGATGCTGCACTCAACCCAGCCTTGGCCGTTTCCTCACTCGCTCATGATCGGAGTCATCTGCGAAGTGGTCGATGATCATGAAACAATTGACGCCCATGAATTGGAAAGCGCGCGCTGGTTCACGCGCGACGAGGCGCGCGCGCTGATTGCCGGCAAACACCCCGATGCGTTCGCCCCGCCGCCCTTCGCGATCGCGCATCAATTGCTGAAAACCTGGGCGCTGGGGTGAGATTGCCCTTCGCGCGATTCTCGCGCACATGAACGCCATGGACGGCCACGGGCACCATGGGCACGCACATCACGCCCACCATCATGGCGCACCCAGCGATCGACGTTATAGCATCGCTATAGCGCTGAATCTGACCTTCGTCGTGGTCGAAGCCAGCGCGGGCTTTTGGGCGAATTCAACCGCGCTTCTGTCAGATGCCGCGCACAATCTTTCAGATGTATTGGGCTTGGCGCTGGCGGGCTTTGCTGCGTGGCTAGCGCGGCAGAGCTCGGGCGATCAGCGTACCTACGGCTTCTCCAAGGCGACTGTTCTAGCCGCACTCGCGAACGCGTTGGTGCTCGTTGCAGCCTGCGGCGGGCTGTTTTGGGAGGCGGGTAAGCGTTTGTTTGCTCCCGAACAGACTGCGCCCCTCATCGTCATGGCGGTGGCCGGACTGGGCGTGTTGATCAATGGCGCGACCGCGCTTTTGTTTTTGAGTGGACGCAAGCACGACGTGAATGCGCGCGGCGCCTTTCTGCATATGCTTGCCGACGCCAGCGTCTCAGCGGCGGTGATTGTCGCTGGCGGCCTGATCTGGCTGACGAACGCGCATTGGATCGACCCGGTGGTGACGCTTGGCGTGGTGCTGGTCATATTGCTCGGGACCTGGGGTTTGTTGCGCGAGTCGCTTGATCTAGCGCTCGACGCGGCGCCGCGCGGCATCAATGTCGCCGAGGTGCGCGCGTTCTTGGCCGCGCAGCCTGGAGTAACCGCCGTTCACGATCTCCATGTCTGGGCGATGAGCGCGACAGCGCCGGCGCTCACTGCGCACTTGGTGCGGCCCGAGGGCAGTGATGATGGATTCATCGCTGCGTTGACCGAAGGCGTACGCGAGCGTTTCGCGATCGGCCACGTGACAGTGCAGATCGAGAGCACCCGGCGCGACGATTGTTCGGATTGTTGAGCCTTAGCGCGCGGCGGTCTTTGCAGTCTTCGCTGACTTCTTCGCGGCCTTGGCGGCTTTCTCAGGCTTGCATTTCGGGCAGGCGCAGACGTCTTTCAGATACTCGTTGAAATAATTCTTGCCGTAATTGTAGGCGAGCTCCTCGCCCGGCTTGATGCGCCGTTTGGCGTGAATGAAGACGCGGCGCTTATAGATATTGGGCTCGCAATTCGGCTTGCACGAGTGATTGATGTAGCGCGCGGTGTTCCAGCGCGGCGCGCCGTCGATGGTTTTGCGCGCTGTGATCTCGAACAAATACTTGCTGCGGCTTTTGTCTTCCTGCTCTTTATTCAACTCAACGCCGACATATTCGATGATGCAGGCGCCTTTCGGAATCTCGCTTGCCGCGAACAACCCAAGGCCGGTTTTGGAGCGACGAACAACGAGGTCGAAGTCGCCGGGCTTGTAGCTCATTCTGGGCATAGATGTTCCGTTTCTCGAAAGCCGCGCGCTGTTCAGCAGAAGCGGCCTATGGCTGGCAAGCGAATTAGTTGGTCTCTGCGGTTAGAGCGCGCGCGTCCACTTCGCGAGCGAAGGATGGCTGGGGTGCTAGGGATCGAACCTAGGAATGGCGGTACCAAAAACCGCTGCCTTACCGCTTGGCTACACCCCAAAACCGGCGAAGCGGTTCCTTAAGGGGCTCCGTCCCGCGATGCAATGGCGCTGGAGGATGGCTGACGCCCGCGTTGCACCCGGCAAAACGAGCCGCTATAAGCCCGGCCCTTCGGAGTATAGCTCAGCCTGGTAGAGCACCACGTTCGGGACGTGGGGGTCGTAAGTTCGAATCTTGCTACTCCGACCAATCTTTGGGGCCTCACGTCCAGGACGAGGCATTCATTGCGAGCCAAAGCGCCCCGAACCCCGCGCCGACGATCAGACACCAGCGCATGGTTTCGGCCAGCATGTGCACAAAGCGCCGGGCAGGTTCGAGCATGCTCAGCGAAAGGGTTACGAGGAAGCCCGCCCCCGTTGCCAGCCAGACTTCGAATTCACCCATGCCGTTGTCCATCCCGGCAATCCAGGCCAGATAAGCGCCAAAGGCCGCGAGCGCGAAGCGCACCAATGCTTTGAGCAGGATTGAGCCGCCCTGATCGATGGCGCTTGCTGCAGGGCTTGTGGTCAGGAGGGGCGCCGGCTTTGGCGGTGCCGGACTGGGCTCGGGCGGTGGTGCGAGGCTTTCTCGTAGTCGCCGCCAAGCCTCGGCTTCCAATTCGGCGCGCATCTGCTGTTCGAGCAACCAAACGTCGCTCGCCAGCCTCGGGGCTTTCCGAATCCCAGACATTGCCTAGCTCCCGGACCAATCATGCGCGCGTGCTCGCGCCAGGGGAATGGCCCGCCGCAGTTCGGCGATTGGTGGACGGCATATTTATCATTTTTCGATAAGAATAGCGCTTGCGTTTCCGACCGGGGCATATCATTTATCGATATGCGGCGATAGCGCCGGTCGGAGTATTGGTCCGTGAAGCAGTTTCTTATCACCGTGGCTGGCGTGCTTGTGGCGCTGGTTCTCTTCCTCATATTGGCGCCCATTGCCCTCATAGGCATGATCGGGGCCTCTGCGGGCAGCCAACCGGCAATGCCGTCTCGGTCGGTCCTAGCGCTCGATCTGCGCCAGGAAATGACCGATCAGCGCTCGGCCAATCCTTTCGCCGCGCTCAGCGGCGAGATGGCGCTGCTCGACGTGATCGCGCGGATAGACGCCGCGCGCACCGACAACGCCGTGCAGGGCATCTATATCCGCGCCAACACGACGGGTATGGCCGCTGCGCAAGCCGAGGAAATTCGCGCCGCGCTGCAAGCCTTCCGGCAAGCCGGCAAATTCGTTGTCGCGCACGTGCAGAACGATGGCGTGCGCCTGTCGATGCCCGGCTACATGGCGGTCGCGGACGCGGACGAAGTCTGGCTGCAAGAGTCTGGTGATTTCCAAGCCATGGGCTTGTCGGCGGAGGTGATGTTCCTAGCTGGCACGCTGCAGCGCTATCACATGCAAGCGCAATTCGTGACGCGGGAGGATTACAAGACCGCCGCTCATACGCTGACCCAGCGCGGCTTCACGCCGCAGCATCGTGAGCAAATGAACACGCTCATGAACGGGCTCTACGACGTGATGGTGGCCAATATCGCCGCCGACCGTGAACTCGCGCCGCAGGCGGTGCGCGCCGCGATTGAAGCGACACCGCTCACCGGCGATCGCGCCGTTGAATTGAAACTGATCGATCAGCTTGGCCGTCCGGAGGAAGCGGAACGCGCCGCGCTCGCCCGTGCTGAGAATGCGCAGATCGTGGACTTCGAAGACTATGTTCCACACCCCCATAGCGGCGGGCGTGTTATTGCGGTGGTGCAAGGCGAGGGCGCGATCGTGTCCGGCCCTGTGGAAGATGGCTTCTTCTCAGACGAGCAGGCCATGAACAGCGACCGCATCGCGCGTGCTCTGCTCGATGCCTCGGAGGATGAAAACGTCGCGGCGATCGTGTTCCGCGTGTCGAGCCCGGGCGGTTCGGTGGTCGCATCGGATCAAATCCTGGCCGCGCTGCGCACGGCCCGCGAGCGGGGCAAGCATGTCGTGGTGTCGATGGGCGAGGTCGCGGCCTCGGGCGGTTATTATGTGTCCGCCTATGCCGACGAGATCGTCGCTTCCCCTAGCACGATCACCGGCTCGATCGGCGTCGTCTTCGGCAAGCTGATCATCGGGCCTGCGTTCGAGCACTATTTGTCGAGCAATACCGAAACCATCACAGTGGGCTCGCCCATGGTTGAAGGGTTCACATCCGAACGTCCCTTCAATCAAGCCGAGCGTGCCGCGATCGACGCTTCGATTGACCGCACGTACCAGGAATTCCTGGGCTTGGTTGCCGAAGGGCGCGAGATCGCCCCCGAGCAGGTGCGGGCCATGGCCGGTGGCCGAGTGTGGACCGGCCAGCAAGCGCTGGAGCGGCGTTTGGTGGATCACCTTGGCGGCTTCCAGGTCGCGATCGGCCGCGCGCGTGCGCTCGCCGGCATCGCAGAAGATGCGCGCGTTCAACTGCGCTTCTATCCGGCGGAAGAAAATCCGTTCGAAGCCTTCGGGCGCTTGTTCGGCGCCTCGGCGGAAAGCGTGCACACGCTGGCGCGGCTCAACGCGGTGTTATCTGACCCGCGCGCCCAGCGTGCGATCGAGGCGCTTGAGACAGATAACGCTTCAATTCGCGCTGAAGCGGAGAGCCTCGAAATTCGATAATTCCTCCATGCCTGCAAACTCACGGCCCGCCCTCATCGGCGGGCCGTTTTGTTAGCGACGCATAGCCCAACGCGCCGCGATGGCGCCAACCTCGGCTAGAACCGCCTGGTCCTGGTCGCGTATCTCCTCGAAATATCCAGGCGCTTCGTAGTAGGCGGCGATGACAATCGGCGAGCGACCAGGTGGCCATGCGATCGCGACATCGTTGTATTTGTTGGCCATGCTTTCGTGGATGCCGGTGCCGGTCTTGTCGCCCGCGCGCCAGTCTGCAGGCAAGCCGGCGCGTATCCGCTTAGCGCCCGTTGTTGTGGCGATGGTCCAAGACACCAAAAGATCACGCGCCGTTTCGCTGAGCACTTCTCCGGTCAACAAGCGCGCCGTTGTGCGCGCCATCGCGCGTGGCGTGGTGGTGTCGCGCACTTCGCCCAGGGGAACGAGGTTCATCTCGGGTTCAAGACGATCGAGGCGCGTGGCGTTATCGCCCAAGTCGCGCAGCCGCGCTGTGAACCCGGCTGGCCCGCCGATCAGGTTGAGCAGTAGGTTGGTGGCGACATTATCGCCGCGAGTTTGCGCGGCCTCGGCCAGCACGCGCACGGACGCAGCGCCTTGGGGCAAGTATTGCTCAACGACCGGGGCGTTGGGGACCATGTCGGACTGCGAGAAGGCGACGCTCTGATCAAGGCTGAGCCGACCTTGATCTGCTTCGCGCAGGATGATCCCGGCCAGCGCCAGCTTGAACGTAGAGCACATGCCGTAGCGCTGATCGGCGCGATGGCCCGTACTCACATTGCTGGCGGTGTCGAGGATGCTGACGCCGAGGCGTCCGCCAACACGCGCTTCAAGCGCCACAAGATCTTCAGCCGCTTCCGACGCGACCGGCGACGCGCAACCGGGCAGAAAGGGCACGATCAATGTTGCGCCGGCGAGCCTCAAGGCGTGCCTACGTGATTGGCGGGCGAGCATAGAGACGGTTAGCTTCCGATTTCGACGCGGTAGCTCTCGATCACCGTGTTCGCGAGCAGCTTCTCGCACATCTCGCGCACCTCAGCCTCGGCGGTAGCTGGGTCGAGATCGCCGTCAAGTTGGATTTCGATACGCTTGCCGACACGGGCGTCCTCGACGCCCTTGAAGCCGAGCTCTTGCAGGGCGCCGGCCACGGCCTTGCCCTGCACGTCTAAAACGCCGGGCTTTAAGCCCACTGTCACAATCGCTCGCATGCTTTCAGCCCCATTTGCTGTTACGTCACATAAGCCCGAAAGCATCCTTCCCCGCCCCAGGGAAGGTGTCACGCGACTTTGGCAGCGCCAGGCATAGCGTTGCTGCTTTTAGTGAACGCTCTCGCCGCCTGCAGCCTGCTTCAGAATGCCCAAGCGGCGCGCCACCTCAACATAGGCTTCGGTGACATTGCCGAGATCGCGGCGGAAGCGATCCTTGTCCATTTTCTCGTTGGTCTGGACGTCCCAGAGCCGGGCGCTGTCGGGGCTGATTTCGTCGGCCACCACGGTGCGCACCATGTCGCCCTCGTACAGCCGGCCGAACTCCAATTTGAAGTCCACAAGCTTGATGCCGACGGCGCCGAACATGCCGAAGAGGTAGTCGTTGATGCGCAAAGTCAGCGCCATAATGTCGTCGATCTCCTGGGTCGATGCCCAGTTAAACGCCGTGATGTGTTCCTCGGCGACCATCGGATCGTTGAGCTCATCCTTCTTGTAGTAGAACTCGATTATTGAGCGCGGCAGCGGCGTGCCTTCCTCGATGCCCAGGCGCGTCGACAGCGACCCCGCCGCCACATTGCGGCACACGACCTCAAGCGGGATGATCTCGACCTCGCGAACCAGCTGTTCGCGCATGTTCATGGTCTTGATGTAATGAGTGGGCACGCCGATCGCGTTCAGGTTCTGCATGATGAACCCGGAGATCTGGTTGTTGATCACGCCCTTGCCTTCGAGGATCGCCTTTTTCTGAGCGTTGAACGCGGTGGCGTCGTCCTTAAAGTATTGGATCAGCGTTCCCGGCTCTGGGCCCTCGAACAGGATCTTGGCCTTGCCTTCGTAGATTTTCTTGCGACGGGACATCGCGCTCCCTCCCCAAGGCGTCTCGGCGGCTCAAGCCGGGAGCGGTTTGGGCCCCAGGGGCTGGAATCAGCCCTTAACGCCTCGGTAAGTTGGAACTTAGGGGAGACCGTGCTGGGCCACAATTGGCCGCGCTGCAAAGCAGCCGACAAAGGTTGAACCAAGCCCGCCCGGCGCCTATTCAATCTCTTGTCCGGATGGAGCCTAGATTTCATGAGCCAGTTTGATGATCGCCAGCGCGGCGAAGAGAAGAAATATCAAATAGATCAAGAGCTTGAATTCAAGGCGCACGCGCGGCGCGCTAAATTGGTCGGGCTGTGGGCGGCTGGTCATATGGGCCTTTCCGACCAGAGCGCCGCCGACTACGCGAAATCCGTGGTGGTCGCCGACCTCGAGGAGGCCGGAGAAGACGATCTTTTCCGCAAGATCCGCGGCGATCTCGACCAGCACGCGGTGCAGCTTTCCGATCATCAGATTCGCGCCAAGATGGACGAGGCCCTGGCCGAGGCCCGCGCGCAGATCAAAGCCGGGGTCTGAATCGCGCGTTTACCCTGTCGGTGAACGCTTCCTCCACGCCAGCGTGACTATCTTGTTCGCGGTTGGTTTGGAGTACTTCGATGTGGCGGCGCACGGTCGCGGTGGCTTTGGTTTGGGCCGCGACCGCGTGCGCGCCCGCTCTCCCCAGCCTCTCCCAGACTGAAGCCCGTGCCGTGCTCGAGCGCTTTGCCGCAGGCCAGGCGCCCGTAGATGTGTGCGAGCCTGAGGGCCGTGCGCTGTTTCGCAGCGCGGTGCGCTCGTACGCGAGCGCCATGGCGGAGAGCGGCCAGCCTTGGCCCAACATCCGAGCCGTCATGGAAGGCGATAGCGCGGGGCCGACCGGCATCGATGTGATGGTGTTAGGCGCGCTGGGCGCGGGCTTCATCGAGCCCAACGATATTCGCGGTCCCACCCGCATTCTCGCGCGCCATATCGCCCGCGCCTACAACGCCGATCTCTCGGATGTCCGCCGCGCCGTGGAGATCGCGTGCCCGGAAGTGGTCGAGATGCAGCAGGTGCTGGCGCGCGCATATATCGAAGACCAGCGATTCGAAGCGCGCATGGCGCGCGAGCGCGATCGGCGCAGCGAACGGGTCGAGCGCTATGCGAGGCGTCACGTCGAGCGCATGATCCAGGTGAGAGATCACGTCTATCGCCTGAAGGCGGAGATCGAAGCCAAGCTGGAGGCGGCGGCTTAGCCAAACACCCGCGCGAAAATCTCATCCACGCGCGCGAAATGGTGCGCATCGTCGAAGCAGGCGTCGAGCGTTTTGGCGTCAAGTTTTGATGTGACATCGGCGTCGGCCCGCAGTTTGCCGATCAGCGCCATCTCGGGCCGGGGCGGCGGACTTTGCCATACCGCCATCGCATTGCGTTGCACGAGCCGATAGGCGTCCTCGCGGGATACCCCCGCTTGCGTCAGCGCCAGCATCACGCGTTGCGAATTGTGCAAACCGCCCAACATGGCGAGGTTGCGCGACATGTTCTCGGGATAGACGACGAGCTTCTCTATCACCATCGCCATGCGGTGCAGCGCGAAATCGAGATGGATGGTGGCGTCCGGCCCAATCCCGCGCTCGACCGAGGAATGCGAGATATCGCGCTCATGCCAAAGCGCCACATTCTCCAGTGCCGGCGTCACCGCGCTGCGCACCAGCCGCGCCAGCCCGCAGAGGTTTTCCGTCAACACCGGATTGCGCTTATGCGGCATCGCGGAGGAGCCCTTCTGGCCAGGCTCGAAATACTCCTCAGCTTCCAGCACTTCTGTGCGCTGCAGGTGGCGCACTTCGGTGGCGAGGCGCTCGATACCTGCGGCGACAACGCCTAGCGCCGCGAAGAACGCCGCATGGCGATCGCGCGGGATGACTTGCGTTGAAACGGGCTCAACGGCGAGGCCGAGTTTGCCGGCGACATAGGCCTCAACCCGTGGATCGATTTGCGCGAACGTGCCGACCGCGCCGGAAATCGCGCAGGTGGCGATCTCGGCGCGCGCGGCTTTCAAGCGATCAAGATTGCGCGCGAACTCGGCATAGTGCCCCGCGAGCTTCAAGCCGAAGGTAGTCGGTTCAGCATGGATGCCGTGGCTGCGCCCGATGCAGGGCGTCATCTTGTATTCGAATGCGCGCTTCTTAAGCGCGGTTAGCACGCGCTCGCAGCCGCCGATCAGTAAGTCAGAGGCGCGCGCCAGCTGCACGGCGAGGCAGGTGTCCAGTACATCGCTTGATGTCATGCCCTGATGGGCGAAGCGGCTTTCGGGGCCGACGTGTTCGGCGACGCTAGTAAGGAAGGCGATAACGTCGTGCTTCACTTCACGCTCGATCTCGTCGATGCGCGCGACATCGAACTTGCCCTTGGCGCGATAGTCGGCTGCGGCGCTTTTGGGGATCGTTCCGAGTTCCGCCATCGCCTCCATGGCGAGGGTCTCGATCTCGAGCCAGATCGCGTAGCGGCTCTCCGGCTCCCAGAGGGAAGCCATGTCGTGGCGGGCGTAACGTGGAATCATAAGCGGTTGATCGAACCCTTGGCGCTCGTGGTCAAGCGCCGCGACGCGATCATACGCTGGCGTTTCGCGCCCGTTCGAGGTCCTCGCGGATGGTGTCGCGCGCAATCCAGAACAGAACCACCGCCGCCAGGCCTACCGCGCCCGACGAAATGATCGCCCAGCGCAGGCCTTCTGCGGCGCCCATGCCTTGGCCCTGGCCGAAGAAATCGCTCAGCATGCCCAGCGCCGTTGGCCCCAGGCCCAGGCCCACCATGTTGATGATGAAGAACATGATGGCCACCGCCGTGGCGCGCAGGCTCGCGGGCACGACGCTCTGCACGGTCGCATAGACCGGCCCGAACCACAGCGAGTTGAGCAGCGTGGGGATGGCCAGCAGCACCAGCGACATCATGGGATCTTCCGCCATGAACGCCCATACAAAGAACGGCGCGCCAACGATCAAGGCGATGGCCGGCACCGAGAAATAGGCGCGCGTGTCCTTTTTCGCCGCGCGGTCGGCGATCTGTCCGCCAAGCCAGGTGCCGAGCATCCCCGCCACGCCGAGCACAATGCCCAGATTGACGCCGATTTGGCTGATCGGCATTTCGTGGACACGCGCATAGAAGCTGCCGAGAAACGCGTTCTGGCCATAGCCCATGAACGCCAGGATGGAGGCCGCAAAACACGCATACCAATAGGATTTCACCCCCGCCAATTGCTTTAGCGCTTGGCCGAAATTCACTTTCGGCGCGTCGCTGGCCGGCGGTTTGACGAGGCCTAGCTTGCGCGGTTCTTTGATCGTCAGCCACGCCGCCAGCGCCAGCAGCACCCCCGGCGCGCCGACCAGAACGAACGCCGCGCGCCACCCCAGATGTTCCGCGATCCAGCCGCCGAAGGCAAAGCCCAAGAGCGTGCCCAGCGGCACGCCCATCGAGTAGAAGGCCAGCGCCGATGCCCGCTTATCCTGCGGCACCTTGTCAGTGATCAGCGAATGGGCCGGCGGTGTGCAACCCGCTTCGCCCACGCCCACGCCGATACGCGCGAGCAGCAATTGCCAAAAATTTTGCGCCAGTCCGCACAGCACCGTGAAGGCCGACCACACCGCCAGCGCGATGGAGATGATGCCGACCCGGTTGGATTTGAATTGATCCGCATAGCGGGCGATCGGAATACCCAGCACGGTATAGACCACCGCGAAGGCAAGGCCGGTCAGAAGGCCAAGCTGGGTGTCGCTGAGATCCAGGTCCCTCTTGATCGGCTCAGCCAGGATGTTGACGATCTGGCGATCGAGAAAATTGAGCGTGTAGATGATCAACAGCATCCACATCGCGTAGCTGACATAGCCGGCGCTCAAGGGGTGGGGCGCGGCGGGCGCGGACGGATTGGAAACGCTCATGGCTGGTGAAGTTCTCCCGGGCACCGCCGCGACGGGCGCTTGATTAAGTCTCATCTATAGGACCGCGCCTTGGCGCTACAAGAGCCCCAGACTCTTGAAGCTCTCAACGCCATTGCGCCCGATCACGAGATGGTCATGCACCTTGATCGCCACCGCGTCCAAGGCGGACGCGATCTCACGCGTGATCGCGAGATCGGCCGCTGAGGGCTTTGGATCGCCCGAGGGATGATTGTGAACGAGGATGACCGCCGCTGAGGAGAGTTCCAAGGCTCGGCGCGCGATCTCGCGTGGATACACAGGCGCGTGATCGACCGTGCCTTCGTTCAGCACCTCATCGGCGATGAGTTGGTTCTTCACATCGAGGAACAGCACGCGGAATTGTTCGCGCGGCGCATGCGCCATGGTCATGCGGCAATAATTCACCAATTGTGACCATGAGCTGATCACGGCGCGCTGATGCAGCTCCACCTTCGCGGCGCGCGCGAGCAAAGCGTGCATCAGTTTGAGGTCTTGCGCCACCGCAGCGCCCGCGCCTTCGACCTCGGCGATGCGTGCAGCCGGCGCGCCTACCACGCCGGCCAGGGTTCCGAACCGTTGCAACAGCGCCTTGGCGAGGGGCTTGGTGTCGCGCCGTGGAATGGTTCGAAACAACAGCATTTCCAAGAGCTCGTAATCGGCGAGCGCTTGTGGCCCGCCATCCTCGAAGCGCTGACGCAGACGGCCGCGATGATCGTGATAATGCGGTTTGTCGCCGGTGGTTGTCTTGGCCTTCGACCGCGCGACATCGATCGGGCCGAGGGCGTCGGCGTTGAAGGCAAACAGTTCGGAATCGGTGACGGCGTTCGTGGGCGCGCTGCTTTTGCTTTTGCGCGTACCCCCCGCCATATGCGTCAGCCTGTGAGGGTATGCGGCTGGTGCAGCCCCGCCGGCGAGGTGGTGAAAATCTCGACGCCGGTCTCTGTCACGCCGACCGAGTGCTCATATTGCGAGGACAGCGATTTGTCTTTCGTCACAGCTGTCCAGCCGTCGCCTAGAATCTTCACCGGCGCCGCGCCGAGATTGAGCATCGGCTCCACGGTGAACATCATGCCGGGGCGCAGCGTGTCGCCTTGGCCGCGCTTGCCATAGTGGAGGATGTTCGGCTCGTCGTGGAAGACGCGACCCAAGCCATGGCCGCAAAACTCACGCACCACCGCGCAACGCTCGCTTTCGGCGTAGGATTGGATGGCGTAGCCGAGATCGCCCAAAGTCGCGCCCGGCTTGATCACGGCGATGCCGCGCATCATCGCCTCGTACGTGATGTCCATAAGCCGTTGCGCTTTGCGCGGGGTCTCGCCGACCGCGTACATGCGGCTCGTATCTCCGTGCCAGCCATCGAGGATCACGGTGACGTCGATGTTCAACACATCGCCGTCACGCAGCACGCGCGCGCCCGGTATGCCATGGCAGACGACGTGATTGAGCGACGTGCAGATCGTGTGGCGATAGCCGCGATAGAACACGCACGCCGGCATCGCGCCATGATCGAGCACGTATTGACGCGCGAGATCGTCGAGCCGCGCGGTGGTCACGCCTTCCTTGGTTTCGGCGACGAGCATGTCGAGGCAGCCGGCCGCCAACTGGCCCGCCGCGCGCATCCCCGCGAAGGCGCTGGGGATGTCATAGAGTTTGATCTCGCCGGTGCGCCTCAGGGGCGCTTCGGTTGCCGGAACAAAGCTGGTGCTCATCATCGGCTTCTAACATAGGGCGATCCGGGGGCCATGCTCAAGCGCGGGTAAACCGAACGTCATTGAAGGCCCAGAGCGTCACAAAGCCAAAGGCGCCGACGAGGTGCCACAAAGCGTGCAGGCTCAAGAACGGGAACAGGATGGCCTCGTTCGAGGCGGTGGCGAGCCCCAGACCGACCAGAAGCAGCGTCGTCACCAGAAGCAGCAGCGGCATGGCGCGCGCTGGGATGCTTTGCCGTTTGGCGTAGAAGAGCGCGGTGTTGGCGATCGAAAACAGGATCAGCCACGCCTCGCCCGGATTGAAACCACCCCAGCCGCCGAAGCCCACAAGATAGCCCCCGGCGCTGGCCCGACCCTGGAAGTGCCAGGCAATGCCGATCAGCATCAGCACCAGCGCGAGCGGTCGCGCCCAGGCTTGGGTCTTGGGCGTGAAGAAGTCGATCAGAACGGCGCGCGCGATGCCCCACGCCACGACGATATTGGAGCCCGTATCGAGGAAGGCCCAGACCCAGCGTTCGCCCCACACAGGGTTGGTTTCGCCGAAGCCGTGCAGCGTGATGGTGAAGACGCCGGTGACAACGATGAGCCAGTACACCAGCATCCAGTGCCGCGGATGGCGCGCGATCAGCCAACAGAACGCCAGCGCGGTGAGCCCCGAGAAGAGCGTGGCGAAGCCGGTGATCGTGTTGGCGAGGCCGTAGTTCGGAAGCGCATCCATTACGCGCTCTTCGCGAACGCTTCCAAATCCGCCGGGTCGTTGAGCGCGACGGTCTCGGCGTCCGGCGCGTTGCGTTTGACCATGCCCGAGAGCTGCTTTCCGGCGCCCACCTCGATGAAGCGCGCGACGCCGCCTTCGCTTGCCATCCACTCGATGCTTTCACGCCAGCGTACGCGGCCCGTCACTTGCTCGACGAGCAGCTTCCGGATGATCGCGGGCTCGGTAACGGCGCGCGCGGTGACGTTCGCGACGAGCGGAACGGCGAGGGGCGTGATAGCGGCTTTCGCCAACGCTTCCGCCATCGCATCGGCGGCCGGTTGCATGAGCGGTGAATGAAACGGCGCGGAGACGTTGAGCGCAATCGCGCGCGCGCCTTTCTCCTTTGCGTACGCCAACGCTGCGTCTATGCCGGCTTTCGAGCCCGAGATCACGACATTGCCGACATTGTTGTCATTCGCGACCACGCAGGGGCCAGCCTCCGCGCCCTTTGCCGCGATCTCTTCCGCGAGTGCGACATCGACCTTGCCGATCAAAGCCGCCATCGCGCCTTCGCCCACGGGCACAGCGGCCTGCATGGCGTTGCCGCGCACGCGCAGCAGCTTTGCCGCATCCGCCACCGACAACGCGCCAGCGGCGGCCAGCGCGGAATACTCACCGAGCGAATGCCCCGCCACGAAGTGCGCTTTGCCGACGCCGACGCCGAACTCGCGATCCAAGGCCCGCATGGCGGCAAGGCTCACCGCCATCAATGCGGGCTGGGCGTTAGCCGTCAGCGTCAGGTCGTCAGCCGGGCCCTCGAAGATGAGGCGCGAGAGCTTTTCGCCCAACGCGTCATCCACTTCTTGAAAGACTTCCCGGGCGGCGCCGAACGCGTCAAACAAGCCCTTGCCCATGCCGGGCGCCTGACTGCCTTGGCCGGGAAAAATGAAAGCGATTGTCATCGCGCCGGGGTAGCGCAAGCGCGCAGGGGCGACAATGGGTCAGCACTCCAGCTTCTTGAACGGCGTGTGTTCCGCGAGCGTCTCGGCTTCTTGCATCAAGGCCGGCGTCTCGCTCTCGAGGTAGCGCGCAACGGCGTCATGTAAGCCAGGATGAGCGATCCAGTGCGCGGAATAGGTGGGCGCGGGCACATAGCCGCGCGCCAGTTTGTGTTCACCCTGCGCGCCGGCCTCGACGCGCGGCAGGCCTAACTCGATCGCGAGATCGATGGCCCGATAATAGCAGAGCTCGAAATGGAGGAAGGGCACATCCGCGACGCGCCCCCAATAGCGACCATAGAGCGCCTCGCCGCCGATGAGATTGAGCGCCGACGCGACCGGGCGGCCATCGGCTTCGGCCACGAACAGTACGCAGCATTCGGCCATGCGTTCGCCCAGCAGCGCGAAGAAGGCGCGGTTGAGATAAGGCTGGCCCCATTTGCGCGAGCCTGTGTCCAAGTAGCAGCGAAAGAAGAAATCCCAATCGCTGGTTTTGATGTCAGCGCCGCGCAGACGTTTGATCGTCAGGCCTTCGGCGGCGCGCGCGCGTTCGCGACGAATGGCCTTGCGCTTCTGCGAAGAGAGGTCGCCGAGAAAGTCCTCGAAGCACGCATAACCACGATTGAACCAATGATATTGGATGCCCGCGCGGGTGAGAAAACCGAGCGGCGCCAGCCGATCGCACAGATCGGCGCTGGCGAACGTTGCGTGCACGGAGGAGGCGCCCGCGCGATGCGCCAAGCCGATGGCGGCTTGCGCTAAAGCTGCTTCCACATGGGGCTCGCCCGTGAGGATACGCCGCCCCGGCACGGGCGTGAACGGCACGGCGCACTGCAGCTTTGGATAATAGCGCCCGCCCGCGCGATGCAGCGCATCCGCCCAGGCATGATCGAACACGTACTCGCCGTAAGAATGGTCCTTGGCATAGAGCAGCATAGCGCCCAAAAGCGCGCCGGAGGCGTCGCGCGCGATCAGATGCGCCGGTTGCCAGCCCGCCGCCGCCGACACGCAGCCGCTCTCTTCCAGCGCTTGCAGGAAATCCCAGGAGAGAAACGGATCGTAGGGCGCGTCCGGCGGATTTGCCAATGCGTCCCACGCGCCGCGATCAATGTTGGCGAGGTCGCCAGTCACGTCGATCGTCAGCGCGTCGGATCCATCCATCGCGCTAATCTAGCTCGAACAGCCCATCCACTTCGACGGCATAGTTCAGCGGCAAATTCGCCATGCCGACGGCTGAGCGCGCGTGGCGGCCCGCATCGCCGAACACGGCGACCATCAAATCCGAACACCCATTCATCACTTGTGGGATTGGATCGAAATCGGGCGTTACGTTGACGAAGCCGTTGAGCTTGACCACGCGTTTGACCTTATCGAGATCGCCGCCAGACGCAGCCTTCACTTGCGCGAGCAGGTTGAGAGCGCACAGGCGCGCCGCCGCCTGGCCTTGCTCGACCTCGATGGCATCGCCGAGCTTGCCCTTGATGCCGCCAGTGGCGTCCACCGACACTTGCCCCGACACATGCACCAGCTTGCCGACAATCACGAACGGTACGTAGGAGGCCACCGGCGCCGGCGGCGTCGGCAGAGCGATCCCCAATTCCTGCAAACGCGCGTCAACCCGGCCCATCGCCCCTCTCCTCTGTTGCCGCACTCTTAGCGCTCGGAACCAGCGCCGTCATCCGGGAAGGGGCGGCGCAGTTCAGCCCGGAGGCGGTTGGTGAGTGCTATGTGACAGAAAGTCTGCCGGCTGGAAGCTGGCGGTCCTCGGGGGCTCTCTAGGGACCGCCGGCTTCCAGCCGGCAGCTTTTGCTCCGACGCCCGCGGGTGTGATTGGGTCGATAGAATTGTGGGCCCGATCTGATACACATCGTGTTGTACATCACTCCGTCCCCTTGCCTCCTCCCCCTCTCGGGGAGGGGGCGTCGTCTGCGTCGCCGATCCAATCCGCCAAGGCACGTTTCCAGCACGGGTTGAGTTGTCGCAATTCGTCATTAACGTTGACGGTCGCACGCAAGCTTTGTCGGCGGGGATGTCTGTGACAGCAGAAATCAAAACCGG
>JALHOC010000035.1 GCA_022843225.1 Hyphomonadaceae bacterium
AATGACACAGATCGCCGCGAGCCGCCTTGCCAACGCCAAGCGCGCCTTCACCACACGTAACGTCGACACCAACGCGCTCGACACAGTTTCAACTGATGCAACGCCGAAGGCTGGCGATGTCGTCCTGGCTCGCGTGCTCGAAGTCGATGCGCACCGGCGCTTGGAGCTGCCCACCAGCCGCAAGGCGCTTTTGTTCGCCGGCGATGAGGTCATCTTGGTCTATGGCAATCGCTATGCGCCCGATCAGTTCGAGGCCTATGTGCCCGAAGATCTTGGTGAGTGTCATCTCGCTGCCGCGGGCGGCGTCGCCGGGCGCGTCGTCAATAAGAACGTCCGCATGTCAGACCCAACCCGCATCCAACCGATCGGCATATTCATCGATAGCGAAGGGATGAGTGTCAACGTGCGCGACTATGCGCTGCGCTCGACCGCTCCCTCCCGGAAAGTTCCAGGCTTCGCGGTTGTCGGCGGCTCGATGAACGCTGGCAAAACCACTACAGCGGCGTCTTTGGTGCGCGGTTTAGCTCTCTCAGGCCGCAAAGTGGGCGCGGCGAAACTCACCGGAACCGGCGCGGGCAACGACTATTGGCACATGCGTGACGCCGGCGCCTCGATGGTGCTCGACTTTACCGACGCCGGCATGGCCACGACGTACAAGGCCAATCGCTTTGACCTTGAAGTCGCGGTCAACACCTTGGCCGGCCACCTAGTCGAAGCCGGCTGCGATGCGCTCGTCTTCGAGATCGCCGATGGCCTCTACCAAGAGGAAACGTCATGGCTGGTGTCGTCGCAATTCATGCGCAAGCACGTCGATGGCTATCTCTACGCGGCCGAAGGCGCGGCGTCGGCGGCGATGGGCGTGCAATGGCTGAAACGTCACACGCGCGTGCTGGGCGTCAGCGGTCTCGTCTCCGCCTCGCCGCTCGCCGCACGTGAAACCGAAAACGCCACTGGCTTTGCTTGCTACACTAAGGAAGCGCTGGCCGCCCCAGAGCTCGCGCAGGATCTGCTTGACGCAGTGACAGAAAGGGTCGTCGTACAGGCGGCATGACGCCAAAAATATTAGCCCCCCAGCGGCGCATGCCCCTGGCCCGCCTCGGTCTGCTTACAGCGGCCGAGGCGGGTCTTTTGGCGTTAGGTGGCGGCGCGTTGCGCGCGCTTATTGACGCCGTTGCCCTGAACCAAAGCGCCCTTCTGCCTTGCGCGGCGCTTGTGGCGGTTGGGGCGCTTGGGTGCGCCGTTGCTTGGCTTCGCGCGGTGCTCGCCGAAGATGTCTCCATGTCCTACGCCAACGATTTGCGCGGCATGCTGATGGAGCACGCCGTCACATCGCATACATCTCCCCGCCGCTTGGGTTTGCTGGCGGTGCGCTTGACCGGCGATGTGACACCGATGCGCGAGTGGGTGGCGACGGGACTCGCAGACACAGGCAGCGCACTCGCTTCCATCATCGCGGGTTTGTTCATCCTTTGGCTGGCGGCCTCTTGGCCAGGCGCGAGCGTCGGCATGGGCCTCGTGACGGTGTTTGCTTTTCTGCTTTGGATCGCGAAAGGGCCGCTGGAAACGCGAATGCGGGAACTTCGCGCCGAACGCGGGCGGGTCTCGGCGATGGCCGGCGAGATCGTGATGAGCGCGGCAACAATCGCGCGCTATGACGCTGTCGCGCGTGAAAAACGCCGCTTCGACGAACGCGCATCGAACCTGCGCAATGCCGCTGTAAGTCGCCGGCGCTTTGCGGCTCTGCTGGAGGTTCCAGGCGGGCTGATCCTTGCCGTTATCGCCACTCTTGTGGTTGTAGCGCAGGGCGCGATCCAAGGGCTCGACTGGGCGTTGCTGTTTTTTGCGGCGGCACTGCTCGCCACCGCGTTTCGTACCGCGGGGCGGGCCATGGATTCGTACGTGGCCTATGCGGTGGCGGAGGTGCGCATGCAGGTGCTCGCCGAGCAGATCGAAGCCGCCGCGACGCGCCCGCGCCGACGCAAGCCCGAAGAAGAATCCGCCTTCTTCCTAGCGCCCTTTGGAGAGAACGCCGTCGGCCTCGATCGAAACGATGTCGCTCTGATTCGAGCGGAAACGCTGATCGAAGCGGTCGATTCCGTTGAGCAGAATGCCTTGCGCACTGGCGGCGCGCTCCTGCAGGGCGTGGCGCTTTCGAGCCTCAAGGACAGAGCGCTCGGCAAGCGTGTCGCTTTAGTGTCACCAAAGCTGCCTTTGATGCGCGCGTCGCTTCGGCGCAATCTCAGCCTTGGCCGACGCGACACGACGGAGGATGAACTGCGCGCCGCGCTGACTGTCGTTGGCCTTGACGGTGCGGGTTGGGATATTGAACGCAGGCTTGATCCGAACGCGAATGAGCCAGATGCCTATTCCCAAACGCTGTTGAGATTGGCCCGCGCGCTCACGCACCAAGCGGAGGTCATCGTGGTCGCGGAGCCACTACTCTACCACGCACCGGAAGCCCCGGCGCTCTACCGGGCCTTAGCGAAACACAGCAACGCTTGCGTCTTGGCGGCCAGCGCCGCCGCCCCGCTCGCGGGGCAGCGCGCCTTTGACGCCAGTAGCCTTAGCGCGCTTGCCAATTCGAATTGATCAGCGCCTGCTCGGCCTCTGGAGAGAGCGGATCGCCTGCGCCGAGGCGTTCGAACACGCCCTCGATCGCTGCTGCAGCGCCTTCGTCCACTGTCGCGTAGCCACCTTCGGCAGGGCCAGTCTCCGCCGCCGCAAGGGCAACCACGCGCCACCCGTCGCCTTCACGACAGGCGACGCCAACCGACGCCGCTTGAGCGGAGTCGAACTCGACTTCGCGGCAGTAACCACCGTCGGCTGACGCAAAGGTCAGTATCGGCTTCACCGCGCCGTCCGCGCCGACGCGCGCCACTTCGCCGCTCGCGGTTTGCTCAAGCGCCGCGAACAATGGATTGCCGCGCTCGATGAGCACAAGATCCAAACCAGCTTGCGATGAGCCGGCCTGACCGAGCCAGTAGCCGCCACCGCCGGCAATTGTACCGAATGCAAGAGCAGCAGCCATGGGTTGGCGCCAGTCGAAGCCGGAACGCGGCCGGAAGTGCGCGCGTTCGCGCTCACGAAAACCCTCCTCGACGATACGCTCGAAGCGATCCGCAGGACTTGCGGGTTGCGGGTAAGCAGCTTTGAGCGCGGCCATCGCGCGCTTAGCCTTTTCGAGCCGGTCTCCTAGCGTCACGTCGGACGCCAAGGCCGCCTCAACACGCCGCCGCTCTTGATCGGAAAGAGCCCCGTCAACGAAGGCGAACAGGTCGTCGTCGGAAACGGGCTCAGTCATTTGAACGAGCTCCAACATGATCTAACTTCTCCGTTAGGGCCTTTCGCGCCCGCGACAGCCGGCTCATCACCGTACCGATAGGAATCTTCAATGTGTCCGCCGCCTCCTGGTAGGACATGCCGTCGACGCCAACGAGCACGATCACAGCGCGGTACTCAGCGGTAAGCTCCGCCATCGCCTCGCGCACAGCGGCCAGGTCAAGCCGCCCATGAGCGACGGCCCGGCCGTCATCTCCCATAGGCTCGCCGATGTCCTCGAAATCCATGTACGGCCCACGCCGTTTCCGCGAACGCGTCTCATCGATCCAGGCATTGTAAGCGATGCGCATCAGCCAGGAATCCATCTTCGTGCCAGGCTGCCAGCGATCGAGATTGACTAGGCCGCGCTCAAGCGCAATCTGGACCAGGTCGTCGCCGTCATGAGCAGAGCCGGTTAGCGCCATGGCAAACCTCCGCAGGCGCGGGATGGCTGCCAACATAAGCGCCCTGGGCGAGTTTTGCTCTTCGGTGTTGTGCGGCATGGCATGATCCCCAAACGCCGGCGCTACGTACTTATTCCGGTTGTCACGATCAAACCTGAACATAATTGGAATAGAGTCGCGCAGGCGGCGTTATGGGTTCAGCAACCACGTCGCCAGACCCCTGCAAAGGTGGAACAACCATGAACCCCAAGTACAAAGTTACGCTCCTTGCCGCAGCCATGAGCCTGAGTTTCCTGTTCGGAGACCGGGCCATCAGTTTCGGCGGCGAAATCTTGGGGCGCCTTGGTTGGACAGACGCTCATCGCACTTTGGGCGAAGCCGCCGCCCAGGAGAACCCTGATGATGACGAGGAAGACGACGACGACCTCGACGATCCTGGCGGTGACGGTGGCGTCGATGACCCCGGCAATGATGGCGCGGGTGACGACCCTGGCGGTGACGACGGGGCCGGTGGAGATGATGGCGTCGGCGGAGATGACGGCGCCGGCGGCGACGATGGCGGCGCTGGTGGCGGAGACGATGACGGACCCGGCGGCGACGATGGCGGCGCTGGTGGCGGAGACGATGACGGACCCGGCGGCGACGATGGCGGCGCTGGTGGCGGAGACGATGACGGACCCGGCGGCGACGATGGCGGCGGCACTGGCGGTGGCGATGACGGTGGCCCCGGCGGTGACGATGGCGGCGGAACCGGCGGTACAGGCGGCGGCGATGATGACAATGCGCCCGGCGGGCGCGGCAACAACAGCAATGATGACGAGCCGCCCGGCGGCGCCGGCGTACGCGGCCTTGATGGCGCCGAGAGTATTCGCATCCGCGATGGTGACGACGATACGCGTGGTCTGGCTGCGTTGCCCGAGGGCGTCGATGTCGATTCCGAGGGCCGCTGGGTCAAGGCGGGCGAAATCCTGGCGCTTGAAGCCGACCCCACCTCGCTCGAGTTTGCGAGAGGACTTGGCTTTCAGATCATTGAACGCCATCGCCTGACGACGCTCGGCATGTCGATTGTCGAATTGCGAGTGCCGTCGGGCCAAAACACGCGTGAAGCTCTTGAGGCCGTGCGTCGCGGCGACCCCGACACCGCCTTCGACTTCAACCACGTCTATACCTCAGCACAGACTGGTACTTCGTCCGCGCGCACCCAATTGGCGCAACGCGCTGCACCGCGCACGAATGAACCCGGCGTTACAGTCGGCATCGTGGACACAGCCATTGATACGACACACCCCGCCTTGCGTGGCGTACGCATTCAGCAAGTCAACTTTGCCGGCCGCAATGCGCCTGTCGAACACGGCACAGCGGTCGCGTCCGTGCTCGCCGGTGACAACGCCAACAATCGTTTGCTCGCGGCGAGTGTCGTTGAGCGCCAGACCCGAGAAGGCGGTGAGCTTGCCTCTGCCGACGCTCTGGTGCGCGCGCTCGATTGGCTGGCACAAAACCGGGCGCCCGTTGCAAACATCAGCTTGGCGGGCCCGCCCAATGCTCTCGTTGAAGACGCCGTTCGGCGCGCGCAAGCGCGTGGCATGATCATCGTCGCCGCTGTCGGCAATGATGGTCCCGCCGCGCCGCCGCTCTATCCAGCTGCTTACGACGGCGTGGTGGGAGTTACCGCCGTTGACAATAGCGGCGGAATCTATCGCCGCGCCGGCCGCGGCGCGCATGTAGATGTCGCCGCCCCTGGAGTTGGCGTGTTCGTCGCCGCGCCGGGCGGACGTATGGCTGAGGCGAGCGGCACCTCTTATGCCGCCCCGACAATCGCAGCGGCCTTGGCGCAGCAGCACACGGCTCCGGATGCAAGCTCGGCGCAAACAGCCGTTCAGCGCCTGCTCCGTAGCGCACAGGATGCAGGCGCACGCGGCACCGATCCCGTCTATGGCGCGGGCGTTGTACGCGCGGGGCAAACACAATGATCAGAACTCTCACACTAGTCAGCGCCCTCGTCTGCATCGCGCCCATGGCGCATGCGAACGGACTGCCCGCCTACGAACAAGGGCAGACCTTCATCTTCGACAATGGACGTGTCGAGCGCGTCCAAGAGATCTTGGGCGACCGCGTGACCTGGGCCGCACGCAGCGGGCGCACCTATGTGCGCGACGTCAACCCGATCGTGCCCATTCTTGCTTGGTCCTATCGCGGTCAGGAAGGATCGCGCCGGATCACCGGCGACGCGGATCGGATTTGGCCCTTGAGCGCAGGACGCAGCGTTCAATTTCGCGCCGTCAATGAAACGCGAGATCGCGACAACCGCATGCGCCGTAGCGTGCATCTATGGACGTGCTCTGTGCGCGCGATGGAGAGCGTGCTTGTTCCCGCGGGACGGTTCGACGCCTACCCAATCGTTTGCGATCGCTATAGCGCAAGTTCCATGCGCGTCATCGAACGCTTAACTTGGCACTATGCGCCCGATGTCGGACACTACATCCGGCGTGAAGCGCGCAATATGGGCGATGGGGTGCGCGAGACTTATTCGCTCTACACAGCGCTGCCGCCCCGCGCTGCGAACGCCGTGCGTATCGAGGCTTTGGCGCAGCAGGCGCGCGGCGCGAGTAGAACGGCGGGCGCAGACTAGTTCTTTTGTCGAGGGACGACAGAGGAGAAAGATCATGACGCACCTGAGAAGCCTCATCGCGATGACGCTCATCGCCGGCGTCGCGGGCCTCAGCGGCCCTGCCATCGCCGGAAACACCAGCACGAACACGTCGACCAACACCTCCACCAATACCAGCTCAGACCCTTGGTCGAGCAATTCGAGCTCCAACTCCTCGAGCAACCAATCGGGCCGAGAGGGGCGCATCGATGAATATCGCCGCGATGAACGGATCGACGAACGCGGCGCTGGCCGCTGGCGCACGTATAGTTACGAGTTGCGTGAGGCGTATCGCATAGAGCGCGGCGGCTGGCGATCCCGCGTAGTCGAACATGGCGCGTACGAAAGCGAAGACGATTAGGTTTGTTTCGGCGCGTGGCGGCCTAGCAAGGTTTCATCGCAGGTTCTCGCTTACGCTTCGACTAGCCTAACGCCCCGTCCGCTTCTTACGTCGATGCTGCGGACCTGTTGTCTGCTCTGTTCAGGTTTCTGAGGCGTCCGCCAAGCGCGACGCGACGCTACCACTCAGAGGCGGGCGTCTTAGAAAGCTCAATGCCTGACCCGCGAAGGGTTGACGGGGCTATGGGGATTTGAGCGGCGTGACGGCCCCGGCGCAGCCGTACGCGGACGCTTGCCGGCGACCTCGTGAAGCTGCGCCAAGCTCCAGTGCGCCCGAAGAGAGGGGAAAGCGCGTCGCGCATGAGATCAACGCGCGCCACAACGCCGACAAGGCCTGTGTCCTGCACACCGCCAAGTTGCTGCCGCTCGCCTATCTCGCGCCGGACCTGGTCGAGATGATCCTTGAGGGGCGCCAACCTCCCCGGCTCACCCTGACAGCTTTGATCGCGCAACCCCTGCCGCACTCCTGGCCCCAGCAGCGCGCACGCTTCGCCGCCCTGCGTTAGGTTTTCAAACACGACGCTCCGGAAGGCGTTCCTTCGATCGAAGCGGTCTCTGGCGAAGGCTCATCCAAAACTAGTGGTCAGCAGAAGGCGCGCGGAGATAACGCCGCAATCGTGCGCCAATGTGCGCCCAAGAGCGCGGTCTCGCCTTGGTGTTCTGATGGCAAAGCCCCGGGACTTGCGGGAAATTTTCAGCTGCCGCCTGCGACGGCTGAATGAATGGTGGAGCCAAGCGGGATCGAACCGCTGACCTCCTGCATGCCATGCAGGCGCTCTCCCAGCTGAGCTATGGCCCCACTTTGGGACGCGGAACCTACGCTCCGCGTTGTTTCTGTTCAAGACGGCTTAGCGCCCAGAATCCTCGTCGTCATTGGCGCCTGGCAGATCGCCGATTTCGTCCTCGGGGAATTCTTCCTCGTCTTCGATCAAGGGCACGGAATCATCGTCGGCGGCGTCATCGCCCAAGTCGGCCTCCTCTTCGGAGAACCCTTCCGGCAATTCATCGCCCGCGGGCGCCGCGTCCTCATCCTCGTCATCAGCCAAGATGGGCTCGGCTTCAGCCTCGACATCGACCTCGACGGTTTCCTCAACCTCTTCCTCGTCGTCCTCGTCCCCGGCTTTCACCTTGGCCTTGGCGTCGACTTCCTCATCATCCTCATAGGCGGGGTCATGCGCCGCTACGCGGCGGCCACGGCGGGTGCGCACGCTTTCCTCGGTCGGGTCGAAGCTAGAGGTGCATTTCGGGCAGACAGCCGGGCGGCGGCCGAGATCGTAGAACTTCGCCCCGCAATTCGGGCAAATCTGCTTATCGCCCAAGTCGGTCTTGGCCAAACACTGCTCCCCTGTCCCGGCGCTGGGGTGACCCCTCACGCGGGGCGCTCGCTTGCCACCGTTGGGGGGTCCTGTCAAAAGCTTTGTCCGTCTCCTTTTCTAGTCACGAGACAGAAGCCGAGCCCCCAATGCGACTCAAGGCGACAAACGCGGGCCCCCTGCGCGGGCGCGTTCGGCCCCCGAGCGACAAGTCGATCTCGCACCGGGCTCTGATTCTGGGTGCGCTGGGGCGGGGGCAAACCACAACCGAAGGACTCCTCGAAGCCGACGACGTCATGCGCACTGCACAGGCCGCCCGGCTTTTCGGCGCAAGGCTCGAACGGACAGGCTCTGGCGCCTGGAGCATTCAAGGCGCGGGTGGCTTCTTGCAACCGGGCGAAACAATCGATTGCGGCAATTCAGGCACGGGCGCTCGGCTCTTAGTTGGCGCCGCCGCCGGCTACCCGATCAGCGCGCGCTTCGATGGCGATCAATCGCTGCGCAAACGACCGATGAATCGCGTGATAGGACCGTTGTCCCAGATGGGCGCGCGGTTCGACAGCGCCGCCAACACGCTGCCGCTGATTGTCCATGGCGGGCGCCTGAAAGGCATCACCTATCGCTCGCCCGTGTCCTCGGCGCAGATCAAGTCGGCCGTACTCCTCGCGGGCTTGGAGGCCGAGGGCGAGACCGTGCTGATCGAGCCTGAACGCTCGCGCGACCACACCGAACGGATGTTGGGCGTGTTTGGCGCGGCCATAGATAGTGTGGAGATCGACGGCGCGTTGCACCCGCGCGTGCGGCCAAGCAAGCTCACCAGCGCCCACATCTATGTGCCAGCCGATCCCTCGTCGGCGGCTTTTCCTGTAGCGGCGGCATTGATTGTACCGAAATCGGAAGTGCGCGTCGAAGACGTGTTGATCAACCCACTCCGATTTGGCTTGTACGAAACGCTGCTAGAAATGGGCGCCGTGCTGAAACTCGAAGAGCGGCGCGATCCTATTGGCGAGCCGATCGCCGATATTGTGGCGAACACCTCAAAACTGAAAGGCGTGCAGCCGCCCGCCAAGCGCTCGCCCTCGATGATTGATGAATTCCCCATTCTCGCCGCGATCGCCGCCTTTGCCGAAGGCGAGACCCGCATCGTCGGCGCCCAGGAATTGCGGGTGAAAGAAAGCGACCGCATCACGCTGATGGTGAATGGTCTCCGCGCTTGCGGCGTCAACGCCGAGGAATTGCCGGATGGCCTCGTTGTACGCGGTGGCGGCCCCAAAAGCGTGCGCGGCGGCGCTTCAGTGCGCACCCAGGGCGATCACCGCGTGGCGATGTCGTTCCTGGTGCTTGGGCTTGCCGCGCGCGAGCCGGTGATTGTCGACGAAGCGGAAATGATCGCCACGTCGTTTCCGGGCTTCGCGGACTTCATGCGCGGGCTTGGCGCGGACATTCAGGAAGTCGCGTAAACCGCGCGCACGTGACCGTCCGTGTAGCCCAGGATTCGGCGCTCGCCGCCGGGCCACGTGGTGAGATCGATCACGAACCGAAGGCCATTCGTGACGCCATCGGTGACGCCCTCAGGCTCAAGCCGCACCCAGACGAGTGGCGCTGCCGGTGTCGCGCGCGCGCCGGCATCTTGAATCGCGGCGATTATCGCTTCTCGAACCGGCTTCGGTGGATACTGCAGAAATACGGAATGATAGACGATCGTCGCGCCGTCATCAGGGCGATTGGCGAGCTTGCCTGCCAGCCACTCGTCCGCGCTTGCGCGCTCGACTTGAACATTGTTCCCAAGCGCGAGCTTCACAGCGCCATCGAAGCGCGCCAGGCGATCGGCCTGATCTGGCCAGATGTAAGATTTGAGCCGGAGGCGATCAGCTTCATCGCGAATATCGAGGGGGTTGAGGTCGCACGCCGCGCGTGAGCGAACATAAGGCGCACCGTCTGTGGGTGGCGCGGGACCGTGCCAATCAGTATCGATCGACACCGGGCTCTCGCCACCCCAGGACCAGGATGAGGTCCGATACGCGAACTTGTCCCAATTGAGATTGAGGCCCGCGCTGGCGCCAATCTCCAGCATGTCGGTGGGACCCCGCCAAGCGCGCGCAAAAGTGAGAAATGCCGCCAGCAAGCCAATCGAGCGCCGCGTTTCGTTGGTTTGTGGCGCATGTTGGAGGAATCCACGGACCCAGTCCTTCTCGCGCGAGAGAAAGTCCCGCGCGAGCGGCCACACATCATCCATGCGCCAGCCGGGATTGCGCGCAGGATAGGCGCTCGCCAAAGCCTCGTCGCGTCCTGTCAGCACCGACGCATGCAACGCACCCCCCAAACGCAACGCGATCACGTCAGCGCGCGGATTGCTGGCCCAATCGCCAACCAGCTCAGCGACCGGCCCGCCTGCCTCGAAGTCGTCAGCGAACCGCGCGCACAGCTCACCCGTGAAAGGCGAGCCATATTCCGTGCAGAACATGCCCTGTTCGCGGAAGTGCCCGACTATGCGTTCGGCGGTCACGCGCGCTCCACGCACAACGCAATGCCTTCGCCGCCGCCGATGCAGAGCGAAGCGACGCCGCGCTTTGCGCCGCGCGCTTCCATCGCCGCGATCAATGTCACCAACACGCGCGCGCCCGAAGCGCCAATCGGATGACCCAACGCGCAGGCGCCGCCATTCACGTTCAGCTGGTCAAGACCAAGGTTGAGCTCTTTCATCGCGATCAACGGCACCACCGCAAAGGCTTCGTTAATCTCCCAAAGATCGACATCGCCGACCTTCCATCCCGCGCGATCGAGCGCCTTCTTGATCGCCGGCACCGGCGCGGAGGTGAATTTTGCCGGCTCTTGCGCATGACTTGATTGCGCGACGATGCGTGCGAGCGGAGCTTTGCCTTGCTTGATCGCATCCGAAGCGCGCATCAGAACAAGCGCCGCCGCGCCATCGGAAATTGCCGATGCGTTCGCCGCCGTCACGGTGCCGCCATCGGTGAACGCAGGCTTGAGCGAAGGGATCTTCTCGGGTCTCGCCTTGCGCGGCAATTCATCGGTGTCGATGGCGCCGGCCTTGGTCTCGATCACGGCGATCTCGCGCTTGAAGCGACCCTCCTTGGTTGCGTTTTGCGCGCGCGTCAGAGTCTCCAACGCATACGCATCCTGCTGCGCGCGCGTGAGCTGATAGTCTTTCGCCGCTTGATCGGCGTACACGCCCATGGCGAGGCCTTCGTAGGCGTCCTCCAAGCCATCGAACGCCATATGATCGAGCATCTTGTCGTGACCATATTTGCGACCGCCGCGATGGCTGGTGAGCAGAAACGGCGCGCGTGACATGGTCTCCATGCCCCCGGCGATCACGACATTTGCTTCTCCTGTAAGCAAGGCTTGGCGCGCCATCGCCACGGCTTGGAGCCCAGAGCCACACATTTTGTTCAGCGTCACGGCTTGCGTGCTAGTGTCCAACCCTGCGCGCAACGCGGTCTGCCGCGCAGGCGCTTGGCCGAGGCCGGCGGAAAGCACATTGCCCATAATGATCTGATCGGCGGCGCCAGCACCCGCTTCCAGCATAGCTTGCTTTACCGCGACGGCGCCAAGTTCGGGTGCGGAATAGGCTGAGAGTTCGCCCTGAAGGCCGCCCATCGGCGTGCGCGCCATGCCGACAATGACGATATCTTCGCTCATGTTGTCTTCTCCGATCGGATGATCATACAGGTCGATGTGCCGTGCGCGTAGAGCTTGCCTCGGCGATCCGTAAGCTTTGCTTCCGCGGTGATGATCGTGCGGCCCTGCGCGAGCACGCGTCCCTCCGCGCGCAATATCCCTACGTCCGGCGAGATCGCGCGCACGAAATTTGCTTTGGTCTCCAGCGAGCCATACCCCACTCCAGCCGGCAAGGTTGTGTGACCGGCGCAGCCGCAAGCGCTATCAATCAAGGTCAGCGCCCAGCCGCCATGCACGACGCCCAGCGGATTGAGCACGCGATCGGATGGCACGCCTTCGAAGGCGGCGAAGCCATGGTCTACCTCCACCAGTGTAAAACCCATGGTCGCGGCGATACTCGGCGGCTGCAGGCGCCCCGCGATCAATTCGCGCAGCGCTTCCAGGCCGTTCATCGCCATCATGGCGCGTACGTCGTCGCTTGGTGAACTCATTCTGACTCCGTCGCCGCGATCCACCCGCCGCCAAGCACGCGCGTGGAGTGCTTATCGTAGAATACCGCCGCTTGTCCGGGCGCCACGCCCTCTTCGGGCGCCGCGAGGACAACGGATTGCTCTTGAAGCCGCGCCTCAACCGGCGGCCTAGTCGAGCGCACACGGACCAAAATTTCACGACCGTCTAGTTCGTCTCCGTGCTCGCCAATCCAGTTCACGTCCTTCAACGCGATGCGCTTGACGCCCAACGCTTCGCGCGAACCGACAATCACGCGCCGCTTGCCCGCATCGAGCTTGACTACGAACAAAGGTTGCCCGGTCGCCACGCCGAGTCCGCGCCTTTGTCCGACTGTGTAACCAATCACGCCGTCGTGCTCGCCGAGCACGCGCCCGTCCAGATCAACGATCTCGCCAGGTTCGACAGAATTTGGCCTCAGCTTCTTGACGACATCCTGGTAGCGGCCATTCGGCACGAAACAGATGTCCTGGCTGTCCGGCTTCTCGGCCACCCGTACGCCCAGTTCAGCGGCAAGCGCGCGCACAGCCGGCTTCGGCATGTCGCCAAGCGGAAAGCGTAGATACTCCAATTGCGCGCGCGTGGTCGCGAACAAAAAGTAGGATTGATCCCGGTCGGGATCGGCGGCCCGATGTAATTCGGCGCCTGCTTCACCTACGACACGGCGCACATAATGCCCAGTCGCCAAGCAATCGGCGCCCAAGTCTTCAGCCACACGCTTCAAATCCGCGAACTTAACGGTTTGATTGCACCTGACACAGGGGATCGGCGTCGCGCCCGCGAGATAGGTATCGGCGAAATCTTCCATTACCGCTTCGCGGAAGCGGCTTTCGTAGTCGAGCACATAGTGCGGAATGCCTGCTGCATCGGCGACCCGGCGCGCATCGTGAATGTCTTGCCCTGCACAGCAAGCGCCCGGCTTGTTCACCGCCGCGCCGTGGTCATAGAGCTGCAACGTCACGCCAATGACGTCATAGCCCTGACGCTTCAGCATGGCGGCGACAACCGAAGAATCTACCCCACCCGACATCGCCGCGACAACGCGCGTTTGCGCGGGCGGCTTCGCGAAACCGAGCGAATTGAGGTTGCTCACGCCGGCGAGCGCAGCTTCCAACGACGACATCTTGCTCCTCCTCCCGGGGTCAAGGCCCGAGACGAAGGCTTACAAATAGTTCAACAGCGAGAGCTTTGAAAGGTCGGAGAAGGTTTTCGCCGCCGCTTCGTACTGCGCCATCAGCGAATTCAGCCTGATTGAGACCTGAGCGAGATCAGCGTCGGCCTGCGCGCCGATCTCCTTGGCGAGCAAATTCGATTGCTGACTCAACCGCTCGCGCTCCGTGTCGAAGCGCGCTTGCAGGCGGCCGGTTCGCCCCTCCTCATTGGTTAGCTTTTGAGCCTCGGCGTCGAGCCGGCCGGATATGGCCTGAAGCTGGCTAACAATCGCCGGATTGATGGGTTGTCCGATCGCGCCGCCGGCGCTGTCGAGCAGCATCTTGAGGTCCCGCATGGCGTCGAAGACACCAGCCGACACCTCCGAAGCCTTCGCACCGAGTTCAAGCGGCGGACCTGCGCCAAGATCAACCACAATCGACCGTTCGGATTCATCGAAGATGTCCTGCGGCGACGTTGCGGCGACAAGGGCGTTCAAGCTCCCAACTTTAACAGGTAGCCCACCTTGCCGTTCGCCAGCAAACAGAGGTTGCCCGTTCCAGCTTTGATTCATTGCCGCGACGACGCCGGAGAAGGCGAACTCCAGCTCTGTCGCGATGCCGCGCCCGTCATTGGCTGCGAGCGCTTCGCGAATGGTCTGGGCGAGGTCGCGCGCGCTGGTAGCGCCTTGAGACAAGGCAAGCGCCTGAATATCGAAACGGCCTTCGAACTGATCGAGCACGGCGCGGCGCGCGTCCAGCGAGGCTTGCATGCCATGAGAGCTCAGCAAGCGTGCTGATCCGCCGCTGAAGCCTGCAAGATCGTGCGCCTTCGTGCCGGACGAAATTTGAGCTTGCAGATCGGCCAAATCGTTGGTGATGCGGCGGATGTCGGTCTGGGCTTGCGTGGTGAAACGTAGTGTGATCGCGCCTTGCATGGCGACGGACTCCTCTTAGCGAATGCCGAGCGTCATCAAGATATCAAGCATGTCCGTCGCCGCCTGAATGACGCGCGCTGAAGCGGCGTAGGCGTTTTGGTATGCGGTCATTTTCAGCAACTCATCGTCCAGGCTCACGCCTTCCGCTTCCGTACGCCGATCCGTCGCCGCATCCATCACCGCCTGCGCGCCGGACGCGGTGCGCTCAATGTCGGCGGCGCGGCGACCGACTTCGCCGCCCAATCGCGCCGCGAGATTGGCAAGCGTGGTTGATTGCGGACCCAGCGCGCCAGCGCCTTGAAAAGCCAGGACCGTATTGCGCGCCGCGGCAAGCGCTGCCGAGCCTCTTGAATCGCCGCCTTCCACCGCGCGCTGGCCTAACGCCACGTCTAGCTTGGCCTTACCAACCGCCAGCAAGGTTGGGTCCGCCGAGAGCCGTGCGTTGACATCGAGTTCAACGGCACGTCCCGCGAGTGCAGCATCGGTCATTCCGTGCAGTGCTGATAGTGAAACACCCGTGCCGCCGCGCTGCGTGGTGTCGCCGCGTAGCGTCACCTGAAAGCCAGCGTTTGAAGCCATCTCAAGGCGACCTGTCGCTGTATTCAGATTGAAGGTCGCGTATTCGCCAACGCCCGTGCCTGACGTGTTGAGCGCGGAGACCACATTTCCCCAGGTCGATGTCGAACCAGCCAGAGCCCCAGAGATTGCAATCGTTCGCGTTGCAATGAAGCGGCCGGCCGTGTCGCGGACCTCGTAAGTCAGCTCGCCGCCGGCGCTCAGTCCATGGAGGTCAGCGCTGCCAACGCCATTCTCGAAAAACAGAGGCGTCGGACGCGACACGGCATCATTAAGTCCGAAGAAGTGCGCGAAGCCGCGGCCCTGACGAGCGCTCGGCGCCGCAGCGTCTTGTTGGACGACAACACCGCCGCCGCCGCCGACGTTAAGCGAAAGCACGCCGTTGCTGAAGCTGGCGGCGCCAGCCGGCGTGGCCGCGCCCAGAGCTGCATTTATAGCGGTTGTAAGGTGACCGACCGTACCGCCCGAGAAACTGAAGCTACCGGCTGGCGCTTCGGTCGTGATGGTTTGCGTATCGAAGTTTATTGTGAGCCGCTCGCGCAACGCCCCAGTGGAATCGAGGACGCCGACTGTCGCCCTACCCGTAAAACTGACCGCGTCCGTCGCCAATAAACCTGTCTGGCGGCCGATCAATTGCGTCGGCGCCGGTACGGTGGTGTTGTCGTTGTGGACCTTGTTCAATTGATCGGCGAGCGCACCCGCGAACCCACCGAGCGCATCGGCGAGAGCAGGTAAATCCTGATCGCGCGCTTGCAACAGCCCCTTGATCTCGCCACCCAGAAGAAATGGCTCGATGTTCGAGTTTGCCCCGAGCTGCTCATTGATCATGATCGTGTTGTGCGTGCCGAACGGCGTGTTCGTCGCGCTGTAGCTTAGCTTCGCCGCCGTTACGCCGACGAGCAGCGCGCCGCCCGTGGTGCGCACATGCACACCGCCCTCGATCACTGGGGACACGCGCACGTCCAACAGCGCAGAGAGCTTATCAACGAGAGCAGACTGCGCGTTCTCCGCGCCGGTAACGTCTGCGCCCGAGCGCTTGTTCAATTGAATTTCGCGATTGAGCGCCGCCACTTGGTCGATCAAGTCCTGCGCCTCGGCGACTTTGTCGGCGATCCGTTCATCGGCTTCCGCGACCAAATTCTGGATCACCCCGCCGACGCGACGGACCTCGGCGAAAGTAGCTTGTAGCGCGCTCACAGCGTCGCCACGACGCACGCTCGAAGACGGGTCGACGCCGATCTGGGTCAATGACGACCACACATCATCCAGCGCCGTGAACATAGAAGGGCCGCTGGTGGGATCGCCGAAACTAGATTGCGCGCGCGTCAAAAGATCAGCGCGCGCGGCGGCTGCGCCATGTGCGGCGGAGGCAATCTGGCTTGCACTCGCGAGGAAACGATCCGCTGCGCGGCGCACGCCCGTAACGTCTACCCCGCCGCTCGCGCCAACAGACGGGCGCGGCGATAAAGCGAGTTCGGCGCGAACGTAACCCGGCGTCGATGCATTGGCGATGTTCTGTGACGCGACCGAGAGACCCGCTTGCGAGGCGCGCAGGCCCGACAGACCCGCCAGAAGTGCGGCTGAAATCGTGCTCATGCGCGCGCGCCCGGCAAGAATAGCCGCCGCCCAGGCGTTTTTTGCCCAGCGCGGCAACGCCGAGCCAAGCCGTAGAAAACGACCCTATTTACATGATTTTGCACGGTTTTCTCCGTCCCGCGTGCGCCCAAGCGAACACTTGGTTCACACGCGTTCACCATGTTCCACGCAAGCCTGGGGCCAACCCCGCTGGCCCGGCAGAAGCTGCCGAGCTAAGCGCCAAACTTGCCTAATGAGTCGCGGATTTGAGCCTCCCCCACCAACTCAAGGCACTGTTTTAAAATAACTTTATTTGGTTACCGGCGTGGCCTGACCCTTGCTCACCCAGTTGAACCCCCCTGTGCGCAGGGATGGTTTGGGAGAAATCATGGCTTTCGCGGCCGACGCGCTACTGGATATGCAGCCTCCGCCCCGCGCGGCGGCAAAGATAGCGCGCGTCGAGAGCGCCAGCGGTGGCGAGAGCTTCGCCGATCATCTGGATGTAGCGACAAACGAACCCACAGAAGTTGCGGTCTCACCGCGTTCAGCCAAGAAGGCGCCAGCGGACCCTGAGCCGTCGGACCAGATTGCGTCAATGCTCATAACCGCACCGCTGGAGCAACCGACGCCCACAAACCTGCTGACGCTGATCAGCGCGCTTGCTGGAGAGCAGCCCGAGACGCCGCCGCCCGTAGCCGAGGCGTTGCCTGATGCTGCCACGCCAGCACCGCCAAGCCCCGCGCCCATGAAAGCCGACATAAAGGCCGCAAACGTCGAGCTGCAACAGAGCGCTGAACCAGAAGCCGATATGGCTTCGGCGGACACGCCAACGGAAGCTATTCTGTCCGCAGAGTCCGAAGCAGGCGCGCAAGCACGCGCTCAGCAAGCCGCGCCCCTTCCCTTAGCGCTCGTTTCACTGGTCGCCCAACATCAGGCTGCTCCAACGGCCACGCCCACGCCAAAATCTCAAGACCTTCGGCTCGGTGAGGCCAAGCCGCGCGGCGCGCAGCCAGATGCACCGCCTCTCGATGCGGACAAGAAAGCGCCAGAACCCGCGCCAAACTTGTTCAAAGCTGCACTCAAAGCCGCGCAGGACGGCGCCGAGCAACCCAAACCCAACCCGCCTCTCGCACTTGAGCGCCTCGAAGCCAATTCCGGTTCATCGCAGACCGCGCCGACACAAACAGCGGCTCTGCAAGGTGCTGCGCCGACGGAGCACGTCGCCTCCGCGCATGCCATGGCGCGTGCGCTTCCCGCTGCGAACCAAGTCGCGCAAGAAATCGTTCGGCGCTTCGATGGCGAGAGCACGCAATTTGACCTTCGGCTCGATCCACCAGAGTTAGGGCGGATCGATGTGCGGCTTGAGGTGTCGCGCGATCATCGCGTGACGGCGATTGTGGCCGCCGACAACCCCCAAGCGCTTGCGGAACTCGTCCGCCATGCCCGCGAACTTGAGCAGATGTTGCAATCGGCGGGGCTTCAACTCAGCGACAAAGGCCTGTCCTTCGATCTACGCCAGGGTGGCGAACGCTCAGCCGATGCTCGCAGTGAGGGCGCCGGTAGCGACAGCGATCGCGATAGCGGCGAAAACCCAACCGCACCACCGATTTCCGCGCGGCCGGTCGGCTTCGAACGCTGGCGCGGCGTGCGCGTAGATATTTCGGTTTAAGGAGCGCAAGCGATGCCTGTATCTTCTATCGCCGCCCAAACAGCCCAGGCTACCGGCGACCGCACGCGATTGTCGGACAATTACGATACGTTTCTGGTGCTGCTCACCGCGCAACTCCAGAACCAGGACCCGCTCGCGCCGATGGATTCGACGCAATTCACGCAGCAATTGGTGCAGTTCAGCCAAGTCGAACAACAAATTCGCACCAATGAACAGCTGGAAAGCCTCGTCTCGCACTATCAAGCAGCGTCAGCGGGCGCGGCGATTTCTTATCTCGGTCGCGATGCGTTAATCGAGAGCAACACAACAAGCCTCAGCAACGGCGCTGCAAGTTGGGGCTACACGCTGGGCAGCGCCGCCAATGATGTGACCTTGGAAGTGCGCGATGCGCGCGGCCGCACTGTGTTC
The DNA here is from genome assembly GCA_022843225.1 of Hyphomonadaceae bacterium. Lineage (GTDB taxonomy): Bacteria > Pseudomonadota > Alphaproteobacteria > Caulobacterales > Aquidulcibacteraceae > Vitreimonas. The sequence continues at coordinate 18,545 of JALHOC010000035.1, forward strand.
GAGACCACCGGCCTCCGCAGCGAAGGATCGCACTTGTTCAATTGGGACGGCAAAGACGCCGATGGCAACCAATTGCCTGACGGCGCCTATAGCTTGGTCGTCAACGCACGCAGCGAAGCCGGCGAACGCATCGCCACGACGATGACTGTCCGCGAAAAGATCATGGGCGTCGACTTCTCGGGCGCGACGCCGCTTGTCATCACCGCCACTGGGTCGCGCGGATTAGATAGCATCCGCGCTATTCTCGACGGCGGTTGAGCAGAACTAAACGTCGGCCGAATGCCGGCGTACATCACGCGCAGAAGCGCTCCATGAAGGACCTTTGAGCCCGCGCACGGGGACGCGCGTGGGGATGGAGCTGGAGTAATGTCGATCTATACCGCCCTGCGCGCGGGCGTTTCTGGCCTCACCGCCAACTCAAGCGCGCTCGCCGTCATTTCCGACAATATCGCAAACGTGAACACCGTGGGCTACAAACGCAGCGGCGTTGATTTCTCCGCGCTCGTCAACGCGCAGAACTCCAACACAACATACAATGCCGGCGGTGTGCTGCCGCTAACGCGTCAGCAAATCTCGCTCCAGGGTTCTCTTGAACAATCGCGCTCCTCAACGGACTTCGCGGTGTCAGGCGAAGGCTTCTTCGTTGTGTCCTCGAACAACCAGCCCTTGGCGAGCGGCGGCAGCGTGTTATTCACGCGCGCCGGATCGTTCACGGTCGATGCCTCCGGCTTCATGGTCAACGCGCAGGGCCTCTTCCTGCAAGGGTGGCCGGTGAACAGCGACGGCAGCGTCGTCTCCTCGCCCACCAGCTTGTCGGCGATCGAGCCGATCAATGTCGCGGGTGTCGGCGGCCTGGCCGAACCCACCGCGAACGTGACCATCAACGCCAATTTGAAATCGGATCAAACCGCCTATGCCGGCGCTCAGGGCGTGTACGATCCCGGCGATCTCGCCACCAATACGATCACGCCGCATTTCGAAAGCACGCTTGAAGTGTTCGACAGCTTGGGCGCGCCGCGCACGATCGCGTTCGGCTTCCTGAAAACCGGCCCCAACACCTGGGCGGCTGAGGCCTACGCCCGCCCGAACACCAACGTCACCAATGGCGCGTTAACCGGGGGCCTCCTAGGCTCGGGCACAATCACCTTCAATAGCGACGGTACGGTGCAAGGCATAACCGGTACAATTGGCAGCGCGGTCACCGCCAATTGGGCCGCTATAACCGGCGCGGCATCCCAACCCCTCAATCTCGATCTTTCCAGCGGCATGACGCAATTCGCCAACAATTTTGGCGTCACCAGCGTGACGGCTGACGGTGTGCCGCCAGGTGATCTGGTTGGCCTCGTGCTTGAAGGCGATGGCTTCTTGACCGCACAGTTCTCGAACGGGCGGGCACGAGCCCTCTATCAGATCCCGTTGGCGACGTTTCTGAACCCCAACGGCCTTAAGGCCGACCAGGGTGGCGCGTTCAGCACGACGCTTGAGTCAGGCCTCTACAATATCAACGCCGCGAACGCCGGCGGCGCGGGCCGGGTCGTCTCGGGTGCGCTCGAAGCGTCCAACGTCGATCTCGCTGCTGAGTTCACGAACCTGATCACGACGCAGCGTGCCTATTCGGCCTCCTCGCGCATCATCACGACGGCCGACCAAATGCTCGAAGAACTTCTGTCGATCAAACGCTAGGAAAATAGCCCTTCGCGTAAGAAACGAGTAAGACGACGCATGTTCTAATCCGGTACATTCTTCTAACCAGGATTAACCCCTGGTCTTAGTCGTTTCTTTAGCCGTCCGATCTATAGTGACAGCTCAAGAACGAGGAGAAGGCGCGATGCAGAAGCAACGCCGCTATGATGGGATGGTGATGGGTCCCGACGGGAACCCAATTACTCTGGACGACTTGCCGCCGCCCGGCACGACGCGTTGGGTGATCCGGCGCAAGGCCGAAGTCGTCGCCGCCGTTCGCGGCGGTCTGCTCACGCTGGAAGATGCGTGTGCGCGTTACGGCTTGACCGACGAAGAATTCGATTCCTGGCGCAAGGCGATCGAGAAGCATGGCCTCCCCGGCCTGCGCACGACCCGCCTGCAACACTACCGCCTGGTTCCGGCCTAAACGCCGGGCTGCGGTTCGCGGCGCCCCGAACTCGGTTCGAACGCAAAGCCCTCGCCCACCGGCGGGGGCTTTCGCGTTTCAGCCAATTGAGCGGGGTCTAACATGCTTAACGATTGTTTCACGCCCAGCCGGGCAATTTCTGCCGACCGGTGAGTTTTGCCTAGTGATTCCTTTTGGAGTCCGGGCTTGCGAGCGCGTGCAGAGGTTGGCGTGAACGGCATTCTTGATCTGATCTTGAAAGCAGGACCGACCCGCCTGTTCGCGGCGCTCACGATCGTGGCGATCGCGGCGGCGTTCCTCTTCACGTTCGTCCTGCGGATGGGATCGGAGCAGAACGCGCTTCTGTTCGCGGGCGTCGAAACCCGCGAGGCCGCAGAAATCACCCAACGCCTGGAAGCCGCCAGCATCCCCTATGAGGTGCGCGGCGATGGCTCCTCGATCTTCGTGCCCCGCTCACGGGTGCCAGAGGCGCGCATGATGCTCTCGGCGGAGGGGCTCCCCTCTCGCGGCTCCATTGGCTATGAGATTTTCGACGCGCCTGACGCGCTTGGCCAAACCCAGTTTCAACAAAACATTAACCGGCTGCGCGCGCTCGAAGGCGAGTTGGCGCGCACCATCGCCTCGCTCGATGGCATCGACAGCGCGCGCGTGCACCTCGTGCTGCCAGAGCGGCAGTTATTTCAGCGCGACGCCGAGCAGCCCTCTGCGTCGATCGTACTGCAATTGCGCCGCGACGAGCTCACGCCGGGTCAGGTCCGCGCCATTCGCAATCTCGTCGCCAGTGCCACGCCCGGCCTGACGGCCAATCGCGTCACGATTCTCGACGAAACCGGGCGGCTGCTTGCGGCGGCGTCCACCGAGGAAGGCGCCGACGCAGACGGCATCGACGCGCGCCAAGTCTCGGTCGAGGAGCGCATCCGGCGAACGGTCACTGACATCGTCGAGGGCGTCGTCGGCGCCGGCAATGCGCGTGTGCAGGTCTCCGCCGAGATGGACTTCAGCCGCGTCAGCGAGACCTCCGAGCGCTTCGATCCTGAAGGGCGCGTGGTGCGCTCCACCTCGACCAGCGAGGGCACGGCTCAAAACGCCGAACGCTCACAAGGCGTAAGCGCCGGCGCGAATATTCCAGACGCCACTGCAGTGGGCGGGCCAACGAGCTCGGGTCAGACCACCAACTCCAACAGCCAAGAAACGGTCAATTACGAAATCTCGCGTACGACGCGCACCGAAATCAGCGAAGGCGGCCGCATCCGCAGGCTCTCGGTCGCGGTCGCCGTTGATGGCGTCACCACGCCGGGCGAAGGTGAAAACGCGCAACCGCAATACCAGCCTCGCTCCGAAGAGGAGATGCAGCGTTTGACGCAGCTTGTGCGCTCCGCCGTTGGCTTCAATCAGGAGCGGGGCGATGTGGTCGAAGTCGTGAACACCGCTTTCACCCGCCCCACTCTACCGGCCGGCGAAGCGGCCGCCGCAGCCGGGATGTTCGCGTTCCTGGGCGATCTGGATGTCATGCGCATCATCGAGATCGTCGGCACTTTAGTGGTTTGCCTCGCCTTCGTGTTCTTTGTTCTGGGGCCGTTAGTTGGCGGGCTGGTGCGCGGCAACGCGGGTCAAACCGCCGGCGGCGCCATGCTTCCCGCAAGCGGCGGCGCACCATTGGCGCTCCCGGGCGGCGGCAGCTATTCCGCGCCAGAAGACGACATCGAGCCCGCGATCGACATCGCGCAAATCCAAGGCCGCGTCCGCGCATCATCGGTGAAGAAGGTCGCCGAGGTTGTGAACCAGCACCCCGACGAGTCGGTCCAAATCATTCGCGGCTGGGTCAACAATGCGTTGTAAGCCATGAACGCCCTCGCCAAGCCAAAAGCGCCCGGCGAAGTCGCTCCGCCGGCCGATCCACGCACTGACATTTCGCGCTATTCTGGCTCGGAACGCGCAGCGATTATTCTGCTGTGCCTCGGCGAGGAAGCCAAAGCGCTTTGGCAGCTCCTGGACGAAGACGAGATCAAGGAGATCTCGCAAACCATGTCTGCGCTCGGCGTCGTTCCGGCGGCAGCTGTCGAAGCCATTGTCATCGAGTTCGTGCAAAAACTCTCGTCGTCGGGCTCAATCATGGGCTCGTACGAGCAGACCCAGCGCATGCTGAACGCCTTCCTCCCCAAGGAGAAGGTCGAAGCGCTGATGGAGGAAATTCGTGGCCCGGCTGGGCGCAACATTTGGGATAAGCTCGCCAACGTCAACGAAACGGTTCTGGCCGCCTATTTGAAGAACGAATACCCCCAGACCGTCGCGGTTGTGCTAGCGAAGGTACGCCCCGAGCATGCGGCGAAGGTTCTAGGCGAATTGCCCGAAGAGTTCGCCGCCGAGTGCGTCGCGCGCATGCTCGCGATGGAGCCGGTGCAACGGGACATCTTGGAAAAAATCGAAACCACACTGCGCACCGAGTTTATGTCCAATCTGGCGCGCACGTCCAAGCGTGACAGCCACGAGTTGATGGCGGAAATCTTCAACAATTTCGATCGCCAGACTGAGTCTCGCTTTATCTCGCTGCTCGAGGAAAAAAATCGCGACAGCGCCGACCGCATCCGTGCGCTCATGTTCGTCTTCGAAGACCTCGGCAAGCTGGACTCTGGCGGCGTGCAAACGCTCCTGCGCTCGGTCGACAAGACCGATCTCGCGATTGGCCTCAAGGGTGCATCCGATACCCTACGCAGCCTGTTCTTCTCCAACATGTCGGAGCGCGGCTCGAAGCTTCTGAAGGACGAGATGGCGTCGATGGGCCCAGTGCGTCTCAAGGACGTCGAAGCCGCGCAAGCGCGCATGGTCGCCGTCGCCAAGGACCTCTCCGCCCGCGGCGAGATCATTCTCTCCGATGGCAAAACCGAAGATGAGTTGATCTATTGATGACCCAGGCGCGCAAATACGCCTTCGACACAGAGTTTGGGCCCGATGGCGCGATCGTGCGCGCCTCTGTGTCGCGCCCTACGCCAGAGATGGTCGAGGTTGAACGCGCCGCCGCCTATGAACGCGGCAAGCAGGACGCGATCGCCCAGGCGGAACGCCAAGCTGCAGCGGCGCTCACCACCCTCGCCGACGTCGCATCCGCCACGCTATCTCGGCTTGATGCCGAAAGCCGCGCCTTGCGCGACGACGCCGCTGCGCTGGCGTTCGCAGCTGCGCGTAAAATTGCGGGCGCTTCGCTCGACGCATACGGCGAGGCCCGCGCCTTGGCGTCAGTCGAAACCGCCATGAATATGCTGCGCCATCAGCCCCGGCTTTTGATCAAGCTGCCGCCTGACATGATCGCCCTGCTGAACCCTCGGCTCGATACGCTCCGAGAGACGCATGCTTACGCGGGCGCGTTGATTGTGCGCGAGGACAGCGCCCTCTCTGCCGGCGCTGTCACGATCGACTGGACCGACGGCATGGTGACGCACGATCCCGAAGAGGTCGCGCGTCGCATCGAAACCATAATCCAAGACACGCTCGCCGATCCGGCGGCGACCGCATTATGATGAGACGCTCATGAGTTCCGACCTAAAATTCACAGAATTCTCTTCACAAGGCGAACAGCCGCAGACCGAGCTTGTCGATCCGACCGCCGCCGGCCTGTCGCCCGTGTACGATGTGCCGGTCAACATCCAGGCGGTGCTGGGCCGCGCCAGTCTCGAAGTAGCCTCCCTGCTTCGACTTACACGCGGTTCGGTGATCGAACTCGATCGCAAAGTCGGCGAAGCTATCGACATCTACGTCAACAATCGCTTGGTCGCGCGCGGCGAAGTCGTCGTTGTAGACGAGCGCTTAGGCGTGACCATGACGGAAATCATCAAGGACGGCGACGCCGGTTGAAACACGGCGCGGGAGTAGACGCATGCGTTTGTTGATTGTCGGCCCACTCGGAGGGCAGATTTCAGCGGCCACCCGTATCGCCATGAATTATGGCGCGAAGGTCGCCCACGTCGACACCATCGAGCAAGCGACAGCCGCCTTGCGCGCTGGACGCGGCGCCGATCTTCTGATGGTCGACGCCCGGCTCGATATTAGCGCGCTGATCGCCGCGAATGAGAGCGAGCACATCGTCGTACCCGTCGTGGCGGCCGGCGTCGGCATTGATCCCTCCATGGCCGCACGCGCCATTCGCGCTGGCGCGCGCGAATACATCTCGCTCCCGCCTGATCCGGAGCTGATCGCCGCGGTGCTTGCAGCGGTTTGCGACGACGAACGTCCGCTGATCGCCGAAGACCCATCAATGAAGCAGGTGATCACGCTTGCCGATCAGATCGCAGGCTCGGAAGCCTCGATCATGATCACTGGCGAAAGCGGCGTCGGCAAGGAAGTGCTGGCGCGCTACGTGCACAAGAAGTCTAAGCGTAAGGACAAAGCCTTCATCGCGGTCAACTGCGCTGCAATTCCAGAAAACCTTCTGGAAAGCGAGCTTTTCGGGCACGAGAAGGGCGCCTTCACTGGCGCCATCGCGACGCGTATCGGCAAATTCGAGGAGGCCGATGGCGGAACGCTGTTGCTGGATGAAATCTCCGAGATGGATCTGCGGCTACAATCAAAGTTGTTGCGCGCACTCCAAGAGCGCGTGATTGACCGCGTCGGCGGCAAGAAGCCAATCAGCGTCAATATTCGGGTGCTGGCGACCTCCAATCGCGACCTCGGGCAATTGGTGCGCGCTGGCGAGTTCCGTGAGGACTTGCTGTACCGGTTGAATGTCGTGAACCTGCGTATTCCGCCTCTGCGCGAGCG
>JALHOC010000036.1 GCA_022843225.1 Hyphomonadaceae bacterium
AAGATCACCAAGGCGATGCAGATGGTGGCGGCCGCGAAGCTGAAGCGGGCGCAGGCGCAAGCCGAAGCCGCGCGCCCCTATGCCGGGCGCATGGCGCGCGTGATCGCGAACCTGGCCTCGGCGGTTTCGGGCGACGATGCGCCGGCGTTGTTGCGTGGCACCGGCAAGGATCAAGTGCATTTGCTGGTCGTGATGACGAGCGAGCGGGGTCTGTGCGGCGGCTTCAACACCCAGATCGTGCGGGCCGCGCGCGACAAGATCATCGAGCTGCAAGCCGCTGGCAAGACGGTGAAAATTCTCGCCGTCGGCAAGAAGGGGCGCGATCAATTGCGCCGCCTCTATGGACCGCTGATCGTCAAATACATCGATCTCTCTGCGTTCCGAAACATCGGCAATGAGGCCGCGCACATGGTCAGCGAGACCGTGCAGGAGATGTATTCTGAGGGCGCGTTTGATGTCGCGACCCTATTCTTCTCACGTTTTCGCTCGGTGATCAGCCAGATCCCGACGGCGCTGCAGCTCATTCCGGCGCGCGCGCCGGAGGGCGTCACGCCGCCTGACTTGAAGGGCGCGGTGTATGAGTACGAGCCGAACGAGACCGAAATTCTCGAGGCGCTGCTGCCGCGTTATCTCAACGGCCAAATCCTGCAGGCGCTCTTGGAAAATCAGGCCGGCTTCTATGGCGCTCAGATGAGCGCGATGGACAACGCCACGCGCAATGCGGGCGACATGATCAAGAAGCTGTCGCTGCGCTACAACCGCCAGCGCCAAGCCAATATCACCAAGGAGCTGATTGAAATCATCTCCGGCGCGGAGGCGCTCTAAATGACTAACCTCTACACCACAACAGCCATCTCAAAGGGCGGGCGTGCTGGCGGTAAGGTCGCGCTGACCGACACAGGGCTCTGGTATCACACCGAGCATTCCAAGGGCCTCGGCGGCTCCGGAGAGGGTGCGAACCCCGAGCAATTCTTCGCACTCGGCTACGCCAATTGCTTCAACAGCGCGGTGCTGTTCGTCGCGTCGCAAAAGAAGATCGACGCGTCCGCGGCGATCGTGACGTGCGAAGTCGGCATTGGCCGTGGCGAGGGCGGTCTTGGGCTTTCCGCCAAGCTGACTCTTTCCATTCCAGGCATGGACCGCGCGCAAGTGCAGGACTTGCTCGATGCGGCGCATCAGGTGTGCCCGTACTCGAAGGCAACGCGCGGCAACATTCCAGTCGAACTGATCATCGCATAATCCAAGGACGAGACGAGACATGACGAAATCCAATAAAGGCCGCGTGGCGCAGGTGATTGGCGCCGTTGTCGACGTCGAGTTCGACGGGCCGCTGCCAGACATTTACAACGCGCTCGAAACCACCAATCGCGGTAATCGCCTGGTGCTGGAAGTCGCCACGCACCTCGGCGAAAGCACCGTGCGCACCATCGCGATGGACGCCACCGACGGTCTCGTGCGCGGCCAGGAAGTAACGGACACGGGCGCGCCGATCATGGTTCCGGTGGGCGAAGAGACGCTCGGGCGCATTCTGAACGTCATTGGCGAACCCATCGATGAAGCAGGCCCCGTGAAAGCCACCGCGAAGCGCGGCATTCACCAGCCCGCGCCGGCCTTTGTCGATCAGAAGCCGTCACCGGAAATTCTCGTCACCGGCATCAAGGTCGTCGACCTGCTTTGCCCGTACGCGAAGGGCGGCAAGATCGGTCTCTTCGGCGGCGCTGGCGTCGGCAAGACGGTTCTCATTCAAGAGCTGATCAACAACATCGCTAAAGCCTATGGCGGCTATTCGGTGTTCGCCGGCGTCGGCGAGCGCACGCGCGAAGGCAACGACCTCTATCACGAAATGATCGAGTCGAACGTGAACAAGGCCGGCGGCGGCCAAGGTTCGCGTTGCGCGCTCGTGTTCGGTCAGATGAACGAGCCGCCAGGCGCGCGCGCCCGCGTTGCACTCTCCGGTCTCACCATCGCTGAGCACTTCCGCGATCAGGGCAAGGACATCCTGTTCTTCGTCGACAACGTGTTCCGCTTCACGCAAGCGGGCTCTGAAGTGTCGGCGCTCTTGGGCCGGATTCCCTCGGCGGTCGGCTATCAGCCGACGCTCGCGACCGAAATGGGCCAGATGCAGGAGCGCATCACCTCAACCACCAAGGGCTCAATCACTTCGGTGCAGGCGATCTACGTGCCGGCCGACGACTTGACCGACCCCGCGCCGGCCACCTCGTTCGCGCACTTGGACGCCACCACCGTGCTCTCGCGCGATATCGCCGCGAAGGGCATCTATCCAGCGGTCGATCCGCTCGACTCCACCTCGCGCATCTTGGACCCGAACGTCGTCGGCCAAGAGCATTACGACGTCGCGCGACGGGTGCAGGAGACCCTGCAACGCTACAAGGCGCTGCAAGACATCATCGCCATTTTGGGTATGGACGAATTGTCAGAGGACGACAAACTCGTCGTCGCCCGCGCCCGCAAGATCGAACGCTTCTTGTCGCAGCCGTTCCACGTTGCAGAAGCCTTCACCGGTTCGCCTGGCGTGCTCTGCGATCTGAAGGACACCATTCGAGGCTTCAAGGGCTTGGTCGAAGGCGCGTATGACCACTTGCCTGAACCCGCCTTCTACATGGTAGGCTCGATCGAAGAGGCGGTGGCGAAGGCTCAGCGCCTCGCCGCCGAGGCCGCCTAAGGACTTTAGGGCTGTCAGGGGATCAGCGGGAGGACGCCTATGAATTGGTTTGTCGATAAATTGGGGCCTGCGCCTGGCGCACAGGGCCCGAAGCCTGGCGCGGCTGCAAAGTCCGCCCAACCGCAACAGCAAGCGCAGCGTTCTGCTCCGCAAGCGCCGCCACAACAGCAGCGTGCAGCCGCGCCGCCACCGCGTGCGGCTGCTCCGGCGCCGAAGCCGCCTGAGCCCGAGAAGCCAAAGAAAAAAGGCTGGTTCTGATGCACCGCAGCGTGAGGCGTCTTCGGGCGTGAGCGACCAAGCACTTCCACCAGGCGCATTGCTCACGCGAATTGTAGCGGACTTCTGTGTCCCCATGATCGCAGGCAGCGTCACAGCTGAGCTGCCTGCCGAGCGCGTGCCTTTGAACGAACAGCAGCGTCGGGATGTTGGCTTGACTCAGCCCGGCGTCACTTTGTGCTGCGCGAGTGCTTCAGGGCCGGTCTTTATCGATATGGCGCGGGATCGATCTCAAGTCTGGTTCGTCCATCAGGACGCGCGCGCGGTGCTTGCCTCATTCGAGAAAGAGCTCCAACGCGTTCATGCAAACGCGCGCCAAGCATCTGATCTGCCCCATTATGAAACGTCCGATCGTCGGGTGAGATTTTACCTCGTCGATTTGGGATCAGGGCGTGGCGCGCAGGTCGAAGTCGGCTATCCCGCGCCAGGGCAAGAGCGCGCGGACAACGATCTGTTCTTGGTGCGGGTTTTCGCGCTTGGCGTTTCGGATCCGGCGATGTTGCGACCGCCAGCGGCGGCGAGCGTTGGCAATGCTAAGAAAAAAGGTTGGTTCTAGAACATGGCTGAGAAGCTCCACTTCGCGCTGGTTTCGCCGGAACGTGAATTGTTCAATGGCGAAGTCGATCATGTCGTCGTGCCGGGTTCGGAGGGCGCGTTTGGCGTATTGCCGAACCATGCGCCAGTGATGAGCGTGATCAGCCCGGGCGCGCTGCGCATTCTCAATGACGGCGCCGAGCGGCGCATCTTCGTCAACGGCGGCTTTGCCGATGTGACGCCTGAGGGGCTGACGGTGTTGGCGGAGGATGCCGTCGATCTTGCGAGCGTCGATGCGGCGAAGCTGGAGCAAGATCTCAAGAACGCGACGGATGATGTGCGCGACGCCGCCAACGATGAAAAGCGCGACGCCGCGCGGCGCGCCCTGGCGCGACTTGAGGGCATCAAGGCGGCGCTGGCGGCCTAAAACGATCGGCGATTAGGTGGCTTCCGCCTTGCCGCTTCATGAGCGGCGGCCCAAGCTTGTGCCATGCCGCACCCGCATCTCTGGCCCGCGATCATAGGCGCCGTGCTTGGCTTAGCCGTTGTCGTCTGGGCGTGCTTGTGGCTGGTCAAAAGCTGGGACGGGATGAGCGGGCGGCGGCGCTGGATCGTCGCTGTCGCGATTGGCCTGTTCGAAACCGCGTATTGGCTCAACATCTATGCATGGTTGATCGAGCCAAACCTGCTGGTGGTGCGTCGCGTCGAGATCGTGAACGCGGATTGGCGCGGCGGCGCGCTCACCGTCGCCGCGCTCAGCGATACGCATGTCGGCGGGCCGCATGTCGATTCAGCGCGCATGGGGCGCATCGTGGAGCGGGTGAACCAGTTGCGGCCAGAGCTGGTTGTGTTGTTGGGCGACTATGCCGCCTTTCACCAACCGGAGGCCGAGCGTCCGCCCGAAGAGCGCCAAGAGATCATCGGCGGCATCGCGACGTTCGCGGCTCTGCGCGCGCGCTATGGCGTGGTCGCCGTACTCGGCAATCACGATAGCTGGTACAATCGTGCGAGCATCACGGCCGCTTTGCAGGAGGCGGGCGTTGCGGCATTGTGGAACCGCCATGTCGTGATCCGCCGTAGCGACGGGCCGCTGGTGATCGCCGGCATTGCTGACGCCATGACGGGCGAACCTAACTTCGCGGACGCGCTCGATGGCGCGCCCGAAGGCGCCGACACGATCATGCTCAGCCACTCGCCCGATCCGTTCGCGGAAATGCCGCGCGGGCCAGCTTTGATGCTCGCCGGCCATGGCCATTGCGGGCAGGTGACCATTCCGTTCGTGGGTCGACCGATCGTGCCGCTGCGCAACAAGCGCTATGCGTGTCATTTGATCGAGGAAGACGGCAAGCGCATGTACGTCACCGCCGGCATCGGCACGAGCATCCTGCCGGTGCGCTTTCTCAATCCGCCGGAAATCGTGTTGATCACGATACGTGGCGTTTAGGCGCCGGCGCTATCGCCCCATCCGAACAGGGACAATTGCTTGCGTTTGGGTTTTGTCGGCTTGGGCCCGATGCCGCGCGCATCCAACCAATCGAGCGCCATCTGCACCACATCGCGCGCTTCAGGCTCGCCGACCAGCCAATGGCTCATCTCAGGGAATTCGTGGAAGTGCGCCTGTCCCTCGGGAAACCGCGAGATGATCCGGCGCACGGTCGATGCGGGATTGACGCGATCCTTGCCGCCTGCAAGTCCCAGCACGGGCGCGGCGATCCGATACGCCGGCGCTTGCGCCGCCATGGCGTGGTCGGTCCACCATTGCATCGCCTCCCGCACCGCGCGGCCCGATTCTGGTACAAAGCGTGCGAAGGCGCGTCGCGCATCGTCGCGCGAGAGCCTGTCCAATGTGTTGGAGCGGGCGACGCTATAGTCAGGCGCGATCGGCCTGCGCCAATAATCGCCCATCAGCGCGAGGCCCAGATGATTTCCGTGTTCGTCCAGCGTGGTCGGTGGCACGCCCCATGGCGCTGACGGCGCCAGCATGATGAGCCCCGCCACGGGCATTTGCGCAGCGACAAGCTGTACAACTAGGCCGCCAAGCGAGTGCCCGACAAGCACGGGCGGGGCGTGTAACGCGCGCGCATAGTGCGTGATCGCGTGCGCGTAATCCTTGAGGCCGGTTTGAGCGAGCTGCTCGAGATCGCCGCCGCGCTCATGATGCGGCAGGTTCGGCGCGTGCGTTTCGAAGCCCCGCGCTTCGAAGGGTTCGCGGAAGGCGTCAAACGCCCAGCCGCCGCAAAACGCGCCATGAACGAACACGACGGGCGTGGTTGTTGCCGCACGCTTCATGCGTGACCCGAATAGACCGTCATTTCGCAGCCCCCACGCTGTGCCTTGCAAACCGCCGTGCGATCTCTTCATAGGTCGCGCGTTTGAACGGTATCACAAGTGCGGGCGCTGTATCGAGCGCCGCCCAGCGCCAATCGCTGAACTCGGGCGTGTGTGTGTCTAGTTTTATGTCAGAGTCGCGGCCTTTAAAGCGAAAGGCGAACCATTTCTGCCGTTGACCGCGATATCGGCCGCGAAGGTTCAGTTTTGCGCGCAGATTTATGGGGAAATCGTAATACAGCCAATCCTCGGTTTCCTCGAGCAGGTCTACGTGTTCGGGTCTAACGCCCACCTCTTCCTCAAGTTCCCGTAACGCAGCGTCAGCTGGCGCTTCGCCGCGATCGACGCCGCCTTGCGGCATTTGCCATTGGTATGGACCTTCCGCGCCTTGACGTTTGCCCAGAAATACAAGGCCTTCGCGGTGAAACAGGGCGAGGCCAACATTCGGGCGATAGAGTTTAGGATCTTTCTGCGTTGTCATCGGCGTGCGGCGCGTGCATTGAGCACCGCCGACACCGGGGCCAATTGATAGCCACGCGTGTTGATATCCCGCGCCCAGCGGCCGACCTGCTCCATGGTCACGGGATACGCGAATCCGGCGCCAATTGCGCTCTGATTTTGCAGCGCCAACGCCTCAAGATTGAGCAATTGTTCGTCAATGGCGTCGGCCTCGCGGCGCGCGTCCACAATTCTATCCGCGGCCGTCATGGTGAGGCCGGCGCGTTGCGCCTCGACGGAGAGCGCGGTGCGCTGGCCAATGCCTGAGGACACAAACACGAGCCCGCGGCGCCGCAACGCTTGTACAACAGGTTGCGAGGCCTGCGCAGAGGTCGCGAAGCGCGCGCCCTGGTAATTGGTCACGCCGAAATAGCCCGAGCCTTTCGAGAGGAGCTGCTCCAGTCGCTGCAGGTTCTGTTGCGCCGGCGCCGAGGAGAGCAAAGTCTGCGGGCCGGTGTCGTCGGCGTCGGGGTCGAACGGCTCCATCGGCAGTTCGAGAATGACTTCGTGACCGCGTGCGCGTGCGCGATCGATCCAGCCTTGCAGATCTGCCGCGTAGGGAACGAAGGAAAGCGTGATCTCGGGGGGCAATTCATCGATGGCTTGGGCGGTCGCGCGCGCGTTAAAGCCAAGGCCCCCAATAACGATCGCGACCATCGGGCGGTTCGCTTGTGGTGTGAACGGCCGCGCATAGGCTTGCGCGGGCGTACGCCCGTTCGCGGCGACGATTGGCAGCGGCCCGTTGGGGCCTGGCTCGGTCAGCCCGGCGAGCGGCGCGCGCGGCAGAGGCGGGCCCGCTGGCCGCGATGATGTCTCCGGCGCTTCAACGACCGCGACGCGCAATTGCCCGTCGGTGTTGATCTCACCGATCTCGCCGCTGACCGGCGGCAGATCGCTCAAATCGAATTGCTCATAGTCCAAGCCGACATCGGCGGCTTCGCCAAACGAGATCGTGGGCGCGCTGGCGGAGGCGTCGGATGGCGCCAGCGAGACGACGCGGCGCGGACCCGCAGCGCCGGGGTCGCCGAACACTTGGATCGCGCCAAACGCGCCAAGCCCCACAAGGCCCACGACCGCGAGCGCTGCAAGACGATGATTGATCTGGAGGCCGCGTGGTTTGGTCCGCGGCGGAGAGGCTGCGCGCGCGGGCCCTTGCGGCTTCATTCGCGGGCGAATCATAAACGAAAACATCGCCCAATTCGCAGGCGCCGTCACTAGCGCCTGCGTCGCGAATTGGTTGACGAAAGCTTAACCGCTTAGCCGGCGCGGGCGCGCAGGCGCTCGGCCACCAAGCCCTGCCGCAGGAAGTCGAGTGCGCGCTTCATTTGATAATCTTCGTCGGCGTCCCAGGACTCGGGCGGCTGATCGTCGGGTACATGCAGGCCGCGTCGTTGCGCGCCCGATTCGTTGTCTAGCGCGTTCGGCAGATCGGCTTCGGAGATGCCGAGGCGTTCAAGCCGCGCGGGATCGACGCGACGCGACGCGACCTCCATGTCAGGATCAATGCCCGCGCCTTGGATCGAGCGGCCGGCCGGCGTGTAATACCGCGCTGTGGTGAGGCGCAGCGCGCCGTCGCGGCCGCCGTCGAGCGGGATCACGGTTTGCACCGAGCCTTTGCCGAAGGATGTGGTGCCGACGATCAGCGCGCGATTGCGATCCTGCAGCGCGCCCGCGACGATTTCAGCCGCCGACGCCGAGGCGCCGTTGATCAGAACAACAATCGGCACGCCAGCGAGATCGTCGCCGCGGCGCGCATTGTAACGCTGCACGTCCTCGGGCTGACGCCCGCGCGTGGACACGACTTCGCCGCCATCGAGGAAAGCGTCCGACACCGTGATCGCTTGGTCGAGCAGCCCGCCGGGATTGTTGCGCAGATCGAGCACGATGCCGCGCAGGCGCGTGCCGCCATCGCGGCGCACGGTGCGGATCGCTTCCGCCAGCATGTCGCCGGTGCGTTCATTGAAGGTCGAGATGCGGATCACGCCGATATCGGCGCCTTCCATGCGTGCGCTGACGGCGCGCACATTGATGATTTCGCGGGTCATGGTTACGTCGAACGGGTCCACGCCCTCGCGCGCGATGGTAATCGTGACGTTGCTGCCGGCTTGGCCCTTGATGCGATTGACCGCGTCGCTGACGGAGAGGCCGACAATGCTCTCGCCATCGACGGCGGTGATGTAGTCGCCAGCCTGGACGCCAGCGCGTGCGGCGGGCGTGCCGTCGATCGGGGAGACCACGCGCACAACGCCTTCTTCACTGGTCACTTCAATGCCGAGGCCGCCATACTCGCCGCGTGTTTGCACCTGCATGTCGCGGAAATCTTCGGCATTCATGTACGAAGAATGCGGATCGAGCGAGGTGAGCATGCCTTGCAGGGCGGCTTCGATCGCTTCGCGATCGTCGATGTCGGTAACGTAATCCTGCTCGACCCGCGCGAGCACATCGGCGAACAGCTCAAGCTCGCGGTACATGTCGCCGCGGCCGCGATCATCGGGCGCCGACCAGGCGAGGGCGCCGACGCAAGCGGCCAGACCAACAACCGGCGCTACAATCCACGCTACCCGCATTATCATCGCTCCCGGGCCCCCTGGGGTGGGAGCCTGTTCTTATCCGGCCTGAACGCCGCGCCCGGCAGTTTGGCGCCCGCTCAGCCACCGTCCCGGATCGACCGGTTCGCCGTTCCGACGGACTTCGACATACAATTCTGGCGCCGCAATGTCCGTCGTCGCGCCAGAGGCTGGCATGTCGCCCACAGGTTGGCCGGCACGCACCGTCTCGCCAACCCTGGCGCGTATGGTTTCCAGTCCGGTTAAGACAAGAACGTAACCACCGTCCAGGTTCAGGATCAAGACATTGCCATAGCCCCGGAACGCGTCGGCATAGGCGACTTCGGCGGCCGCGGGGGCCAGCACCTGGGCGCCGGCGCGGGTGGAGAGGGTCACGCCCTGTGCGGCGGGCCCTTGGCCGTCGCGGGCGCCGTAGGCGCGCACCACACGGCCTTGGGCTGGAACGCCCCATGCCGCCGGGATCACCGAGGGGCCTGGTGCGGGGCTGGTGCGCCGGGTCGAAGCCTGCTGCACGCGTTGGGCGAGATCCCGCAGGGTGCGGGCTTCGGCGGCGAAGGTGCGGGCGCGCCGTTCGGCGGCGACGGCGTCATTGGCCAGTTGGGCCTGAGCGGCGCGCCGACGCGTCATTAAGGCCGCGAGTTCGGCGCGCTCGGCGTCGATCGCGACTTGGGCCTCGGCGAGGACAATCCGCTCCTCCGCGACCTGGGCCTCGGCATGGCGCGCGATAGCCGCAGCGTTGACGCTGCGACGCTCTTCGCGGCGGAGACTCGGTGCGGCGGCGGCGGCGAAAATGCCGGCCCGTACAACACGCGGCTCGGCGCGGCGCTCGGCGAAGGCGGCGGTCATGAGCGCGGCTTCGAACGCGTCGCGCGCGCGCCGCTGGCGTAGCGTCTCGGAATCAATCTGGCTTTGGAGTTCAACCAGGCGCAGCTCGGCGGCGGCGGCGGCGGCCTCCGCCTCCGCGCGCCGACGCGCGGACTCCGCCAAGCGGCCATCGAGCGCGTTCACCTCGCGTCGGATCTCGGCAGCCTGGTTGCGCAGCCGCTCGGCGCGCGCGGTTTCGGCGCGGCGGTCGCGCTCGGCCTGCGTGGCGGTGCGATTGGTTTGGGCCTCGGCCATGCCGAGCGCCACAAAGCTTGCGAGCGCCCCGGCCGCGCAAGCGACGAGGACGCGGGCGCGTTTTGCGCCTCGTGCCATTGGATCACCACCACCATCTAGGCTCGCCCATTCTGGGTCTAAGCCGTCTCGAGACGTTCAGTCCCGATGGTAGGGAGTAGAGCACAAGATCGTCATAGCCCGGTAAATTTGCTCGGAAATCATCACCCGAACCAGCCTGTGCGGCCATGTTTGACGGCCAAAAGCCAGCTTTTCATCAGCGTTATCCCTAACGCTTTGTGAAACGCCGTCGGCGCCGCCGATCCAGAATGTTGCACAAGACTGGCCGTCATCGCGCCAGCGCGCGAGTTTCTCTGCCAATTGCCGCGAGGTCCATTCCGCCCCGCGCTCATCGAGCAGGATTTTACGCGCTTCATCCGGGGTAGCGCGATAGAGAGCGCTCGCTTCCGCGCGCGGATCGCCGGGGGGCTTGCCCTCGACCTCAGCGATGTCGACCGACTTGATTCCGATCTGACGGCCTTGGCTCGCAGCGCGGGCCGCGTAATCGTTCGCAAGCGCGGCCTCGGGGCCGTCGCGCAGACGACCCACCGCCGCGATCAGAATGCGCAAATGCTAGCTCGCGAGCGGCGTCGAGCCGCCGGCCCAGATTTTCTCGATATTGTAGAACGCGCGCACTTCCGGCCGGAACAGGTGGATGACCAGATCACCCGCATCGACAAGCACCCAATCCGCTTGCGGCAGTCCCTCGATTCGGACGTCCTTGACGCCGCTATCCTTCAGCTTGCGCATCACGTGATCGGCGACCGCGCTCACGTGCCGCGCAGAACGGCCGGACGCTACGATCAGCATGTCGGCGAACGAAGACCTGCCGCGAATGTCGATAGCGAGGATTTCCTCGGCCTTGTCGTCTTCAAGCGATGCGAGCGCCACGCGTGTGGCGGCGTCGACATCAATGCCGGGACGGGGCCTTGCGGCGTCGCGTGGCGACAGTCCGGCGGTGGGCGCGACCGGGGCGCGTTTCATGTCGGGGGACAGATTTGGGTTCCTTCTTCTACCCCAGGAACTCGAAGAGTATCACTTCCGGCGCGGCTTCGCCACCGGGGCTTTCCGCGTCCGCAGCGCGCTTGAGGCCTGCGGATGGTAGCGGGCGGCAAGGAATTGCCACGTCCTGGGCGCGCGGAAGCGGGCGCTGGCCCCAGTTCCCGGTCGTGACACAATCGCCACGGGTATGGTTCGCGCCACCTCCCGCCAGTTTCGCCACTTGCGGAAATTCAACAGATTGTCGGCGCCCATCACCAGCACAAAGTCGACGCCGCGATAGAGCCGCCTCAGCTTGCGCAATGTCTGATAGGTGAAGGCGCAGCCGAGCCGCTTCTCAAAATCGGTGACCACCATGCGCGCGCCGCGCGCCTGCGCTCGCGCGGAGGCGAGGCGCTGCTCGAAGGGGCTCGATCTCGGCTTCAACGGATTTTGCGGCGACACCAGCCACCACACGGCGTCGAGCCCGAGCCGTTTCAGCGCGGTTTCAGCGACGTGCGCGTGGCCCTCATGCGCGGGATCGAAACTGCCGCCGAAGAGGCCGATCTTCATGCCGGGAAAGGCGAGGGGCAGGCCGCGTCTCATTGAAGCGGTCCGATGTGAAGCGCTTTGTCGTTTCCCCCTCCCCCATCTAGGGGGAGGGGGTCTGTGTTTCGCTGGGGGACCATAGCAATCACGGCCGTGTTTGTCCGCTGCCGCGCACCATGTATTTGAACGTCGTCAGCTGTTCCGCGCCCACAGGCCCGCGCGCATGCATGCGGCCTGTTGCAATACCGATCTCGCCGCCGAAACCAAACTCGCCGCCGTCCGCGAATTGTGTCGAGGCATTGTGCAGCACGATGGCGCTGTCGACCTCGCGCAAGAATTTGTCAGCCGCGTCTTGATCTTCGGTGACAATGCTTTCCGTGTGCTGTGAGCCATACGCAGCGATGTGTTGAATCGCTTCGTCAATGCCCGCGACCACGCGGATAGAAATTATTGGCGCGAGATATTCGGTGCGCCAATCGTCTTCGTCAGCAACGTTCATCGGAGTAAGACGCCGTGCCGCGTCATCTCCGCGTAGCTCGCAACCTGCATTACTCAGCGCCGTGGCGATGTCGGGCAGCAGTTTGGCTGCAACGGCTTGATCGATCAGCAGCGTCTCGGTCGCGCCGCATACCGACACGCGCCGCATCTTGCCATTGAGCGCGATGTCGAGCGCTTTTTGCGCATCGGCGCCCGCATGCACGTAGGTGTGGCAGATGCCTTCGAGGTGCGCGAACACCGGCACGCGCGCTTCCTCTTGCACGCGCGCGACCAGGCTCTTGCCGCCGCGCGGAATGATCACGTCAATCGCGCCGCCCAGGC
Source organism: Hyphomonadaceae bacterium (assembly GCA_022843225.1). GTDB lineage: Bacteria > Pseudomonadota > Alphaproteobacteria > Caulobacterales > Aquidulcibacteraceae > Vitreimonas. The sequence goes on from JALHOC010000036.1 coordinate 12,388, forward strand.
CGGCCAGCATCAGGCCGACAGCGGCACGATCTGTCGTCTCTACGACCTGCACGGCGTCTTCCGGGAGGTTCGCTTCGCGCAACGCCGCCCTGATGGCGGCGACAATGGCGGCAACACTTTCCGCGCTGTCGGCGCCGCCGCGCAGAATGATCGTGTTGCCGGCGCGGAGAGCCAACGCGGACGCGTCCGCCGCGACATTGGGGCGGCTCTCGAAAATCATCCCGATCACGCCGATTGGCGTACGCACGCGCTGAAAGCGCAAACCGTTCGGTTGCGTCCAGTCCGCCGTCACCGCGCCCACCGGGTCAGGCTGCGCCGCGACGATCTCAACGCCGCTCGCGATGGCTTCAAGCCGCTTTGCATCAAGGGCGAGGCGATCGATGAAGCTCTCAGCCTTGCCGCTTGTGCGGGCCGCGTCCACATCCTTGGCGTTCGCCGTGAGGATCGCAGGCGCCGCATCGCGCAGCCGCCGCGCCATGGCGTGTAACGCCGTCGTGCGCTGGTCCGCGCTTGCATCCCGCACCGCTTTCGCCGCCGCACGCGCGCGCTGGCCCAAAGAGAGCATCTCGACGAGCATCTGGTCGGGGAGGTTCATGTGCTCACCATATCATCCGCGTGCACAAGCGCGGGACCCGATGAATAGCCCAGCGTTGCTTCGATCTCCGCGCTCTTCAAGCCTTTGATCTGCGCCGCGTCGCCTGCATCATAGCGCGCCAGGCCCCGCGCGAGTTCGGCGCCGGTTGCATCCAGAATCCGCACGGCGTCGCCTTTCTCAAACGCGCCACGCACGTCGACCACGCCCGCCGGCAACAGGCTTTTCCCTGCGCGCAGCGCGTTCGCCGCGCCATTATCAATGATAAGCGCGCCCTGCGGCGCCAAGCTGCCTGCGATCCAGGCCTTATACGCGGCGGCCGGTGACGCGCTGGCGAGAAACCACGTCGCGTTCGCGCCGTCGCGCAAGCGCTGCAGCGGATTGAGGCCCGCGCCCTTGGTGATCGCGACAGCGCAGCCGGCGCGCGTGGCGATTTTCGCCGCTTCGATCTTGGTGCGCATGCCGCCCGAGCCGACGCCCGCGCTCTCGTTCACGCCGCCGGCCATGGCTTCGATTGCAGGCGTGATCTCACGGACTTCCGCGATGAACGTCGCGCTTGGATCAATACGCGGATCGCGCTCGTACAGGCCGTCGATGTCCGACAGCAGCACAAGCGCATCCGCCGAGATCATCTGCGCCACGCGCGCGGCGAGGCGGTCATTGTCGCCGTAGCGGATTTCCGCCGTCGCGACGGTATCGTTTTCATTGATGATAGGCACGGCGCCGAGTTCCAGCAATGTCTCCAACGTCGCGCGCGCATTGAGCCAACGGCGACGACGCTCGGTATCGTCCGGCGTCAGCAGGGCTTGCGCGACCGGGATGGCATGGCGCTCGAACGCTTCCTCGTAGGCGCGCATCAGCCGCGCTTGGCCGGCGGCGGCGGCGGCTTGCTTCTCGTCGAGCCGCGCGGATTTCTGCAATCCCAGAACGCGCCGCCCCAACGCAATCGCGCCGGAGGACACGATCGCGACTTGCGCGCCGCCCTTGCGCGCCTCCGCCACATCGTCGGCCAGCGCTGCGAGCCACGCGCGCGCGGGCTGGCCGGTGTCCGCATCCACCAGCAAGGCCGAGCCGATCTTGATGACGATGCGTTTGGCGGAAGAGAGCGGTGACGTCACGGCGTCCACGGCTCGGCCGCCTCCGGATCATCTTGCACAGCGTGAGTCGCTTCCTCGCCGCGCCGCGCGCGCAGCATCGCCGCGATTTCATGCACCAGTTCGCGCACGCCCGCGCCGGAAACGCCTGACACCAGCCGCACGTCCTTGCCGATGGCGCGCTGGAGCGCGGCGCGCTTGCGGTTGGCGTCGGCTGGGGTCAGCGCATCGATTTTGTTGAGGGCGACAAGCTCCGGCTTTTCAGCGAGGCCTCCGCCATAGGCTTCGATCTCGCGGCGCACGGTGCGGTACGCTTCCGTCGCGCTGTCTTGCGTGGCGTCGATCAGATGCACCAACGCTACACAGCGCTCGACATGGCCCAAGAAGCGGGTGCCGAGCCCGGTGCCTTCCGCCGCGCCTTCGATCAGCCCCGGCAAATCCGCGAGCACGAAGCGCTCGCTGTCGCTCACGGTGACGACGCCTAAATGCGGATAGAGCGTCGTGAACGGATAGTCCGCGACCTTCGGCGTGGCCGCGCTCACCGCGCGCAGGAACGTCGACTTGCCCGCGTTCGGCAAACCCACAAGCCCCGCATCCGCGATCAGCTTCAAGCGCAGCCAGAGCGTTCGCTCTTCGCCTTCCTGTCCGGGATTGGCATGGCGCGGCGCGCGATTCACCGAGGATTTGAAATAATCGTTGCCGAAGCCGCCATTGCCGCCCTTCGCGAGCAGCACGCGCATACCGGCCTCCGAGAGATCCGCGATGATGGTTTCCTTGTCCTCGTCGAGCACTTGCGTGCCGGTCGGCACTTTCAGCGTAATGCTCTCGCCATCGGCGCCGTGACGGTTCTGGCCCATGCCATGGCCGCCGGTGCCGCCCTTGAAGTGTTGCTGGTAGCGATAATCGATCAAGGTGTTGAGGCCATCGACCGCCTCGATCCAAACATCGCCGCCCTTGCCGCCGTCGCCGCCGTCAGGGCCGCCATATTCGATGAATTTCTCGCGCCGGAACGAGATGCAGCCCGCCCCGCCATTGCCGGAGCGGACATAAATCTTGGTCTGGTCGAGAAACTTCATTGTGCTGGCTATATGGCGGGGGACGCGATTGGCGGCAACAGCGCTCGCTTGCGGAGGAAATCGCTTAGTGCGTTCTGCCCCTAAGCGACGGTGATGCTCGTGTATAATTGCTCGGTTTGAGCCGCGGAGTCGATGGTGACTGTTTGGTTTTATCCCATTGATTGGGAAGCTACGGCTAGCTGGATGCAAGTTTGGGCCGGATCGCGGGGGCAGGCGCTGTTGTCTGGGCGACCCACTATGGCTCTTCGACGTTTGCCAATCAGCGACAGATTGAAAGAAAAATTGCTGCCGCCGAACGCATTATGACTTTTGTCTACAAGCGAAGCGGACGTTTCCGTCTATTAGAAATGCGCGTTCGCTCGGGCATGAGCATGAAGAGGCGCGCGAGAAGTTAAAGCTCTCCTTTGAAGGATACGCACTGCTACCTGAGTGGAAGCAAAAGCGACTCAATCAAGGTCAAATAGTATTCGATCGAATATCTGTGGCCAAAGACCTATGGGCTGAATTGTTCGAGTGCCTCCCGTTGGCCAGGGCCTTCTTCGGCGTCGAATGCGAGAAAAAGGTGCATGCAATTTGGGAACTTCGCGCAAGAGTCAGCACAAGTGCGCAGACCTATGGAACGTGGGACCCCGAAGGAAACGAAAAGCTAAACAACCGCTGCCAAGGCGACATGTGGGAAGGATGAAAGACAATCACGGGGACGCGAGGGTTTCGCGTCTTTTTCCGCGCTGCGAAAGCGGCGCTCGCGACGCGATGTCACCGCGTCCCCGCCCTCCGTATGTCCGGAGGGAAAAGAAAGGAGATTTTCGCAAGAGTTGACTTGCGAGCACGCGCAGCCGCGCTAATCGCTCTCTCTTCGCCAGCGCAGCGAGACGCGTTGATCGCCGTCGCCACGGAAGCTGGTGATCAACACAAGGCGCGGCCGCACCGTCCATTCCACGCGCGTCTGCGCCTGGCCGAGCCCCGTGCGCGCGACTTCAACATAGACATCGCGCGTCAAATAAACCCCGCCCGCCACCAGGAAGCCGCCGTTCTCGTCCTGGCGCACATTGAGCCGGTCGAGCCCGGCGGCGGCGCGCGCGGCGTCCATCAGATCAATCGACGCCGTGCCAGATAAAGCCGCGATGCTGGCCGCAAGCTGCGCGGCCTCGAACGCCGAAAGATCAGCGACCGAGCGCCCGAACAGGATTTGCGGCAGGATTTCATCTTCCGGTAGCGCCGGGTCGCTGGAGAAGGCGATCTCCGGATCGCGCGCCGTGCCGGTGAGGCGGATGCGCGCGGTGAGATCGGCGGTGTCGCGCGTGGCGCTCATATCGATCTGCGCATCGAGCGGATCGCCATTGAAGAAGATGAGCGCGTTGTCGATCTCGAAGGGCTGCCCCGAGAGCGCGAGCGTGCCGCGCACCGCGCGCGCGTCGCCGAACAGATTTGGCGCCCGCGCCGTACCGTCGAGGCGCAGATCGAGCGCCCATTCCGCGTCCACGCCGCGCCCGCGCGTGAACACGCGGCCCGGCGCGGTGATGCGTACGTCAAGTTCGGTCGAGCCATTGCGGCGAACTGCGGCCGCGGGCTCGATCTGGTCTTCCTCGTCGGGGCGGTTCACCTCGACGACGTCGAGGGTGGGGATGCCCGCATCGGAGCTAGCGGCGATGTCGAGTTCCGCTTCATCGATCACAAGCGCGCCGGAGAGCCGCGTGTGCATGCCCTCCCAAGCGAGCGTGAGATCGCCAGATGCTGTCGCGCGTGCATCGGGCCGGTCGGCGATGCGCATATCATCGACGCGCACGCTGATCGCGCCATTGCGTGGGTTGGCGCTGCCGCCGGTGGCCGTGAGCCTCCCGCCATGGGGCGAGGTTGCGGTGAACGTCTCGATGGCGACGCCGGCATCGCTGAGGCCAAGCCGTACATCGAGATCGGTCAGCGTGATGCCCGTGCGCTTGTCCTCGAAGCGGCCATCGACGATCTCGATATGGCCGTCACCGGAGAGATAACCGGCCCCGAAGCTGAGTTCGCCCGCGCCATCGAGTTGGCCGTCAAGCGATTGATCGGGCAGACGCGCCGCCGCCCACAAACTGTCGGCGGGGCCTCGCATGCTCCAGGTCGCGCGCCCGCGCCGCTCGGGTGCGAGCGCGATGCGGATGGGCGCAGTGCTGGTCACGACCGGCGCGTCGGCCTCGAACCGCGCGACCAGGCCTTCCGTCGAGGTGGCGTCTATGGTCGCCGCCAAACGGCTTGGATCGAGATCGCCAACCACACGCAGATCGAGCGTGCCGCGTTGGCGGCCAGCGAAGCGCGCTTGGGTGACGCGAAGATCGGCGTCGCCGCTCAGGCCGCCGCCCTGATTGGTCAGATTGACGGCGCCCGAAATGCGACCCGTCGCGCGTTCGCCCCAGATAGCGGCAAGCGGCGCCAGCGGCGCATTCTCGACGTGCGCAGCGCCCGAGAGCGCCCGCCCGGCGTCGCGCCAGCGCGCGGTGACGACGCCATCGGACATGATCGCCTCCAACGAGGCGTCCACTGCGCCGCGCGTGAAGCGCGCTTCAATCGGCGCGCGTGTCGTAAGCGGCGTTCCTGCGAGTTCGCCCGCGCCTTCGGCGTACACCAGAGTTGCGGCGTTCTCTCGCGCAATGCGCGCTTGACCCGCGAATGTCAGCGGCGCCTGACCCAGCCGGCCACGCATGTCAAAGCGCGCATTCAGCGCGTCGAGAGGGCCTTCCGCGTGCAAAGTCGCCGAGCGTACACGGAGTTCGCCCAAGCGCGTGTCCGCCAGCGTGGCGTCGAGCGTGAGCGCATCCGGCGTCAGCGCCAGCGCGCCCGCGACGCGGCCCGTGAGGCCGGGCGCGAGCCCATCCATCACGCCGTTGATATCGAGATTGGCGTTGGCGCTGGCATTAGCAAAAGCCGCGCTGCCCTGTGCTTGCAGTCCGCCCCATTGCGCATCGAGATCGCGCAAGGTGATCGCGCCGCCATCAAGGGCGATGTCAGCGGCGGCGGTCAGCGGCTGTCCGGATGCGGCGCCTTCGATGCCGGCGCGGCCGGTGTACGCCTCTCCCTGCGGCGCAAGCGTAAAGTCGAGGACAGGCTGTTCAACGACAAGCCCGCCAACCGCCAAACTCGAAAAGCTCGCTCGCGCGGTCAACGTTGGACGCGAGAGCGCGCCAGTCAATTGCCCCGTGGCGTCGACCGCACCCACGATCTCGGCGCCGCCGATTTGGAGCGGCCCGCGTGCGCTAGCTTCAAGAGCCAGATTTGCTTGCCCGCGCACGATACGCCCGGTGGCGCCCGCGCGCAGCCGCGTGCCATCAATGCGTGCATGCAAGACGGTGAGCCCGCCTCGGTCGGCGCGCAGACGCGCGTCGAGTTGCGGTGTCGCGCCAAGCGCTTGCGCCAGGGCTTCTTGTCGAGTGCTGACGCGTGCCCCGCGTCCGTCAATGGCGATTGTCCAGCCGCGCGCGCCAGCGGCCTCCTCGTCGAACCCACGCCAGCGGCCTTGCGCTTCACCGCTGAAGCTTGGCGCCAACGCCTCCAATTGGCGCACGCGCCACGTGCCGGAGAATTCGCCGTCGCCGCGCGACGACCAGCCCTGAGCGTCGGCGCTAATCGCGTCGCCCTCAAGCTTGGCCGTGTCGAGCGCGAAGCGCTGGCGGGTGCGATCATAGGCGAGGTCAGTCGAGAGGCGCGCATTAGCGAACAATGCCGGCGCGGGGGTAGCGGCGCGCAGATCGGCGTCGAGCGTAAAGCGTTCCGGCGTCAGCGCGGCGCGGACAGGGCCGTTGAACCGCGTGCGCTCGCCTAGCGCGCGTACGTCCTCGGCGTCGAGAATTGCCTCAATCGCAGTCGTTCCGCGCGCGCGCCGGAGTTCGCCGTCCAAGCGCGCCTCGCCAAGCTCAAACGGAGATTCGCGTGCGATATCCGAAAGCCGCGCGGTCGTTGCGACGAAATGTGCGCCGTCGACGAGCGCGCCCGCTTCATCCAGAACGCCCGAGAGATCGACATTGAGGAAGGGCGTCGCCGCGCGCGCGGTGAAAGCGCCTGCGGGCGCTCCCGAGGCGGACAGCGTCGCGCTGGCGCCGATGCGGCGTGCGAGCGATGCGAAGCTGGGGAGCAAGTCGAAGCGCGCTTCGGCGTTCGCCGCCCACTCGGATGTGCTCCATCGTACATCACCGCGAAGCAGGGACGCCACGCCGACCTGTGCGCTATAACTCGCTTCGCCTGCAGACGCATCGCCATCGCCGCGTGCTTCGGCGCGGACGGCTTGGTCTGGCGCGCCCAAGAACGTCGACAGCACGCCGCCTGCTTCGCCGACAATGTCCGTGCGGAGTTCGAAGTCTGCACCGCTCGCGTATCGGATCGTCGCGCGATCGGCGTCCGAGTCCGTGCGTCGGAGATCGACCGCGAGCTGTTCCAGGCGTTTGTCGCTATAGTCGAGCGCGAGCGCTGCGGAAAAGGCCGCCGCTTCGCCTACAAATGCCTCGGCCAGGGTGATGTTCTCGATCTCGATTTCGCCGAGATGCGCATCAAAGCCGCCGCGCGCGGGGCGTGGCGCGGACAGTGCGGGGCGACGCACGACATTGATCGCACCGATGCGCGCGCTGTGGAGCGTGAACGCGTCGTCGAACAGATCGAACGGCCGCCAGCGCAACGCGACATCCTCGGCTTCAAGCCAAACGCCGGTCTCGTCGGAGATGGAAACGTGCTGCGCGTGGAGATCGCCGAGCCAAGCGCCGGACACGCCCTCCACTTGCAAGCGCCCGAGCCGCCAGGCGCGCTGCCCATCGGCGAGATGATCCACCAACCACGGCGCTGCCGGGCCGAGCGCGAGCGCCGCGCCGCCGACGATGGTCGCGCCCGCGAGAAGCCACACGCGGCGGCGCATCAGAACGCCTGCCCAACGCTGATATAGAAGGCATAGTCGTTGTCGGCCTCGTTGTCGTCCAACGGCACGGCAACATCGATGCGCAGAGGCGCGAAGCCGAGATCGTAGCGAACGCCTACGCCCGCGCCCCAACTGAGATCGCCGGCATCGCTCCATTCGTCGAACGCCGCGCCGCCATCGACGAAGGCGGCCGCCCCCCAGCGCTCCCCGAAGCGCCAACGCGCTTCCACCGAGCCCTCGACTGCGCCTTGGCCGCCGGGCGAGAGGCCCAGCGTGTCGCGTTCGGCCGGATAAATGGAATTGTAGTCATAGCCGCGTACCGAGCCGCCACCGCCGGCGTAAAAGCGGCGATCGGGCGGGGCGTCATCAGCGTCGCCGCTGACGGCTTCGAGCCAGCCCGCGCGCGCGCGCGCCGCGAGCGTGAGCTGATCGCGTGCGCCGAACGATTTATAGCCGCGCGCCTCAGCAGTGGCGCGCACGAAGCCCAAGGTCGCATCGCCAGTGGAGATCGAAGGCTCGACGCGGAATTCCGTGATCGCACCATCGCGCGGATCGAGAGAGAATTCAGTGGAATCGTTACGGAAGTTTACGAAACCAGACAAAACGAGAGCCTGGCTGACGCCGCCAGCGAGATCATCGAAGCTATCGGCGGAGAGGCGTAGTCCATACGAACGGCTGAAGCGCAGACGTTGTGCGGCGTCGACAGACGCATAAAGCGCGATGCCTTGGCGGGTATAGCCCTCGGGCGCTTCGCGCTCGGCTTCGATTCCATAAATGATGGCGTGACCAAGCTCGGCGCCGTGGGGTCGCAAGAGTTCGGCGCTCACACTCTGCTGCACCTCGCCGAGCGTTGTGGCGAGGGTCAGGGAATCCGCGCGTCGGCTGACATTGCGGCGCGTCCACTCGGCTTCGAGAATGAGTCCATCGGTGGTGGAATAACCGACGCCGACTTCGTAGGCGTTGTGGCGCGCGGGTTCGAGCTCGATCACGACATCGCGCACGCCCTCTTCGTTGGGCGCATCAAGCCGCGTGGTTACCCGTGAAACAGCGCCGGTCGCGATGAGATCGCGTCGCAACCGTGTCAACGCTTGCGGCGAATAGGGCTCGCCCAGATCCCAATTGCGCAAGCGCGCGACATAGCTGGGGCGCAGCAGGTCTTCCGGCTCGGCGCGGAGTGCGCCCAGGGGGGCGGACGCGCCGAGCGCAAAGCGTAGCTCCGTGGCCACGCGCTGCGTTGCATGGTCAACGACCACACGACGCTCCCCTGGCGCCGCGTCGATGTAGCCGCGCTGATGCAGCACCGCGAGTACGTTGGCCTCCGCGTCCAACACGCTGGCGGCGCGCGCAGGGGCGTCCACACGCAAGCCATTCATCGCTTGAGCCGCCGCATCGCGCACGTCGGCGTCCGGCGGCGCATCCTCGAACACAATCGCGGGTGCGTCGAACCGAAAGCGTTGGCCCGGCGCGATCACAAGCCGCGCCATGGCCGGTGTTTCGTTGGCTTCCGGCGTCACCTCCGCCGCGTAATAGCCTTCAGATCGAAGCCAGGCGCGGGCGCGCTCTGCGGCTTCCTCGGCGATGCGCTCGGCCTCGAACAGGGTTTCGGGCCGGTCGCGATCGGGCAACAGATCGAGGATGGCTTCGCGCACGTCTTCGTCGCCGCCTTCGATGACGACAGGCGAGTCGGCCCACACGGCGGGCGTGGCCGAGGCCAGGCCAAGCGCGATAAGGAGCGCGGCGGGAAGGGTTGTGGCAAGGCGCATGCGCGGGGTTTCAGGCCCGCACGCTCGCCTGTGCTGGTTAACGCGTCATAAACCATCAGCGGCGAAACGGCGCCGCTTTGACCGGTCAGCCCCAAGGCCCGCGCTTGCCGCGCGAGGCCGCACCCCAGGGGCTTGCCTTGTTCAGCGCTTCGGCGGCGGGTTGGAACGAGCGGCCAAGCCGGCGCGCCATCTCTGTCAATTGGGCGATGCGATTGCGCGTCGCCGGGTGGGTCGAGAAGAGATTGTCCGCGCCGCGCCCAGATAGCGGATTGATGATAAAGAGATGCGCCATGGCGGGATTGCGCTCAGCATCAACATTCACACGCTGACGAGCATAGGACTCGATCTTTTCAAGCGCACGCGCCAGAGCTTCTGGCTCACCGCCAATTTCGGCGCCGATACGGTCGGCTTCGTACTCCCGCGAGCGGCTGATCGCCATCTGCACCAAGGACGCCGCCAAAGGCGCGAGCAGCATGATCGCTAGGCCTGCGATCGGGTTAGAATTGCCGTTGCCGTCGCGCGGCGCGAAGAAGAAAGCGAAATTCGCCAGCATGCCGATGGCGCCCGCCACAGTGGCGGTGACGGTCATGGTCAACGTGTCGCGGTTCTTCACGTGCGCGAGTTCATGGGCCATGACGCCGCGAATCTCCTCGCGCGAAAGCAAACCGAGCAGGCCGGTCGTGGCGGCGACGGCGGCGTTCTGGGGATCGCGGCCGGTGGCGAAGGCGTTCGGCTGGGGGTTGTCGATGAGATAGATTTTCGGCGCAGGCAGACCCGCGCGCTGCGCCATCGAAAGCGTGTCTTCGACATAAGCGCGCACGCGACCGTCCGGGTGGCCGCGTCCAACTGGCTCGGCGCGGAAATGGCGCAACACCATCTTGTCGGCGTTCCAATAGGCGAACAAATTCATCGCCGCCGCGACCGCGAGCGCAATCAGCATGCCCGTCGTTCCGCCCACCATATAGCCAATGCCACCGAACAGGGCGGTGAGGCCGGCCAGCAGGACATAGGTCTTGAGATGGTTCATGGGTCTCCTCAACTCAGTGATCTGTGATATCGAGAGCGCCAAACCGAGGTTCAATATGGACGAGTCCGAAAACCCGCCGCGGAAACTCACGCCGGAAGCGCAGCGCGCTTTGGCCGAGGCTGCGGCGCGCCGCCAAAGTGCGGCGACGGCTGCCAAAGAGGTGGGCGGGCCCGCCGGCCCCGAGCCGACCCGGTTCGGCGATTGGGAGCGCAAGGGCATCGCCGTCGACTTCTGAAAAGGCGCCTCGCCGTGTCGCTAACCAAACCTGAACTTTCCGGGCCGAAGCATTTGCTGGGCTGATGGAAAAGGTCTAAACGCGCGGCGCGAGCCGGGCCTCCCTATCGCCCGAAGGGGATTTCATCATGGCGCAAGCCCAGGGGGACGCGCCGAATCACAATGGCGCAGGGGGCGGCGCAGCCAACGCGCATGCCGGCTTCATGGCGCTGGTGATCGGCTGCATTGGCGTCGTGTACGGCGACATCGGCACCAGCCCACTCTACGCGTTCAAGGAGAGCATTCTGCACGTGATGCAGGGCGGAGACGGCCTGCAACGTCACGAAGTGTTGGGCATCGTGTCGCTGATCTTCTGGGCGCTGATGATCATCGTCACGCTCAAATACATCGTCTTCGTTTTGCAGATGGACAACAAGGGCGAGGGCGGCACCTTGTCCTTGATGGCGTTGGCGCAGCGCGCACTAGGTAAGCGCACGCCGCTCTTGTTTCTTATCGGCGTCATCGGCGCGTCGATGTTCTATGGCGACGCCATTATCACGCCGGCGATCTCGGTGTTGTCGGCGGTTGAGGGTCTCAGGGCCGTGCCCGCACTGCAGGACACGATCAGCAGCGAAGCCGTGGTGGCGATCGGGGTTGTGATTCTTGTCGGCTTGTTCGCGGTGCAGTCGCGCGGCACCGGCGTCATGGGCCGTTATTTCGGACCAATCACCGCTGTGTGGTTTCTGGTCATGGGCGGGCTGGGGCTGATGAATCTCCTGCGCGACCCAGGCGTTCTGGAAGCTTTGCTACCGACGTACGCGATCAGCTTCGCGATCGATCATGGCTTTCTCACCTTCGTGGTGCTGGGCTCGGTGTTTCTGGCCGTGACCGGCGCGGAAGCGCTCTACGCGGACATGGGCCATTTCGGACGCCGCCCGATCCGGTTGGCTTGGGTGGCTTTGGTTCTGCCGGCGCTGACGCTGAATTATTTGGGCCAAGGCGCGCTGGTGATCGGCCAGATCGATGAGATCAATGTCGGCTACGCCGCCGCGATAGCCGCGGGCGAGACGTTCGAGTTCAGCCCGTTCTTCCTGCTCGCGCCCGACGCCTTCCGCTTGCCGCTGGTCATTCTCGCCACGGCGGCGACCGTGATCGCGAGCCAGGCTGTGATCTCCGGCGCCTTCTCGCTGACGCAACAAGCGATCCAGCTTGGGCTGCTGCCGCGCATGGAAATTCGCCGGACGTCTGAAACCCAAGCCGGCCAGATCTATATGCCGCAGATCAATTGGATGCTGATGGCGGGCGTGCTGGCGCTGACGCTCGCGTTCGGCTCCTCGACGCGGCTCGCGGCGGCCTATGGCATTTCCATCACTGCCGAGATGCTGATGAGCACCTGCATGATGTTCATCGTGATTTGGAAGCTCTGGAAGCAACCGGTCTGGGTGGCGCTGGCGATCGTAACACCGTTCGCGATCATCGAAGCGATCTTCCTGGCGTCCAACCTGCAGCGCGTGCTCTCTGGCGGCTTCGTCCCGATTATGCTGGCGATCGGGCTGCTGATCGTGATCTGGACCTGGGTACGCGGCACGCGCATCCTGGCGGAAGTGGTGCGTCGCGATGAGCCGGTGGCAAAATTGTTCGAGACGCTCTCGCATCACCCGCCGCATCGGGTGCGCGGCACGGCGATTTTCCTGACCAGCGATCCTGACATCGCGCCCGCGGCTTTGATGCACAATCTGAAACACAATCAAGTGCTACACGAGCAGATCATCCTGCTCACGGTGCGTACGCTCAACATGCCGCGTGCGCCGGATAAGGAACGCGTGAAAATCGAGGATTTCCTACCCGACGTGAA
>JALHOC010000037.1:0-3597 GCA_022843225.1 Hyphomonadaceae bacterium
GGGCCATTTCCGGTCGTCCGTCTTCCCCTCGCGCGGGGCAAGCTGAATCCGCCGAAAAGCGGGGATTGATTGCGCTCTATCCCGATCCAAACACCGCTTCCGCCCTTGCGAATCAAGGCGCGACAAAAAATCAATCCGACCGGGTCGGCGCCCGCTTAAACTTGCGGCGCACGATCCATGATGAAAGCCCGCACCCCGTTGATCTGCGCCGAGCGCGTCGCCAGCCTTCGCTGGTGAGTGCTCGTGTGCATCGCACGGTGGCTACCTTGGCTCGTGAATCGCGACATCCTGGACGCCGCCGCGCGCGTGGCCGCAAACCTGGTGGTTCTTGGCGTCGTGTCGCGCACCGCGTCGTCGCCGCGCGCCAACCACCGTCATGGCATGAAGAAAACCCGCGGCCACCGCCGCGCCGTGATCGGCCAGTGTTTGCGCAAAGCACTGCGGGCAAGCGGAAACATCTCTCGGATCGACGCCATTCTGAGCGTGCTCAAAAACCCTGAGCGCTGCATCGCACTATTGGGTCGACGCCTTCGCAATGGGCTCACGCGCCGGCGCCTTGTGCGCATCTTCCGAGACGATCCGCGCGCGCAAGCACTGGTGCTCGCCCCCGCCGCGCTCAACTCATCCTAAACACGCGCTCGCGCCCGCTAGACAAACCAAAACCGGAAACGCGAGACGCGTTGGCCGGCTAAGGGCGCATCAGCGTTTGAGCCGCGCCAACAAGGGCCCATGCAGCAACGCCAAAGCGGCAGGGCGTTTGAGGGCGGCAGCAAGCGCGCCGCCAAAATCGCGCGCCTTCAGCGCCGCAACCAAGTCCTCGAACGCGCGCGCATCGCGCAGCGCATCGCCTTGGCGCGCTAGCGCGCGCTGCAAACGCGCGTCGCCGCGCGCATCCAATCTCTCATGTGCCGCCAGCATCGCATCGAGCGTCTGCGGCGTCAGCCGGTGTGAGATCGAGCCCGCGTGCTTGCGATAATGATAGCCGCACTCGGGATAAATTCTCATCCGCGCGCCGCCGATCAGCAAGCGCAACACAAGATCGGCATCCTCGCCGATACGCAGGCTTTCGTCGTAGCGTGTGGCGCCGAGCGCAGTGCGGCGAAAGATCGGCTTCAAATACCCAAGCTGACGCCCGCCGCGCAGCATGATGTTGCTCTCGGCATAGGCGGCCGCGTCGATCCAGGCCGGCGCCGTGAGCGCGAGGTGCGGATGTTCGGCCCGCGCGCCGCCCTCATAGAAGGTGAGCAGATTGTCCGCGGCCACGTCGGCGCTATCGGCTTGCGCCGTGCCGCAAAGTCGCTTCAGCCGATCCGGCTCGATCAGATCATCATTATCCACGACCGCGACCCAATCGCCCCGCGCCAAAGCGAGGCCGCGATTGCGCGTCGCCGCCGGCCCAGTGCGGCCGCCCCCGGGCACGATCCTCAACCGAGCATCGCCCGCCGCTGCCGCTTCGGCGCGGGCAAGGCTGTCGTCGGTGGAGCCGTCATCGCACAGCAGGAGTTCCAGAGCCGGCTCGGTCTGCGAGAGCACCGAGCGCACGGCTTCGGCGATGTGCGCCGCGCCGTTCAGATTCGCCATGATGACGGAGACGCGTGTGCTCATGTCATCGCCGAACGCTGCAAGAGCCCCTCCATCGTCCTCATTTGCCAGATTCACCGCTTAAGCCTAAGCTTATTCCCATGAATCTGCTGCGGATGCTTGGCCTCGCGCCGCCGCCGCCCGCCAGATTCCCAGCGGGGCGGGTGGGCTACGCCGTGGGCGACATTCACGGCCGCGACGATCTGTTGCTGTCGCTCTGCGCCATGCTCGAGGCGCGCGTAGAGGCCGATACCCGCGAAGGCGGACCCCCGCTCGTGATTTTCCTGGGCGATTATGTGGACCGGGGGCCGCGGAGTGCGGCGGTGCTGGACGTGCTGCTCGCGGGCCGCCCGGCCGGGTTCGAGCGGCGGTTCCTGAAGGGCAACCACGAAGCGTCGATGCTGGGCTTCATGGAGGCGCCTCTGAACAACAGGGCGTGGGTGATGCAGGGCGGGGCCGAGACTTTGCTGGCTTATGGCGTGGCGCCGCCCTCACCGCTGGGCGCGTCACCACAGGATTGGATCGCCGCCGCCGAGGCGCTGAAGGCTGCCGTGCCTGAGCGCCATGCGGCGTTCCTCAACAGCCTCGAACGCTACATCGTCATGGGGGATTACGCCTTCGTCCATGCCGGTGTGAACCCATGGCGGCCGCTCGATAAACAAACCGATGCGGAGCTGTTTTGGTCGCGCCAGAAATTCCTCAACCATCGGCTCCCGTTTTCGCATTGCGTGGTGCATGGCCACACCCCGTCCGACCGGCCTTACGCCGATGCGCGCCGGATCGGCATCGATACCGGCGCCTACGCCACTGGCATCCTCACCGCCGCCCGGTTCGAGGACGGCGATGTCAGTTTCCTCTCGACCGGCCTCTCAACGAGCTGATTTGGGCCGGGCGCGACCCGGGGACCGCTTGTCCCCCTGTGCGGTGCGGTTTACACCCCGCGCGTTGACATCGCTTTCGGGAGTTTCGGACATGGCGCAGACTGGCGCGCGCGGCGGAATGGAAATTCAGGACCAACGCTCAACCTTCGACGGCTTTATTTCCGCGACGGTGTGGACGTGTACATTGATCGCCCAGTGGGTGGCGCTGTTGACGCTGGCCTTCGCGATTGGCGCCGGCTGGTGGGCGGGGCTTGGCGCCTATGTCGGGCTTGGCGTTGCCGCAGGGCTGATCTTTAGAATGCCGGCCCTCTATTGGGCGGTGCAGGTCGCGAGCTGGGTGCTGCTGGGCCTGGGCGGCATGATCGTGGCCGCCTTCGCTGGCGCGGGCTGAGCCGGTGAAGATCGCCGTCCTGAAGGAAAGCGCGCTCGGAGAAACGCGCGTCGCCGCCACGCCAGAGACGGTGAAAAAAATCATCGGCCTTGGCCACAGCGTCACGGTGCAAACCGGCGCCGGCCTTGGCGCGAGCGCGCCGGACGACCACTACAAAGTCGCGGGCGCGGAGATCAGCGCCGATGGGGGCGTCGGCGCTGCGGATCTGGTGATGAAAGTGCGCCGGCCGAGCGACGGTGAAATCAGCGCGATGCGCGCGGGGGCGGGGTTCACCTCGCTGCTTGAGCCCTATGGCGATCGCGGCGTGATCGAGGCGCTCGCGAAAGCCAAGATCGACGCGCTGGCGATGGAATTCATTCCGCGCATCAGCCGTGCGCAATCCATGGACGCGCTGAGTTCGCAAGCCAACCTCGCCGGCTATCGCGCCGTGATCGAAGGCGCGGCGCTTTATGGGCGCGCTTTTCCGATGATGATGACTGCCGCAGGCACCGTCGCCGCCGCGAAAGTGTTCATCATGGGCGTCGGCGTTGCGGGCCTGCAGGCGATAGCGACCGCGCGGCGCCTTGGTGCAGTCGTGAGCGCGACAGACGTGCGCCCCGCGACGAAAGAACAAGTCGCCTCGCTCGGCGCCAAGTTCGTTGCGGTGGAGGACGACGAATTCAAGCAGGCCGAAACCGCCGCCGGCTACGCCAAGCCGATGAGCGCGGAGTACCAAGCCAAGCAAGCGGCGCTGATCACCGAGCA
>JALHOC010000037.1:3697-24587 GCA_022843225.1 Hyphomonadaceae bacterium
GGAAGGCCTCTGCGTCGGCGCGCGCGGCCACACCTTGATCTATCGCAATCATCGCGGCGAGCGCGCCGCCGAAGTGCATGAAATGGACGAGGCTGGTCTGATCATCCGCGCCGACGCCGCCTACGAAACCGAGTGAGGACCTGATGGAAGCCGTCGATCCCTTTGTGTTCTACCTGGCTATCTTCGTGCTAGCGATTTTCGTCGGTTATTACGTCGTGTGGTCGGTGACGCCGGCGCTGCACACGCCGTTGATGGCGGTCACCAATGCGATCTCGTCCGTCATTATCGTCGGCGCATTGATCGCTGCGGCGGCGAGCGCGGCTGTTGAAGGCGGCTGGGTGGCGAAAGGCGCGGGCGCGCTGGCCGTTGGCCTGGCCGCCGTGAACATCTTCGGCGGCTTCCTGGTCACCCAGCGCATGCTCGCCATGTACAAGAAGAAAGAGAAGAAGTGACGCGATGACGCTGGCGGACTGGCGCGCGCTGATCGAGGCTTATCTCGATGGCCGGCTTTCCGCCGAAGCATTCATGCGCCGGTTCATCGAAGGCTGGACGGCGGGCGGACCATTGCCGCCTCCGATCGTGGCGCTGCAAGTCGCGGTCGAGCAATTCGAAGCGCAGGTGAACGAAGCGCGCGAAGAGGGCGCGGTCGATGACGATGCTCTGCGCCAAGCGGCACAACGCGCACTGAGCGGCCTCAGTGAAGCGAGCGATGGGCCGACCATCGCGCCGCATACCTTCGACCGCACTCGCGCGCGCGAGGACATGCGCCGCTTTCAGGTCCGCATGACGGGCTGCGCGGGGATGGGCTGCGTGTTGGTGCTGGCATGGATCGGCTTGTGCGTGCTGCAGATCTATTTCGTGAGCGAATGGGTGCAGCGCGAATTCGAGTGGGGCGCGTGGCCGTCGGCGGTGGCTGGGTTCGTGCTCGCCTTCGTGCCGATCATTGGCAATGTGCTGGCGTTCCTCGGCGCGACGCATGAGGGTTGGCCGGAATGGCTGGCCGCGATTGTGTTCTTTGCCGCGCCGGCGGCGACGTTGATATCGGGCTGGTCGCGTTGGCGGCGGCAAAATTGATTTGGGGCAATTATGAACGCTGATCTCGCGACCTTGCTGTATCTCGTCTCCGGGGTGTTGTTCATCCTGGCGCTACGCGGGCTGTCGAGTCCCGAGACCAGCCGCCAGGGCAACACGTACGGCATGATCGGGATGGGCATCGCCATATTGGTCACGCTGGCGCTGGCTTGGGAAAATCTTGACCCGACAACGCTTGGCCTGATCGCCGCGGCGGCTCTTATCGGCGGCGGCGGCGGCGCTTACATCGCGCGCTCGATCAAGATGACGGACATGCCGCAATTGGTTGCCGCGTTTCACTCGCTCGTCGGCTTGGCGGCGGTGGCGGTGGCGGCGGCGGCGTTCTACGCGCCGGAGAGCTTTCACATCGTCGCTGCGACGGGCGGCATCAAGATGAGTTCGCTGATCGAGCTGTCGCTTGGCACCGCGATCGGGGCGGTGACGTTCACCGGCTCGGTGATCGCGTTTGCGAAACTCAATGGCAATATGAGCGGTGCGCCGATCATGCTGCCGGGGCGCCATTTCATCAATGTCGCCATCGCCGGCGCCATCACCGCCTTGATCGTGCTGATGGTCGCCGATGGCGGGCGCACCGATTGGCACTTCTGGGCGATCGCGATCCTGTCGCTGGTTATTGGTGTGCTGCTGATTATCCCCATTGGCGGCGCCGACATGCCGGTCGTGGTGTCGATGCTCAATTCGTATTCGGGTTGGGCGGCGGCGGCGCTTGGCTTCACGCTGGAAAACGTAGCGCTGATCATCACCGGCGCGCTGGTGGGCTCTTCGGGCGCAATCCTCTCCTACATCATGTGCAAGGGCATGAACCGCAGCTTCATCAGCGTCATTCTTGGCGGCTTCGGCACGGCCGATGGCGCCGCCGCGGTGGGCCACGTGGAGACGCGGCCAGTGAAGAAGGGTAGCGCTGACGATGCGGCCTTCATCATGAAGAATGCGAGCAAGGTGATCATCGTGCCGGGCTACGGCATGGCGGTGGCGCAAGCGCAGCACAGCGTGCGCGAAATGGCGGATATGCTGAAGAAGGAAGGCGTCGAGGTGAAGTACGCCATTCACCCGGTCGCCGGGCGCATGCCGGGGCACATGAACGTGCTGCTCGCCGAAGCCAATGTGCCCTACGACGAAGTGTTCGAGCTTGAGGACATCAACAACGAGTTTTCGCAAGCTGATGTCGCTTATGTGATCGGCGCCAATGACGTGACCAATCCGTCGGCGAAGACTGATCCAAAGAGCCCGATCTATGGCATGCCGATCCTGGATGTCGAGCGCGCGAAGACCGTGCTGTTCGTGAAGCGCGGCATGGGTTCGGGCTATGCGGGCGTCGAAAACGAACTCTTCTTCCGCGATAACACGATGATGCTGTTCGGCGACGCGAAGAAAATGACGGACGAGATCGTGAAGGGGCTGTGATGGCTCGGCGGCCTCATTCCCTCGGTGCCAATATCCCAAAGGACTACAACGAGAATCTAGCGGAACTGCCGGTTGATTTTGTCATGACGCTTGGCCTCTTTTGGCTTTTCGCGCCACGATTTGATTGGTGCCTGGGCGTCGCAATGTCGTTCTGGGGAGCCGATGACTCGTCGGAAAGGTGGCCTCTCGCTCTCCATGCTGATCACACGCGCGATCGGGATCATCTTCCCGCTCATTGCGCTCATCATCTTCGTGTTCAGCATGGGCGGGGCGGCTTGCAGCGCTGGCAATGCGCCCGCGTTCTTCTGCCAGGCGCTTGACAGCGTGCGTCAACCCGCGAAGCCTTGAGCGCGGAGGGGCATATGACGAAAGAACCCAAAACCCAGAAAACCAAAGCGTCCGTAGCTGGCTTTATCGCCGCGGTCGAAGATGAAACCCGCCGCAAGGACGCCAAGGCCGTCGATAAGATGTTTCGTGAGATCACTGGCGAAAAGCCCGCTCTCTGGGGACCCTCGATCATTGGTTACGGCGTGTATCAAGGGCCAACAGGCGCATGGATGCGCGCCGGTTTCAGTCCGCGCAAAGCCAATCTGGTCGTGTACATCATGCCCGGCTTCAAGGAGTACGATGCGCTGCTCAAAAAGCTCGGCAAGCACAAGATCGGCAAGAGCTGCCTCTATCTCGGCAAGCTCGCGGACGTGGACGAAGCCGCGTTGCGGGAGCTGATCACGCGGTCCTGGGATTTTATGGCGAAGAAATATCCAGAATGAAAAAGGGAGCGCCGCGAAGCGCTCCCTTTCATAGATGCGTTCATGTCGCGCCTCACCAAACGGTGACGCGCTCTTCCCGTGGGATGTAGAGGTCGTCGTCTGGCTGAACGTCAAAGGCGGCGTACCAAGCGTCCATGTTCCGCACCGGGCCGTTGGCGCGGTAATAGCCCGGCGAGTGTGGGCCGTTGATGACCTGATTGCGCATGGCTTCGTCGCGCATCAAAGTGCGCCACACTTGCGCCCAACCCAGGAAGAAGCGCTGATCACCCGTGACGCCATCGAGCACGGGCGCCTCCTGGCCATTCAGTGAAAGGCGATAGGCGTGGTAGGCGACCTGCAGGCCGCCATTGTCGCCAATGTTTTCTCCTAGCGTGAGCCGGCCATTGAGCCGAAGGCCTGGCAGCGGTTCGAACTGTTCGTACTGAGCGGCGAGCCGACCGGTCACTTCTTGGAAGCGGCGGACATCTTCCGCGTTCCACCAATCGCGCAGCACGCCGCGGGCGTCCGACTTCGCGCCTTGGTCGTCGAAGCCGTGGCCCATCTCGTGCCCGATGACGCCGCCGATGCCGCCATAGTTCACGGCCGGATCGGCGTTGGGATCGAAGAAGGGCGCCTGCAGGATCGCAGCCGGGAACACGATCTCGTTGAACGTCGGATTATAGTACGCGTTCACCGTTTGCGGCGTCATGAACCACTCGTCCTTGTCCGTTGGACGCGAGAGCCGCTCAACCTCGATCGCCCAATCGAACAGCGACTGGCGCTTGGCGTTCCCAAACGCATCGCCAGTGCGCACTTCGAGGCCAGAATAATCTTTCCAACGATCCGGGTAACCGATCTTAGGCCGGAACGCGGCGAGCTTTTCGCGCGCCACGACTTTGGTCTCTGGCGACATCCAGGAGAGCTGATCGATGCGCTCGCCATAGGCGCGGCGCACGTTCTCCACCAGTTCGAGCATCTGCGCCTTGGCTTCGGGCGGGAAGTGACGCTGAACGTAGACTTGGCCGATGGCTTCGCCCAACGCACCGTTCACAGCCTGCACGCCGCGCTTCCAGCGCTCGCGCTGCTGCGGCTGGCCGTTAAGCGTCTTGCCAAAGAAGTCGAAGGTTGCATCGTCGATTGCTCTCGGCAGCACCTGCGCGTTGTTGGTGAGCAGATGGAAGACGAGGTAGCTGCGCCATGTCGCGACGGGCGTCGCCATGAACAGACGCGCGAGCGGCGCCATAGCCGACAATTCGGCGATCACCGCATCCTGCGCGCCGCCGAGGCCGGAGGCTTCAAAGCCGGCGTCCCACGGGAAGTTCGGCGCGAGCGCGCGAATCTCGGCGCGGGTCTTGAGATTGTAGGTCCGTTCCCGATCGCGGCGATCAGCGCGGACCCAGTGGCGCTCGGCGATCGCTGTCTCCAACGCCATGACTTGGCGCGCCTTGGCGGCCGCATTGCTTTGGCCCGCGAGACCCAGAATGCGCTCAATGTGGGCGACATAGGCTTCGCGGATCTGTGGGAATTGACCGTCGGTACGGCGGTAAAATTCACGCTCGGGCAAGCCCAGACCCGCGTGCGTAATGTTGACGACATAGCGGTCCGGATTGCGGTCATCGAGCCCAACGAACATCGCGATCGGAGAATTCACGGCAACGCCGGGCGTCGCCATTAAGCGAATGACTTGCTCATGCGTGCGCAACGCATCGATCTGGTCGATTTCCGGCTGGATGGGCGCGAGGCCAGCCGCGTCAATCGCGTCTTGGTTCAAGAAGGAATTGTAGTAGTCAGCAATCTTCTGCTGAATTGTTCCGGGCGCGCCGCCCGCCAGCGCGATTTCCTCGATGATCGTGCGCACGTCATTGTCTGACTTTTCGCGCAACATGTCGAAGGTGCCCCAGCGCGTACGGTCCGCTGGGATCTCGGTGTTCGCCGCCCAGGTTCCGTTGGCATACTTGAAGAAATCGTCGCCGGGCTTGGTGCTCAGATCGCGCGCTGCGAGATCAATGCCCCATGCGCCAATCGCAGCTGGCGGGCGCGCTTGCGCCGCGGGTTGAGCCGTTTGCGTAGCGCAGCCCGCAAGCAAAGCCAGAGACGACACGCCCACGGCGCGCCGAGTTAGGGTGACCATTGGTTTTCCTCCACTCAAAATTCTGCGGTCGTCTTACTCGGCGGCCGCGAGCTTGTCACGCCGAAGACCATAAAGCCCCGAATAGAAGCCGAACATCCTGCCGGTCACGCGCTTGATATCGACGCCGATCATGTAGAAAGCGGGCGTCAGAATGAGCGTCGCCGGCATGCAGATGAGCACGCCAAAGGCGAGGCTGATCACCATGGGTTTGAGAAATTGCACGATCGCCGCGCGTTCGAGGATCATCGGCGATGTGCCGACAAATTCCGTAACCGAAGTCAGGAATATCTGTCGGAAACGCGAAACCGCAGCCTCGGTGATGCCGCGCTCGGCCTTCACGCGCATGATTTGGAAGCCCAATGTTTCCAATTGCTCCGCACGCTCGCTATGCTCGGCTCCGTCGGAGTGCATCTGATGGGAATGCCGCACTTCGATGGGCCCGCTGACGAATCGGCTCTCGGCGCCTTCGCGGATGATTTCCTCATGCGCCTCCAGATCGGGCGAGATCGCGATGAACTCGAAGATCTCGCCGCGCGGACCGGTGATCTCCTGCACTTCGACGGGACGCCCCTCTGAGTCGAGCACCGGGCCGCCCGCGCCCTTGGTGCGGAGCGCGAAGAAGCCGCGGATCTGATTGCAGCGGTCAACCAGAACCACGTTGTCGTTCACGACCACGCCGATCGCCGCGATCATGCCGAGCCACGAGAACATCGCGAAACTCACGCCGAAGATCATGTGCCCGAGCACGGCGCCGACGAACGCAAACGGAATCACGCTCAAGATCATGAGCGGCTGCGCATAGGATCGGAAGGTGACCGCGAGCAGGAAATAAATGCCGCAGAACGCCAGTCCCATCAGCATCACCAATTGCTGCATGAATTCCTGCTGGCCTTCGGCTTCACCGATCGCGCGCCGCGACACCGTCGCGTAGCGCGTTTCGAACGCGGCCCAGTATTCGTTCTCCAATGTGCGCATGATGTCGCTGCGCGCTTCGGCGTTGACGAGATCGGCCGTGATCAGGATCGAACTCATGCGTTGCCGGCGGTCTAGTCCGGTGACGCCGGGTGCGAACTCCCAGGTCGCGACCGAGGCGAGCGGCACCTCTCGGCCGTCCGCAGTGCGCACGCGGAATGCGCCAAGGCTTTCCAGGGTGCGCCGATCGTCACGCGGATAACGGACATAAACGCGGACATTGTCGCCGTTGCGCGGCAAACGCTGCACTTCCTCGCCGAAATAGGCCTGCCGCACTTGACGCGTGATGTCGGCCAGGCTGACGCCGAGCTGTTGAGCGCCGGGCAGCAACTGGAACCGCAATTCCTCGTTTGCCGCATCTTGGCTGTCGCGCACGCTGGTGACGTCGGAGAATTGCAGCAACCTCGCCTTCAAGTCCTCGACTGCGGCGTCGAGATCTTCCTTGTTCTCGCCCATGAGCGCGAGGTCGATGCTGGGTGAGCCGGAGCCGGAAAGCGAGAAGCTGATCTCGTCGGCGTCGGGCACCTCGCCCAGCAGCTCTTCGAGCCGCTCGGTGATTTCGCGCGAGCGCAGGTCGGGGCGCGTTTCTGGCGGTGTCAAGCCGACGAAAGCCTGGATGGTGTTTTCGTTGATCGACTGGCTCCAGGAACGCACGACGCCGCGCGACATGGCGCCCGTATTCGGGTCCTCGACGGCGACCCCAGCGGTTTCCGCCTCCAGCGCACGGCGCGCGGCGTCGAGCTGTTCGGCCACTTGTTCCATGCGCGAGAACGGCGTGGTCTGTGGCAGCGTGATGTTGGCCTGCATGAAGTCGCCTTCGACTTCCGGCATGAACGTTTGCTTCACCCGGCCCGACGCCATCACGCCGACAGCGAGGATCATCACGGCGGCGAAGATCGCCCAGGTCAGATAGCGCATGCGCACAGCCCCGCGCACGAGGGGCCCATGAACATTTTCGGCCACCCAAATCACCGAATGCGCGCAGCGTTGCTGCAAGCGCATCAGGCGACTCAAAATGCTCGTGCCTTGCGGGTTGGGTTTCTTCACGTGCGCCAAGTGGGCTGGAAGAATGATGAGGCTCTCGATCAAAGAGAACACCAGGGTCGACATAACGACGATCGAGATTGCGCGCGTGAATTGCCGTGCGTCGCCTTCCAGCATCATCATCGGGCTGAAGGCGATCATGGTGACGAACACCGAGGCCACCAAGGGCTTCAGGATGAGCTGGGTTGCGAGAATCGATGCTTCCGGTCCGGTATGTCCGCGCTCCGCGCGTTCGTAGACGGCCTCGCCGACAATGATGGCGTCATCGACCATGATGCCGAGCACGAGCAGGAAGCCGAAAACGCTCATGAAGTTGAGCGAAACATCGACGTAGGGGAGAATGAAGAACGAGCCGGCGAACGCCGTCATCACGCCCAAGGTCGCCCAGAACGCGACCGTCGGATGCAGCGTCAAGAGCAACAGCACGAAGATCAGGAAGAATCCGGCGAGCGCGTTTTGGAACAGAATGCCGACAAGCGAGTCGTAATCTTCCTGTTCGTTGTAGATGGTTGTGATCTCGACGCCGGCTGGCAATTCCGAGCGAAGCTCGGTCAGCGTCTCTTGAACCGCCTTGTTCGTCTCCCAGATGTCGAACCGATCGGCGGTCTGGAGCGTGACAAGCGCCGAAGGTGCGCCGTTCATGCGCGAATAGAGGTTGGTGTCCTGGAAGCCATCGACCACTGTTCCGACATCGCGCACGCGCACGACGCCGCCATCGGGCGTCTGGCGAATAATGATGTTCTCGAAGTCAAGCTGCGTGTCCGCGAGATTGCGCGCTTGCAGTTGGAAGTTGCCATCCGCTGTACGTACTGATCCCGCGGCGAGATTGAGCGAGGAGACGCGGACCGCTTGCGCCACATCGTCGAACGTCAGGCCGAACGCCTGCAGCGACGCTTCCGACACCTCGATGGAGACCTCAGGCTGGCGCACGCCGATGACGATCGTGTTCGCGCCGCCTGGCACAAGCGAAAGCCGGTCGCGCAGACGCTCGGCGGTGTCACGCAGCGCGCGCTCATCGACGTCGCCATGCACGCCGAAGATCATGGACCAGTTGCGGCCAACCTCGCGCTGGACCTGAATGGGCTCGAGTCCGTCCGGCAGGCCGCTGATCGAATTCACGCGCGAGCGGACTTCCTCGGTCATCGCGTCGACGTCCGTGCCGGGGTCTGTCGCGATGCGCACCCAGCCGGAGCTCTCGCCGGAGCGTGACCGTACCCAATTCACATTGTTGAGGTCGGCTGTCGCTTCCTCGATGCGAACGATGACCTGCGATTCCATATCCTCGGGGCTGGCGCCGGGCCAGATCGCGGAGACGAACACACCGTCGCCCCGGCCAGCAGGGAAAAACTCCTTCTCCATGCGCATGAAGGAGAAGACGCCCGCGATCACGCAGAACAGCATGAGGAGGTTGCCCGCGACGGGATTGCGTCCCCACCAAGCAACGAGGCCCTTCAACATTGTATCTCTCCGTGCGAGCGCGTCGCGCGCTCGCGGGCTATTCGCGAATATCCAATGGCTGGGCGGCGGCGGCCGGCGCGGGGCTTTCACCCGCGCGATCGATCGGCGTGACGCTCATACCCTGACGCGGCGAGGTCAACACCGAAACCACCACGCGCTCGCCGTCGGCGACGCCGTCGCGGAACAAGACTTCATCAGCGGTGGTTTGCGCTGGGCGCACTTGCCGAACGTCAATCGTGTTATCGGGGCGCACGACATAGACAAACTCATTGCGCTTCAGCGCCGAGCGCGGCGCCGCGATCAGGGTCTCCCGCCCCGAGCCATCCAATCGCGCCGAAACGAACATGCCAGGCGCCAGTGGCGAAGGGTTGCGGGCGTTGAAGGGGTCGCGCACCTCGACGATGCCGTAAACAAGCCGCGTGCTCGCATCGACGGTGGCTTCGGTGCGCACAAGGCGGCCTTCCCAGGTGCGGATGCGACCAGCGGTCACCGTGCTCACATGCGCGGCCGGGCCCGGATTGGCGGTGCTGGCGCTGAAACCAACCGGAACCCGCAGGGAGGTGAGGTCGGCGTCGGTCAGCGGCACGCGAACTTCCATCGCGTCCGTGGCGAACATCACAGCCACCGGCGCGCCGGGGCTGACATAGTCGCCGACATTGGCGCGGCGCTCGCGAATGCGGCCGGTGAACGGCGCGCGCACGTTTGTCCGCGCGAGATCGAGTTCAGCCGAACGCACGCCCGCTTGCGCTGCCGCCAGAGAAGCGCGCGCCTGCGCCAATTGCGGCTCGCGCACCGCGAGCGGCGGGGGATCGCCTCGGCCCAAGGCTTGCCAATCTTGGCGCGCCAAATCGGCTTCGGCTTGCTCGCGCGTCAAGGCTTCCTCGGCTTGCGCCAACGTGGCGCGCGCACGCGCCACGGCGAGGCGATAGTCCGCGTCTTCAAGCCGGGCCATCACTTCGCCCTCGGCAAAAGAGCCGCCGTCGACGAATTTCGGGCTTGCCCATACAAGACGTCCGGCGACCTGCGACGCGAGCGAGGCTTCGACGCGCGGGCGCGCCTCGCCCTGAACGTTGATGGACACGATCGTGGGGCGCGCATGCGCGACAGCGAACTGAACAGGCGGTGCGCGCGGCGCGTCGGCCTTCTCATCCGGGCGCTGTTGCGTCGCCATCATGAGCGCATAGCCGCCGCCGCCAATCAGCGCGAGAACAAGCGCCGGCGCGGCAAATAGGGCGAAGCGCCGAACCCTGGTCCAAAGAGGAGAGTGCGGGTTTTCAACCAGCTCCGCCTCAGAGGTCAGTGAGGCATCCATCTTGTTCATGGGACTGCTCCGCGAGTGGCGTCGATGCCGCCCGTTCGTGCGCCGCCACCGAGGGCGACATGATAAGAGATGCGATTTGAGACGCGATCAGCACGCGCGCTGATGAAGCCGCGCTCGGCGTCGATGCGGCGCGTGTAAGCGTCGATCAGGTCAAACAAGGTGGCGACGCCGCGCGAATACTCGCGCTCGGCGAGGTCTTGCGCGGCGCGCGCTTCCTCTGCGGCGATGGCAAATTCATGCTCGCGGACTTCAAGGCTTTGATCGGCGGAGATCGCGCCTTCGACTTCGCGCCAAGCGGCGATCGATGTGCTCACATATTCTGACGCCGCCGCCCGCCGATCCGCGACCGAAGCCCGCGATTCCGCGAGCAGCGCGCCGCCATTGAAGATTGGCATGGTGAGGCCGGCGACCAGATTGGAGACCATGTTGGCGCTATCGTCGATATCGGCAATGCCCGTCCCGCGACTTCCCGCACTACCCGTCAGCGTCAGCCGCGGAAGCATGGCTGCGCGCGCCTCGTGCATGCGAAAACCCGCCGCGCGCATACGATTTTCGGCGGCGAGCACATCCGGGCGGCGCTCCAGCAAATCAGCCGGCGCGCCGGCAGCGGCGAGTGGCGCTAGTTCTGGCAATTCGCCCAGCGCCCGCAGCGCGCCATCGGGATAGCGGCCCATCAATTCCTGCACCCGGCGAGATGCGATCAACAGGCCGTCTTGCGCTTGCGCTTCGAACGCGCGCGCGGAGGCGACCTGGCTGCGCGCGGTGCGCAGATTGAGCGAAGAGATAATGCCGGCCTCGTAACGGCGTTGGGTGAGATCGAGTGCGCGCTCGCGCGTCTGCAGATCTTCTTGCGCCAGCGCCAACAATTGCTGCGCCTCGATCAGCGACACCCAGGCGCGGGCGGTTTGGCCGGCCACGGAGAGCCGCGCGCCGTTGAGGTCGTCCTCTGCCGCGTCGGCGCTAAGATCAGACGCCAGCGCGCGCGAAGAAAGCCGGCCCCACAGGTCTATCTCCCAACTCGCGATCACGCTCGATGTCATGATTTCGGCGCGTAGCCGTTCGTTGGAATTCGCTATCGGCGTTTCCGTGCGCGTGGCGTCGGCGCCGATGCTCAGGCTCGGCAGCAGCGACGAACCGAAAGCGCCGCGAGCGCGCCACCGCGAAGCACGAGCGCGCGCTTCGACGGTTTGCAATTCCGGGCTTCCGGCCAGCGCTTCGCGCACCAAGGCAGACATCTCTATCGAATTGAGATCATCGAGCCATGTCGCGGCCGGGGAGGCGGCGAGTTCGGCGGCGCGTTCGGGGCCAATCGCGTCCGCCGCCACATAAGCGTCGGGTTCTGGCGGCAAATTGCGACCCGCGCAGGCGCCGACAGCGGCGATCAGCCCGAGGCTGATCCAAAGGCGGGTGCTGCGCTGCATCAAACTCCTCAATGATGTGATCGACTAGGATCAAAAATCTCGAAAGTCAATAAAGTATCATTGAAAATCGATAATGTTGCGGCGTGGTCGAAGGGCGACTTGGGCAAACGCCTAGCGTTAAGATGCCGGCGCCCGATTGTTTGGATGCGCCTGCCTTGCGCCTGTCTGTCTAGGCCCCCTAATGGCCCAGATACGAGTCGCCATGGATCGTTGGATCGCCCTGCGAGGTCATTTAGATCGCGTGCCCGGAGGGGCATGGCTGGCTGCGGCGCTTGCGGCGGCGGCGTTTGTCCTTGCCTTTCGCTTGAGTGCCACAGCCGCAGGGTTGATCCTTCTGGCTGCGATGATCGGCTTGTGGGCGTTTCGCGAAGCGCGCCGCTTTGTCATCGCGCCAACTGAGGATGAGCGCGCCGGGCGATCAAGGCTCGGTGAACTGGCGCCTCTCTTGGAGGCGCTGCCAGATCCAGCCTTGCTGGTCGATGCTGAGCGGCGCATTGCGGGCTCGAACGCGGTCGCGCGCAAGCACTTAGATTTCGAGGCGCGTGGTCAGTTTCTCACCTCGATCTTGCGCCACCCGGACGTGCTAGAAGCGGTGCAGACAGCGATCTTCGAGGGCGCAACGCTTGCGGTCGAATATGAGACCAAAGTCGGCGTCGAGCGCCATACGCGCTGCACCGTGGCGCCTGTGAATTGGGGCGATAAACCCGCGGCTTTATTGGTGTTTCACGATCAAACCGCACGGATCAGCACGGAGCGCATGCGCGCGGACTTCCTCGCTAACGCCAGCCATGAATTGCGTACGCCGCTCGCGTCGCTCACGCTGCTGATAGAGACGATCGCCGGCCCTGCGCGCGATAATCGCGAGGAGCGCGAGCGCTTTCTGGGCATGATGAAAACCCAGGCCGAGCGCATGCGGCGCCTGATCGACGATCTGTTGTCCTTGTCGCGCATAGAACTTGACGAACATATCCCGCCTTCCGATCGCGCTGACCTCGCGGCGGTTGCGCGCGAAACCGTCGATCTTCTCGACGGCGTTGCGCGCGAGCGCGGGGTGCGGCTTGAACTCAAGCTTGGCGAAGTCCCCGTGCGGGTCGTCGGCGAACGGTTTCAGTTGGCCCAAGTGGTCCAAAATCTGGTCGACAACGCGATCAAATACACGCCGCCGAACGGGGTCGTGGTGCTTGATGTTGCTGCCGCCGGCGACCGCGAGGAAACCGTCGCCCGAGCTGGCCGGAGGTGGGAGGAGGCTGGGCGGGTATCGCTTCTAACACCTGGGCCGGCGGCGAACCGTTCTTATGCCTATGTTCGCGTGGAGGACGGGGGGCCTGGTATTGATCGGCGCTTTCTTCCCCGGTTGGGCGAGCGGTTTTTCCGAGTCGAGCGGGAAATGGGAAACGAAAAAGGCGGTACCGGATTAGGTCTAGCGATCGTGAAGCATATCGTAAACCGCCATCGCGGCGGCCTGATGGTCGAGAGCCAGCCTGGGCGCGGCTCAGCCTTCGCAGCTTATGTGGAATTGGCAGAGGAGCGTTGATCCCGCGCATGGCCGGTTTCACATCAGTGTCATCAATGAGCCCTATGAGCAGGCGCGCTTAGGGTGGGTAAATCTGCGGCTCCTCTGGCCGCGAGAAGGGGTCGATCATGGAATTCTCAGCAGCCGGCGCGGAGCGGGGCTCCCCGGGCATCGCCATGACCGCGCCTACGGTGCGTTCCAATGCTGGCTCAATCACCGGCGCCGCAATTAAGGTCAGCGCTCGCGATGTGAACGTCTTCTATGGCGACAAACAGGCGCTTTTTGACGTCTCGCTCGACATTCCGGACCGCGCTGTCAGCGCTTTCATCGGCCCCTCGGGCTGCGGCAAGACCACCTTCCTGCGCTGCATCAATCGGATGAACGACACCATCGATGGCTGCCGCGTCACCGGCACGCTGCAAATCGAAGGCAAGGACGCCTACGCGCGCAATGTCGATCCCGTGATCCTCCGCACGCGCGTCGGCATGGTGTTCCAGAAGCCCAACCCGTTTCCGAAGTCGATTTATGACAACGTGGCGTACGGGCCGCGCATCCACGGCATGGCCAAGTCCAAGGCAGACATGGATCAGATCGTGGAGAAGTCGCTTCGCCGGGCTGGCCTTTGGGAAGAAGTGAAGGATCGCCTCGCTCAGCCCGGCACGGGCCTTTCGGGAGGTCAACAACAACGCCTTGTGATCGCGCGCACGGTGGCGGTTGATCCCGACATCATTCTCATGGACGAGCCGTGCTCGGCGCTTGATCCGATCGCCACCGCAAAGATCGAAGAGCTGATCGACGAATTGCGTACGAACTACTGCATTATCATCGTCACGCACTCGATGGCGCAGGCGGCGCGCGTGTCGCAAAAAACGGCCTTCTTCCACCTCGGCAAGCTGGTTGAAACCGGCGCTACCGAGGAAATCTTCACCAATCCTCGAGATACTCGCACTCAAGACTATATTACGGGCCGGTTCGGCTGAGCATGGCCGACGACAAGCCGGTTCGCAGGACGAAATCAAAGATGGCCGATCACACAGTTAAGGCGTTCACTGAAGAACTCGACGCCCTCACGCAGGATGTCGCGCGTATGGGCGGCTTGGCGGAGGCGGCGGTGAACAATAGCTTGGCTGCTGTTGTGCGTCGCGACAACGAACTCGCGCAGCTGGTGATGGAGCGAGATGCGCGCATTGACGCGGCCCAGCGCGAAATAGAAAAAAAGGCCGTCAAGCTGTTCGCGCTGCGCCAGCCCATGGCAGGCGATCTGCGCGTCGTGCTGACGGCATGGCGTTGCGCGACCGAATTGGAGCGCGTGGGCGATCTCGCCAAGAACATCGCTAAACGCGCGCTGATCTTGAACCAAGCCGAGCCGATCCAGCTGACGCGCAGCGTTGATCGTATTGGCCGCATTGCCGCCGAACACCTTAAGCAGGTGCTCGACGCCTACGCCAACAAGGATGTCGACGCCGCCATTTCCGTGTGGCGTCAAGACGATAACATCGACGCCCACTACAATTCGTTGTTTCGCGAATTGCTCACGTACATGATTGAGGATCCCCGCACCATTACGCCGTGCGCGCACTTGCTGTTCATCGCCAAGAACATCGAGCGCATCGGCGATCACGGCACGAATATCGCCGAGCACATTCACTTTCTGGTGACCGGCGAGGAGATCACTACCAAACGGCCGCGCGCCGAATTGGACTCTGACTAGGGGGCTCACAGATGGCCAAGCCAACACACGTGCTTGTGGTCGAGGATGAAGCCGCGCTCAACGAGCTGTTGAAGTATAATCTCGAGAAGGAAGGCTATCGCGTTTCCGTCGCTGTGGACGGAGATGAGGCGCTGGTTCTGGCCGAGGAAACCCCGCCCGATCTCATAGTGCTTGACTGGATGTTGCCAAAGGCCTCCGGCGTGGAGGTCTGCCGCCGGCTGCGCGCGCGTCAGGAAACCCGCAACACGCCGATTGTGATGCTGACGGCGCGCGGCGAAGAGAGCGACCGCATCCGCGGCCTCGACACCGGCGCCGATGATTACATCACCAAGCCGTTTTCGATGGTTGAGCTGCTGGCGCGCCTGCGCGCCGTGATGCGTCGCATTCGCCCAGGTTTGGCCGAGGACAAGCTCGTCGCCGGCGATATTGTCATGGATCGAGTAAGCCATCGTGTGAAACGCGGCGCCCGCGATGTGCATTTGGGGCCAACTGAGTTTCGCATTCTCGAACACCTGATGCAGCATCCGAGCCGGGTCTTCAGCCGCGAGCAATTGCTCGACGCGGTCTGGGGCTCGGATGTGTATGTCGAAGCGCGCACGGTGGACGTGCATATCGGGCGCCTGCGCAAGGCGCTGATGGTGGGCGATGAGATCGATCCGATCCGCACGGTGCGTTCAGCCGGCTATGCGCTTGATTTCGAAACCGTGAGCGCCTGAGATCGCGCTTAAGCTCAGCTGCGATAATCGCCGTTGATCTCGACATAGCGCTTGGTCAAGTCGCAGGTGTACATCCGCGCCTTGCCCTGACCCGGGCCAACGGTGACCGAGATGTCGAGTTCTTGGCGCTTCATGTAAGCGCTCATCCGCACCTCGTCGTAATCGGGTGAAACCATGCCGTTTTTGGCGGCCCAAAGGTCGCCGAAACGCACCGAGATCATGTCGCGCTGCTGGGGCTGATCGCTCCGCCCGATGGCCATGACAATGCGGCCCCAATTGGCGTCCTCCCCGGCGATGGCGGTTTTCACCAAAGGGCTTTCGCAAATCGTGCGCGCGATCAGTTTGGCGCTGGCGTCGTTGACCGCGCCGTCGACATTTACAGTCACGAGCTTCGTGGCCCCTTCGCCGTCGCGCACGATCTGGATGGCGAGATCGACCAGCACGCGTGACAGCGCCGCGCGGAAGCCCTCCAAGCGCGGGTCCTTCGCATCCGGGATTGGCGAGACTTTCGCTTGGCCAGTAGCGAACAAAAGCACGCAATCATTGGTGCTGCGATCGCCGTCGACGGTGATGGAATTGAAGCTCGTCTCGTTTTCCTCGCGGAGCAATGTCTTGAGGATCGGCGCAGAGAGCGCAGCGTCGGTAAACACGAAGGCCAGCATGGTCGCCATGTTGGGCGCGATCATGCCCGAGCCCTTGGCGATGCCGGCGATGTTTACGCGCACGCCGTCGATCTCGCAGGTTGCGCCCGCGCCTTTGGGAAAGGTGTCGGTCGTCATGATCGCCGCCGCCGCGGACGGCCAATCGAGGGGCGCGAGCTTCATGTCGGGCAGCGCGCGAGCGATTTTGGCGTCGTCGAGCACGACGCCGATGACCCCGGTGGACGCAACGAGCATTTCGCGCGCTTCAAGGCCAAGTTTTGCGGCCGCCGCTTCAAGCGAGCGTTTGCACGCTGCATCGCCGTCGGGGCCGGTGAACGAGTTGGCGCACCCAGCATTGACCAGCAAACCGCGCGTCCCGCCGCGCGTGACCGCAAGCGCCTGCTTGCACCAATCCGTCGGGGCTGAGCCAACGGCGTTGGTGGTGAAAACGCCGGCGGCCTTGGTTCCTAACGGCGCGCGCAGCACCAACAGGTCGGGCCTGTCGTGCTTATAGAAGCCCGCGCGCCCAATCGCGGCCTCTAACCCAGCTATTGCGGGCAGGTCGGGAAAGTGAGTGGGCGCCAGCGGCGAAACTGGCCCGTCCTTGCTCATGGGCTCGCCGCCTCTTCAGGCGCCGCGCTTTGTTGCGCTGGCGCGGGCCGCGCGGGCGCCATCGGGAAGGGGAAGGGCGGAGGCGCATCGCCCGGCGCGACGCCCAGATCGGGCGTGGGTCGCTGTGGCGCTGGCGCTGCGTCAGCGGGTGCGGTGACCTCGCCGCCGGGCTCGAGCGATTCTTCGGGCTCTCGCAAGCGCTCGATACGGGCGTCACGCGCCAGTCGCTCGTTCAGCTGGGTGATTTCCTGGTAGCGCAGCCAATCGACAATGCGAGGCCGTAGGGTTTCCAAGCTGGCGACGCCGCCGGCGCGGCGATCCTCGACGCGGAACAGATGCCAGCCCGTGGGCAATTGGATCGGCCCGACGAGATCGTTGATGTTCGAGTCTTGCACGCCTTGGCGCACCGCGGATGCCAAATCGGCGATCTTCGCGAAGCCCAAATCGCCGCCGTCGCCGTCCGTATTCAGTTCGAAGGCGAGCGCTTCAAAACGTTCGCCTTGCTCAAGCCTTCTTTTGGCCGCTTCCGCAGCTTCACGTGTCTCGAACTGGATATGCCTGAGACGAATCTCCTCGCCTTCGCCGAGCCTGCTCGCGTTCTCCCGATAGAGCCGCTCGATCGCTTCCGGATCGATGGCGCGCCGGTCGATCTCTTCGTAGATGGAATTGGCGAGCACGCGCTCGCGCGCATTTTCGATCTGGCGGCGCACGTCGGGCTCGCGGTCCAGGCCGCGCGCCTCGGCTTCCATGGCGAACAGCCGCACTTCGATCAGTTCTTCAAGCGCCAGGTAGAAGGCGTCGGAATTAGCGTCGAGATCCTCGGTTTCCTGGAGCCAGCCGCGGCTCACCGCGTGCGCGCGCACATCCTCGATATAGATCGGCCGGCCATTCACCGTCGCGGCCACCACCGGATCGCGCAGGCTTGCCTCTTCATTGGCGCCGTCTTGGCCCAAGCCGCAGCCCGAAAGCGCGACGATCGCGGCAAAGATCAAGGCTGCGAAGGGCGCGCGCTGGTGCGAAATCATGCGTTCTGCTCTCCACGTTACGGGCGCCGCTTGGCGCGTCGCGCCCAGGCCGGCGCATTGACACCGCCCGGGGGCGCTCTTAAGTCTCGCCGGCGCACGAGTCGAGGGTGTTTCCGCACGCGCGCGCACGCCGGAGAGCTCCAAAAAAGCCCCATATTTCAAGGCCGCTCGGCTCAAACCTCTCGACCCAACGCACAGCGCCCGGATCGCGGGCGCCTCCGGAAGAACGAACGCGCACATGCTTAACCTCGCCAAGCAGATTTTCGGGTCCGTCAATGAGCGCAAGACGCGCGCGCTGCGGCCCATGGTGCAGCGCATCAATGCGCTCGAGCCAACCTTCGAAGCGCTGTCTGACGACGCGCTGCGCAACAAGACCAGTGAGTACCGCCATCGCCTCGCGCGTGGCGGTAAGATCGAGGAGGTGCTGCCGGAAGCCTTCGCCACCGTCCGTGAGGCGGCCAAGCGCACGCTTGGCATGCGCCATTTCGACACCCAGCTCATGGGCGGCATGATTTTGCACAACGGCAAGATCGCCGAAATGCGCACCGGCGAAGGCAAGACCTTGGTCGCCACGCTGCCCGTGTATCTGAACGCGCTCGAAAGCCGCGGCGTTCACGTCATCACGGTCAACGATTATTTGGCCAAACGCGACTCCGATTGGATGGGCCAGATCTATCGCTTCTTGGGTCTCTCGGTTGGCGTCATTGTCCACGGGCTCTACGATAACGAGCGCCGTCAAGCCTACGCCTCGGACATCACCTACGGCACCAACAACGAGTTCGGCTTCGACTATCTGCGCGATAACATGAAATACTCGTTGGGCGAGATGGTGCAGCGCGGCCATCGCTACGCCATCGTCGATGAAGTGGACTCGATCCTGATCGACGAAGCGCGCACGCCGCTGATTATTTCCGGTCCGACCGAGGATCGCAGCGACTTCTACAAGTCGATGAATGAGATCATCCCTCTACTCAGCCCGGAACATTACGAGCATGACGAGAAGCAGCGCTCGGTGGTCTACACCGAGCTCGGCTCGGAGCGGATCGAGGAATTGCTGGTCGAGCGCGGCCTGCTGCAAGGCTCGATGTACGAACCCTCGAACATCACGATCGTGCACCACGCCAGCCAAGCGCTGCGCGCGCACAAGCTGTTCCATCGCGACAAGGACTATATCGTCAAGGACGGCGAAGTGATCTTGGTCGATGAATTCACCGGTCGCATGATGCATGGCCGGCGGCTGTCGGAAGGCTTGCACCAAGCTATCGAGGCAAAGGAAGGCGCCAATATCCAGCCCGAAAACCAGACGCTGGCGTCGATCACCTTCCAGAATTATTTCCGCTTGTACGACAAGCTCGCAGGCATGACCGGCACCGCCTCCACCGAGGCTGCCGAGTTTGGCGACATCTACAAGCTCGACGTGGTCGATATCCCGACCAATCGCCCCGTCAAGCGCATCGATGATGACGACGAAGTCTATCGCACAGCGAAGGAGAAGTATCAGGCGATCATCGCTGACATCGAGGACACGCACCGTCGCCAGCAGCCTGTGCTGGTCGGCACCGTCTCGATCGAGAAGTCGGAATATCTTTCGACGCTGTTGAAGCAGCGCGGCATCCCGCACCAAGTGCTGAACGCGCGCTACCACGAGCAGGAAGCGCAGATCGTCTCGCAGGCGGGCGTTCCCGGCGCGGTGACGATTGCCACCAACATGGCCGGCCGCGGCACCGATATTCAGCTCGGCGGCAATCTCGATATGCGCCTCAAGTCGGCGCTGAAGGGCGACGAAACGCCGGATCAGATCGCGGTGCTGCGCCGCCAGATTGGCGCCGACATCGAGGCCAAGAAGCGCACCGCGCTCGAAGCCGGCGGGCTTTATGTGTTGGGCACCGAGCGTCACGAAAGCCGCCGCATCGATAACCAGTTGCGCGGCCGGACGGGGCGGCAAGGCGATCCCGGCAAGTCCAAATTCTACATCTGCCTGGAAGACGACCTGCTGCGCATCTTCGCCGCCGACCGCTTGGACTCGATCATGCGCGGCTTGGGCATCAAGGACGGCGAAGCCATCGTTCACCCCTGGATGAACAAGGCGCTCGAAACTTCGCAGCGCCGGGTCGAGCAGCGCAACTTCGAAATCCGCAAGAATCTGTTGAAGTACGACGACGTCATCAATGATCAGCGGAAGGCGATCTTCGAGCAACGCATCGAATTCATGCGCACGGCCGATGTCGCGCCGATAGTGAAGGACATGCGCCATGATGTGGTCGAGAAGCTCGTCTGGCGGCACATGCCAGAGAAAGCCTATCCCGAGCAATGGAACACCCCCGAGCTGATCATCGAGGCGGAGGAGATTTTCCAACTCACCGTGCCGTTCGATCGCTGGGCGGCGGAAGAGGGCATTGCGCAGCAAGAGATCATCGAGCGCCTGACGCGCGAGGTCGATCACGCCTATGCGCAGAAGGCTGCCGCTCTCGGCGCCGATCGTCTGCGTGCAGTGGAGAAGCAAGTGCTGCTCTCCGTTGTCGACATGCGCTGGCGCGAGCATCTGAGCTTGCTCGATCATTTACGCAGTGTGATCCATCTGCGTGGCTACGCGCAGCGCGATCCGCTCAACGAGTTCAAAACCGAGGCGTTCACGTTGTTTGAACGCATGCTGCTCGACTTGCGCACGACCGTCACGCGTATGTTGCTCAGACTGCAGATCGGTCAGGGCGACGATCAATTGCCGAAGCCGATCCCGCCGACGCGCACCTACGAGATCCATCAGAACCCGGATACCGGCGAAAACGAAATGGCGCAGCGCGATGCGCCGCCGCTGGCGCCGGACGGCTTCGACCGTCACGATCCGAACACCTGGGGCAAGGTTTCACGCAATGCGCCGTGCCCGTGCGGTTCGGGCAAGAAATTCAAATATTGCCACGGCACGGCTGAAGCCGCGAGCGCGTGAGGCGGCGCGCGGCTTGAGCTAACCAGAGATTAACTCTGCGGTGCTCTGCTCGCGCCGAAATGGCCAAATCACGACGCGTCAGAGCACTGTCGCAACAAACGCGACGCCAGAAAACGCGCCTCACTGCGCCGAAGGC
>JALHOC010000038.1 GCA_022843225.1 Hyphomonadaceae bacterium
CGCCTGTACACTGGCCTTGCTCTGACGCGGGAGGCTTTCGAGAGCTCCGAAAATCTTGCAAGGTCAGAAGCGGCGTTCGGTGTGATTGCTCGTCGGGGATGCAAACCGCGAGGTCCAAGGGTCTTCGGAAACTCTTGCACACGGAACCGGTCATGTCGGGTGGACCTAAGTCGCCGGGCGGCTTGCGCAAGGTGCGTCGCTGACGCAAGGAGCGCACCTGCACCGGACGACATGGACACAGTCCCAGCGAAAGTCCTGTAACCGGCATCCGGGAAAGAACGAACGTCACGGGGCGCGTGAAACGCGCAGATTCTGCGCGCTCGCAAGAGCAGCAGGATCGCTTAAGGCACTACCCTGGCGCTGTCTCACGCGCCCCGCCTCCCAAGAGGGGCTGATGGAATAGGCTCCACTTCAACGCGATCGGCGTTTGAAGCGCTTGCGCGCGCGGGATCGCCCGCGCCGAAATGCGTTTCAATCCTCTTCCATGGCCGCGAGCTTGCGCGCCTGATCTTCCGCCGCCAGGGCGTCGATGATCGGGTCGAGCCCGCCGCCATCGATGACTTCGGGAAGATTATAGACCGTCAGATTGATGCGATGATCGGTGACGCGGCCTTGTGGAAAGTTATAGGTGCGGATGCGTTCGCTGCGATCGCCTGACCCAACCTGCCCCTTGCGCTCGGCGGCGCGGGCGCTGGCCTGGCGTTCGCGTTCGGCGTCGTAAAGCTTGGCCTTCAGCACCTTCATCGCATTGGCGCGGTTCTGATGTTGGGATTTCTCCTGCGCGACGACGACGATGCCGGAGGGAAGGTGCGTGATGCGTACGGCGGAATCTGTCTTGTTCACGTGCTGTCCGCCCGCGCCCGACGCGCGCATCGTGTCGATGCGGATATCCTTGTCCTCGACGACGATATCGACATCGCCCTCTGGCTGCGCCAGCACCGCGACCGTGGCCGCCGAGGTGTGAATGCGTCCGCCAGCTTCGGTCTCGGGCACGCGCTGCACGCGATGCACGCCGCTCTCGAACTTCAAGCGACCGAACACGCCATTGCCAGTGATGCTGGCGACGGCTTCCTTCAGCCCGCCGAGGCCCGTTTCCGACAGGCTCTCGATCTCGAACTTCCAGCGCCTTTGGTTGGCGTAGCGCTGATACATGCGGAACAGATCGCCCGCGAACAAAGCCGCCTCCTCGCCGCCGGTTCCGGCGCGCACTTCCAGGATCGCGGAGGCGCTTTCGTCCTTGTCCTTCGGCGCAAGCAACAGCAACGCCGCCTGCTCCAGAGCGGGCAACCTCTCCTTAGCGGCGCGCAATTCGTCTTCGGCGAGCGCGGCCATCTCCGCATCGCTCTCGCGCGCCATCAGCTCAAGCGCGGCGATTTCAGCGCGCGTGGCTTTCACCGCCGCAATCGCCTCGACCAAGGGTTTGAGTTCGGCATGCTCCTGGCCCAAACGCACGATCTCGGCGCCGTCACTGGCGGCGGCAAGGCGCGCCTCGACACGCTCAAATCGGTCAACCGCCTGCGTCAGGCGGCGCTCCAGACGCGCGAAATCCGACATGGGGCTGAGCTACATCGTCTCGCTGAAGATTTCCGGATGCACTTCGGAAATCTGCGGCGGATCGAATGCAATCTCAGTGACCAGGCGTTGGTATGGCACGATGACTTCAACCGCGCGCCCATTGGCGCCTTCGATATGAAAGCACAAAGCGGCGGCGTCATCGCTGCGCGCGCGCCCATCGAATACCAAGCCTGCGGCGATCAAGCCGTGCTCTTCCTCATCGGCGCGGAAGCCCGCGATCAAGCCGGAGATGTGATCGGCGGGCGCCGATCTCTCAATAGGCAAATCCACATTAGTGTGAATCTGCTCGCCGGTCTTGCGGATGCCCGCGCCAAACGGCGCAAACGAGCCCCCCTCCTTCAACGCCCGATGGGCGGTGTCGAAGAGGTATTCGTAGGTGTCCTGCAGATGCTGCTGCAGCATGGGGCCTCCAGGGGCCTGATATGGGCGATCAGGCGCGCCTTGTCGACCGTCAGGCTGGGGTTGTCTCGCGGAAGCTGGGGCGTGATTCGAGCGCCTTCTGAAGCGCGGCGAGCTTGGGATGGGCGCTCGCCCAGCCGAGATCGGGGAACCGCAGGTCGAGCCAGGTCAAGGCGCACACGCTCGCCACCGCGCCAAGATCGAAGGCGCCAGGATCGGCGACGGCTTCCGCAGCTTCGATGCCGCGCAACATACCGGCGCGCCAGCGCGCGATCCACGTTTGCGAGCGTTCGCTTTCGGGGCGCGTGTTCTCGATCCTGATCTTGACGCCAACCTCCATGATGCCGTCGGCGATCACTTCACGCCGCAACACGCCCCAGCGCGCCTCGCCTTCAGGGATGAAGCGTGGACTTGGCGCAAGCGCATCGAGCCGCGCGCAAATGAGCGGGCTATCGGTCCACGCCACGCCAGCGTCGTCGATCAACGCGGGGACCTGCATCAAGGGATTGATTGCCGCGAGCGCGGCATCGCCCTTGATCGGATCGGCGCGCACTTCTTCGACGCGCTCGTTGAGCCCCTTCTCGCGAATGAGAATGCGGCACTTGCGGGCGAAGGGGGATGCGGGGGAGAAATAGAGCTTCATGAGCGACGGCTTAGCAGAGCTGCACACCGCACGTCCAACCGAGCTGCGGGATTGAGGACTGGTCTTCTGCTCGCCGGGAGCCGACGTTCATGCTACAAGATGGTATGCGCCTTTTCGCCTCGCTCTCGCTCGTAGTTGCGGTCTTGGTCATCGCGTGCGCGCCGAACACCAGCGACCCAGGTCCCACGTTGTCCGAAAAGCTTGGGATCGAACTACAATTCCCGATGCCGGAAGAGGAGTTCCTTGGGCTAATGAACGCTCGGTCCATTTCGACCGAACGTAGAGGCCCAGGAAGTCCGACTATTCAAACCGTTCCGCGCCGACCCGGCGTTGATCTAGAAGCTATGGGTGTGGATCACGCCTATTCGATTTACACCGGCATGAACGCGCCAGCGGGTCGAAGTGAACAATACGTCGCGTACATTGACAGAAACGGCGACGTCATACGCGTTGACCGAGACTTTGCATATATCGCCCCATAAGTTAGGCGCGGACGCGATGTCCACTTCGGGCCAAGGGCGGAGCTCACCCACGTATCTCCATCGCCCGCTTCTCCACCAGCCCCACAATGTGCTCGACCATGTCGGAATTATCGACTTTGTGATCCTGCTTGCCAGCGACGTACATCATACCCGCGCCCTTGCCGCCGCCGGTGAAGCCGAGGTCCGTCATCAACGCTTCGCCGGGGCCATTCACCACGCAGCCAATGATCGACAGCGTGATCGGTTCGGCGATATGGGCGAGGCGCTGCTCCAAGATTTCTACCGTCTCGATTACGTTGAAGCCCTGGCGGGCACACGACGGGCAGGCGATGATGGTGACGCCGCGATGGCGAAGCCCCAGCGACTTCAACAGATCGTTGCCGACCTTGATCTCTTCCACCGGATCTGCGGCGAGCGACACGCGGATAGTGTCGCCGATGCCGGCCCAGAGCAAAGAACCCATCGCGATCGAAGATTTGATCGTGCCCGCGCGCAGCGCGCCCGCTTCGGTGACGCCCAGATGCAGCGGCGCGTCGGTCGCTTCCGCCAGCGATTGGTACGCCGCGACGGTCAAGAACACGTCCGAGGCCTTCACCGAAATCTTGTAGTCACGGAAGTCGTTCTCTTCGAGCAAAGCGGCGTGGAAGAGCGCGCTCTCCACCATCGCCTCCGGACACGGCTCGCCATATTTTTCCAACAGATGGTTTTCAAGCGAGCCGGCGTTCACACCGATACGTATCGCGCAGCCATGGTCCTTGGCGGCCTGCACGACGTCCTTCACGCGCTGGGCGTTGCCGATATTGCCCGGGTTGATGCGCAGGCACGCCGCGCCCGCGACCGCCGCCTCGATCGCGCGTTTGTAGTGAAAGTGGATGTCGGCCACGAGCGGGACTTTGGCCGCGCGCGCGATCTTCGAGAACGCGGCCGTGGACTCCTCATCCGGGCACGACACGCGCACGATGTCGGCGCCGGCTTCCTCCAACGCGCGCACCTGCGCGATGGTCGCGTCAGCGT
This sequence comes from Hyphomonadaceae bacterium, assembly GCA_022843225.1. Taxonomy (GTDB): domain Bacteria; phylum Pseudomonadota; class Alphaproteobacteria; order Caulobacterales; family Aquidulcibacteraceae; genus Vitreimonas. The sequence goes on from JALHOC010000038.1 coordinate 4,114, forward strand.
CCGCCGTCAGCGTGTTGGTCATTGACTGGACACTGATCGGCGCGTCGCCGCCGACCTCGACGTTTCCCACGCGAATCTTCCGCGAGCGCCGCCGCTCAATCCGCCGCCAGGGGCGAATATGGTGAAGATCGCCGTGCGCGCCGTCCATTCAGCTTATCCTTCGGCCATGGACATAAGCGCCGGCGCCCCTTGCCGCAACGCGGCTTCAGCTGCGCGGGGCAGGCAGTCCCGCTTGCGCGAGGGGCGCAATCTCGTCGATGCCGCGCCCGAGCACAGGCATGCCGGGTTGGCCGAGCGGGCCCGCCGGTACGCCATCAACGAAAACTTCAAAAGCGCCGCCGTCCTGAGCGTGGAGGGTCCAGCCCGGGCTTGCATCAGGGCGATACACCTCTCCTGCGCGGAGCGTTTGCGACAGAAAAACTGTGCCATCCGGCCCTCGCGCCTCCAACCAGCCATCGGCAAGCGCGCGCACTTCCACAACACGCCGCTCCGGCGCAACGATCTGGGCCCCTTGAGGCCCGGCGGAATTGGTTGTGGGCGCGTCGATAACGGCATCGCCGCCGGCGCCCAGCTGCATGGCGCGCCAGCCGACAAACCCCGCCGCCAGCGTCAGCAAAACCGCCGCCGCCAACCAAGGCCGCTCGCGATGCGGCTTCGAGCTTGGATTGCGGATGGGCTTGCGCGCGTCTTCCCGCGACAGCGCACACTCGTCCTGGAATTGATCGACAATGGCGCGCTCGTCGATACCCAGTTCGCGCGCATACGACCGCAGGAACGCCAAGGCGTAGGCTTTCCCGGGCAAAAGCTTAACGTTCATGTCCTCGAGCGCCTCGAGGAACTCGCGCCGAATGCGGATGCGCTCGGCGACCTGATCCAGGCTCCAACCCCGCTGGCGACGAGCCTCCGCCAGCTTGCGCCCTGCCCGCCAATTCGGATCAAGCGCGGGCGCGTGCGGCTCCACCGCCACGGGCCGCGCCGTCGATTGTTCGGCATCGCTTAAGGGTTGATCTGGATTTGGCTGCAACATATCGGCGCTGGTCCCTCCTCAGAGACCATACGGGTCAAAAGGCAAATTTTGAGCCACGCGGACAGCCTACTCGCGAATCGGGCGCGCCTCAACGCATTGCGTAAACACCCTACAGCGCCACCCCACCCTCGGTGGCTAGTTCGGCGAGACGCTGGCGAGCGCCGCCGCGCGCGCGCATGGCCTTCTCCAACCAGTCCGCCGCCTGGCGCGCATCCAAGGAGAGGAGCATGCGTTTAACTGGGCCGATCCCGGAAGCGGGCATTGAAAGCCGGCGGTAACCCAGGGCCGTGAGCGCCAAAGCTTCTAAGGGGCGGCCGGCCGTTTCACCGCACACCGAAATGGGAATCCCGGCAGCGTCTGCGTCTTCGCGGATACGCTTGAGCAGACGCAGCGCTGGCGCGCTGAGGACGTCGTAGCGTTCCGACACGCGCGGATTGCCCCGATCCGCTGCAAAAAAGTACTGCATCAGATCGTTGGTGCCGATGGAGAGAAAATCGGCCCGGCCTTTCAGATCGGGGATCGACCATGCCAGCGCCGGCGCCTCGACCATGACGCCAACCTCCACAACCGAGGGCAGCGTTCGCCCGTTCTTGCGCGCCCAGGCCAGTTCCTGATCGACAAGAGCGCGCGCGGCGTCGAACTCTGAGACGATCGTCACCAGCGGGAACATGACCCGCAGACGCCGCCCAGCCGCCGCATGAATGAGCGCACGCAGCTGGTAGCGCAGCAGGCCTGGGCGATCGAGACCGATACGAATGGCCCGCCAGCCGAGCGCCGGGTTCTCCTCGCGCTCGGCTCTCATGTACGGAAGCACTTTATCGCCGCCGAGATCGAGCGTGCGGAACGTCACGGGACGATTGCCCGCCGCGTCGAGCACGTCGCGATACAGCATTGTCTGGCTTTCGAGCCGGGGCAATTGCTCGGAAACCATGAACTGAAACTCGGTCCGGAACAGGCCGATGCCTTCCGCGCCCACCTCGTCCAGCTGCTGTGCGTCAAGCGCGAGGCCCGCATTGAGCAAGAGCGTGACCCGCTCGCCATCGGCGGTGACCGGCGGCACGTCCTTGAGCCGCGCAAACTCAGCGTTGCGCGCGTCGCGGAGCGCCAGACGCTGTTGATAAGCAGCCGTTACTTCGGGCGCGGGGCGTAAGCGCACCTCGCCGCGTTCCCCATCAACTACAACCGCGTCGCCCGCCTCCACACGCGACAACAAGCCCGGCACGACGCCGACCATGGGAATGCCTAGCGCGCGCGCCACGATCGCGGCGTGCCCGGTCGCGCCGCCTTCTTCCAACGCGATGCCGCAGAGGCGCTCTGCGCCGTAATCGAGCAATTCAGCTGGTCCCAGATCGCGCGCAATAAGAATAGCGTTGTCCGGCAAGGGTTGTGCGTTCGCGCCGCCCACACCGGCGAGCGCGCGCAAGACGCGGTTGTCGAGATCCTCAAGATCGTGAAGCCGCTCGCGCAAATACGGGTCTCGCGTCGTGTTAAACTTTGCGCGGTGCTCGCCGCGCACGCGCTCGACAGCGGCGTCCGCCGACAGCCCAGCGCGCACGCCGTGTCTGAGCTTCGTTTCCCAACTCAGATCGGCGGCGAGCATCGAAAACGTTTCAAGCACATCGCGCGACACGCCAGAGATCCGCCCCGGATCGCCATGGAGAAGCTCAGCTAGATCGTCGCGGATTTGCGCAAGCGCCGCTTCAAGGCGCTGTTCTTCCTTGACGGGGTCGTCGGCGATGACACGACCGAGTGGCGCGTGGGGCTCGTGCAAAACAGCCACGCCAATTGCAAGCCCGTCGGAGAAGGCACGCCCCAAGAGCGCCTCGGGCCTACTCGCGCGCGCCTCGACTTCGGCAAGGCCCGAGAGATCGCCAAAGGCCCCCGAGGCGACCATTTCCGCCAAAACCATAGCGATGGTCTGCAGCGCTTCGACTTCATCATCGCCGTAGACGCGCGAGACGCGGTTCTGCACCACCAGAACGCCAAACGTGCGTTCCGAGCGCACGATCGGGACGCCCAGAAACGAATTGTATGGGTCCTCGCCGGTTTCGGGGCGATAGGCGAAACGTTCGTGGTGGGGCGCGTCGGCGATGTTGAGCGGTTGCGCGGTCTCCGCCACGAGACCGACAAGACCTTCACCACTTTTCAGGCGCGTGCGGTGCACGGCGTCAGCTCTCAGCCCTTGCGTGGCGAACAATTCATGCACCGCGCCACGCGTGAGGTAGATCGAGCACACGTCCGCAACCATGGTGGACGCCACCATGACGACGAGCCGATCCAGACGCTCCTGCGCCGAACCGCCTGTCTCCATGATTTCCCGCAGCTTGCGCAGCAGAATTCTGGAGGCGCCGATATTGCCGGACGCTGACATTCGCGCGCCGTCCTCCCTATGCCGCGTCCAACCCATAGGCCGTGTGCAACGCGCGCACCGCAAGCTCGGTGTAGGCTGCGTCAATCAATACAGATATCTTGATCTCAGAGGTTGCGATCGCTTCGATATTGACGCCTTTTTGAGCAAGCGCTTGGAACATCGTGCGCGCAACACCGACTTGGCTCTTCATGCCGATGCCAATCACGGAGACTTTCGCAACGTCGCGGCGGACATGGATGTCCTCGACGCCGATCCTGTCGCGAACGGCGCCCATCGCCTCGACGGCGCGGGTCGCCTCGCGATCGGGGCAGGTGAAGACGATGTTCTGACGCCCTGGTTGGCGCGCCTCGGCTTGCACAATCATATCGACATTGACGTTGGCGTCCGAGAGAACGCCGAAAATGTCGGCGGCGACGCCCGGGTGATCCTCAACGCCGAGCAAAGTGACTTTAGCTTCGTCGCGCGAATAGGCGACGCCGGAAACAACCTGCTTTTCCACGATCTCATCCTCAGGGCAAACAAGCGTGCCGGGATTGGGCGCGCCCGGCTCAACAAAACTCGACAGCACGCGCACCGGAACGCCTTTCGCGAAAGCCAATTCCACTGAACGCGTCTGCAACACCTTGGCCCCTAGCGAGGCCATCTCCAGCATTTCTTCGTAGGAAATTTTTTCGAGCCGCCGCGCCTTAGCCACGATGCGCGGGTCAGTGGTGTAGACGCCGTCCACATCGGTGTAGATGTCGCAGCGCTCAGCCTTCAGCGCAGCCGCCAGCGCCACGGCGGACGTATCCGAGCCGCCGCGCCCCAAAGTCGTGATGCGTTCGCCCTCGGTTATTCCCTGGAACCCAGGCACAATCGCGACGATGCCCGCGTCAATCGAGGCGCCGATGTCTTCGTCGGCGATCTCGGCGACGCGCGCCTTGGCGTGCGCGGCATCGGTGCGCACTGGGATTTGCCAATTTTGCCAGGAGCGGGCGGGGATGCCCAGGCGCCGCAGCGCGAGCGCCAAGAGGCCGGTTGTGACCTGCTCCCCCGTCGAGACCACTACGTCATATTCGTCGTTGAAATCCGCGCCGCCAAGCACCGGCCCGTTGCCGCCCTCGCCGGCGGCGGCGCGCGCCAGCCCGACCAGGCGATCCGTCTCGCCCGACATGGCAGAGACGACAACGGCCAAGCCGCGCCCGGGCTGACGCTCAGCCGCGACGATGCGCGCCACACGCGCAATGCGCTCCACGTCGCCTACGGACGTCCCGCCAAATTTCATCACCAAACGCGACATCAATTCGTCCGTCGAATCCCGTACTTCGCGCGCGGCATTAGCATGGCGGTCTCGCAGGCGCGATACGGCTTGACCTGAACCGACGCCGCACCGATGTCCCCTTCATGGCTGCCTCCACGCTTGACCCCGCCGAGATCGCTAAATTCAGCGCCTTGGCCGCCGAATGGTGGAACCCCAAGGGGCCGTTCGGCGCGCTCCATCGGCTCAACCCGGTGCGGCTCCAATATGTCCGCGACATGGCGCGGGCGCACTTCTCAACACCCGCTTTGCGCCCACTGACTGGGCTCAGCGTGCTCGATATTGGCTGCGGCGGGGGGCTTGTTTCGGCGCCGCTCGCGCGGATGGGCGGCGCGGTCACGGCGATTGACGCCTCCGCCGAAGCCATTGGCGCGGCGCGCGCCTACGCTGCCCAGGCGGGGCTCGACATCGATTATAGCTGCACCACCGCCGAGGCTTTAGGCGAAAGTGGCGCGCGCTTTGATCTGGTGACGGCGCTGGAGATCATCGAGCACGTAGCCGACGTGCGCGCGTTTCTTGATGCCGCCGTCGCGCTGGTGAAACCCGGCGGGCTCTTGATTGTCTCGACCATCAACCGCACGCCAAAGGCGCGCGCGCTCGCCATCGTCGGAGCCGAGCGTATTCTCCAATGGGCCCCCGAAGGCGCCCATGAGTACGATAAACTGGTCAAGCCTGAGGAAATCCGCACGGGCGCGCCGAGCATGGTGTGGGACGAGCCGGTTGGCGTGACGTACAACCCGATCGGCGCGGGCTGGTCGATCACACGCGATACCGACGTGAATTACATGATGGCGGGCCGCAAGACGGCCGCTTGAACCGTTCGCTTTAGTTCAGCTTCTTTGGCGTCACATCAGGCGCAAGTTCGGGCGGCAGCGGCGCGGCGGGAATGCCCTCTTCCGCCAAGTCGCGCGCCTCTTCTGGCGTGGCTTGCCCCCAGATCGCGCGTTCTTCGCTGTCGCCCGCATGCATCTTGCGTGCTTCGTCGGCGAATTTGTCGCCGACATAATCGAAATTGTCCTTGATGTGCTCACGCACTTTGGCGGCCATTGCCATGGCCACCGCGCGCTCACCGCGCGCCTCTTTGGCGCGCCCGGTCACTACCGCCGGCGCCATCGGCGCCTTCGCGACATGCGTGGATCCGCAATGCGGGCACTCGACCAAACCGGCCTGCGCCTGTTTGTCGTAGTCGGCGATCGAGCCGAACCACGCCTCGAATTCGTCGCCATTGGCACAGCGGAGTTCGTAGCGGATCATGGATGTTCTTTGGGGCCGACGAAAGCGCGACCGCCTTGCCACGCCGGGATTTTCGCGCGCGCTTCGCCGACATGCGTCAAATCCAGATCGGCGACGAGGATACCGAGCTCGTCATGGTCGAGTTTGGCGATCACTTTGCCCCAGGGATCGACAATCACCGAATGCCCCCAGGTGGCGCGGCCATCTTCGTGCATGCCACCCTGGGCGGGCGCGATCACGAAGCATGCGGTTTCAATCGCACGCGCGCGCAAGAGCGTCTCCCAATGCGCCATCCCTGTAGGCACCGTGAATGCCGATGGCACGGCGATGATCTCAGCGCCGGCCTTGGCATAGGCCGTGTAGAGCGGGGCAAAGCGAAGATCATAACAGATCGTCAGCCCGATCTTGGCCCCCATCGGCCCGCTGACCAACATGGCCTGCGCACCGGGCTCCACAGTATCGCTCTCGCGATAGGTCTCGCCGCCGCCCAAGGTCACGTCGAACATGTTGATCTTGTCGTAGCGCGCCGCGACTTTGCCCTCGGGCGTGTACAGGAAAGAGCGGTTGTACACTTTCCCATTTCCGGCAGCGATCGCCGCCGAGCCAAGCAGCAGCCACACGCCAAACTCTTGCGCGATGCGGCCCCAGGCAGCGAGCTCGGGATCGCCTTTCTCAGGACCCGCTGCAGCCAAGGCGCGCTCGCGATTGCGATCCAGACGATACGTGTTCTCCGGCGTGGCGATAAAGCGCGCGCCAGCGGTCGCGGCCTCGCGAATGAGCGGCAGCGCCTGCGCGCGATTGGCGGCAGGATCGATGCCGCTGCGCAATTGCACGGCCGCGGCGCGCAGCTTGCGCGTCATGCGCGCGCCAGCAAGAGGTCGAGCCCACCGCGGTCTTCAAGCGCATGCAGATCGTCACAGCCGCCGATATGGATATCGCCGATAAAGATTTGCGGAAAGGTGCGTCGGCCCGAGCGCTCAATCATCTCGTCCTTCTTGCAGGGATCGAAGGTGGCGTCGATCTCACGCACCTCCGCGCCCTTGCGCTTCAGAAGCGCCAGCGCGCGCGAGCAATAGGGGCAGAACGCGCGTGTATAGACCGTGACTGGGCTCATCCCGACTCAACCTCTGTTCATCTGACAATATCGGTTGGCCGCACCACGCGCGCCAGGGTTAAGCCATGCACTTCCGCAGCCCCAGCTTTACGCAATGCACGGGCGCAGGCTTCCAAAGTCGCTCCTGTGGTGAAAACATCGTCGATCACGACGACGATTTTGCCCTCGAAACGCGCGCTAGCCTTGATCGCCCCGCCGACATTGCGGCGGCGTTCCGAGGCCGACAAACCCTCCTGGCTGCGGCGGCGCTTGGTCCGCGTCAGCGCGCCCGGCCTCCAGGATTTGCCCACCGATTTCGCCAGGGTTTGCGTAAGCCAAGCGGCCTGGTTGAACGAGCGTACGGCCAGCCGCGTCCAATGCATTGGGGCAGGCGCGAGGAAATCGGCCTTCGCGAGCGCCTCCTGGCCCGCCGCCGCCATCCAGCGCGCAAACACGGGCAAGCCGTCGCGCCGGCCGCCCCGTTTCAGGTCCAAAACCAGACGCCGCGCATGGTCATCATACGCCAGCGCGGCGCGGGCGGTGTCGAACGCCGGCGCGCGCCCCGCGCAGGCGCCGCACACCGCGCCATGATCAGGATCATCGGGAAGCGGAAATCCACATTGCGCGCACAAAGGCTCGGCGAGGAAATGAAGTTCGCCCCACAGCGCGGGCTCAATAACGCCCGGCCGATCGACGATGGCTTCTGACAAGAGCGAGCGCGGCGGCCAGACGAGATCGGAGAGCCGCGAAATCGCGCCCCGTTTCCGAAACCCAGCGGTCGCGCGTATGGAAGGGTCCATGGATGCTCCCCGCCCTTTCGAGCCACGTCTGGTGCGTGCGCACAAGCGGCGCGTAACCAACACGTGGCGCGACGCGGCATTTTTGCACCAGCGCGCGGCTGCGGATTTGGCGGAGCGCTTGCAGGCCATTCGCCGCGACTTCCCGCGCGCGCTGGCGCTCGGCGGCGGCGGACTGATCTCGGACGAAGTGCGGACGCGGCCCGATCTGGCGGCCCGGATCGAAAGCGTGCTTGAGGCGGATGTCGTGGGCGGCGCGTTGACCCTTGACCCAGAGCATCTGCCCTTCGCCACCGCAAGTTTCGATCTGATCGCGTCGCCGCTGGCGCTGCATTGGACAAATGATCTCGCGGGCGCGCTCGTGCAATTGCGTCTCGCGCTGAAACCTGATGGGCTCTTGCTTGCCTCACTGTTCGGCGGCGAGACGCTACACGAATTGCGCTATGCGCTGCTCGCGGCGGAATCGGAACTCACTGGCGGCGCAGGCCCGCGCGTCGCGCCGTTCGCCAGCCTGCAAGACATCGCGCATCTCCTGCAACGCGCCGGCTTCGCGCTGCCGGCGGCGGATCGCGACGTGGTGATCGTGCGCTATTCCGAGCCCACGCGTCTACTCGCCGACCTCCGTGCCATGGGCGAAACCGCCGCGCTGAGCGAACGCAGCCCACGGGGATTAAGCCGACGCATCCTCGTCCGCGCGTTCGACATTTATCGCGAGCTTTTCTCGGATCCCGACGGACGCGTACGCGCGACGTTTGAGATTCTCACCGCTACCGGCTGGGCACCGCACGAAAACCAGCAAAAGCCATTGAAACCAGGGAGCGCCGCTACACGCCTCGCCGATGCACTGGGCACCACCGAAATCAGCGCCGGCGATGTCGTATCCCCGGTTCCCGGGCGAACGCCGACATAAGAATCATGGCCCTTGCAGGGTTCAACCAGCCAAAGCCAGATCGACGATCTCGACCTCGGCGCGGGAGTTGCCGTTCCAGTCGTTGCGCTTCAGCCGCACGGCCGCATGATAGAGGCCATCTTTCTTCATCAGCGCTTCGCCGATCGGGCTCTTCATGGCGCGGAAGGCGATGCCGGAAATCCGCGCGCCGCGCGCGTCTTCCAGCGTGAAGCGCACATGCTCTTCCTTCACGAGCTTTGCGAACGACACCCGCACCTCGGGAAGCGCGAACACAGGCTCGGGATGCCCTTGGCCATAGGGACCGATGCGGTCAAGCGCTTCGAGCAATTTCAAATCCAGCGCGCCGACGCTGCCGGCGGCATCGATCGAAAGCGCGCGCGCTTCGCCGGCCGCCGCCGCGATTTCGCCGGCCAGCGCGTCTGAGAGAAAATCCTTCAACGCGGCGACCCGATCCCACTCAACCGTGAGCCCCGCCGCCGCTGCGTGTCCGCCGCCATTGATGAGCAGCCCCGCGCTCTTGGCCGCCGCCACCGCGCCGCCAAGATTGACGCCGGGCGTCGAGCGTCCAGACCCCTTCGCCGGCTCATGTTCGTTGACGCCGCCGAGAACGATCGTCGGCTTCATCAGCCGGTCCTTCAAACGTCCCGCCGCAATACCAATGACGCCCGGATGCCAACGATGCGAGCCGACAATAACCACCGCGCGCTTCTCAGCCTCTTCCAACGCGGCGGTTTCGGCCTCCACGAGCATCTCGGCTTCGCGCTGGCGACGCTCGGCGTTCAAGGCTTCAAGCGTGGCCGCAAGTTCGCGCGCTTCCTCGGGATCCGTGGTGGAGAGGAGCTTGGTCGCCAGCGAGGCGTCGCCGACGCGCCCGCCCGCATTGATGCGCGGACCGAGAATAAAACCGAAATCATAGACGCTAGCGCCGCCCGGCCTGCCCGCACTTTCAGCGAGCGCCACGAGGCCGATGTTCTTGCCGTTGCGCAGGATCTTCAGGCCCTGCGCGACAATTGCGCGATTGAAGCCCGTCAACGGCGCCACGTCGCACACGGTGCCGATAGCCGCAAGATCGAGCATGTGAATGAGGTCAGGCAGATTGTTCGAACCGATCGAGCCGCGTCGTCGCGCCTCGCGATTCACCGCCGCGAGCGCCACCAAAACCACGCCCGCCGCGGTGAGATGGCCCTGGCCCGATCGGCAATCGAGGCGGTTGGGGTTCACCACCGCGCGCGCTTTCGGCGGCGGCCCGCCCATCAGATGATGGTCGAGCACGATCACATCCATGCCGAAATCGGCGGCAGCGTTGAGCGGCCCTTCCGCCGCCGCGCCGCAATCGACGGTGATCACCAATTCGACGCCTTCGGCCTTCAAGCGCTCGAACGCCAGGATGGAGGGGCCATAGCCTTCCTTTATTCGATCCGGCACGTAGATTTTGAGTTCGCGACCGCGCGCGCGGAAGTAGCGCACTAATTGCGCCGCCGACGAGCCGCCATCGACGTCATAATCCGCCAGCACAGCGCACGAGCGCCCGCCGACGATCGCGTCCTCGATCACACGCGCGGCCTCGTCCATATCGGCGAAGCTCGACGGATCGGGAAACAGAGATTTCAGCGTCGGCTCAAGAAAGCTCGGCGCTTGCTCCAGCGTGATCCCGCGCGCGGCCATCAGGCGCGCGGCGATCTCTGGCAATTGGAACCGGCGTCGGAACGACTCCACCAAACCAAGGTCAGCCTCGCGCGTGCGCCAGCGCCGCTCCGTCAATGAGCGCTCGACGCCCATGAAGGCGCTTGGCAGGTTCTGTTTAACCACAGCTTGCGCCATGGGACCATTAGCTAGAGTGATTCTGGCGTGTTTCCGGCTAGATCGCTCAGAATACGCTGTACCCGCCATCGACGCGAATACAATCGCCGTTGTGGAAGCTGCTGGCATCGCTGGCGAGATAGACAGCGACGCCTGCGAATTCCTCAGCCTTGCCCCAGCGCCGCTGCGGCACGCGCGACAGCACCTGCTCGGTGAATTTTGGATTGGCTTGCAGGGCGCCGGTCATGTCGGTCTCGACCCAGCCGGGCTCAATGGCGTTGCAACGCACACCATAGCGCGCGAATTCAACGGCGATGCCGCGCACAAAGCCAAGCACACCCGCTTTCGAGGCCGCGTAATCTTGATTGCGGGGACCACCTTGATCCGACACCATGCTCGACACCGCCACGATCGAACCGCCGGGATCGCCAGCCTCCGCGCGCGCCTTCATATGCCGGCAGGCTTCGCGCATCGTCCAGGCCATGCCGTCGAGATTGATCGTCATCAGGCGGCGATACTCATCCCCGCCCATATCGAGGAATGAGCGCCAGCGATTGGACACGCCTGCATTGGCGAAACAAGCATCGACGCGCCCGAACGCCGCGAGCGTAGCGTTGAAGCCAGAGACAATGTTCTCCTCACTCGACACATCGATGATACGCGCATTCACCTTGGTTCCGTAAGGTTTCAGCTGTTCGAGCGCGCGCGCGTTCTTCTCAGGGCTAGTGCCCCAAATTTCGACGTTCGCCCCCGCTTGCGCCAGGCCCTCGGCCATGCCCAGGCCGATGCCGCCATTGCCGCCGGTGACAAGCGCCACGCGACCGGTGAGATCGAACGCCTTCAGCATGGATTTCCCTAGACGCTTGGCGCCACATTCGATTGCAGGAATTTCCTGAGGTTACGCGCCGCTTGGCGAATGCGCTGCTCGTTCTCGACCAACGCGATGCGCACGAAGCTATCGCCATATTCGCCAAAGCCCGCGCCAGGCGCCACCGCGATCTCGGCGCCCTCCATCAAACGCTTGGAGAACTCAACCGAGCCCAAATGCTTGAATGCCTCCGGCAACGGCGCCCACACGAACATCGAGGCGCTCGGCTTCGGCAAATCCCAGCCCGCCTTGGCGAAGGCGTCGAGCAGCACATCACGGCGATGCCTGTAGATGTCGCGCATCTCCTGCACGCAGTCCTGCGGGCCATTGAGCGCGGCCGCCGCCGCTACCTGAACCGGCGTATAGGCGCCGTAATCAAGATAGGATTTCACCCGAGCGAGCGCCGCGATCAGCCGTTCATTACCCAACGCAAAACCGACGCGGAATCCCGCCATCGAATAGGTCTTCGACAGCGTGTTCACTTCCACAGCCACATCCGTGGCGCCCGGCACTTGCAGCACAGAGGGGGGCGGCTCGCCTTCGAAATAGATCTCCGAATACGCCATATCGGAGAGCACGAACATGTCGTGCTTCTTGGCGAACGCGACCGCATCCTTGTAGAAATCGAGATCAGCGGTCTGCGCCGTAGGGTTCGCCGGATAGCAGGTGATCAACGCGATCGGCGGGGGCACGGAATGGCGCACCGCCCGCCCCAAGCCGCTCAGATATTGCTCCGGCGAGTGCGCTTCCACACTGCGAATAACGCCGCCCGCCATGATGAAGCCGAAAGCGTGGATCGGGTAAGACGGATTGGGCGAGATGATGACATCGCCGGGCGCCGTTATGGCCTGCGCCAAATTGGCGAAGCCTTCCTTGGAGCCCAGGGTCGAGACGATCTGCGTATCGGCATTGAGCCTCACGCCGAAACGGCGCTCGTAATAGCCCGCCATCGCCTTACGCAAACCGGGAATGCCGCGCGACGCTGAGTAGCGATTTGTGCGCGGCTTCCTGGCGGTCTCGCACAATTTGTCGACGATATGCGCCGGCACGGGCAGATCGGGATTGCCCATACCGAAATCGATGATGTCGACGCCCTTGGCGCGCAAGCGCGCCTTCAGCTTGTTCACCTCCTCAAACACGTAAGGAGGTAAACGGCGAATCTTGTGGAAGTCAGAATTGCTCATCGGTGCGACGTCGTTCACTCGCTATGCGACTGACGCGCTTCCTCAATCTCACGGCGCGCCTCGTCGAGGAACGCCTGCGGGTCGTCAGCGGCGGTCACCGGCTGCGAGCGCGGGCTCGCGCGCACGGCCGCGCCAGCAGCCAGAAGCTCGGCTTGCGCCTGCGCCCAATAGGCTGGGTCTGTGTTGGCGTCCGACATTCGCGGCACGTCGGTCAGTTCGGGATAGCTATTCTGAAGCTGCGCCTCGCGCTCGGCCAACCAAGCGGGGGACTCAGCCGCGCTCACGCACCCCCCCAGCGCCAGAACCATCACGCAACCTGAAACCGCAAGCCGCATCGCCATATCCTTCGGAGCGCGCCGAATTTCGCCCCCTGAGCCCTCCTAAACCAGGATCGGGCTTTGCGCCACCGCGAGAGGGCGCATTACACTGTCGTCAGCACGGGAGAATCTGATGTCCGAGGCCGATGCCGCCCCACCGCCCGCCAGCGGCGCCCCGAAGCCGGCGCGCAAGCGCCGGGCATCGGTCAAGAAAGCCGCCCCGACGCCGGCCCACGCCCCGGAAGCCCCGCCGCCGAAGCCCGTTGCAGAAACCCCGACACCGCTCAATCAGGTCATGATGGAGCAGACGGCGGAAAGCCTGGCCGCCCTCTCCTCCAACCTCACCCAGGCGATGACCCGCGCCAATCAAGTGTTCTCCACAGCCTTCATGGAGCAGGCCAAGGACCCGGCCACGTGGCAACCCGATCCGCTCGGCGTGCAGGTCGCTTTGAATGACGTGTGGGTCAGCCTCGCCCAGCAGCCGGAAACATTGCGCGAGGCCCATGCGCGGCTCTGGGAGCGCTACGCCGACATCTGGCAACGCCACACCGCTTATATGCTGACGGGTAAGGCGCCCGATGATGGGCCCGTGCGCGACAAGCGCTTTCGCGATCCCGAATGGCGTTCCAACCCAGCGTTCTCAATGCTGCGCGAGAGCTATCTCGCCAACGCCGATTTCATCAGCGATCTCGTGGAGAAGGCGCAGGGCGTCGATGACGCCGCTAAACGCAAAGCGCAATTCTTTATCAAACAAGCCGTGGACGCGGCGTCGCCCTCCAACTTCCTGATGACCAATCCTGCTGCGCTGCGCGAACTCCTGCGCACGGGCGGCGAGAGCCTCATCAAAGGCGTTGAGAACCTCGCTGTCGATCTGAAGCGCGGCCAAGGCATGCTGGCGATTTCGCAAACCGATCTCGACGCCTTCAAGGTTGGCGAGAATGTCGCCACGACGCCCGGCAAGGTGGTGTTCCGCAACCGCGTGTTCGAACTCATTCAATACGCGCCGACGACCGAGTTTGTGCACGAAGTGCCGCTGCTGATCTTCCCGCCCTGGATCAACAAATTCTACATCCTCGACCTGCAGCCGAAAAACTCAATGATCAAGTGGCTCACAGATCAGGGCCACACCGTGTTCCTGGTCTCTTGGGTCAATCCCGACGAGGACATGGCCGAAACGACGTTCGAGGATTATGTCCGCGAAGGCGCCTATGCCGCCGTGCAGGCCGTTGAGGACGCCACTGGCATAGATCGCGTGAACACGGTCGGCTACTGCGTCGGCGGCACTATGCTTGCAGCCGCGCTCGCGCACATGGCCAAGACTGGCGACCATCGCATCCAGAGCGCGACCTTCTTCGCCTCGCAATCCGATTTCAAGTACGCAGGCGACCTTCTGATCTTCTCCGACGATGTCGGAATCAACTTCCTCGAAGCGAAAATGGATGAGCATGGCGGCGTGCTTGACGCACAGACTATGGCCGACACGTTCAACTCGCTGCGTTCTAACGATCTGATCTGGAATTACGTGGTCGATAATTATTATATCGGCAAACATCCGCCGCCGTTCGATCTGCTCTATTGGAACGCCGACCAAACGCGCATGCCGAAAGCGCTGCATCTTTACTATCTGCGCCGTTTCTATCGCGACAATGCACTCAGCGAAGGGAAGCTCTCGGTACTCGGCGAGAAGCTCTCGCTGAAGGACGTGACCATCCCGATCTTCATGCAAAGCTCGAAGGAAGATCACATCGCGCCAGCGCTCTCAGTGTATCGCAGCGCGCAGGCGTTCGGTGGGCCGGTGGAGTTCATCGTCGCGGGCTCTGGCCATATCGCCGGCGTCATCAATCACCCGAGCGCCAACAAGTACCAGTATTGGACGAACAAGAACATCAAGGGCGCGATCGAAGATTGGTTCGCCTTCGCGCATGAAACGCCCGGCTCCTGGTGGCCATACTGGGATCGCTGGCTAAGCGAACGCTCTGGCCCTGATGTGCCCGCGCGCACGCCTGGCGACGGCAAGCTCGAACCGCTCTGCGACGCGCCGGGCGTGTATGTTAAAGTCCGATCCGATCCAACCGCATAAGGCTCTCCCCATGCCGTTCTCACTCTACGACATCACCGTCCCCGCGTTTCAACAACAACTCGGCGCGGTCGCGGGCTTGCTCGACAAAGCCGAGGCGCATTGCGCAGCGCATTCGATCCCGCCCGGCGAGATCGTCAATGCGCGCCTGATCGAGGACATGTTTCCGCTAAACTACCAGGTTAAGTCGACCGTGGTGCATTCAGCCGGTGCGCTGCAAGCGCTCGCCAGAGGCGTATTCTCACCTGACTTCACGCCGCCGCCGGAGACGTTCGCGGCGCTGAAGCAAAAAATCGCCGATGGCTTGAAAGCGCTCGACGCGTTCACGCCCGCTGAGATAAATGCCTATGAGGGCCGCGACATGCGCTTTGAGTTCAAGGAATTCAAATTGCCATTCACGGCGGAGAATTTCTTGACCTCGTTCTCACTGCCGAACTTCTATTTTCACGCGACGACAGCCTACGACATCCTGCGCCAAAAGGGCGTGCATGTCGGCAAACTCGATTTCATGGGGCAGTTGCGGCTGAAGAGCTGATCAGAGTCCAGCGGCCTCATCCAAGCCCAGCATGATGTTGAGGTTCTGCACCGCCGCACCGGACGCGCCTTTGCCGAGATTGTCGAGCAACGCAACGAGCCGCGCTTCGCCGTCATGGCCGAAGACGAAGAGTCTCAAGCGGTTCGTGCCGTTCAAGCCTTCGGGATCGAGCGTCTTCAGCGCGTTGGCTTCCTCAAGCGTTGCCACTTCGACGAAGCGTTCGCCGGCATAGGCGCCGGCCAGCGCTGCATGCACTTGAGCTAGCGTCGGCGGATTCGGCACCGCTTGCAGTGCGAGCGGAACCTCGACGATCATGCCCTTGTAATAGCGCCCGACACTCGGCGCGAAGATCGGCGCGCGTGCGAGCCCCGCCTGCATCTGCATCTCCGGCACGTGCTTGTGCGTCTGCGCCATGGCGTAGATGCGGTAGGGAGCGCGCGTATAGCTGGGCGAATTTTCGTCCTCGAACTCGGCGATCATGGCCTTGCCGCCGCCGGAATAGCCGCTCACCGCATTGCAGAAGAATTGCCAGCCGCGTGGCACGAGCCCCGCATCGAGCAACGGCTTCACCAGCGCGATGAAGCCGGTGGGATAGCAGCCTGGATTAGACACGCGCTTGGCCGCCGCGATCTTCGCGCGCTGATCGTTCGCCATCTCCGGAAAGCCATAGATCCAGCCCGGCGCCACACGATGGGCGGTAGAGGCGTCGATCACTTTCACCGCCGCGTTTTCAATCAGCGCCACGGCTTCTTTGGCCGCGTCATCGGGCAGGCACAGGATCACGGCATCGACGCTATTGAGCAGCCGCTTCCGTTCGTCCGCGTCCTTGCGTTTGGCGGGATCGATCGAAACAAGCTCGAGATCGCGCCGGCCCTCCAACCGTTCGCGGATTTGCAGGCCGGTTGTGCCCGCCTCGCCATCGATGAAAACCTTAGGCATCTAAGCGAAACTCCCACCAACCCAAAAGGTGGCCGAACAAGTTCACCGCCAACCACACGAACAGAGGCACAAAAACTGCGCCTCCTACCATCGAGAACCAGAACGCGATCGGTTTACCGTCTCGTGTCACTGGCACGCCGTCCCACGGTCGACTGTCGATGAGTTTTCCGGTCGTCGCACCGATCCAGATCATTCGAGCGAAGTACCAAAGCGCCCAGAGATTGATGGCAAGCAGAACCGAATATCGCAGCCACTCTGGCATCGTCGGCTACTCTCCAAAAGCAAACGGGCGCTCCGTTGCCGAAGCGCCCGTTCCGAAACCCGTTTCCTGAAACGCTTAGCGCTTCGAGAACTGGAAGCTTCTGCGGGCCTTCTTGCGGCCGTACTTCTTGCGCTCGACCACGCGGCTATCGCGGGTCATGAAGCCTGCATGTTTCAAGGCGGGGCGCAGCGCCGGCTCGTAATCCGACAGCGCCTTCGAGATGCCGTGACGCACCGCGCCGGCTTGGCCCGAAAGACCGGAGCCCACCACCGTGCACACTACGTCGAACTCGCCTTCGCGCTCGGTGATTTTGAACGGCTGGTTGATCATCATGCGCAGAACGGGGCGCGCGAAATACACGTCGGAATCGCGGCCATTGATGGTGATCTTGCCCTTTCCGGGCTTTACCCAAACGCGCGCGATGGCGTTCTTGCGCTTGCCGGTGGCGTAGGCGCGGCCGAGCTTGTCGACCTTGCGCTCATAGATCGGCGCGGGCTCGTTAGGGCGCGGCGGCGTTTGGCCCGTGATCTGGCCGAGTGATTCAAGACCTTGGCTGATATCGCTCATGGTTTAGCCAATCCTCGAATTCTTGCGGTTCTGAGATTTGAAATCGATCGCCTTCGGATTCTGCGCCGCGTGCGGATGATCCGGGCCGCCATAGACACGCAGCTTCGCGAGCTGCTTGCGCGCGAGCGGGCTTTCCTTCGGCATCATGCGCTCAACCGCTTTCTCAAGCACCCGCTCGGGATGCTTGCTGGCGAGCACCTTGCCGGCGACGCGCTCCTTGATGCCGCCAGGGTGGCCGGTGTGGCGATAATAGATTTTGTCGGTCATTTTATTGCCGGTGAGCGTCACCTTCTCGGCGTTGATCACGACAACGAAATCGCCGGTATCGACGTGCGGGGTGAAGTCCGCGCGGTGCTTGCCGCGCAGGCGTTTGGCGATGAAGGAAGCGAGACGGCCAACGACCACGCCTTCGGCATCCACAACGATCCAGCCGTTGGTGATCTCCGAGGCCTTGGCCGAGCGCGTCGAGGTCGTGCGCATGGGAATAAGTCCTGACGAAATGAAGGCGCGCGTTTAGGGGAACGCCGATTCAACGTCAAGCGGTGTTGTTATTTACTTGTATTTCAATGCTTTGCTGTGCTGGTATTATTTTACCGTCACGGCTCGGGCGGTCAAAACCGCCGCCGCCCACAAGACCGCAGCCCCCACTTGGTGGGTCAGCGCCACGTGCAGGTGCGCGCCCGTGATCACCGTGACCACCCCAAGCGCCGCCTGCCCGAACGCCAACGCCCCCACGACTAGCGCCCAGCGTCGGGCGTGGCCCTCGCCCCGAAGAAAGGCCGCCCCCGCCAACGCCAGCGCCGCGAGCGCAACGGCATATCCCAAGCTGCGATGCACGAGATGCTGGCCGGCATGGTTCTCGGTGAAATTATGCCAGAACGGGTCGAGCGCGAACGCGGTCGCGGGGACCCATTCGCCACCGATCATCGGCCAATCGGCGTAGGCCGGCCCCGCATCGGCGCCCGCAAGCAGCGCGCCCATCAGAACTTGTACAAAAATCAGAGCCGCCAGCGCGAAAGGCGCCCAGATCGGCGCACCGAGTTTGGACGCGAAAGAGCGCCCAAACGCATCCAGCGCGAGCCATAAACTCATGCCTAAGATCAAGAACGCCATGCCCAAATGAATGGCGAGGCGTATTGGACTCACATCGAGCCCGCTCCATAAGCCGCTGGTCACCATCCACCAGCCGATAGCGCCTTGAAGACCGCCGAGCGCAAACAAGCCCAGCACTGGCCAGAAGCGCCCGCGCAACCGCCCCGTCGCCCAGAATGCGAAGAAGGGCAGCGCGAATACGACGCCGATCACCTTGCCCAGAAAGCGATGGCCCCATTCCCACCAATAGATGAATTGAAACTCGTCCAGACTCATGCCGCGATTTTGCAGCTGGTACTCGGTGGTTTGGCGATAGAGCGCGAACTCTTCCGCCCAGCGCGCGTCGCTCAGCGGCGGCGTCAGGCCCTTGCCTAAGTCCCATTCGGTGATGGATAGCCCGCTATCGGTGAGCCGCGTCGCCCCGCCGACCACGATCATCGCGAGCACCAAGGCGCAGATCACCAAGAGCCACGCGCCGACCCAGGCATCGCGTTGGGCAATGCGCGGCGGTTTGTCGGTACTGCTTGCAGGCGTCATGGCGGCTCCCCATTAGAGCCGATAACGGCTCGCGCCTACGTGGCGCGCCGCCGCGCTGGGAGCGGAATATGCAATCGCGGACACGCAAGGCGATCGGCTGCGCCGGCTTGTTGGCCTACATGGGCGTGTACGCGGTCTTGGCGGCGAGCCTCGGCGTGGCCCTCGCGCCCGCGCTGCCGACC
>JALHOC010000039.1 GCA_022843225.1 Hyphomonadaceae bacterium
AGGCGCGCAGCGATCAAGGGAAGCGCATTCCCGTATTGCTCAAACAAGGCGTCGATTTTGGTGTGCGCGGTTCTTAATCCTGTCGCGTCGCGCACGACGCCGACGTGGGTTTGCATGGTTTGGCGCATCTCCGCGCGGGCTGCGTCGGCCAAAGCAGGCGGCGCTCGCGCCGGGCGAAGCGGCGCGGGCACTGGTGATTCCGCGTTGCGCAAACGTTCGGCAATGCGATTCGCGAAAACCACCGCTTCCAGAAGCGAGTTAGAGGCCAAGCGATTGGCGCCGTGCGCGCCGGTGGAGGCGCATTCGCCCACCGCCCACAAGCCATCGACGCTGGTCTGTCCCCACATATCCGTAGCGACGCCGCCCATGTGATAGTGTGCGGCAGGCGCGACCGGGATGAGCTGCGTGCGTGGATCGAGCCCCGCGGCCATGCAGGCTTCGAATACGGTCGGAAAGTGGTGCGGGAATTTCGCGCCAATCGCTGCGCGCGCGTCGAGAAAAGCGCCGCGCCCCGCCGCGCGCTCAGCGTGAATGGCGCGCGCCACCACATCGCGCGCCGCCAGCTCAGAAACGAAGGATTCGCCTCTGTTATTGACCAGATGCGCGCCTTCGCCGCGCAGCGCTTCAGTCGCCAACGGCGCTGGATCGCGGCCGACATCGATGGCGGTGGGGTGGAATTGTACAAATTCCGGATCGGCGATCAGCGCGCCAGAAGCCGCCGCGAGCGCGATGCCTTGGCCGGTGGCGCTCGCGGGATTAGTGGTGACCGCATAAAGCCCGCCGACGCCGCCGGTCGCGAGTACGGTTTCGGCCGCTTCGATCTGCGTTCCATCGTCGCACAGCAAGCCGCGCAGCCGGCCGTTCTCATCTTGCAGCAACGCCACCGCACGACGACCCTCGACGACGTCGATATGGGCGGCAGCGCGCGCGGCTTGCGTCAGCGCCTCCATGATCGCTTTGCCGGCGAGATCGCCGCCCACACGCGCAACGCGCGCGCGCGAATGCGCGGCTTCCAGGCTTTGTACGAGCTTGCCTTGCGCATCGCGGTCAAACGGCACGCCCAGCGCGATGAGGTCGCGCACCCGCGCGGGGCCGTCTTCCGCAAGCAGATGCGCTATGACCGGGTCGACGAGGCCGGCGCCGGCGTTCACTGTGTCCTCGGCGTGCAGCGCGGGATTGTCATCGGAGCTGAGTGCGACGGCCATGCCGCCTTGCGCCCAAGCGGAGGAGGAGGCTTGGCCGAGCTTGGCCGGACTCAATACAATCGCGCGGCGCGGCGCGAGCTTGAGCGCGAGAAACAATCCCGCAAGCCCCGCGCCGACGATGAGGACCGCGTCGCTTTTAGACAAGCTCGACCGCGACTTCAGGGCGCCCCACTTCAAACGCGCGCGGTTTTTCCTTCGGCAAAGCCAGCATAGCGTCGATAGCGCGTTTGGCGCGGACGCGAACGTCCTCAGGGATCGTCACTTCGTGCTTCATCTCCCTGAGCGCGTCGTAAATGCCCTCCAGCGTGATGCGCTTCATGTGGGGGCAGAGATTGCAGGGGCGGATGAAATCGGTGTCGGGCGCTGTGGCGGCGACGTTGTCACTCATCGAGCACTCGGTCAGAAGCACCACTTTGCCGGGGCGCTTCTCGGTCACGTAATCCTGCAACGCCGCCGTAGAGCCGGCGAAATCCGACGCCGCCATCACGTCGGGCGGGCATTCCGGGTGCGCGAGCACAACAAGGCCTGGGTGCGCCTCGCGCATTTCGGCGATGTCTTCGGCTGTAAAGCGCTCATGCACCTCGCAGCGACCATGCCAGGCGATGATCTTCACGCCCGTCTGCGCGGCGACGTTCTTGGCCAGGTATTCGTCGGGAATGCAAATGACGCGATCGCTGTTCCAGGTGCGCGCAGCCCATTCCACCACCGCCGCAGCATTCGAGGATGTGCAGCACACATCGCTTTCAGCTTTCACCTCGGCGCTGGTGTTCACGTACGTCACCACCGGCACGCCGGGATAACGCGCCTTAATCAGCCGCACGTCAGCGCCTGTGATCGAGGCGGCCAGCGAGCAACCCGCGCGCGTGTCTGGAATGAGCACGGTTTTTTCTGGCGCAAGGCACTTCGAGGTCTCGGCCATGAAGTGCACGCCGGCTTGTACGATGATCTCGGCGCCGGTCTCCGCCGCTTCGCGCGCGAGCTGTAGCGAGTCCCCGCGAAAATCGCCGACGCAATAGAAAATCTCGCTGGTCATGTAATTGTGGGCGAGGATGACGGCGTTCTTGGCGCGCTTCATCTCGTTGATCGCCGCGATTAAGGGCGCGTAGGCCGGCCACTCGATCGCGGGAATGACGTGCTTGACCTTCTCATAGAGATGATCGGTCGCGGCCTGCACGGCGTGCGTGTGGGCAAGGCCTCGTTGAGCGGCGGCGTCGAGTGCGCCCCAGGCGCCATGCACGGTGCGCGGGTCGCAAGAGCCGCCGTCGCCGGCGATCAAGGGCGTGTCGATAATCCGGGCCATATTCGGCCTCCCAGAAACCCCCAGAATGGGGTATATGCTCAATCGGAGCATATACAGGGCGTAAAAAACTGCCGGAAAGGCCCCGGCACAACCCTTATGCTTAGATTGAGCATAACTAATGTCACATTAGCTTCAGCAAAATCGTGGCGCAAGCGAAACTGGGCTGGGGCCGCGTGCATGCTATGGGATCGGATTGCCACGGAGAAACCGCTCATGCGCCTGCTCGCATTGCTTCTGGTTGCCGCGTTGGCCTCCTGCGCCACAGCACCGCGTGAACGCCCTGACGCATCCAGTACGGAAGCGGCCTTCGCACTCGTGCCCACGCGCTTCAGTGACCTGCCCGGTTGGCGCGAGGCAGATTTGGCGCCGGCGTTGCAGGCTTTTCGCCGCTCCTGCGATGGCCGCGCCCAACGCACGCCCGATGCCGCGCTCTTGGGCGGCGGGCGCTATGGCGGCACGGTCGGGCAATGGGCGCCGGCCTGCGCGGCTGCGGCCAGTGTGACCACCGGGGCGGAACGCGCTTTCTTTGAGACCCATTTCGTCCCGCATCTCGTGCGTGGTCCGGGCGAAGCGCGGCTCACGGCGTATTACGAGCCGATGATTGAGGCGCGGCGTCAACCCGATGTGTATTATTCGGCGCCGTTGATGCGCAGGCCCAGCGACATGGTGAGCATCGACCTCGCCGCGTTTGCCGAAGCTTACGACAACGAAACGCTGCGCGGCGCGCCGCGGCGGCTTACCGGACGCATTGTCGGTTCGGAGATCATTCCATATCCGCGCCGCGATGAAATCATGGGCATGAATGGCGATGTGTTCGCCTGGGCGCACCCCGTCGATGTGTACAATTTGCAGATCCAAGGCTCTGGCCGTCTATCCTTCGCGGACGGCAGCCAAGCGCGCGCGGCCTTCGCGGCGCAAAACGGTTATCGCTGGCGCTCGGCCTTGGGCGCGCTGCGCGATGCTGGGGAACTCACGAACGGCGTGACGTGGGCAAACTTCAAAGCCTGGAGCGAGGCGCGCGGCGCCGACGCGACTCATCAAGCGTTGAACGCCGACCCGTCGTATGTGTTCTTCAATGAAGAGCAGATTGCGGACCCTGCCGCAGGCCCGCGCGGCGCTTCGGGCGTGCCGCTGACTCCGCTGGGATCCATCGCGGTCGATCCCGCGTATCATCCCTATGGCGCCGTGGTTTTTTTGGATGGCGAATATGAGGGCGCGGCGTTTCGGCGTTTGCTGGTGGCGCAAGACACAGGCGGCGCGATCCGGCGCGGACCCTTGCGCGGCGATGTGTTCTTCGGGCCGGGCGCGGAAGCAGGCCAACGCGCTGAACGCATGAACGCGCCCGCGCGCTGGTGGACTCTGCTGCCGCGCGGTGTCGCTGTGTCTTAGCGGCGCGCAGCTGCCCCTAGGCGAGCATTGCGGTGATGCGCGCGGCGTCTAAGATGTCGCTCTTGAGGGTGAGTTTTCATGAAGATGCGTTTGGGTGTGCTGTTCGCAGTGTTTCTGGCGGCGTGCGCGGGCGCTGCGCCCGCCGCTGTCGTTGAGACCAACGCACCGGTGGTGCGGACGCTGTCGACCGGCGCGGTGGCGGGACGCGAGGCGGACGGCGTGCAAGTTTGGCGCGCGGTCCCCTTTGCTGCGCCGCCCGTGGGTGCGATGCGCTGGCGCGCGCCCCGTCCGCCGGCCCCTTGGTCAGGCGTGCGCGACGCGACCGCGCCATCGCCATGGTGCCCGCAAATTCTCTCTGCACTCGATGGCGTCAGCCGCTCGCGTTGGGGCGAACTGGTGGGACAAGAGGATTGCCTCTTTCTCGATGTCTACGCGCCCGCCCAAGCATCGACCACGCAGCTTCCGGTCATGGTGTGGATCCATGGTGGCTCCAACGTGTGGGGACGCGCCGAGCAATACGACCCGTCCGAGCTGGTGCGTCGTCAGAACGTGATCGTCGTGGTCGCGCAGTATCGCTTAGGCCCGCTGGGCTGGTTTGCGCACGAAAGCCTGCGCGCGGGTGGCGGGTTGCCGGAGGATGCATCGCCAAACTTTGGCACGCTCGATACGATCCGCGCGCTGGAATGGGTGCGTGACGAGATCGCTGTCTTTGGCGGTGACCCGAATTTGGTCACGGTGTTTGGCGAAAGCGCCGGCGGCCAGAATGTCGCGGCGCTGTTGGCGAGCCCACGCGCGCGCGACCTGTTTCATCGCGCGATCGTTCAGTCTGGCTCGTTTCGCTCGACGCCGCTTGCCGAAGCCGAGGGTACGGGCGCGGACGCGCGCGCGGATTCCGGGCGCGCCGTGGCGACGCGTTTGCTCGCGGGGCGGTCGATCACGGGCGAAGCCCTGCGCGAGGTTCCGCTAGACGCGGTCTTCGCCGCCTATGACACCGCGCGCGGCGCCTTCGACCCGCCGCGGATTATCGCGGACGGCTTGGTCTTGCCGGCTGAAGGATTGGAGCGCGTGGACGTTGATGTTCCGATCATGCTGGGCTCCAACCGCGACGAGACCAAGCTCTTCAATGCGCTGAGCCCTGAACTGAGCCGCCGGGTGCTGTGGCTGTTTCCGCAAGCGCGCGATCCCGATTTCTACGACGCTGTGTCCAGCTATCAGAGCCGGATGTGGCGTGCGACGGCGGTGGACGCGCCGGCTCGCCGCATAACCGAAGCCGGCAATGCCGCAGTGTTCACCTATCGCTTCGATTGGGACGATATGGGCGGCTTTCTGTTTACCGATCTCGGCGAATTGCTCGGCGCCGCGCACGCGATGGAAATTCCGTTCGTGTTTGGCCGCTTCGAGATGTTGGGCGCGATGGATCGGTTTGCGTTCACGCGCGCCAACGAGGCGGAACGGCTGGAGCTCTCCAGCGCGATGATGAGCTATTGGGCCAATTTCGCCAGGACGGGCGCGCCGGGGCGCGGCGTGGACGGGCGCTTGCCTGAGTGGGGCGTCGCCAATGCGGAGGGTCGCATCATGATCCTCGACTCAGCATCGAGCGGGGGCGTGCGCACAATGAATGATGTCGAGACGACACGCCGCATCGTGGCCGACCTCTTCGCCGATCCGAGACTCGAGAGTGACGCGGAAAAGTGCCGCGTGTTCCGCGCGACGGAACGCTGGAACCCTGAACTCGCCGGCGCCGATGGCGCACGCTGCGTGGCGGAAGAACCAGGCTAAACCCGCACGGCTTCCGTCACACGGAAGGCGAGCACGTCACCATCAGGCTCGCGCACGGTGATGTACTCACCTGGGAAGAGGCGGTGGGAGCCGAGCTTAATCAGCGGCTCTTCCGGGCCTTCATCGGCTTCGTCGTACCAGAAATACCAATTGTCGCCGCGATGGCGCAGCCAGCCATCGGCTGCCGTCTCATTCGGATGGAAGCGACGCACGGTGCAGTGTGTGCGCTTCTCGCGCCAGGCGGCGGCGTCGAGCTTGTGGTCGTTGTCCAGCGGCGCGTGGATCACGTAGCCATAATGGTCGTCGCCATCGGGGAAACCGGCATCGGGATTGCGCCCAAGCCGTAAAACCACGCGTGTCAGCCCTTGCATTGGATGCTCCTCTGGCGAACGAGCTTATCTAGCGTTCAACTTGGCCTTACATTGAGCCAACGCAAGGGAGTCGCATGGGGCGTTTGCCGCGCACGCAGATTTCGGCCAAGGGCGAAGCGCCGCGCGCTTGGCAGCGCATGCTGTCAGGCCGGCGGCTCGATCTGCTCGATCCGTCGCCGCTCGATGTCGAGATCGAGGACATCGCACACGGTCTGGCGCGCGTGGCGCGTTGGAACGGGCAAACCATCGGCGCGCACGCGTTTTCCGTGGCGCAGCACTCGCTCGTGGTGGAGGAGCTGTGCCGCAAACTGGCGCCGAACTGGGATCGGAGCTTGCGGCTCACAGCGCTGCTGCACGATGCGCCCGAATACGTGATCGGCGACATGATTAGCCCGTTCAAGGCGGCGCTCGGGCTCGATTACAAAGCCTTCGAAGGCAAATTGGAGGCCGCGATCCATCTGCGCTTCGGCCTGCCAGCGCATCCCACGCCAGCGGTGAAGGCCGTCATCAAGCGCGCCGACATCATCTGCGCATATTTCGAGGCCGTGCAGCTGGCGGGTTTCACGCCCGCTGAGGCGAAGCGTTTCTTCGGCGCCCCGCCGCGTGGAATGGAGCTCAAACTGAAGCCCGCGCCCACAGGGCAGGTGCAGGAAGCCTTCCTGAAGCGCTTTCGCGCGCTGATCGATCCGGCCTAAACTGCGGCCATGACAATCTTTGTTTGCCCTTTATCGCAGGCGCCGCGGCTCACGCTGGAGAAGCAGCCCTCGCACGTGGTCAGTTTGCTCGACCCTGGGTCGGCCTTCCCAAACCTGCCAAGCCACGCGGATGGCCGGCACTTGTGCTTGGAAATCCATGACATCGAGGCGGAAGCCGAGGGCATGGACGCTCTGTGCGACAAGCGAATGCGCATGATCCTCGATTTCGTCGGCGGCTGGGGTCGCGACGAGCCGATCCTGATTCATTGCTATGCAGGCATTTCGCGCTCGACCGCGACCGCCTTCATCACCGCCTGCGCGCACAATCCAGGCGCCGATGAGGAAGAGATCGCGCTGGCGCTGCGCGCTGCGTCCGCCACGGCGAGCCCTAATCGGCGCTTTGTCGCACTTGCGGACGCGGCGCTCGGCCGCGGCGGGCGCATGCGGCGCGCCATCGATGCCATTGGGCGCGGGCCGCCCTGGTACGAAATCGGAGAGGCGGTTCCGTTTCAATTGCAGGCTAGCTTCGCGCCATGAGCGCAAGCGCGCGCGTCGTCATCGGTTTGTCCGCCGTTATCGTCGCGGTCACGGAAGACGCGCCCTATGTGCTGATCACCCGCGAAGCGCGCAACGATGTCGCCGGTCTGCCGTTTGGTCCGTTCGATCCCGCCGGGGACCGCACCTTGGAGCTGTCGCTGCGCAATTGGGTGAGTGAACAAACAGGTTTTGACATCGGCTATGTCGAGCAACTCTACACGTTCGGCGATCGGGGGCGGGAGACGCCGTTGGCGGACTTCGCGGGGGCGGGGCCAGACAGGCTCATCTCGATCTCATACTTGGCGCTGACGCCGACGCGCGTGGAGCTGGAGCGCGCCGCGGCGCAATGGCGATCCTGGTACGACTTCTTCCCTTTCGAGGATTGGCGCGCGGGGAGGCCCGCCGTGATCGATGACCTGATCGCGCCCAAGCTGAAGGCATGGGCGAAGCAGGCCGGCGGCGAGATCGCGGCGCAACGGCGCGCGCGGGCGCGCCTCGCGTTCGCGCTTGATGGCGCGGTGTGGAACGAGGAGCGCTCGCTCGAGCGCTACGAGCTTCTGTACGAAGCCGGGCTAGCCCCGGAGGCCGCGCGCGACAGCGCGCGCCATGATGGCGATGCGCCTCTCGCCATGGCCGCGATTGCGGGGCTGGGCCAGCCAATGGTGTCGGACCATCGCCGCATCTTGGCGACGGCGATCGGGCGGCTGCGCGCCAAGATCAAATATCGCCCGGTCGTGTTCGAGCTGGCGCCCGAGCGCTTCACATTGCTGAGCTTGCAGCGGGTGGTGGAATCCATCGCGGGCCTCGAATTGCACAAGCAGAACTTCCGCCGCCTGCTGGAGCGCACCGGCCTCGTTGAAGGAACTGGTGCATTCGATACGAGCGCAGGCGGGCGTCCCGCCGAACTCTTCCGCTGCAAACGCGAGACGCTTTCCGAGCGGCCAGTCGGCGGCATTCACGTGCCCGCGCCGCGCGGTGATTAGAACAAAGGCGGCGCGGCGCCGTAATTCAGTGGATCGACTTTCAAGCCGTCGATGCTGACCTCGTAGTGCAGATGCACGCCCGTTGCGTTTCCGGTCGCGCCCATGCGCGCGATTGCGGCGCCGCCGCGAACGAACGCGCCTGAACTTAGGTTCGGGTCGATCTCGTTCAGGTGGGCGTAGAAGGTGCGCACGCCATGGCCGTGATCAATCTCAACCGCCAAGCCATAGCCCCCGCGCCACTCGGCGTAGGAGACCCAACCGTCCGCCGCAGCGTACACGAAACCGCCGTTCGGATTGGCCAGGTCGAGTCCGGTGTGCTCGCGTCCGCCGCCATTGGCGAGGGTTCGCCAGCCGAAGCCGGAGGAAAGGCATGCGCTCTCAGTGGGATTGCGCAACAACGCGCCTGCGGCGGTGTGGATGTAGGGTGTGTAGAGAGTGGCTTCCCCCCGCTCGCCGACAGGCCCGACATTTGAGCCGCCGCCGCCATTGCATGCAAAGAGCTCGCTGTGCAGCGGTGCGCTGGGCGCCTGGCTGAACAGGTTCGGTCCGCTCGGCACGCGCGGGGCTGCATAGGGCGAGGTGCGGTAGACGGGCTGGGGCGTACTCGCACACCCGGCGATCGCCAGAACAGCGCTCAGAACGAGGGGCGTCCGTTTCATTGTTCGTCCCGTTTGCCGCCCCGAAAGCGCATTCTGCGTCGTGCGGGTGAATGCTAGCTGAATCACCGCGCCGATCTCTAGCCTGGACTGCAGTCCCGCGGGGCCGTTTCGCGCCAAGTGGGCAGGCAGTGGAAAGCGCGGCGGGAACACCCCATATTAAACTGCGGCGGCTTCTGGCTTCCCAGGCGCTGCGCGCCACTTGGAGATTGAGATGTTTTTCTGGTTTCTGGTCGTGGTTGGCGTGGTTGTCGCGTTGACGCTTCTGGGCGCCTGGATGGCACGGCGTAACCCAGACACAGCATGGGAGCGCCACGAAGACACGCCTGTCGTGCCGGATGGCCACGGCCACTAAGCGCTTTTGCTTGCCACCGCGCGTGTGAAACGGCTTACATAGGCGCGGGAGAGTTCTCACGTGCACATCCGCCGCGCCATTCCGAAGGATTCCGAGGCTATCGCCAAATTGGCGCATGCCGCGGCTAAGGAGGAAGGCGCGGTATCGGCGTTGGAGGCTGATCGCATTCGCGCGCAAGGTTTTGGCGCCAATGCTCATTTCGAGGCTTGGGTCGCCCAGGAGCGGCCAAACGCGCCGCTCGTCGCGCACGCGGTGATCACCAAGAGCTATGACTTCCGTCGCGGTGTGCCTAGCGTCGTCCTGTGTGAGCTTTATGTTGCCCCCGAACATCGCCGGACCGGACTGGCGCGCAAGATGATGTCGGTGGTCGCTCAGCGCGCCCGCGATCTGAGTGCGCGAGAATTGGCGATCACAACAGGCGTGGGCAATGAAACCGCCCAACGCTTCTTCGAGGCCATCGGCGCAAAGCCCCAACAGGCAGCGACGTTCATGATGTCGGCCGACGGAATCGAATGGCTGGCCGCTGAAGGCTTGTAGCTTTCGCCCTAACCCCTAAAAGCTTTGTGCACAGAACAAGCCCTAAGGGGAGGGACCTATGCTCGCGAAGCCGCTTCTGAAATCCGCCGCGTCCTTGATCGCGATCATCGCGTTCACTGCCGCCTGCGCGAGCGCACCCGCGCCGACGACCGCAGTGACCGCCGACGCCGCGCCCACCGCAGCGCAAGCGCAGGCCTATGTCGAGGCCGCCGAGCGCGAGCTCGCGGCCTTCTCTGAGGTTGAGAACCGCACGGCATGGTCCTTCGAGACCAACATTAATTACGACACGGAATGGCTGCTGCAGCGCGTCGCGACAGAAGGCACAGAGATGCGCGTGCGGCTCGCGAGCGGCGCGGGGCGATTTGCCGGCGTCGAACTGCCCGCCGATACACGCCGCAAGGTCGATCTCTTGCGCCTGAGCCTGGTGTTGCCGGCGCCGCAGCGCGAGGGCGCAGCCGCTGAACTGGCCGAGATCACCACCGGGCTCTCCTCCGCGTACTCAACCGGCCGCATCGACTACCAGGGCGCGCAGGTTTCGCTGGACGATCTCGAAACCTGGATGGGCACAGAGCGCAACCCCGCGCGCCTGCAGGAGATGTGGACGAAGTGGCACGCGATCTCGCCGCCAATGGCGGACGATTACGCGCGCATGGTCGAGATCGCCAATGAAGGCGCGCGCGATCTCGGCTTCGACAATGTCGGCCAGATGTGGCTCTCGAACTACGACATGCCGGCGGCCGAGATGGAAGCCGAAGTGCAGCGGTTGTGGGGGCAGATGCAGCCCTTCTATGAGCAGCTGCATTGTTATGCGCGCGCTCGCTTGAACGCCCATTACGGCGATGCGGTGCAGCCCGAAACCGGCCCGATTCGCGCCGATATTCTCGGCAATATGTGGGCGCAGGATTGGCAGGCCCTGATGCCGATCATGCGGCCTCCGGGCGGGCGGCCGACTTACGACACCACGCAATTGCTCACCCGCGCGCGGCTAACGCCGGTGACGATGACCGAAGTCGCTGAGCGCTTCTACACCTCCATGGGCATGGCCGAGTTGCCCGACACGTTCTGGGAGCGCTCCATGCTGACGCGCCCACGCGACCGCGAAGTCGTGTGCCACGCCTCGGCCTGGGATCTCGACAATCGCGAGGATATCCGCGTCAAGCAATGCATCCAGATCAACGCCGAGCACTTCCAAACCATCCATCACGAGCTCGGCCACAATTATTATCAGCGCGCCTACATGGATCAGCCATTTCTGTACAAGAACGGCGCCCATGACGGCTTCCATGAAGCCATTGGCGACTTCATCGCGCTCAACATCACGCCGGAATATCTGGCCCAAATTGGCCTCTTGCAGCGCAACCG
This sequence comes from Hyphomonadaceae bacterium, assembly GCA_022843225.1. Lineage (GTDB taxonomy): Bacteria > Pseudomonadota > Alphaproteobacteria > Caulobacterales > Aquidulcibacteraceae > Vitreimonas. The sequence continues at coordinate 11,170 of JALHOC010000039.1, forward strand.
GATTCCTGCGGCTTCAGCTGATACGAGCTTGCTGATGGAGCAGGCGCTGTCGAAGATCGCGTTCCTGCCGTTCGCCCTGACGATGGACCAATGGCGCTGGCAGGTGTTTGACGGGCGCACCACGCCGGCTGAGTACAATGCCGATTGGTGGGCGCTGCGCTTGCACAATCAGGGTATAGCGCCGCCGGCGCCTCGTCCCGCTGACGCGTTCGACCCCGGCGCGAAGTATCACATCCCCAACAACGTGCCGTATCTGCGTTACTTCCTCTCCTATGTGCTGCAATTCCAATTCTATGAAGCGGCGTGCCGCCAAGCCGGCTGGGAAGGGCCGCTGCATCGCTGCACGGTGTATGGCAATCGCGAAGTCGGCGCGCGCTTCAACGCCATGCTGGAGATGGGCGCTTCACGCCCGTGGCCGGATGCGCTGGAAGCGTTCACCGGCACGCGCCAGATGGATGGGGGCGCCATGGTGCGCTATTTCACGCCGCTTATGAGCTATTTGCAGGAGCAAAATCGCGGGCAACAGTGCGGTTGGTGACACCGTTCCCCGGACGCATGCCCGGCCGTGAGCCGGGCTGCGATCCGGGGTCCACCTTTATAATACGCAGCATTGAAAAGTAGACAACGCCCTGGATCCCGGCTCTCGCCCTGCATGCGCAGGGCGTTCGGCCGGGAAGCGTGGAGAGTGATAGCGCGCGGCTCTTGCGCTAAGTCTTGCGCAAGCTAGCCAAACTTTCGCTTCAGATCCGCGACGCCGTCGCTGATCAGGGCGCCTTGCGCTTTGTCATTCATACGATCGCGGATCAGCTTCTCAGCGGCGGCAATCGCCGTTTCGGCCGCAGCCGCGCGGACTTCATCGGACGCGCGCGCGCCAGCTTGGGCGATGCGATCCTCGGCCTGTTTCTCGCGCCGCGCCATGGCGGCCATCATTTGCGCCCGGGTTTCCTCGGCCACGGCTGCCGCCTGCTCTTTGGCAGCCTCGACAATTGACTTGGCTTCGGCTTCCGCCGCCGTCTTCTTAGCCTGGTACTCGGCCAATAGCTTTTCGGCGTCTTCCCGCAGCTTGCGCGCGTCGTGCAGCTCCTTGGCGATCGCCTGGGTGCGGCCATCGAGCATGCCCATGATCGCGGCAGGCACCTTCAAATAGACCAGCAAGCCCAAGAACAAGAGGAGGGCCAGGAAGGCGATTTCGGTGGCGGAGATGTACATCGCGCTTTGTCCTTACGCTCGCGCCGGCGCGAGCCGGTCGGCGATGTCGCGCGCCAGCGTTTCCGCCATGCCAGGCACATCCGCCAGCGCTTTCGCGCGGGCGGCATTGACCTTGGCCTCTTCCGCTTCGATGCGGGCGGCAAGTCGGGTTTCGGCTTGCTCCTGCTCGGCGGTGAGCTTGGCGGTCATGTCGGCGCGCGCGGCGTCGATCAAGGCCCGCGCCTCGGCGCGGGCCTTGGCTTTGGCCTTTTCCATCGCCGCGCGTGCGTCCTCGGCGGCCGTGCTTTGAGCGGCGGCGGCGTCGAGATCGCCCTTCAAAGTCGCCGCGCGTTGCGCCAGCACGGTCGAGACCTTGGGCAAGATGAAACGCGAAACGATCAAATAGAGCGCGACGAAGGTGATCGCGAACCAAATCAGCTGGCTTGCGAACAACGAGGCGTCGAACGGCGGAAACGCCGCCGCAGCGCCGTGTTCGCCGCCGATGGCGCCATGCGCTGCGTCCGCCGCGTGCGCGCCGTCGCCGGCATGAGCCGCCGCATCTGCGCCATGTTCAGCGCCTTCGTAGGTGGTTTCGCCAGCCATTCCGGCTCAGCTCACTTCGGCACGACGAAGAGCAGCAGGAGCGCGATCAGCAGCGAGAAAATGCCGAGCGCTTCGGTCACGGCAAAGCCGAAGATCAGATTGCCGAACTGGCCTTGCGCCGCAGACGGGTTGCGCATCGCGCCGTTGAGGAAGTTGCCGAAGATCAAGCCCACGCCGATGGCGGCGCCCAGCATGCCCAAGCAGGCAAGGCCAGCACCGATGTAAGCTGCAGCAGTCGCGTCCATTGTAGTTCTCCTAAGTCCTTGGTTGTTGCGTTGGAGAGTGTGCCCTGGTCAGTGTCCTGGGTGCAGGGCGTCGTTGAGATAGATGCAGGTCAGAATCGCAAACACATAGGCTTGCAGAAACGCGACCAGGAATTCGAGGCCATAGAGCGCCACCGTCATGGCCAGCGGCAAAGCTGAGCCCACTATGCCCAGGAAACCGACGCTCGCCATCGCCGGGACGAAGCCCGCGAACACCTTCAGAAGAACGTGGCCAGCGAAAATGTTAGCCCAAAGACGAACCGCATGACTGAGCGGCCGAGAAAAGAACGACACGATCTCGATCGGTGTCACGATTAAATACAGCACGGGCGGCACGCCCGATGGCGCGAACAATTTCAGGAACTTCAAGCCGTTCTTGGCGAAGCCCACGATGATGACCGTGAAGAACACGATCAGCGCCATGGCCGCCGTGACCACGATCTGGCTGGTGGGCGTAAACATGTGCGGCACGCCCATGAAGCCCGGAAACATGCCCAGCATGTTCGACATGAAGATGAACAGGAACAGCGTGAAAACGAGCGGGAAGAATTTCTTGACGCCTTCTTCGCCGGCAGTGTCGCGCACCATGCCATGGATAAAGCCGTAAGCGCCCTCGGCCACGACTTGCGCGCGCCCCGGCACCATCGCGGCCGGCTTCATCGCCCAATTGAAGAAGAGCGCTGTCGCGGCCACGCCCGCCACCATGGCGAAGCTTGCATTGGTGAAGCTCGCGTCGAGGCCAGCGATCTCAAACGGCGCGATTGGCTCGATTTGGAACTGGTGGATCGGATCGTTCGCCACTTCCGCTTCACTCCTGGTCGTCGTCCGGCACGGACGGCGTGTTCGGATCGACCGGGTTGGCGCGGGAATAGGTTTGCGCCACGCGCACCACATTCACCACGCCCGCCGCGAAACCTAGCCCCAGGCCGATGATCAGCCCCCACGGCGCCGTGTGGAGAAAATGATCCGCCCCGTAGCCGAGCAACGCGCTCACAATAATCGCCGCACCGAACTCTCCGCCGAACCGGAACGCCAGCGAAGCCGGGCTCTGGGGCGGGGGGGAGGGTTGAGCGCTCTCGGCCCGGGCGGCGTCCACGCGACGTCGCAGGTTGTCGAGAGCGTCCTCCGGCGGGGTTTTGTCAGCCATCGAACGGTCAATACACAAAGAGAGGGCGCTCGCATGAGGCCCCCTATTCGCGCGCGCGGAGTACTAGAGGGGGGTGCGGGGGGCGTCAAGGAAGCCCGGGCAGGCCTTGGGTGCGGCGTTTTGGAGGGGTGCTTTCCTAGCTCAATCGCCAGCCGCTCGCGCCCGCGCCCAGCCGCGCCGCGAGGGCCGGCAACACAGCGCGCAATGCGGTGTCCAAGCCGTAAGGCGGGTTGATCACAAACATGCTGGAGCCGGTCAGCTTGCCGTCCGGGGTCGGCGGGGTAAGCCATAGATCGGCGCGCAAAGTCTCGCGCGCGCCTGTGGCCAGCATTTGTGCGTTCACTTCGGAATCCGCAGAATCGAGTATCGACGCGTTCTTCAGCGGTCGCCACCACAGTATCGTCCCATGACCGAAACGCTTCAGCGCTTGGCCAATCTCACGCGCGGAGCGGACCAGTTCGTCGGGCTCCTCGTAGGGCGGGTCGATCAAAACCAGGCCGCGTTTCTGCTTCGGCGGCAGCAGCGCGCTCAACGCCTCCCAGCCATCGCGGGCGTGGAGCTGAACGTTCGCCGCGCGCGGCAGCGTGCGCCGCAGCGCGACGTATTCTTCCGGGTGCAGTTCGCACGCCATCAGCAGATCGTCCGGGCGCAAGGCTTCGGCGATCAGTGTGGGCGATCCGGGATAGAGGCGAAGCCCACCTTCATGATTGAGGCCGCGCACGGTCTCGACTAGGCGCGCGATCAGCGGCGGCGCATCGGTCCAATCCATCAGCTTGCCGATTCCGGCCTGCCATTCTGGGCTGCGCATCGCCTCGTCGCCCTGAAGGTCATAGAGCCCGCGCCCGGCATGGGTGTCGAGCACGGCGAAAGGCGTAGGCTTGCGCAGCAGCGCCTCCAGGCAAAACAAGAGCACGGCGTGCTTGAGCACGTCCGCGTGGTTGCCGGCGTGAAAGGCGTGGCGATAATTCACCGAAGCGGACTAATCTCGCGCGCGTCACTTGGCTAGGCAGTACCGATGAATGGGTTTCGCGAAAACACGCTGACGCGGCGCTACGAGTTCGACGACGACGGCGTCGTTTCATTCGCAGACTATGCCGATCAGCCCGGCGCGCGCGTGATTCTGCATGTGGAAACGCCCAGCGCCGCGCGCGGCAAAGGCCATGCGGCCAAACTCATGGCGGCGATTGTCGCCGATGCGCGGGCGCGTGGGCTGAAGCTCTCGCTGCGTTGCTCCTATGCGGTCGTGTATTTCGAGCGCCACCCCGACGCTGAGGATGTTCGCGCTTGACCTGGGGCCTACGATGCTAGCTCGATCTTTCACTTGGCTTGGAGGTCATCCGTTGCGTATGGCGTGGGCGAGCATAACGGCCATCATGGCTCTTGGTGCATGCGCCACCATCACCGAGCCGCCGCGCGCGGACCGCGATTGGTATCCCTATTTGGCGCGCACCGCTCAAGTGGAGTTGCGCGAGGATCGCTTCTCGGTCGCGCCGGTCAGCGATTGGGCCTATGAACGCGCCGGTCCGACGACGGAGACCTATATCGAGGCCGGCTACGAGATCGATGCGCTCCGTGAGGTCTGGTTCGTGCTCGAGCCGCAGCCGGGCTCGCAATTGGCGGCGCACACTTTCCTTCTCTTCGAGTTCGAGGGTGATAAACTGCTCGGGCTCACCATCGAGGCGCGGCGCGAACAGGCGGAGGAGTATTCCGCGCTATGGGGCATCTTCAATCGCTTCGAGCTCTCTTATGTCTGGGCGTCAGCGCGCGATCTGATGACGCGCCGCGCGGTAATGCTGGACCACGACGTGTTCATGTATCCGGTTGCGATCAATGATACGCAGAAGCGCGCGCTGCTCACCAATCTGCTCGCGCGCACAGATGCGTTGGAAACCGCGCCGCGCTATTATAATACACTGTTTTCAAATTGCACGAATGAACTCGCCAAGGCGGCGGGCTTCAATTGGGCGCCTGCTTACATCCTCACCGGCCGCTCCGACGAGTACCTGTTCAGGCGCGGCATCATTCCGGGCGAGGATTTCACGCAAGCTCACGCGCGCTCGGATGTGACCGCGTTCGTGCAAGCTCTCAACGCCTCGCCGCCCGAGCTGTTCGATGTGTCGCTCTTGGCGGAACTACGCCGTCGCAATGCGGATTAGAGCCTGAGCCCTAGTCCTTCTTCTTATTGTCCTCATTGTCGTCATCATCATCATCGTCGTCGAGGTCGTCGTCGTCGCGACGGCGCATCGCCATGTAGCCGACGCCCGCGAGCGCGGCGACGCCGAGCGCGATCCACGGGAACCAACCCGCCAATCCGCCGACGCTCGATTGGCCTTCGCCGGCGCCGGATGTTTCGGCGAGTGCTTGGCTCTGCGTGGCCGCGACGCCGGTGACGAGGCCGGGCACGTTGAAGGCGGAGACCTGATCGCTTGCCGGCTGGAAATCGGCGTGGCGGCGGCCCTCTGGGAACGAGAGCATGGCTTGCAGATCGCCGGCAGCGGCGGCGATCTCGTCCATCTGGTCGGCGCTACCGATCGAGGTGAGGCACGCCACGCCATGCCGGCCAAGCGTTTTCTGCTCATAGCGCAAATCGGGTCCCTGCGACGCGGGCGCGGCGGCGCGCTCGGCCCAAACCAGCTTGGGCGAGGCGGTGTCGAAAGCTGGCGGCGTGGCGAAGCCTTCAAACGCGCGGTTCTGGCTGGCGCGCGCGGTGCGCACATCGGCCTCGAAGGTTTCCGCCGCGAGCCCGCTTGCGGTTTCGGGCTGCACATAGCCGATCGCGTCGTAGCTCACGACGGTCGCCCACGTTCCCGGCGCGCGCACATTGGCGTCGGCGCGCGCGAGTAGGCCAAACACCGTGCCGCTTGGCGCTGTGGCGCGATTGCGTTGCAGGTAGGCGTAAGCCTCTTCGGCCGAATAGAAGCGATACCCGGCCGGCACGTTGAGCGAGAGCTCGCCGCCATTGAGCGGAATGATGCCGGAACGGCCCTGCGCGTTGGCAGGCGCTGCCTGCAAGGGTGCTGCGCGCACCGGCGCGGCGGCGCGGTCGGGTCCGGCATCACCAGGGCCGTCGGCCAAGGCCGGCCCCGCGAACAACATTGTCAAAGCCGCCAATAGAGCGTGCGTCAGCTTGCGCATGGACGTTCTCCCTCGCTCGCCCATCGTGCAACGGGCGTATCCCCCAAATCGGGGGCAGCATTAACCATACTTTTGGTGCTTGTCGCCTGTGTTTAAACGCTGCACGCGGCGTGCAGTTCGCTGGCGGCTTGGATCATGGCGGCACCCACGGCGGCGCGCCATTCGTCCATGGTTTTCGCGGTTTGCGCGGCTTGTGGGTAGGTGACGCTGCGCGAGGAATTTACGACGCCCCCCTCGCGACCTTGCGTGCTTGTAACAAAACTGGCGACCGCATCGGCGGCGCTCGCGCCCTGGGCGCCATAACCCGGCACAAGGAACAAGGCGTTTGGCAGTGTTTGGCGCAGCGCGCGTGCTTCATCCGGATAGGTCGCGCCTGCCACGATCATGAGCCCAGACCATCCGGTCGCGCCTTTGAGACGTTCGGTGTGCGGGACAAGCATCGCCGCCACGCGCCGCCATATTGGCGCGCCTTCAACATTGAGGTCCTGCACATCGCGCGCGCCCGGATTGGACGTGCGCACCAAAACGGCGACGCCTTTGGAGTCGCGCTCGGCGAGTGCGAGAAATGGCTCGATGGTATCAAGGCCCATATACGGATTGATGGTGACGCAATCGGCGTTGAAACCGGGCGTTGGGCCAAGCATGGCGCGCGCATAGCCCTCGGCCGTCGTGCCGATATCGCCGCGCTTGGCGTCGAGGATCACGACCAAGCCCGCCGCTTGCGCGGCGCTCGTGACTTCTTCCGCGATACGCACGCCCTCGTGGCCGAATTGCTCAAACAAGCCAAGCTGCGGTTTGAACACGCCCGCGTGACGCGCGGCGAGCGCGACGATGGCTTCGCTAAAACGCGAGACAGCCTCGATCTCGACGCGCGCGTCGCCAAAGAGAGCGGGGATTTTGTCTGGAAACGGATCGAGGCCGACGCAGAGCGGGCTGCCCGCGCGACGAACGTTCTCGATCAGCCGATCCGCGAACGCAGTCACGTCGGCGGCCCGTCGCCCGGCGCCACACACACCACCTGCGCCACCGCCAACGCGCGGCGAAGATCGTCGGATTCTTGGCCGTAATTATCGGCGGTGAGGCGTGGCGCCGGGCGGCCAATGGCTTCGATCTGCTCAACCCGCAGCAAGCGCAGCACCGAGGAGGGCGCAGCTGTGTAGATGCGCCCGCGCCGCCCCGATTCCGCGATGGTGACGCCGATGACTTGGCCATTGGACGAGAACGCCGGTCCGCCGCTCATACCCGCGAGCGAGCCGCGCATGCCGCCTGTGCGGCCCAGTTCGGCCCAAACCAAGACCGGCTCTTCAACTTTGTAGCGGCCAGTGGCGATCAGGCGCTCGCGCCCGATCAGTCGTGAATATACTTCGCCGGGGCGGCCTTGCGGGAAGCCGACATGAAACGCGCGTTGGCCGATCTGGAACTCGCGCTCGGAAGTGTCGATGGCGAGCGGGGTCTCGGCGCGATCAGTGCGCAGCAGCGCCAAATCCGCGAACAGCGCGCGCTTGACTTCTTGCACGGGCGCCGCCGCCCCGCGCGACACAACCAGGCCGACGCGCGCGCAGCCATCCACAACGTGGCGCGCCGTAAGCCACCAGCCATCGCTTGAAATCGCGAATGCCGAACCCATGCCCGACGCCACCGGCCCGACCTCGACCAGAACTTCGGGATCAAACGCCGACGGCGGCGGCAGGAACGCGCCGGTCTCTGGCATTTCCGGCAGGGCTTCAGGCGCGTCGGCGCGGCGATCAACGCGGAACAGCACAAACACCACCGCCGCGATGACGATGATGTAGAGCAGCCAGTCGGGGATCAGCCGAAACAAAAAATCATCCGCCGCGGAAAAGGTTCACATTGGGATCGGCCACCGCACCGGCAAGGATCAGCGCTAGGCCGATCTTGACGCTCATGAGAAACACCGCTGCGGCAACATCGCCCTCGGCGATACGGCGCGGCAGGCCGCGCAGAAACATGTCGGCGAAGCGGAAGGCCAAGAGCTGGATCAGCAGCGTGACAACGCCCCAGATCACGAGATCGAGCACGCCGAACGCGTGCTCCAAGCATGAGGCGAGTGGAATGGCGAGGCCAACCACAACGCCGCCGAACGCGAGCGAGGCCGAGGGATTGCCTTCGCGGATGAGCTTTAGCTCTTTGTGGGGCGTCATCAGCACATAGATGATCAACGAGGCGACGAACATGCCGATGGCGACGCCGAGCTGAACGATGAAATCGGGAAATCCCGCCACGAATGCATTGATTGGCGCGGAAAAATCCATGAAGAGGGCCCCCTTGCCGCCATTGGCCTGAACCGTAAGCGCTTGCGCTAGCGTTTATGAGGCTGGCGCGCAAGACAAGCGGGAAGGTGGAGAGCATGAGCGAACGCAGATCGGCGTTGGTGACGGGGTCTACGAGCGGCATTGGCCTGGGGATTGCGCGCGCCCTGGCCAAATCGGGCATGAATGTGACCTTGAACGGCTTGGGCGACGCCGCCGAAATCGAGCGCGTGCGCGCGGCGTTGGCTGAAGAGGCAGGCGTTGCGGTGCGCTTCGACGGCGCTGACCTGATGCAGGCTGACGCTTGCACGGGCTTGGTGGATGGCGCTGTCGCGGCTTTTGGACGTCTCGATGTTCTCGTCAACAATGCCGGCATTCAATTCGTCTCGCCGGTCGAGGACTTCCCGGTTGAGAAATGGAACGCGATCATCGCGCTCAATCTTTCATCGGCGTTTCATACCATCAGCGCCGCCATGCGCGGTATGAAAGCGCGCGCGTATGGGCGCATCATCAATATCGCCTCTGCGCACGCGCTCGTGGCCTCGCCGTTCAAATCGGCTTATGTCGCCGCAAAGCACGGCGTGCTGGGCTTGACCAAAGCGGTGGCTTTGGAAGGCGCGCCCTTCAATGTGCGTTGCAACGCGATCTCGCCCGGCTATGTGCTGACGCCCTTGGTCGAGAACCAGATTCCAGACACGATGAAGGCGCGCGGCATGACCCGTGACCAGGTCATCAACGATGTGCTGCTCGCAGCGCAGCCGACGAAGCAATTTGTGCGCATCGAGGACGTGGCGGGGCTGGCTTTGTTTCTCACGACGCCGGCGGCCGACCAGATCAATGGCGCCTCCCTCTCCATCGATGGCGGCTGGACGGCGCAATAGCCGGCATTCACGCTTTCTTAGCCGTGCGGCGCGAGTGTCACAGTATGTCCGTATCGCGCCGCGCCATCTGGTTTGGGGCTTTTGCCGCCATGGCCGGGCCAGCTTTGGCGGCCGGCGGTGGTTCGCAGCAAGCCCCCGCGACGCGTCAGGAGCGCCTGACCTCGGCTGAATCCTATTTGCCGATGCCGACTTTGTCGGCGGGCGTGTTGCAGCGGCAATCGACGCAAGGCACGCTGGTCGTCGATATGGGGCTCGATATCCCCGACGAAGAATTACGCCGCCGCGCGCGCCTCAATCAGCCGCGTATTCGCGACGCCTTGCGCACCGCGCTCGCGACCTACGCCAACACCTATTACCGTGATCGCAGCGCCCCCGATCCCGCGGCGCTCTCGCGTCTCATGCAGCAGGCGGTTGACCGCGTCCTTGGCGCCAGCGGCGCGCGCCTGTTGCTCGCCAACATCATTTACCAGCGCCGCCAAGCTTGAGTCTTTACGTTCCGCGACACGCAATCGGCATCACAATGTGCGTAATGCTGCCGCGCAGCGGCGCGCGGTAAATCTGGCGCGGCTCATCGCGCGCGACTACGGTTTCGCCCGGTCCCATGATCTGACGTTCGATCACGACGAACTCGCGCGTGGTGCAGTTGAAGCGGTAGTGGAGGCGCTGCACTTCGTAGCGGATCGTCGTGCGGGTGGCCTCGCTGTCGATCTCGAACAGCTGCGGCTGGCCGTGACGCGTTTGCACCCAGATGTTGGCGAAGCCGTCAGCGGTGCGCGAGATGGTGCGTTGATTGAAATGCACCTCGCCCAACGGGCAGCGCTCCGCCGGCGGGGCGTCGGCGGCGCAATCGCGCTGGCGCGCCACCAAGAGCCAATCCGGCAAATCCTCCGCGACGCCGAGCACGACCGCGCCGGCATCGGTCTCGGCCTGGCGTGGGCCATTGCCTGGCGAAATCTGATCCCCGCACGCGGCAAGCGCGAGGAGGGCAAGGCCTAGGAGAGGGGCGCGGAGAGCTATCATGCGTGTCATGTTGGTTGGGATTGCGCGCGCGGCAAGTCACATTGCCGAGATGCCGCCATCGAGCTTCAGCTCCGCCCCGGTCATGAAGCGGCTTTCGTCGGACACGAGATAGAGCGCCGCCTGGGCGATGTCCTCGGGCCGGCCGATGCGCCCAAGCGGCACCTGGCGCGCCAGTTTCGCCTCGGCTTCGTCCTTACCGAGCATCGCGCGCAACGGGTCTAGGATCGGCGTATCGACGAAGGTCGGGTGGATCGAGTTCGAGCGGATGTCCAATCCCTTCTTGGCGCAATAGAGCGCGATGTTCTTCGACAACAACCAGACGCCCGCTTTCGAGGCGTTGTAGGCGGGCGTGTTCCAGCTCGCGATCAGGCCAGCGATGGAGGAGAGGTTGACGATCGAGCCGGGTTGATTTTGCGCGAGATACTTGATTGCGTGCTTGGCGCCCAGGAACACGGAATCGACATTCACGCTCATGATGCGTTTGAACTGGGCGAATTCGAGCTGCTCGATGCCGCCCTTGTCTCCGGCGATGCCGGCATTGTTGACGAGCGCAGAGAGGCCGCCTATCGCCGTGTTCGCCGCTTCAAGCGCCGCGATCCACTGGCCTTCGTCTGTGACGTCGAGTTCGTAGGCGAAGGCGGTGCCCGCGCCGTGCGCGGCGTTCAAGGCTTCGGCTTGCTTCTGTGCGCCGGTGAAATTGATGTCCGCGAGCGCGATCTTGGCGCCTTCGGCCGCGAGTGCTTGGCCGATGGCCGCGCCCAAGCCCTGTGCGCCGCCCGTGATGAACGCTTTCTTGCCCGCGACGCGACCGGCCATTTGACCCTCACTCAGTCCCTGATCTGCTCAGCGGTTTGATCCATGAACTGGGCTAGCGCCACATCTTTTTCGCTGACGCCGCCGGCATCGTGCGTGGTGAGCGTCACCTCGACGCGATTGTAGACGTTGAACCATTCGGGATGGTGGTCATGGCGCTCCGCGCGGAGCGCGACGCGGCTCATGAAGCCGAAAGCGGCGTTGAAGTCCTTGAAGCGGAAATCCTTGGCGATGGCGTCGCGGCCCGCGACCGCGCGCCAACCATCAAGGCGGGCGAGTGCGGCTTCAGCGCCGATCCTTCGCGTGGGCATGGGGGACTCCTTTGCGCCACTATGCTCCGCAAACGAGAACGCCGCCATCTTTCGATGGCGGCGTTCTTTGACGTCACACTGGATGTCTTATTGGTTGGGCTGTGTCGGGTTCGGCTGTTCGTGGC
>JALHOC010000040.1 GCA_022843225.1 Hyphomonadaceae bacterium
TCGCCGGGATAAGCTTCGCGGCCCGGCGGACGACGCAGCAACAGCGACATCTGGCGATACGCGACCGCCTGCTTCGACAGGTCATCATAAATGATGAGCGCGTGCATGCCGTTGTCGCGGAAGTATTCGCCCATGGCGCAACCAGCGAACGGCGCCAGGAATTGCAGCGGCGCGGGTTCCGAGGCGGTCGCCGCGACGATGATGGAATAGCCAAGCGCGCCCTTGTCTTCGAGCGTCTTGACGAGCTGCGCCACCGTCGAGCGCTTCTGGCCGATGACGACATAGATACAATAGAGCTTCTCGCTCTCCGGCGCGTTCCGGTCGTGTGCGTCCTTTTGATAGAGGATCGTGTCCATCGCGACGGCGGTCTTGCCGGTTTGGCGGTCGCCGATGATCAGCTCGCGCTGGCCGCGCCCGATCGGGATCAGTGCGTCGATCGCCTTGATGCCGGTCTGCATCGGCTCGTGCACCGACTTACGCGGAATGATCCCCGGCGCCTTTACGTCCACGGTGCGGCGCTCGGCGGCTTTGATCGGGCCTTTGCCGTCGATCGGCTCGCCCAGCGGGTTGACGACGCGGCCCAACAAGCCCTTGCCCACCGGCACGTCGACGATCTCGCCGAGGCGCTTAACGGTGTCGCCCTCTTTCAAGCCGCGGTCTTCGCCGAAGATCACGACGCCGACATTGTCGCGCTCGAGGTTCAGCGCCATGCCCTTCACGCCGCCTGGAAACTCGACCATTTCGCCAGCCTGCACATTCTCAAGGCCGTACACGCGCGCGATGCCGTCGCCGACGGAGAGAATGCGGCCAACTTCAGCGACCTTGGCTTCTGTGCCAAAGCCCTTGATCTGTTCCTTGAGGATGGCGGAAATTTCAGCGGCGCGAACGTCCATGGTCTTTGGGTCCTCTTAGGCGGATTTGAGTTGCAGACGCAGCGCGTCCAGCTTGGATTTGATGGAGGCGTCGAACTGGCGCGAACCGACGCGAACGACAAAGCCCCCGATCAGGGCTTCATCGACAGAGGTTTCAGCCTCGATCTTGGCGCCGAGCTTCTGGCCTAGCGCTTCGACGATGGCGGCCTTCTCCGGCCCGGCAAGCGGACGGGCGGAAATGATTTCGACCTGACGGGCGCCGCGATCGCGCTGCGCCAACACTCGGTATGCGGCGATAATCGCCGGCAATTCGGCGGCGCGGCGGTTTTGGGCGATCACGCCAATCACCTTGCGACCCAGGTCGCTCAGGCCGAGCTTTTGCGCCACCGCTGTCAGGGCGGCGGCCTTTTCCATCGGGTCGATCAGCGGCGAGCGCGCCGCAGCGCGCAGCTCGGCGCTTTCCTTCCAGGCGACCGCAAACTTGGCGAAATCCGCTTCAACCGCCTCTAAGGCCTTGGCTTCCTTAGCTAAATCGAACGCCGCATGCGCGTAGCGCCCTGCCGCTTCGGAAGCCACGCCATCAAAGCTGTCCGCCACGTGTGTCTCGCCTAAATTCGCCGTCGCGGCCCGAACGGGATCGGGTCGTGCTGGCATGGATGACGCCCTTGGGGAAAACCCAAGCGCCGAGCGCCCGCTGCGGGTCACGCGCGGGTCTCTGACGCGCGCGCGGATTAACACGGTGGGTTCGGACTTGACAACCGGCCCCGGGGCCGGCCCCTCAGCGACAAAAGCGCCGCACCGAGCGCTTCGGGGGAGAAGAATGACCGACGCCGCCGCGCCCGCGCCGACCAGCCCAGACATATCGCCAGCCAAGATGCGCCAAGTGCTGGCCGCCTCCTCCGCCGGCACCATTTTCGAATGGTACGATTTCTTCGTCTATGGCGCGCTGGCTTCGGTGCTGGCGCCGCTCTTCTTCTCCGGCCTGCCCGACGCGCAGGCGTTCGTGTTCACGCTGCTCACGTTCGCCGCCGGTTTCATCGTGCGCCCGCTCGGCGCTTTGGTGTTCGGCAAAATCGGCGACTCATCCGGGCGCAAGGGCGCGTTTCTCATCACCATCACTTTGATGGGCGTGGCCACCTTCGCCATCGGCTTGCTGCCGACAGCCGAGATGGCCGGCATCTGGGCCCCCATCCTGTTGGTGACCTGCCGCGTGCTGCAAGGTTTCGCGCTCGGCGGCGAGTATGGCGGCGCGGCGATCTATGTCGCTGAGCACGCGCCGCATGATCGCCGCGGCGGCGCCACCGGCTGGATTCAAGTGGCCGCGCCGATCGGCCTGCTCGGCGCGCTGGTTGTGGTGCTGCTCACCCGCGCCGCCATGGGCGAAGAGGCGTTTCGCGAATGGGGGTGGCGGATTCCGTTTCTGCTGTCGATCGGACTTCTAGCGATCTCGATTTGGATCCGCCTGCAACTTGAGGAAAGCCCCGCCTTCAAGAAATTGAAAGAAGAAAACCGCCTCTCCAAGCGCGCCTATCACGAGAGCTTCTTCGAATGGCGCAATCTGCGCATCGTGCTGCTGGCGCTGTTCGGCTTCATGATGGCCCAAGGCGTCGTCTATTATACCGCGAGCTTCTACACCCAATTCTATCTTGAGCGCGTGCTCAAGATAGACAGCCAGACTGTCAACGTGCTGATGATCGCAGCAGTTGGGTTGACCGCGCCGCTCTATCTCTTGTTCGCACGCTTATCCGACAAGGTCGGCCGCAAGCCCGTGTTGCTCGGCGGCATGCTGATGATGTTGCTGCTCTACTTCCCCGGCTACGACATGATCACGCGCTTCGGCAATCCCGCGTTGTCAGAAGCGTGGCGCACGACGCCGGTCGTCGTCGTCGCCGACCCAGCCGATTGCACCTTCCAGCTCGATCTCACTGGCGGCGCGCACCAATTCTCCACCTCCTGCGACATCGCCAAGAGCGCACTGGCGGGCGCGGGCGTGAGTTACACAAGCCAGCCGGGACCAGCAGGCGAACTGGCGCGTATCCGCATCGGCGAACAATTTGAACTTGAAAGCGTAAGCGCCGACGGACTCGCGCTCTCGGAGGTCCGCGCCGCCCGCGCCGCGTTCGACACGCAATTGCGCGCCGTGCTCGCGGAAGCTGGTTATCCTAGCGCGGCGCCGGGGCCCATGCAGGGATGGAGCGTCTCGGAAATCATCCGGGTGTTCAGCGAAAAGTTCGGCGTGTTCGTGATCATGATCTTGTTCATGATCGCCGCCGCCGCGCTCTATGCGCCGCAGGCGGCCACGTTGGTGGAGCTCTTCCCCACCCGCATTCGCTACACGGCGATGAGCCTGCCCTACCATGTCGGCACCGGATGGTTCGGCGGCATGTTGCCGGCGACCGTGTTCGCCATCAACACCGCCACCGGGCAGATCAATTCAGGCCTCTGGTTTCCCGTGATCGTCACCGGCATTGCCGCTGCGATTTGTTTTGTGTTCCTACCGGAAACCAAGGATCGCGACATCCATGCGTGATGGTTGCCACGCGTTCACCCAAGGTCTGAACGAGAAATTAAGCGGTGCGTGGCATGGTTCGCCCCATGACGGCGATCCCCCAAGCCGCCAAGGCCCTCACCGGCGCCTTTGACCGTCTCGAGCTTGCTGCGACGCGCATGCTTGGGGCGGTCAATGGCGCTTCTGGGAGCGCCGAAGCCGCGCTCATCGACATGACGACGGCCAAGCATCAGCTGAAGGCGATGGTCGAGGTCACGCGCGTCGCGGACTCGATGCTCGCTGAGTTGCTCAAGCTGCAAGCCAACCGCACCTAGGCGGTTACGGCCCCCCCCGGCTGGGCATGGTTTGCGACGCGATTGCGCTTTTCAAGCCGTGCTCACCCGAGCTAAGTCTGGCATCGTTGATACGCGAGGCAGCAACGCATGACACAAAGTTTCGGCGCTCTGGCGCTTGTTTTGTTGGTCTTGACCGCCTGCGCGCCGCCGCAATCCCCCACTGCCGCGGACCCGTCGCCGGATGCCGCGCGTGCCGACACCTTTTCGGATTGCGTCTGGGGCGAGGTGAAGTCGAGCGGCGTTTCGGTGTGGAGCTTTGCGTGCCCCCGCGATCGTCTGGTTGCTGATCCTGCCTTGCCAGGATTTGTGAGGGAGGTGGAGACGCCCGAAGGCGTGGCGCGCGCACCAGTGATCGTCTTGTTCACGAAGTCCGAAACTGCCCCTCTCAACGCGGTGCTGCCGGCAGTGCGCGCAGCCTCGCCCGACGCGGCGAGCGCGACCTGTGAATTCGAGGAAATGGCTGACATGGTCGGCTACTACCGGTTCATGCCCACGGGCGAAGCGCGCACCGCCTATGATGCGCTGATCGCCTCCGGCGAAGAGGCGCCTGACGCTAACTACAGGCCCTGTGGTCCGTGGGGGCCGTCTGAAAGCGGCCAACGCGTATTCACGGTCGTGCGCGGCGCCGAGGATCGTGTGGCCGCGATCGACCTTGGCTCCGAAATCACGATCTATGACCCCTCGACACTACGTGGGACCGAATAGCGCAAGCGCGTCTAACGGCGCGCGCCCGTGCGCATTGCGAGGATATCTCCACCCCAATCCCGCGAGAATCGCGCGAAAAGCCTTGCAGAAGTGCATTGTACAAAAATCTATCCGACCGAATTGACGCGCGCCTATACTGCTCCCCGTCCGCACACGGGAGATTTCGAAGAGCTCCGAAACTTTGGAATGTGTGGGCGCGGAATCGGCGCGGTGATCGTTCGATGCGAGCGCGAAGCGGCAACGCCAAGCGCGCGTAGAGGAAGCTCCAAGCTCGGGGATGCGAGAGGGCCGAAAGGTACGACGCTCCACCTTGCCCAACGAGCGAAACGAACGGCGGTCACATGCCTGCTCGCCATGGCAGGGTCCACGATCCAATTCGGGGATCGATGCGCGTGAAACCGGCTCGTGGCTACGGAGCTAAGGCGCCAGCTGGGGCACTCGGCTGGAACAGGGTCCTCCAACTCCCTTGGCCAATCCGGGACAAACGATTCTGTACGGGGCGCGTGGGAGCGCGCAGCGTTGGTCGGAGACGATCAGCGCACCTTAGAGACTACTCAAGCGCGGACCCACGCGCCCCGTCTCCCGGTTTCGGGAGGGAACACAAAAGCAAATCCGGATCGCCGGATAAGGGCGCCTGTCTTGGCCCTTTCGTCGTGCGCGCGCTTCGCCTACACACAGCGCCAACAAGGGTTTGCCTGCATGGATTGGAATATCGCGCCGCTTTTGACGGACCCCGCAGCCTGGGCGGCCTTGATCACATTGATTGTCATGGAAATCGTCCTTGGCATCGACAATCTGATCTTCATCTCGATCTTGACCAACAAATTGCCCGAACATCAGCGCCAACGCGCGCGCCGTATCGGCATCGGCCTGGCGCTCGGTATGCGCCTGTTCTTGCTTTCCACGATTGCGTTCATCGTGACGCTCACCAACCCGGTATTAGATTTGGGCCTGATTGGAGCGCCCGACAGCCACGGCGCACCCAGCTTCGAAACTCAGTTTTCGTGGCGCGATCTTATCCTCATCGCGGGCGGCCTGTTTCTGGTCTGGAAGGCGACGAAGGAAATCCATCACGCGGTGGACATAACGCCAAGCCACGATCTGTTGGACAAAGACAAGGCAGCGGCTCCAATCGCCATGAATTTCGGCGCCGCGATCTTCCAGATCATCTTGCTCGACATCGTCTTCTCGATCGATTCCATTCTCACCGCCGTGGGTATGACAGATCACGTGCCGATCATGGTTGCGGCCGTCATCGTCGCGGTCACAGTCATGCTGCTTGCAGCCGATCCGGTGGCGAACTTCATCAACGCCAACCCGACCGTCGTCATGTTAGCGCTTGGCTTCCTGCTCATGATCGGCATGGTGCTGATCGCTGAAGGATTTGGCGTGCATGTGCCCAAGGGTTACATTTACATGGCAATGGCGTTCTCGGCTTTGGTCGAGGGGCTCAATATGATGTCGCGTAACGCCGCTAAGCGGCGTATGGCGAAGGCGCAAACGGGGGCGGAAAACATTTA
Source organism: Hyphomonadaceae bacterium (assembly GCA_022843225.1). Lineage (GTDB taxonomy): Bacteria > Pseudomonadota > Alphaproteobacteria > Caulobacterales > Aquidulcibacteraceae > Vitreimonas. The sequence goes on from JALHOC010000040.1 coordinate 5,942, forward strand.
GGGGGCGTGCATGAAACAGATCATCATAGGCGTTGCCGCGCTGGCGTTGGCCGCGTGCGCGGGCGGCGCCACTACGACTACTTTGACGCCCGCGGACGCGGCGACCTCGCTGATCGTCGGCGAGCGCCTTTCGATGTCGATCGCGTCGACCAATGCGAGCAACGGCCAAGACGCACTGGTGACGCTGACACTGACGCACGCCGATGGACGCGCCATGGCGTTTCAGGAAGCCAATCATGCACCGTACGATCTTGTGGTTCAGGCCGCCGATGGCGCGCTGGCGCAGGTGATGGGCTTGTCGAGCGGCGAAGTCCCAACGCTCTATCGCAGCAGCGATGATTCCGCGCCCTTTCTGTGCCCGCCGGACGGGCCGGTGGCGCTCGGCCTGCACCGCGGCGCCAATGGCAATGTGACAATCGTGGGCCTTGAGCAAAACTTCCAGGTCGAGACCCGCGCGGATGGGACGGACGAGGCGCTCCCCTTCTCGCCGGACATGGTGTGCGCGCGGCTCAAGCTGCGGAGCTAAAGAAAGCTGTACGGGTCCACGTCAATCTGCACGCGCACGGCGGAATGCAGCTTCACACGCGCCATCCAGGTGGCCAGGAACGCCGAAACATCAACGCCGCGATCGGCGCGAATGAGAAACCGGCGGCGATGCATGCCGCGAATGATCGTCAGCGGCGCGGGCGCTGGGCCCCACAGATCCAAGCCCTCCGCATTCGGCGCCTTCTCACCAAGAATTTTCGAAGCCTCGTTCGCGAGCGGCTCCGAAGGCGCCGACACGATCACCGCCGCGAGTCGGCCATAAGGCGGCATGCCCGCGGCCTCGCGCTCCTCGGCCTCGGCCGCCAAGAACGCATCGCGGTCCTGCGCGGCAAGCGCCTGCATCACCGGTTCTTGCGGCGCGTACGTCTGAATAAGCGCCCTGCCCTTCTTCTCGTGCCGACCAGCGCGGCCTGTCACCTGACTGATCAGCTGAAAGGTGCGCTCGCCCGCGCGGAGATCGCCGCCTTTCAAGCCAAGATCCGCATCGACCACGCCAACAAACGTGAGGTTTGGAAAATTGTGGCCCTTGGCGACAATCTGCGTGCCGATGAGAATGTCGATCTCACCGAACTCCATGCGTTCGACCAGACTGCGGACGGCTTCGCCATTGGGCGTGGTGTCGGACGAGAAAATCTCGATCCGCGCCTCGGGGAAGCAATCGCGCACCTCCTCCTCGATGCGCTCGACGCCAGGCCCTATCGACGTAAACGAGTCCGGCGTCAGACACTCGGGGCACGCTTTCGGCTTCGGGATCGAAAAGCCCGTGAGGTGGCATACCAGGCGGCCCGAGTACTTGTGCTCAACCAGCCAACTCTGACTGTCCGGCGATTGCATGCGATGGCCGCAGGCCTTGCACAGGGTCAGCGGCGCGTAGCCACGCCGGTTCATATAGAAGAGCGCCTGCTCGCCGCGTACCAACGCTTCGCCAGCGCCGCGCACCAGAGCCGGCGAAAGCCAGCGGCCTTTTTCTGGCGGCTCCAACTTGAGATCGATCAGCTCTACATCCGGCAATTCGGCCGAGCCATGGCGCGAGGGCAGCTGCACATGCGCGTAGCGGCCACTTTGCGCATTCACCAAAGTTTCCAACGAGGGCGTGGCGCTGGCGAGGATGACCATGCACCCGCCCATCTTGGCGCGCGCGACGGCGAGATCGCGCGCCTGATAAATCACGCCCTCTTCTTGCTTGTAGGAAGGGTCATGCTCTTCATCTATCACAATAAGCTTCAGGTTCGGGTAGGGCAGCATCAAGGCCGAACGCGCGCCAACAATCAGGCGCGCGCGTCCAGCCGCCACTTCGCGCCACGCACGTCGGCGGGCCTTATGCGGGATCGCGGAGTGCCATTCTACTGGCCGCACGCCGAAGCGCGCTTCGAAACGGCTCATCGCCGCTTGCGTCAAGGCGATCTCAGGCAGCAGCACCAGAACCTGGGCGCTGGGCTCTTCCTGCAACGCCTCAGCGGCGGCCTCGAGATACACTTCGGTTTTACCGGAGCCGGTGACCCCATCGAGCAGAGCCACATGGAAACCGCCCGCGCGCACCGAGGCGCAGACCGTCTCGGCTGCGGCGCGCTGGATATCGGACAAATCCTTGCCGGTGCGCGTGAGGTCAGGCGCCGGGAAAGGCGGGTCCTCGCTAATCTCCAGCCGCGCCAAAGCGCCGGAATCGACCAAGCCCTTAACGACCGCAGAAGACGTCTCCGCGCGCCGCGCGAGTTCGGCGGCGCTCACCTGTTCCTTGGCGGCTTCGGCCAGCACGCGGGCGCGCGCCTCCGTCAGTTTGATGCTGGTTTCGCCGGTGGGCGCAAGCACACTATGCGTCGGCGGCGGCAGCAAGGCGTCGGGCGAGCGCACCACCATGCGCAGAATATCGCCGGACGGGCGCACCAGGTACTTCGCCGCCCAATCGACGAAGCGTCGCGTGATCTCCGGCAGCGGTGTGCCTGGCAGCACCTCTTCAATCGCCTTGAGGTTCGCCGCGCCTGGATTGTCCCGCTCAACCGCCCAGACAACGCCGCGCACCAAGCGCGAGCCAATTGGCGCGATCACATGCATGCCGGGCTGGATGCCCAGCGCGCCGGAGGCACGATAGTCGAACGGCTCCGGCAGCGGCAGCGGGAACAGCACCGCGACCTTGTCGAGCGTATCGTGAAGGAACTCCGCGCCCTCCTCCTCGACCGCAAACAGCGGGCCCACCGGCGCGGACGGCTTGCGCTTGAGCGCATCCAAGGCGCGGCGTCGGGCGGTGGGCAGCATTGGTGCGAATCTAGGGGTGCGGGTGAGTCGAGGGAAGCCGGTCGATGCAAGTGAGGGCTTTAACTTTTCGCGCTAAGCTCATCTCCATGACCGCCGCCGCCCTCCACGCCGAATGGGTCACGCATCTGCGCGACGAGCGCCGCTTCGCGCCCAATTCGTTGGAAGCCTATGAGCGCGACGTCGCCGCCTTCCTGGGGTTTCTCAGGAGCCATCTCGGCGCCGAGCCGGGGCCGCGCGAACTCGCCGGCTTGGAGCCTCGCGATCTGCGCGCCTACCTCGCGCATCGCCGCCAAGGCGATGACGCTTTGTCGGATCGCTCGATTTCACGCGCACTGGCGGCGATTCGCGCATTCTTTCGCTATCTGGAGCGCCGCCATTCCATCGCCAATGCGCGGCTTTCGCTGGTGCGTGGCCCGAAGCTGAAGCGCCTGCTGCCGCGCCCGGTGTCTGAGGATGCGGCGCGGGCTCTGATCGCAGACGCCGACGAAACCGCTGTTGCGCCCTGGATCGGCGCGCGCGATGCAGCGCTGATTACATTGATCTACGCGGCGGGCCTGCGCATTTCCGAGGCGCTCGCTTTGACGGGCGCGGATTGCCCGCTGCCGGAGACGCTGCGCATCTCAGGCAAGGGCGGCAAGCAGCGGCTCGTGCCTGTCCTGGCCGCCGCGCGTGAAGCTGTGTCGCGGTATGCGGGACTCTGCCCGTTCGCGCTCACCGCCGATGCGCCCCTCTTCCGCGCTACGCGCGGCGGGGCAATGAGCGCGCGAATGGCGCAAGCTTTGATGGAGCATTTGCGCGGGCGCCTGGGTTTGCCATCGAGCGCCACGCCACACGCTTTGCGGCACGCTTTCGCCACGCATTTGCTAACGAACGGCGGCGACCTGCGCGCGATCCAAGAATTGCTCGGCCACGAATCGCTGTCGACGACTCAGGGCTATTTGAGCGTCGAGACGCAAAAAATTTTGCAGGCGTATCGCGCCGCACATCCGCGCGCATGAGCGAAATGCGCCTGCGGCGCCCCGCTACAGGCCTTGAAAACAAAGGCGCGCAGCCGAATTGTACATGCCAATTTTTCGTACAAAATCAAATGCGCGAAAAACTATGCGCTTGTTTGTACAGCAACTTTTCGACAACCTTATTGCGGCAATAAACATACCCGGAGAGTCAATCAACTCCCATCCAACGAAGTACCAACCCAAACCAAGTGAGGAAATATCATGGCTCGTAAAGTTAAGAAGGCGGCCCGCAAGCCGGTCGCGAAGAAAGCCCGCAAGACGGTTCGCAAGACGACCCGCAAGACCACCGCCAAGAAGCCGGCGGCGAAGAAGGCCCGCAAGACGGTCCGCAAGGCCGCCAAGAAGCCGGCCCGCAAGATCGTGCGCAAGGCCGCCAAGAAGCCGGTTCGCCGCGCCCGCAAGGCGGCCGCGAAGCCAGCCGCTGCGATGTAATCGCGATGTGGAGAGGGGCGCTCGCTGGAGCGCCCCTCTTCGCTTTCAGGGACTGCCTATCCCAAGAGGTCCAATGCGTTCTCCGGTGATCCGCTCCCCGCGCTCTCGCATCGAACACCGCAGATTGTCCCGCCTCACTCCCAAACGCTAATGCCGCCGCCCGATGGGCGGCTCTTTTGCGCCTATGGACGGATCCTAAAGCGGGCGCCCGGCTGCAGAGTTTCCGCCTGACGCGCTTCCCGGTACGCATGCACTAGCGGCGCGCCATTGCCGGAAGCGAAGCAATCAAGCCGTCCTGGCCCCCAACTCAAACACTCAAGCGCAAATATGCCTGAACCCGCAGTGCGAGGCGTCACATCGGCCCAATTGGTCACATAATTGGGGTTGCCTTGGATGAGCCGCATCGTGGTCGCGCTCGAAGATAGGCCACCGCCGAGCCAATTCGTGATCTCTGCGCATTCGAATGTTCCGTTGTTGCCCTCCACGCAAGAGACGTCAGATAAACCCGCTGAGGATGCGCCGGATGGAACGGAACGGTTCGATGTCCAGCCCATGTCTCGGACACGCCAGCCTCGACCGTCGTGCAGCCAACGCTCAAGGCCGACATCTACACCGTTATGAACAAAAGCATAACAAGCAACCTGCCCTGCCTTGTCCAACTGACAGCGCGGCGTTTCTATACCTGAAGATTGAGCATGCAAATCGCCACCAGGCGCCTGGGCCCAAACAACTTGCCCTCCCGCGAAAGTGAGGTGTTGCTGCCGGCCACTTGGATCAACGACGATGCAGTCGGAGCGCCCAGCGTTGCGCGTGACACAAGCGGGGCGACTGAAGGGCGCGATCTGGCCACCGAGATCATTCCAGCCTGACCAAACCCCATTTGTCATTTCTATGACCCACAAAGCGCCATTCACCCCCCGCGCGAAGCAATGAAGGTGACGAACCCCAGGCGGCGATGAGCAGGAGGGCCCAGAGGTCAAGCCGCCACCAAGGGAAGTCCAAAACCCGCCTTGACCAGACGGCAGGAGCCACCGATGCCAAAGAGCTCTGTCAGAGCCACGCACGAAGCAATGAGTTATGCCGTCAGGGTCGATTAAGCAGGAAGGCGGAGTGAAGTCTGTTCCATCGGAGAACATTTGTATTGAATCAGGAACTGCCCTTGCACTCCAGTTTGCGCCATCCCAGGCGACGCGCACCAACTCTGAATTTGTATCCCTCGCATAGCATTCAAGTTTGTTTTCACCGGGCGATAGGCACGTTGCCCGCGTCGTCACGTTGACATCGCGTCGGTCCCAGCCTGCAAGCGGTGTGGTCTCTACTGCAATGCGTCCCATTCCCGGCGGAAGATTGAACATCGCCCATGCCGCCGAAGGCATAGCGATCGACAACGCCATAGCAGCCAGAACAACAAGACCTGTTCGACGCATGATCCACCTCTACACCATCCTCAACTAAACGCACCGCGCGGCAACCGCATAATCAGAAGCGCCAATCACACAGACGCTTCCGCGCAATGCGATATCAAGCGTTCAGCACCCAGCAGGCGACGCCAGGATACGGCGGCTTGCCGGTGTCGGCGAAGCCATTGCGTGCCAAGGTGTGAGCAGCGTGCACATCCTCCGCATCGAGATGGGCGATCACGCGCTTGGCGCCGTTCTCGAAGGCCCAGGCCGCCAGCGCCCGCAGGGTTTCACCGCCATAGCCCCTGCCCCGATACTCAGGCAGTAGCCCGAACGCGAGTTCGACATCGCCTTCATCGTCGGGCCGGCCGACGAGGGCCGCGATGCCCACGAGGCGCGGCGGTGAGCGCTCTCCCTCATTGGCGAGCAGCGCCCAGCCGTACCAGCCCTCGCCCTCGGGATCGTGGGCGAGATGCTCGGCCGCCCAATCGAGCGAAGCCATCTCGAACGGCACCGGCGGCCACAAGGGCTCGTGCATAACGGCGATGGCGTTAAAAAAAGCCGCGCGGCTGCCAGCCTGGAGCGCGGCCAAATCACGGTCGAGCGCCAGCAGCGCCAGGCGATCCGCCGTCAAGATCAACATGCAATCTCCCCTCGCTTGCGAGGACGCATGTGAGCGCTGAACCGCTGCGGCGGGAAGTTAGGGTTTGGCAATGCTCACAGACGGTATCACGCCTGCATCAGCCAGCCATCCACGCCCTTGGCGGCTTCACGGATCGCTTCGCTCATGGTGGGGTGGGCGTGGCAGGTGCGGGCGATGTCCTCGGCGCTGGCGCCGAACTCCATCGCCACGCAAATCTCGCCAATCAGTTCGCCCGCGCCCGAGCCGATCAGATGCGCGCCGACGACGCGCTGGGTGGCGCTATCTTCCAAGAGCTTCACCAGGCCTTCGGTTTCGTGATTGGTGCGCGCGCGTGAATTGGCGATCATCGGGAACTTGCCCACCTTGTAGCTCACGCCAGCCGCCTTCAACTCTTCTTCGGTCCTGCCGACGCTGGCGACTTCCGGATCGGTGTAGATCACGTTGGGGATCACATCATAGTTCACGTGACCCCACTTGCCGGCGATCACCTGCGCGACCGCAATCCCCTCCTCTTCGGCCTTGTGCGCCAGCATTGGCCCGTACGTGCAATCGCCGATCGCGTAGATGCCGTCGACGTTGGTCTTGAAGTGGCTTGTCTCGATGAAACCGCGTTGATCGAAGCGCACACCGGCCGTCTCAAGGCCGAGATTGGTGGTGAAGGGTTTGCGTCCAATGGCGACAAGCACGACATCGGTCTCAAGCGTGCGCGCTGGCCCGCCTTTGGCAGGCTCGATCGTCACGACCAAGCCGCTATCGGTCTTTTCGACGCGCGAGACCTTGTGGCCCAGCTCGAACTTCATGCCCTGTTTTTTGAGGATGCGCTGGAAAGCGGTTGAGATCTCCGCGTCCATGGTGGGCGTGATCTTGTCGAGGAACTCAACGACCGTGACGTCCGCGCCCAAGCGCCGCCATACCGAACCGAGCTCCAGCCCGATCACACCAGCACCGATCACGATCATCTTGCCCGGCACACGCTGCAACATGAGGGCGCCGGTTGACGTGACGATCTGCTCTTCATCGATGGCGATGCCCGGCAGCTCCGTCGGCACGGAGCCCGTAGCGATGACGATGTTCTTGGTTTCGAGCACCTGCTTGGCGCCATCGGCTGCAGTAACTTCGACGCGGCCCGCGGCCACAATGCGCCCGGCACCTTTAACGTAGTCGACCTTGTTCTTCTTCATCAGGAACTCGACGCCTTTGGTGAGGCCGTCGACGGCGTCGTCCTTCTGCTTGAGCATTTGCGGCAGATCGAGCGAAAGCCCGGTTATTTTCACGCCCATGGACGGAAACGTCTTCAGCGCGGCTTCATAATATTCGCTGGCATGCAACAGCGCCTTCGAGGGGATGCAGCCGACATTCAAGCAAGTGCCGCCAAGCTTGCCGCGGCTTTCGACGATCGCCGTCTTCAAGCCCAACTGGCCGGCGCGGATGGCGCAATTATAGCCCCCGGGGCCGCCCCCGATGATGACGAGATCGTTCGACATGACAGCTCCGCATTAGGGGTCTTCGCGCTTCAACGCGCATGAATCGGCTGGCGGAACATAAGACGCCGCAGCGCGCGATCAATGCGCGTTCAAGCGCCTGCGCTCCTGCAAAGCCGAACTCTAGCGGCGAAGCTCAAGCGCCGTGCTTATTCCAATAGGCGCGGTCGGCGGCGTCGACGATGAACACGATCAGGCCCACGATCAGGATGATGCCAAGGATCGCCAATTGCGCTTCCGTTGAGGCGGTATCGGCGGCCAAGGTCTCCGGCTTCAAATAGGCGTTGGGGTCAACGCCCTGAACGGTCGCGACCAGATCGCCCTGCTGCTGCTGCGCCCAAGCCCAGCGGCCGCCATAACAGGCAAAGCCGAGCAGCCACACCCAGAAGCCTTGCGTCCGGCGGATCAGGCGAATGGCCGAGATCAGAAAGAAGAGCCCCGCGCCATACCACAGGCCGGCTTCGATCCAAGTCGCTGTTCCAATAGCGGAAATCTGCTCCTGGCTCAGCACCGCGCCGAGATCGATCGGCAGGCCAGCAAGCACCACGGTTGCGGCGAAAGCCGCCCCAAGGCTGATCACTACCAAGGCCAGAAGCACCAACACGGCCGGCCAGCGCAAAACAAAGGTCATGGGCGTCCCCTCCCCTCGCTCTCCCCGAGCGAGGGGAGGAAGTGTACACGGGGATGGCCCCGAGAGTCAGCCCCTCAAGGCTCGCCTCGGGGGTTGTGGCGAGACGGCAACGGGAGGTCAGGCACGTGATGTGGATGGGGAAAGCTAGCGCCTGGGGCGCGCTGGCCATGGGAGCGATGTTTGCGGTCAACGCCTATCTCCAGTTCGCCACGGGTGTCAGCGGCTGGGTGTACGCCGGTACAGCGCTGGTTTTGCTGGTCGGCGCGTTTCGCACGCTGCGACAGATGTCAGGGGGATTGCGCCTGCTCGCCGCCGCCTGGGGGTTCGCGGCGGGTCTGCTGATCCTGCCGCTGACGATGCCGCGAGGCACCTTCTCAGAGTTAGCGCAGATCAGCGGCCTTGAGATCGCGTTCGTTCTCGTCGCCCTCACCGGGGCCGCGCTCACCGTGTTGCATAGAGAAAAGAAGCCTTAGAGATCCAACAGCATCCGCTCGGGATCTTCGAGGCCTTCCTTCACCCGCACCAGGAACGTGACGGCCTCTTTGCCATCGACGATACGGTGATCATAGCTGAGCGCGAGATACATCATCGGCCGCGCCACGACCTGCTTGTCGATGACCACCGGGCGCTCCTGGATCTTGTGCATGCCGAGGATGCCCGATTGCGGCGCGTTCAGGATAGGCGTCGACATCAGCGAGCCATAGACCCCGCCATTGCTGATCGTGAACGTCGCGCCTTGCAGATCCTCGAGCTTCAAGTGCCCATCGCGCGCCTTGACGCCGAGTTCGGCGATCTCACGCTCGATTTCGGCCATGGTTTTGTGATCCGCGTCGCGCACGACCGGCACAACCAAGCCGCGATCAGTGCCGACTGCGATGCCGATGTCGTAGAAGTTCTTGTAAATGATGTCGCCGCCATCGATCTCGGCGTTGACGTTCGGAATTTCCTTCAGCGCCGCGATGCAGGCCTTCACGAAGAAGCTCATGAACCCGAGCTTGACGCCGTGCTTGCGCTCAAAGCTGTCCTTGTACTTGTTGCGCGCCGCCATGATGGCCGACATGTCGGCCTCGTTGAACGTCGTTAGCATCGCTGCCGTGTTTTGCGCTTCCTTCAAGCGGCGCGCGACCGTTTGGCGAAGCCGCGTCATCGGCACACGCTCTTCGCGCGGACCAAGCACACGCGGCGGCGCAGCCGGCTTTTGCGCTGGGGCCACCGCCCTGCTCTCGATGATGGCGATGGCGTCGGACTTGGTGAGCCGGCCATCCTTGCCGCTGCCCGTCATGCCAGACACATCGACGCCGTTCTCCGCCGCGATACGCTGCACGGAGGGGGGCGCGTTGGCGGGAGTCACGGGCTTCGGCGCGACTGGCGCTGGCGCTGGCTTCACTTCCGGCGCAGGAGCGCTGGCTTGCGCGCCAGCAGCCCCGAGGCGGCCAAGCAATGCGCCAATCTGCACCGTTGCGCCCACTTGCGCGACCAGCTCTGTTAGCGTGCCTGCTTCGGGCGCTGAAACTTCCACCGAGACCTTGTCTGTCTCCAGCTCGACCAAGGTTTCATCCTTGCGCACAACGTCGCCAGCCTTCTTCAGCCATTTCGCGACCGTCGCCTCGCTGACGCTCTCGCCGAGTGTAGGCACTACGATGTCGGTCATTTTCTCTCTCTTAGCCCAGCGCTTCCGCCAGAAACGTTTCCAATTCCTTCAAGTGCTTCGACATTTGACCCGCAGCAGTCGAAGCCGTCGCCGGGCGGCCGGCGTAGCGCGCACGCTTGGCCTTGATGTCAAGCTTGCCGAGCGTGAGCTCAATCCACGGATCGGCGAAACTCCAGCCGCCCATATTCTTGGGCTCCTCTTGGCACCAAACCAGCTCCGCGTTCGGAAAGCGCGACAATTCCGTCATTAGCGACTTCATCGGCCAGGGATAAAATTGTTCCAGGCGCAGGAGGTAGATATCGTCGCGGCCTCGCTTCTCGCGCTCGTCGAGCAGATCGTAATAGACCTTGCCGGCGCTGATTACGACGCGGCGAATGTCAGCGTCTGGCTTCAGATTGATGCTTGTGGCGCCGCTCTTCAGTTGCGCATCGTCCCAGAGGACGCGGTGGAACGTCGTTCCCTCTCCCATCTCGGCGATCGTTGACACGCATTTCTTATGACGCAGCAGCGACTTTGGCGTGAACACGATCAGCGGCTTGCGGAAATCGCGATGCATCTGACGTCGCAGAGCGTGAAAATAGTTCGCCGGCGTCGTGCAATTGACCACCTGCATGTTGTCCTCGGCGCAGGCCTGCAAAAAGCGCTCGATGCGCGCCGACGAGTGCTCCGGGCCCTGGCCCTCATAGCCGTGCGGCAACAGCATCACGAGGCCCGACATGCGTAGCCATTTGCGTTCGCCAGACGAGATGAACTGATCGATGACGACCTGCGCGCCGTTCACGAAATCGCCGAATTGTGCTTCCCAGAGCGTGAGCGTCTTTGGCGCAGCGAGTGAGTGCCCATACTCGAAACCAAGCACGGCCTCCTCGGACAACAGCGAGTCGATCACTTCGTAGTGCGCCTGGCCGGCGCGGATATGATTGAGCGGCGTGTAGCGCTCCTCCGTGCGTTGGTCGACGAAGTGCGAGTGACGCTGGCTGAACGTGCCGCGGCACGAATCTTGACCCGACAAGCGCACATGGAAGCCCTCGTCGAGCAAAGTCGCGAACGCCAGATGCTCGGCCAAGGCCCAGTCGATATCCTTGCCTTCGTCAATCGCTCTGCGGCGCGTTTCGACCACGCGTTGCACGGTCTTGTGCATCTCGAAATCGCGCGGCAATTCGGTTATGCGCTTGCCGAGCTCCTTGAGCCACGCAGCTGGCGCCTCGGTCTTGCCGCGGCGATCATCATCTTCCGGCAGCGAGAAACCCGCCCACACACCATCCAGCCAATCGGCCTTGTTGGCACGGTAATTCTTGCCGGCGTCAAACTCGCCATCGAGAAACGCGTTGAATTCGTTCACCCATCCATCGAGATCGGCTTGCGAGACAACGCCCTCTTTTACGAGGCGGTCGCTGTAGAGTGATAGCGTCGTCGGCTGATCCTTAATGCGCCGATACATGATCGGCTGCGTCATCGTGGGGTCATCGCCTTCGTTGTGACCGAACCGGCGATAGCAGAACATGTCAACGACGACGTCCTTGCCGAAAATCTGGCGGTACTCTGTAGCCACCTTTGCCGCGTAGACGACGGATTCCGGATCATCTCCGTTCACGTGGAAGATCGGCGCCTGGACCATCAGCGCGACGTCGCTCGGATACGGCGAGGAACGCGAATAATGCGGCGCCGTGGTAAAGCCGATTTGGTTGTTGATGATGAAATGCATCGTACCGCCTGTGCGGTAACCACGCAGGCCCGAAAGCGCGAAGCACTCCGCGACCACGCCCTGTCCCGCGAACGCGGCGTCGCCATGGATCAGCAGCGGCATCACGCGCGCGCGCAATTCCTGCAAAGCGACGCCCTCTTCCGTCCAGGTCGCGCGGAGCGCCTGCTTGGCGCGCGCCTTGCCGAGCACAACCGGGTTGACGATTTCGAGATGGCTGGGGTTCGCGGTGAGCGAGAGGTGAACATCGTTGCCATCAAACGAGCGGTCGGACGAGGCGCCCAAATGGTACTTCACATCGCCTGAGCCCAGCACGTCATCAGGTGTTGCTGAGCCGCCCTGAAATTCATGGAAAATCGCGCTGTAAGGCTTGCCCATCACGGCAGCGAGCACATTCAATCGGCCGCGATGGGCCATGCCAAGGATGATCTCCTCCACGCCCATTGCGCCGCCGCGTTTGATGATTTGCTCAAGCGCCGGGATCATCGCTTCGCCGCCATCGATGCCGAAGCGCTTGGTGCCCGGATAGCGCTTGTGCACGAATTTCTCGAAGCACTCGCCTTCGATAAGCTTCTTTAGGATCGCGCGCTTCCCTTCAGGCGTGAAAGCAATCGCCTTGTCCGGCCCTTCGATGCGCTCTTGAATCCAGCTTTTCTCGGCGGGGTCGCTGATATGCATGAACTCGACGCCGACATTGGCGCAATAGGTGCGCTTCAGGATCGCCAGCATCTCATTGATGGTGGCGCTCTCCATGCCCAGCACGCCGTCGATGAAGATCGGTCGATCGAGATCGCCCGGCCCGAAACCATGCGTCGCGGGATCAAGTTCCGGCGCGGGCGGACGCACTTCCATGCCTAGCGGATCGAGCGTCGCCGCCAGATGGCCGCGCGTGCGATAAGCGCGGATCATCATCAGCGCGCGCACGCTATCGCGTGCAGCCTTTTGCACATCTTGCGTCGACGCCGCCGGCAAGCGCGCGGCCACTTTGCGTTCGAGCTTCTGCGTCAACCCTGCCCAATCGCCATCCATGAGGCGTGTGGTCTCGGTGGATTTCGGCTGCGCGAGCTCCGCGCGATACCAAGACGGCCCCTCGATGGCCGCGCGCACCGCTTCGGGCTTTTCCTGAATGCTCTGGAAGAAAGCGCGCCACGAGGGATCGATCGCGTTCGGATCCTCGAGGAAGCGGGCGTACATTTCCTCGACGAAGGTCGCGTTCGCGCCCTGCAGAAAACTGGTTTCGAGCAAAGCAGCGTTGGGCAAGCTGCGGGCGTCATCCGCCATGGGGAGGCAACCTTCAGAAAACCGTGAGCACGGCAGGGATATCTGGCGCCGCGCCCTCGCGGGGCACGTTCTAGAGTGCGTCGCTCATGGATTGAAGGGGCCGCATTGGCGCAGCGCTGCGGATTGTTTCGGGTGCGCCCCGCTTAGCCGCGCAACACTTCCGCCATCGTACGCCCTAAGGCCGCCGGATGCGGCGCGACCTTGATGCCAGCCGCTTCCATCGCCGCGATCTTGCTTTCGGCGTCGCCCTTGCCGCCGGAGATGATCGCGCCGGCGTGACCCATGCGGCGCCCGGGCGGCGCGGTGCGACCGGCGATGAAGCCCACGGTGGGCTTCCAGCGGCCCTTCTTTTTTTCGTCAGCCAGAAACTGCGCGGCGTCCTCCTCAGCCGAACCGCCGATTTCGCCGATCATGATGATCGCCTGTGTCTCGGCATCGGCGAGGAACAATTCCAACACGTCGATGAATTCCGTGCCTTTTACTGGGTCGCCGCCGATGCCGACGGCCGTCGTTTGGCCCAAGCCCTCGTTCGTCGTTTGGAACACAGCCTCATACGTCAGCGTGCCGGAGCGCGAGAGTACGCCGACCTTGCCCTTCGAGAAAATCTGGCCCGGCATGATGCCGATCTTGCATTCGTTCGGCGTCAGCACGCCGGGGCAGTTCGGGCCGATCAGGCGCGACGTGGACTTCTCCAGCTTCGCTTTCACCCGAACCATGTCGAGCACAGGAATGCCCTCGGTGATGCAAATGATCAGCGGGATTTCGGCGTCGATTGCTTCTTCGATGGCTGCAGCCGCGCCGGGCGGGGGCACGTAAATAACAGTGGCGTCGGCACCCGCCTTTTCCTTCGCTTCCGCCACGCTCGCGAAAACGGGGAGCCCCAAATGCGTCGTCCCAGCCTTCCCCGGCGACACCCCGCCCGTCATTTTCGTGCCGTAGGCGATGGCTTGCTCGGAGTGGAAGGTGCCGTTCTTGCCGGTGAAACCCTGGCAAATCACGCGCGTGGAAGCATTGATGAGAATGGACATCGGACCTCGAACCCCTCCCCGCCGGTTCAGCGAAGCGGAAGCGGCATAACCTAGAGAACCGGCAATGCAAGCCCTGCGGAGGGCGCCAAGTCAGCCCATGATGAAGGCGTTGAGCTTGTTGCCGTCGGGATCGCGGAAATAAGCAGCGTAGAATGCATCGCCGCGCGGTCCCGGAGGGCCTTCGTCCTGCGCGCCCATCGACATCGCGACGCTGTAGATTTTGTCCACTTGTTCGCGGCTCTTGCACTCAAGCGCGACCATGACGCCGTTGCCGACGCTTGCCGCTTCGCCGTTGAACGGCTTGGTGAGGCCGATGCCCGCGCCGCCGCCCGGCGTGCCCCAGGCGATCGCGCCCGGCCATTCCATCATGCGTCCCGTGCCGAGTTCTTTCGCGATGGCGTCATAGAATTTGGCCGCGCGGTCGAGATCATTTGTACCGAGCGTGACGTAACCGATCATGGGAGGGCTCCTTATCCGCGCCCCCCTAACGAGGCCCGACGCTTACCATGCTAAACTCTACCGTAGTGCGACCACAAACGCGAAGATACGCTGCTAGCACTTCGTCAGAGTCTCCCGCGCCGCCATCCGTCGGGCAAGGCGCTAGGTCTGTCGATCGAATAGATGCAACTATCGTTTGGGAATTCGATTCACTCAGCAGTGAGTGCTCGTCACCGTTGGACTGATAGACAAGCCCGAGCCTACTGGCCAAGGCTCGGATTTCTTGGCCTGCGAGCTCTCCTGCAGACTCCAGCGAGAACTCACATGTAAAGGCGTGAGCTTCGCGGGTCCGAGCAGATGAAGCAACCAGCCAGGGAATCGCTGACGCCGCGGTGCCAAATTGCGTATCGCCGGCATCGGAGCGGAGCATCACAATTCCACGCTCGGCACCATAATCCACCGCTCGCTCGGGCTCTCGGAGCAAAATAACACATAGTTCTATGCCCGAATAAGCTAACTCGCTGGTCGGTGATTGCGCGCGCGCTTCAAGGGCTGTAGCAGCGAGAGCAATACTTATCATGAGGGCAAGGATAGTCCTCATCCCTTCACCGCCTTCACGATCTTCCGCGCTGCATCTTCCAGATCATCGGCGCTGATCACGTTCAGGCCGCTCTCGTTGATGATCTTCTTGCCGAGGTCGACGTTGGTGCCCTCGAGCCGCACGACCAGCGGCACTTTGAGGCCCACCTCTTTCACCGCCGCGATCACGCCTTCGGCGATGACGTCGCACTTCATGATGCCACCGAAGATATTCACCAAAATGCCCTTCACCTTCGGATCGGCGGTGATGATCTTGAAGGCGGCCGTCACCTTCTCCTTCGACGCGCCGCCGCCGACATCGAGGAAGTTCGCGGGCTCTGAGCCAAACAATTTGATGATGTCCATCGTCGCCATAGCGAGGCCAGCGCCGTTGACCATGCAGCCGATATCGCCATCGAGCGCGATGTAGGCGAGATCGTACTTCGAAGCCTCGATCTCCTTCTCGTCTTCTTCGCCCAGATCGCGCAGCTCGGCCCATTCGGGGTGGCGGAATCCGGCATTGGAATCGAAGCTCACTTTCGCATCGGCGCAGACGAGCTTGTTATCCTCGGTCACGATCAGCGGATTGATCTCGAGCATGCTCATGTCGCTCTTCACGAACGCATCGTAGAGCTTGCTGCAGATTTCGGCGGACTGCGCGGCGAGATCGCCGGATAGCCCCAGGGCGGCGGAGACTTTCGCGGCATCGGCGGCGCTCGGGCCGGTCGCTGGGTCGATCACCACGGTTGTGATTTTCTCGGGCGTGTCGTGGGCGACCTCCTCGATGTTTATGCCGCCGGCCTCAGAGGCGACGAACGCCACCCGGCCCGACTCGCGATCCACCAAAGCGGAGAGGTAAAACTCCTTGGCGATCTTCATGCCTTCTTCGATGTAGATACGCTTGACCACGCGGCCGGCTTCACCGGTTTGCAGCGTCACCAGGGTCGAGCCCAACATCTGTTGCGCATAGAGGCCGACATCCTCGGGCTTGAAGGCGATGCGCACGCCGCCCTTTTCGCCCGCGCTGGGCTCCTTGAACTTGCCCTTGCCGCGGCCACCGGCGTGGATCTGGCTCTTCACCGCCCAGACCGTGCCGCCAAGTTTCGCGGCGGCGTCCACCGCTTCGTCCGCCGTGAACGCCGCGAACCCACGCGGGACCGGAACCCCGAAGCTCTTCAGGAGCGCCTTGCCTTGGTATTCGTGGATGTTCATGCGGGGGTCCTCTGGTTCGAAGCGGCTCTCTTACAGGCCGGCGGCATGGGCCGCCAAGCCCGCCAGCGCGCACGCGGCCAGGACGGCCAACAGATTGGCCTTGAAGCGGATCAGCGCGACGCCTGCCACGACCGCCAGCCCAATCATCCACCACCGACCCGACGCCAAATCTGGCAATTCTACCGGCCCAACCGCGACTTGATTTGCGAACAGCGCGTGGGTGGCGAAGAAGAGCGCCAATTT
>JALHOC010000041.1 GCA_022843225.1 Hyphomonadaceae bacterium
AAGCAAGCCTTTGCGGAGGGCATAGACATTCACGCCATGACGGCGTCGGAGATGTTCGGCGTGCCGGTGAAAGGCATGCCAAGCGAGGTTCGCCGACAGGCCAAGGCGATCAATTTCGGAATCATCTATGGCATTTCCGCGTTCGGGCTCGCGCGCAATCTTGGCATTGGGCGCGGCGAGGCGGATGCGTACATCAAGAAGTACTTCGAACGCTTCCCCGGCATTCGCGATTACATGGAGGAAGCCAAGGCGTTCGCGCGCGCCAATGGCTATGTGAAGACCATCTTCGGCCGCCGCATCTGGATCGCGGGTGCGAAGTCAAAGAACTACCAGGAGCGCGCGTTCGCGGAGCGCCAGAGCATCAACGCGCCGCTGCAAGGCGCGGCCGCCGATATCATCCGCCGCGCCATGGTGCGCCTGCCGGATGCGCTTGCGCGCGCTGGGCTGAAAGCGCGCATGCTGCTGCAAGTGCATGACGAACTCGTGTTCGAAGCGCCGAAGGGGGAGGCGGACGCGCTCTGCGCGCTGGCCAAGCGCGTGATGGAAGCCGCGCCCGAGCCGGCGGCGACGCTCTCGGTGCCGCTGACGGTAGAAGCCAAGGCCGGCGCGACCTGGGGCGCGGCGCACTGAGGTAGACGTTCTACCGTATCGTGGTATATTTCTACCTTATGCTCAACATCAAGAATCCCGAGACGCACAAACTCGCTGCGGAGCTCGCTCAGTTGACCGGAACCTCCATGACAGAGGCGGTCACCGAGGCCCTTCGCGAGAAGCTAGCGGCGCTTCAAGCGGATGCGAGCCAGGAGGCGCGTTTAGCTGCGATCCTCCAGGTCGCTGACCGGTGTGCGGCGCAGCTTACGCCCGAAGCCAAAGCGTTCGATATCGATGCTGAACTTTATGGCGAGATGGGTCTGCCGCGATGATCCTCGATAGCTCGGCAATGGTCGCTATCTTGAGGAAGGAGCCAGAAGCATTGGAGTTCGCGACCCTACTTCGATCAGCCCGCGCGCCAAAGCTATCGGCGGCCTCCTACCTCGAGACAGGTATCGTCATAGACAGCGCGCGAAATCCGGTTGCCAGCGCCGAACTCGACAATCTGATCAAAGCGTCAAGCATCATCATCGAGCCGGTCAGCCCAACGCAAGCCCGCATCGCGCGTGAGGCATATCGCGATTTCGGCAAGGGCTCGGGCCACGCCGCCAAGTTGAATTTCGGCGATTGCCTCGCCTACGCCTTGGCGAAGGAGATGTCGGCGCCGCTCTTGTTTAAGGGCACGGGCTTCCAGCACACGGATGTGAAGTGCGCGCGCTAGCCTCCCGCCCCATTGCCGGCTAAGAAGGCGCTCGCCAGATCATTACGGCAAAGTCAGGAAGTTCGGCCCGCATGCCCAATATCGCCCTTGTCGACGACGACGAGAACATCCTCGCCTCGCTCAAGATCTTCTTCGAAGGTGAAGGCCATGTGGTGCGCACCTATACCGATGGCGCAACGGCGCTGGCGGCGTTGCAGGAAAGCCCCCCAGACATCGCCATTCTCGACATCAAGATGCCGCGCATGGATGGCGTCGAGGTGCTGCGGCGTATCCGTCAGGGCTCGAACCTGCCGGTGATTTTCCTCACCTCCAAGGATGACGAGATGGACGAGGTCGTCGGCTTCAATGTCGGCGCCGACGATTACATCACCAAGCCGTTCTCGCAGCGTCTCCTCAATGAACGCGTGAAGGCGCTGCTGCGGCGCACCCGCGCTGGCGCGCCTGGCAGTGAGGCGGGCGACAAGAAGCCGATCGTTCGCGGCGAACTCGTACTGGACCCCAACCGCCACGCCTGCAGCTGGAAGGGCGAGCAGGTGAAGCTCACGGTGACGGAATTCCTCATCTTGCAGGCGCTGGCCCAGCGCCCGGGCTATGTAAAAAGCCGCGACCAATTGATGGACGCGGCCTATGACGATCAGGTCTATGTCGACGACAGAACCATCGATAGCCACATCAAGCGGCTCCGTAAGAAATTCCGTGACTCCGACGGCGATTTCGACGCGATCGAAACTCTCTATGGCGTCGGCTACAGATACAACGAGAGCTGAAGGCCTGCGCGCGGTCGCGCGCTCGCGTATTGCTCGCATCATCTTCTTCTGGAATTTCGCCGGCCTGGCGTTCCTGGTCATCGGCGTGCTTCTACTTGCCGAAACGCGTGCCGGGCTGACGACCGCGCAAGTGCAGAACTTGCGCACCCAAGGTGAACTGATCACCAACCTGCTGATCGAAACCGGCACAGTGGAGGGTGATACCGAGCCCTATGTCAACGAGCTCGCCGTGCGCGCGGTGATCCGGCGCTTGCTGCCGCCTATCGCGGAGGGCGGCAGACCCGGCGCCTCGGGCCCGCGTGTGCGCATGTTCGCACCGGACGGGCGAACGATAGCTGACAGCGACGTGATCTACGACCGCCGCGAGGAGGGGCCGCTCCCCGAGGTGGGCGCGCGCGAATCCATCGGCGATTCGATCGGGAGGGCGGCGCGCAGTGCGGAATATTTCCGTCTCACGCCATGGCGACCCACAATCGCGCTGGAGGATGAAATCCGCCGCGCCATGCGCGGAGAAATCGTCTCCGGCGAACGGCTCAATGAGAAAGGCGAGCGCGTCGTATCGGTTACATTGCCGGTGCGGCGCGTGCAGGCGGTTGTCGGAGCGGTCACGCTTGAGAGCGCGGATGTGGAGCGCATCCTGGTTGCCGAGCGCGCCAATATGACTCCATTCATTTTTGGCGCTGCCGTCGCAGTGTTTTTGTCCTCATTGCTGCTGGCTCTGTTTATCGCGCGCCCACTACGCACCCTCGCGGCGGCGGCGGACAGCTTGCGTCTGACTGGCGCCACGCGCCTGCGTTTGCCGGATGTTTCGAGACGCAAAGACGAGATAGGCGCTCTTGGTGCTTCACTCGAAGCCATGACGGGCGCACTGGCCGATCGCATCGACGCCAATGAGCGCTTCGCCGCCGACGTCAGTCATGAGATCAAGAACCCGCTGGCTTCGATCCGTTCGGCGGTGGAATCCGCGCGCGCAGTGCAAGACGAGGCGCAACGCGCACGCCTGCTTGGCATCGTTGCGCAAGACGTACTGCGCTTGGACCGCTTAATCACCGACATCGCCCGCGCCAGCAGAATTGAAGCGGAAACCGCGCGCGGCGATCCGAGCCAAATCGATCTCGGAAGCTTGCTCTACGATATTGTGCGCGCCTACGCGCCCGCGCCCGGCGAAACGGCGCCCGTCAATATCGTGTTTCGCGGCGGTCGTCCCGAGGGCCTGAAAGTGTTCGGTCAGGAAGGTCCGCTGGGCCAAGTGTTTCGCAATTTGATCGACAATGCCCGCTCCTTCAGCCCACAAGGTGGGCAAGTGACCGTCTCCGCCGAGTTAGGGCGCGACAAGCAAGGCGCATTCGTACGGGCAGTCGTGGCGGACGAGGGGCCGGGCATTCCCCCGGAAAATCTGGAAACGGTGTTCGAGCGCTTCTATACACAGCGGCCGAAGGGGACGGCTTTTGGCGGCAATTCAGGCCTCGGGCTCTCGATTGCCCGGCAAATCGTGGCTGCCCATCGAGGTAGAATCTACGCAGAGAATATCGTCGTGGGCGGCGGCCCTGGGTCGTCGGGAGCGCGTCTGGTGGTGGAAATTCCCCTGGACCCCCCGTCGGCGGGCGTACGATGATAGCCCCTTGCTGCGACATCGGCGTGGCTTTTGCTTTAATCGCATTTGCGAAACGGTGGGGTGTGGCCCCGTCGGCTAGTTTGGTGGGCGGCAGGAGTAGGGAATGATCGGCATCGTCGTGGTGTCACACGGCCGCTTGGCGGATGAATTCGTCGCTGCGGCCGAGCACGTGCTTGGGCCCCAGCAACAGATGCGCGCCGTCGCCATCGGGCCAAACGATGACATGGAAGAAAAGCGCAGCGACATCATAGAGGCGGTGCGCGCGGTCGAAGGCGGCGATGGCGTTGTCATCCTCACCGACATGTTCGGCGGCACGCCCTCCAATCTCGCGATCTCGGTGATCAACCAGGTAAAAACCGAAGTGATCGCGGGCGTGAATCTGCCGATGTTGATCAAGCTCGCGGAAGTCCGCAGCAAAGTCAGCTTGCCGGAAGCGGCGCTGGCCGCGCAAGAAGCAGGGCGGCGCTATATCCGGGTTGCGTCGGTGGAGTTGGCCGGCAACGCGGCCTAGTCGCGCTTTTGGGGGAGCGTGCCTGCATGATTGCCAAACGCACGCTGAAGATCATCAATATGCGCGGTCTGCACGCGCGCGCCTCACGCAAACTGGCGGAGCTGGCGCTGAGCTTCGAGGATACCCGCCTTGTCGTGCGTCGCGAGGACGAAGAAGCCGACGCCCGCTCGCTCATGGATCTGATGATGCTGGGCGCTGGGATTGGCGAAGAGATTGAAGTCGAGGCGCGCGGGCCGGACGCGGAGGCCGCGCTCGATGCGGTTGAAGCGCTGATCACCGCGCGTTTCTACGAAGACGAATAACGCCGCGTTCTGCGCGGCGATTGAGGGAACCCCATGCAGATTGATGCGATTGAAATGCTCGGCTTGGTCGCCGGGTTCATTGGCGCGTTTGCGTTCGCGCCGCAGGCTCTGAAGGTTGTGCGGGAACGTGACGCCTCCGGCGTTTCGACCGCGACCTATGTGATGGTGCTGGTGGGGGCGCTGCTCTGGGGCGCCTACGGCTATTTGCGCGAGGCCCCCTCAATCATGCTGTGGAATGCGGTGGCCGCTGCCCTCGCCGCGCTCGTGGTGTCGGTCAAACTACTGCGCCGTTAGCAAGCGCTATTGACAAGACAACGATATATTGTGTATAGACAACATATCGTTGTTTGAGATTTCTGCTCCGTGAGTGTTTTCAATAGACTGGCCGTGTTCAGGGCCGAACGGAACATGAGCCGCAAGGCTCTCGCTGATGCCGTTGGCGTGAACCCTCAGACGATCGGATACCTAGAGCGGGGCGATTACGCGCCCTCGGTCGAGTTGGCGCTCAAGATGGCGGATGTGTTTGGCGTGCCGGTCGAGGCCTTGTTTTCGCTGCGGCCATTTCCGCCTTTGGGGCGGATTGCGGCGGGTGAAGGAGAGGAATGATGTTCTTCCGTTCCGCGCGTCGTCCGTGGGGCAGCGCAATGCATCCGACGCTCGCACGAGGACTCTTTATCGCGCTCTACACGCTCTATCCCTTGGGCTGCATTCTCCAATTGGGCGCTGACGATGCGCCGGGGGCGGCAGCCCGCAGCATCTTTGGCTTGGTAATGATTGTGGGCGCTCTGATCGCCTTCGCTGTCTTGGCGGGGTCGAGTTTTCAACGCCAGGCTCAAGAACCTGACGCTAAACTTGATGAACGCGAACTCGCTCAGCGCAACAAGGCCGCCTACCGTGCATTCTCCGTGTTCGCTGGTTTGGTGCTTGTGGGGCTCATCTATCTTCAACTGCGTTTGGACCTCGCCGATAGGGTTTCGTTATGGGCGCCAACAACACGGGAGCACTGGAGTGCGTTGTTCTGGGGCTTGCTGCTCCTTGCTTTGACGCTGCCCGCGGCGTTTCTCGCATGGGAGAAGGAACCTCCATTAGAGGAATAAGGCGATCCAGCTTCCCCAGCGCGTTGATTTCCCATTGACGCTACACCGACAGCGCGAAAGCTTCGCGTATGCAGCACGAAAGGCGCACCCCTCTCGCGTGCAAAGCCTTCTGGCGTGACATCTTTGCGTCATGCTGTCCCCACCAGACATCGTGGGGAGGGAACGCCCATGGACTATCAAGCATTGCAAACCTGGCTCACTGAGTGGGCCCCGAAAATCGCGCTCGCCGCGATCATTCTCATTGTCGCGCATTTCGCGGCGAAGGCTGTGAAATGGGCGATTGCGAAAGCGGTTGACCGCATTCCCTTCCTCTCGCGCCGCGACTCCGCCGCGCCTGGTGGCGAAAAACCCACCGTGGACGTCGGTGAACGCATCGGCGAGGTCGGCTATTGGGTGGTGTGGTTGCTCGGCCTGATCGCAGCACTGAACCAACTCGACCAAACCGCCATCGTCCAGCCGCTCAACAACATGGTGGATGGCTTTGTTCGCTATGTGCCGCAGGTCGTGGGCGCGGCGCTCATCTTCTTTATCGGCTTTGTGCTCGGCACGATCGCGCGGCGTATGGTGGAAGCGGCGGCCGAGGCCGCTGAGATCGATCGCCGCCTTGTCGATGCGGGTCTCACGCATATGCCGCGTGGGCCAGGTCTTGCCAGGCTGCTCGGCATCCTCGTGTTCACCCTGATTATAATCCCGGTGTCGATCCAAGCGCTGGCGACCTTGAACATCAGCGCCATTTCCGATCCGGCGACGGCGATGCTGAACGAGATCTTGTCAACCATCCCGCGCGTGATTGGCGCGGCTTTGATCGTGCTGATCGCTTATGTCGTGGGTCGCTGGATTTCCTTGCTTACCGAGGAAGGGCTGAAGTCCGTCGGCTTCGACGACATCATTCGATCGATCGCGCAGGCCGAGCCGATCCGCGTTGGCATCGAGCGCACCGATCCCACCCCGGGCACAGAGACGCTCACGCTCAAGGACTTCCCGCCCTCGCGTATGATCGGGCTGGCGGTACTGATTGGCATCGTGCTTTTCGCGAGCGTCGAGGCGGCGCGGCTTCTGGGCTTTGGCGCCATGGCGGCGATGCTCGGCGAAGTTCTGTCGCTGGCCACGCGCGTTCTTTTCGGCGCGGTGATCATCGCGCTGGGCGTGCTTCTCGCGAACATCTTCGCGGCGGCTGCGGCTAAGGGCGACAAGCCCACGGCCGAGGTCATGAGCGTGTTCGTCCGCTGGGGCGTGATCGCGCTCGCGGCAGCGGTGGGCTTGTCTTTCATGGGCCTCGCCAACAACATCATCGCGCTGGCGTTCGGGCTGATCCTGGGCGCGGTGGCTGTCGCGGTGGCGATCGCGTTCGGCATCGGTGGACGCGACGCGGCCAAACGCCTGCTCGATCGCTGGAGCAGCGGCAACAGCGCCTGAGGCCCACGCTAACTCACTGAATGCATTGAGCCGCCGGGGTTAACTCCGGCGGCTCTTTTCTTTCGGTGGGCGGTTTGCTACATCGCGCCCGCCCGCCGAGGAGCGTTGCGACGGCTGATGCCGCCAGGCTCGACGGACTTTCCCATTGGAAAACGACGCTCGCGAGTTCTCGAAGAGGAGGGCGCGCGATGAGCGCTACTGATTACGTCGTGAAAGATATGAGCCTCGCTGAGTGGGGCCGCAAAGAAATTGAGATCGCCGAAACCGAGATGCCGGGTCTGATGGCCGTGCGCGCGGAATATGGGCCGAGCCAGCCGCTCAAAGGCGCGCGCATCGCCGGCTCGCTGCACATGACCATCCAGACGGCGGTGCTGATCGAGACCTTGCAAGCGCTCGGCGCGGATGTGCGCTGGGCTTCGTGCAACATTTTCTCGACGCAAGACCACGCCGCCGCCGCAATCGCGGCGAAGGGCACGCCGGTGTTCGCCACAAAGGGCGAGACGCTGGAAGAATATTGGGATTACGCTCACCGCATCTTCGAATGGCCGAACGGCCAATACGCCAACATGATCCTGGATGACGGCGGCGACGCGACTTTGCTCTGCGTGCTCGGCCCCAAGGCGGAAGACGATCCCGAGTTCATCGCGCACCATTCCAACGAGGAAGAAGAAGCGCTGCACAACACCATCCGCAAATATCTGAAGACAAAGCCCGGCTTCTACCGCGCCATTCGCGAGAGCGTGAAAGGCGTGTCGGAAGAAACCACGACGGGCGTGCATCGTCTCTATCAGATGGCGCAAAAGGGCGAGCTGCCGTTCCCGGCCATCAATGTGAATGACAGCGTCACCAAGTCGAAGTTCGACAATCTCTATGGCTGCCGCGAGTCACTCGTTGACGCCATTCGGCGCGGCACCGACGTAATGCTCGCCGGCAAGGTTGCGGTCGTCGCCGGCTATGGCGATGTCGGAAAGGGTTCGGCGGCCTCGCTGCGCCAAGGCGGCGCGCGCGTGATGGTGACGGAAGTCGATCCGATCTGCGCGCTGCAGGCGGCGATGGAAGGCTATCAGGTCGTCACCATGGAAGACGCCGCGTCGCACGCGGACATCTTCGTCACCGCCACCGGCAACAAGGACGTGATCACCGTCGATCACATGCGGGCGATGAAGAACAACGCTATCGTCTGCAATATCGGCCACTTCGACGCCGAGATTCAGATTTCGGGCTTAAAGAACTACAAGTGGGACGAGATCAAGCCGCAAGTGCATCACGTCGAGTTCCCGGATGGCAAGAAGATCATCGTACTCTCCGAAGGCCGCTTGGTGAATCTGGGCAACGCCACCGGCCACCCAAGCTTCGTGATGTCGGCGTCGTTCACGAACCAGACGTTGGCGCAGATCGAGCTTTGGACCAACGGCAAGAGCTACGAAAACACAGTGTACACGCTGCCGAAACACCTCGATGAGAAAGTGGCGCGGCTGCACTTGGACAAGCTCGGCGTGAAGCTCACCGAAATGAGCAAGGCGCAAGCCGATTATATCGGCGTGCCCCAAACTGGGCCGTTCAAGCCAGATCATTATCGCTATTGAGACGCTGCAGGCGACGCCCTCCCGTGCGGGATGGGCGTCGCTCTGTGCCCTACCCGCCTTGCCGTTCTTGGACGCTTTGCAGGTAAGCCACGATGTCGTCGATCTGCGCGGGTTCGAACTCGAACGGCGGCATGTCGCGGTGCCCCACGAGGATGCCCTCGGCGAACGCTTCCTCAAGCGCGTTGACGGGATAATTGCGCGATAAGGTTCGGAACGGCGGCGACATCGGGTGCGTGCTTTCACCCTCGGCGCCAATGGCGTGGCAGCGCGCGCAGTGAATTTCCGCCAGTCTTTGGCCCTCAACGACGTTGCCCGCACTCGCTGTAGGTGCCGCGACTTGAGTTTGCGCGCACGCGCTGAGCGCGATCGCCAGGCTCAGGGCCTGAAGCACTTTGGCACGCGACATGATTTGGCCTCCGCGCCAAACCTCTGCGCATTTCGCCCGTCGGCATTGATGTCAGTCAAGCGCCGATTGCTTTGCCCGGATGAACACGGCAAGAGGGCGCGGGGCTTCCAGGATTCGCTATGATTATCCGGGCGACACGCACGCTCTCGGCGCTGACGGCGCGGGCGTTGTTCTATGGCGCGCTGTTCGTGGTCGTCGTGATCTTGCACATGGCGCTGACGACGGCGCTGCGGCAGGTCGGTTGGAGCGGCGGCGCCTCGTTGTTTGCCTCCGGCGCTGCGGTGCTGGGCCTTGTGCTGGCGCTTGTGAATGGCGCGGATTGGTTGCGCGAAAAACGCGCCGCGGCGCTGGAAATCGCGCGCATGCGCCACGGGCTGCCAAGCGGGCCATGCTGCGTGATCTGGCGCGCGGGCGATAGCGCCAGCGCCGATGACTCCATGCCTTGGCGGATCGAGGGGCCGTTACGCGTGCGGTACCCGGCGTTGGCGCGGCGTTTGGGCGTTGAGGGTGTGGCGATCGCTGAGTTCGAGGTCGCCGCCGATGGCGCGGCCAAGAACATCCATTGCGTCTATACATGGCCGTCGGATGTGTTCTTCGCCTCGGCGCGCGAGGCGTTGGCGCACGCCACGTTTCGCTTGAAGACGCAGGCGCCGGTGCGGTTTGGCGCGAGCTATCGCATGCCGTTTGTGTTCCGCATCGCCGGCGCTTCGACGGTGAAGGATGCGGGCAGTCAGGCCGCGCGTTTGCGTCCGAGTGTGGCGGCGGTGCGCCGTGCTGTGGAGAAGCTGCGCCGACACGCGTGAAATGGCGCGTTAACGCATTGAACTTTCTTAACTTAACCGCGCATTCACCAATTTAAGGCGTTGTTAACGCTTCTCGGCCGCGCCCTGGTTTGCTTAGCGCCGCAGCTAGGTGAGGATGGGCCTGGGGCTCGGGCGATTCGTTTCGCTCACGGATGATTGGGGTCGGCTTTGGACGGCGGATACGCAAGCCTGCTTGTGGCGGCCGGCGCGGCGGCGATAGCGATTGCGTCGCTGTTGTGGGCGCTGCGCGTGACCGATGGCGCGCGCGGCGGCATCGAGGCGTGGAAGAGGCGCGCGCACGAGCTTGAGGACACCATCGCGTGGGCCGACGCGATCTTCGGCGCGTTCCCTGGCGTGTTGCTGATCTGGGACGAGCCGCCGGGCGGGAGCGGTGAAAGCGATTGGGGCAAGCCGCGCATTTACGGCTCGCCGCTCGCGCTCGCCGGTCTGTTGCGCTTCTCCGATTCCGCAATTGCTGCCGAACCTGCCGTGCGCATTCTGCAAGGCTTGGCTGGTTTCGAAGCGCGTGACGCCACGGGCGTGACCACGCGCCTCGCGCAATCGCTCAATCGTTTGCGTCGCGATGGCTCGGCGTTCTCGCTAACGATCTCAACGCCCGAAGGCGTGTTTGTAGAAGTGGATGGCCGCACGGCCGGGCCGCGCGTCGTGCTCTGGATTCTGGACGCCAGCGTGCGCGGCGTTGAAGAGGGCGGTGCGCGCGGGCGGATCGAGCAAGGCCGCGAAGTGATCGCGCGTGACCCCGCCGCGTTTCTGGAAATGTGGAATGCGGCCCCGTTCATGGCGTGGCGCGTCAACGGCGCGCTGAAGCTCGAATGGGCCAATCCCACCTACCTCGCCGCGCTTGAAGCGAAGTCGCTCGATCAAGCCATTGCGCGCAACCTGCAGCTCGATCAAGGCGCGGTCGATCTGATGCGCCGGGCGATGGAAGCGGGCGAGGCGATTGAGGAAACCCGTTCGGCGGTTGTCGGCGGGCAATTGCGTACACTGCGCTTGCGCGCCAATCCCGTAGCCGGCGGGGCTGCGTGCATAGCAAACGATGTCACGGATGCGGAAGCTTCGGTTGACTTGCTGACCAAGCAACAGCGTGCGCACGACGAAACCTTGAACCATCTGGCCGAAGGCGTGGCCGTGTTTGACGCCAGCAAGCGGCTGGTGTTTTTCAATCGCGCTTTCGAGCAAGTCTGGGGCCTGGACCCTGCCTTCTTGCAAGAAGGGCCGACGCACGCAGCGTGGCTCGACTACATGAAGGAGAAGCGCAAACTGCCCGCGCACGCGAACTACGCCGAGTGGCGCGCAGGCGAGTTGGCGCTCTACCAGGAAGTGGCGGAACTGCCGCAGGATTTGTGGGTGCTGCCGGATGGGCGCATGCTGCGCATCGCGCGCCAGCGTCATCCCGGCGGCGGGCTGCTGCTGATTTTCTCCGACATCACCAACGAAGTCTCGCTGCGCAGCCAGTACGATGCGTTGCTGCAAACGCAGAAGGCGGCTCTCGATAAGCTGCATGAAGCGGTCGTGGTGTTTGGACTCGATGGGCGTTTGAAGCTCTCCAACGCGGCGTTCGCGGCGATGTGGAAAGTCGAGGCTGGCGAAATCGAAGACGACATGGCGTTCGATCGCGTGATCGAAATCTGCCAGCGCACGTTTCACGATCGCGCCACCTGGGCGCAGGTGCGGGGGCGCATCACGGATCCTTCACCGGAAGCGCGCACCGAGTTCCGCGGCGAGATGCGCCGCAGCGATGAAACCGTGCTCAAATTCCTCACCCGCCCGCTGCCGGACGGTGCGACCTTGGTGGCTTTCCAAGACATTACCGCAGATCGCCGCGTCGAGGACGCCTTGCGCGAGCGGGCTGAGGCGTTTGAACAAGCCGATCAGCTCAAAGGCCAGTTTGTTGAGAAGGTATCCTATCAGTTGCGCAACCCGCTGCAGGCCATTTCCGGCAACGCGGAGCTATTGCAACAAAGGATATTTGGCCCGCTCAACGACCGCCAAGTCGAGCAGGTTGGCTCTATTCTCGAGGGGTCGGGTTCGCTCACCAAACTGATCGACAACATATTAGACTTGGCCATGGTGGAGGCCGGCAGCGCGCAGCTCAATCTGGGACCGATGGACGTCTTCCAAACCATCCAGGATAGCGTTCAGATGGCTGCCTCGAAGGCGAGCGACACGGAAGTGCCGATCCGCATCAAGTGCGATCCCAAGATCGGCGAGATCGACGCCGACCAGAAACGCATCACGCAAGTGATTGTGAACTTGCTCTCGAACGCACAGCGTCACACCGAACGTGGAGATACGATTACAATTTCCGCGGAGCGGCTTGACGGCGTATTGCGTCTTAGCGTGGCCGACACTGGCAAGGGCATGGCGTTCGATACGCAGGCGCGCGCGTTTGACAGCTTCGAGTCCGGCGACCGGCGCGGCGCCGGCCTGGGGCTGGCGCTGGTGAAATCTTTCGTCGAGATGCATGGCGGCTGGGTGGCGCTGCAAAGCGAGCCCGGGCGCGGCGTTACCGTCACGTGCCACCTGCCGGCGTCGGCATCTGCGGCGCGCGCGGCGTAGCAGCGTATCTCAGCGCCATAGGCGCGCTCTATAGTAGAATTTCATCCATTGATTGGACCCCTCGACGCCGAACGGCTAAGGGGGTGAACCACCAAGGTGGATTTCAAAAATCAGGAGTGGAACATGGATGGCGGCGGTTGCCCGGTCTCGGGAAGTGCTGGCAGGCACACAGTGGCGGGCGCGTTTGGCAATGCGGATTGGTGGCCCAATCAGCTGAACCTCAAAATCCTCAACCAGAACTCCCCCTTGGTCGATCCGATGGGCGAGACGTTCGACTATGCCAAGGAATTCAAGACTCTGGATCTCAACGCGGTGGTCAAGGACCTCCACGCGCTGATGACGAATTCGCAAGATTGGTGGCCGGCGGATTATGGGCATTACGGCCCGTTGTTCATCCGCATGGCGTGGCACAGCGCCGGCACGTACCGCATCGCTGACGGTCGCGGTGGCGGCGGGGCGGGTACGCAGCGTTTCGCGCCGCTGAACTCTTGGCCAGATAACGGCAATCTCGACAAAGCCCGCCGCCTGCTGTGGCCGATCAAGCAAAAATACGGCCGCAAGCTCTCTTGGGCCGATCTGATGATCCTGGCTGGCAACGTCGCTCTGGACTCTATGGGCTTTAAGACCTTCGGGTTCGCAGGCGGCCGCGCCGATGTGTGGGAGCCGGAAGACATCTATTGGGGCAACGAGACGGAGTGGCTTGGCGACAAGCGCTACACCGGCGATCGCGTGCTCGAAAACCCGCTTGGCGCCGTGCAGATGGGCTTGATCTACGTCAACCCGCAGGGACCGAACGGCAATCCCGATCCGGTCGCGTCGGGCCGCGACATCCGCGAGACCTTCGCGCGCATGGCGATGAACGATGAGGAAACCGTGGCCCTCGTCGCGGGCGGTCACACCTTCGGCAAGGCGCACGGCGCGGGCCCTGAAGCGCATGTTGGGCGCGAGCCTGAGGGCGCGGACATCGAAGCCCAGGGCTTCGGCTGGCTCAGCAGCTTCGGCAGCGGCAAGGCCGGCGATACCATCACCAGCGGCATCGAGGGCGCGTGGAAGCCGAACCCGACGAAGTGGGACAACGGCTATTTCAACACGCTGTTCGGCTATGAATGGGAGCTGGTGAAGAGCCCGGCTGGCGCACATCAATGGCGCGCCAAGAATGTCGCCGAGAAGGACATGGTCGTCGACGCACACGATCCGTCGAAGAAGCATGCGCCGATGATGACGACAGCGGATCTCGCGCTGCGCTTCGATCCGATCTACGAGCCGATCTCGCGGCGTTATCACCAAAACCCGCAGCTTTTCGCCGATGCGTTCGCGCGGGCGTGGTATAAACTCACCCACCGCGACATGGGGCCTGTGTCTCGCTATCTCGGCCCGCTGGTGCCTAAAGAAACCCTGATCTGGCAAGATCCGGTGCCGGCGGTCGATCATCCCTTGATTGGCGCGGCCGAGATCGCGGCGTTGAAGGCAAAGGTCCTCGCGTCGGGCCTCACCGTGTCGCAATTGGTCGCCACCGCCTGGGCGTCGGCGTCGACGTTCCGCGGCTCCGACAAGCGCGGCGGCGCCAATGGCGCACGCATCCGCTTGAGCCCGCAGAAGGATTGGGAAGCAAACCAACCCGCGCAGCTGGCGACGGTGATGCAGAAGCTTGAAGTCATCCAGAAAGAGTTCAACAGCGGCGGCAAGAAGGTGTCGTTGGCGGACTTGATCGTTCTGGCTGGCGGCGCCGCCATCGAGAAGGCGGCGAAGGACGCGGGCCACGACGTGACGGTTCCGTTCACGCCGGGCCGCACGGATGCTTCTCAGGAGCAAACCGACGCTCACTCCTTCGCCGTGCTTGAGCCCAAGGCCGATGGCTTCCGCAATTATGTGAAGGCCGGGATCAGCGTATCGCCCGCCGAACTGTTGCTGGATCGTGCGAACTTGCTGACGCTATCGGCGCCGGAGATGACGGTGCTGGTTGGCGGCCTGCGCGTGCTCAACGCCAATGCAGGCCAAGCCGCGCATGGCGTGTTCACCAAGCGACCGGGCCTGCTCACCAACGACTTCTTCGTCAACCTGCTCGACATGAGCACGGTATGGAAAAAGTCGGGTGACGTGCTCGAAGGCCGCGATCGCGCCAGCGGCGCGGTGAAGTGGACAGGCACAATCGTCGATCTCGTGTTCGGGTCCAACTCGCAATTGCGAGCGTTCGCGGAAGTCTATGCCCAGGATGACTCGAAAGAGAAGTTCGTGAAGGACTTCGTGGCTGCGTGGACCAAGGTGATGAACCTGGATCGCTTCGATCTGGCGCACTAGGCTCATTTTAACCACGCCGCAGCGGCGGCGCACATCCACTCATAGTCCCGCCAGGGCCCCTGGCGGGACTATTTTTTCGGCGTCCGGGAACGTCACGGGTAAAGCGGCGCATTCTGGGTCGCCTGGTAACTATCAATCTGCCAGCGCGGCCCGGAATTTGCGGCGGCGTGGCTATGTCGTACAGAATTCTCCTCTCCATAGCGCTGGGCGCGACAATTCTCGGGGTTGGCGCGAACGCGAACGCCGATGAGCTGATCTATACGCCGATTAATCCATCTTTTGGCGGCAATCCGTTCAATTCGAGCCATCTGCTTGGCACGGCGAACGCGCAGAACGACTACACCGCCCCGCGAAGCCGCGAGACGCAGTCGGAGCAATTCA
Source organism: Hyphomonadaceae bacterium (assembly GCA_022843225.1). Taxonomy (GTDB): domain Bacteria; phylum Pseudomonadota; class Alphaproteobacteria; order Caulobacterales; family Aquidulcibacteraceae; genus Vitreimonas. The sequence continues at coordinate 15,075 of JALHOC010000041.1, forward strand.
TTCGGATGCTCCAATCAAGGCTGCTGTCTTCGCTCGCATCTCAGGTCAGCGACGCGATTCTAGGCGACAATGCGCAACCCGCCGGCGAGATCATTTATGGAACCCAGACGGTGCGCTGGGAGACGCTGATTGACTCGATCCGTTTGACGATCGTCGACAGCAGCACCGGCGCTGAGACCGAGATCGTCATTCCCAACCCCCCTCCGATCGGTTGAAGGGACACTGACCCATGGCTGCGAAATGGATCATCAGCGCGACAGCGTCGGCACTGCTGGGTGGGTGCGCCTCGCTAGGTCAATCCTACGAGTGGACGTCCCAGCCGGCCACCGTTGCGGCGGTGACGGCCTCGCAGCGAGATTTGCTCGACCTGCCTGCGCCCGCACAGCGCCTTACGGTGGCAGTTTACAATTTTTCTGACCAAACGGGTCAGTTTCGTGACACCGACGGTGCGCAGAGCCTCTCGCGCGCTGTTTCACAGGGCGGCACATCGATTTTGGTTAAAGCGCTTCAGGACGCTGGCAATCGTCAGTGGTTCCAGGTCATCGAACGAGAGCGCCTGGATAACTTGTTGCGCGAGCGCCAGATCATACGCGAAATGCGACAGGCCTACCTGGGCGAGCGTGAAGTTAGCCCTGAAGTTTTGCCTTCATTGTTGTTCGCAGGGGTTTTGCTGGAAGGGGGCGTTATCGGTTATGACGCCAACACGCTCACTGGCGGCGCCGGCGCACGCTATCTCGGCATTGGCGCAAGCACGCAGTACCGACAAGACACTGTGACGGTCTACTTGCGCGCGGTCTCGGTGCGCACTGGAGAGATCTTAACTACAGTCGTAGCGCGTAAGTCCGTTGCGTCCGTTGCGGTCAACGCCAACGCGTTTCGCTTCGTCAGCTATCGCGAGTTGCTCGAAGCGGAAACCGGGATCACCACAAATGAGCCCGACCAAGTCGCGCTTCAGCAGGCCGTGGAGCGCGCGGTGCAATCGCTCGTGATTGAAGGCGCACAGCTTGGGTTCTGGCAGTTCCGGGACCAGTCAGCGGCATCTGATTTGATTGAGGGATACCGACGGGCGAGATTGGCGGAGATATCGTCGCACGAGCTACGCACTACGCCTGCCGATGCACCAACAAACGTAGCCGCCTGTGAACGGGGATCGCTGCTTAACCATTTCCGCAATTCACGCGGTACGGTTCGTTCGCAGGTCGCGCAGCGCTGCACAAGCGAATGAACTCGCGAAATCATGCCGTCACAAGCATAAAAATGCAGCGCTAACGCGCAGCGTGAGTGTGCAATTGCGCGGCCTAAGGGCGCCGCCGTGAACGGAGTGGTTAATATGATCCGCAATCTCCTTGTGAGCGTCTCGGCGCTCGCATTGATGGCCGGCCCGGCGATCGCCAACCCCGGCAATACCAGCGATGTAACTCAAGACGCCAGCGCCAACGTGGCGACGGTAGATCAAGGGCTAAGCGTGTGGGGTTCTAACTCAAGCATTAATCAAAGCGGCCCAAACAACGCGGCGAACGTTACCCAGAGCGATGACGGGCTCGATGTTGGCGCATCGCCAAGCAATTCCTCGAGCATCGACCAATCGGGTGATGGAAACACCGCCGATGTCACGCAGGATAATGCCGGCTCGCTCGGCGGCGACGACGATTCCAACCTTTCGTCGATCAATCAAGCCAGCCAGACAGCTTCGGCCATTGTCATCCAGGCCGGAGCCGGCGCGTCGTCTGACATCGTCCAAAGCGGCGACACACAGGACGCCTATGTGGATCAAAGTGGAGAAGGCACAAACACTTCATCCATTGACCAAGACGGGTCGTCCAACTCGGCTAGCGTGGTGCAGTCCAACAGCAGCGACGTCGCGTTGCTGGGCTCTATCATCACTCAGATCGGCGCAGGCAACTTCGCAAGTGTGACGCAGTTCGGCGAGGAAGCCTCGTCGACCATAGATCAAGCCGACGACAACCACTCCGCTACGCTGTTTCAGGACAGCTCTGGCGGCGGACTCCTGACGTCGACGATCTTCCAATCCGAGGACGCCAACACCGCCGACGTCAATCAAAGCGGGGCGCAAGCGGACTCGACGATCACTCAAGGCGGCTCCCTGCAGTCTGCGACGGTGGTGCAGATCAGCGCCGACGCTGGCGGATTGCTTTCGACCATCACGCAAATAGGCGGCGACAATATTGCCATGGTGACGCAATCCGGGGCTGGTCTGGTGGAGTCTATCATTGATCAAGCCGACACCTTCATGACCGCTACGGTTGATCAAGACGGTTCGGATCTCTTTTCCGAGATCTTGCAACTGGCCGGTGACAGCAACACCGCGACCGTGACGCAGACAGGCGCCCTGAAGACATCTTATGTTTCTCAAGATGGCAGCGGTCATACGGCCGATGTTATGCAGACATCCGATACGACCGCATTGTCAAACGTGACGCAGTTTGGCATCGGCAATACGGCAACGGTGACGCAATAGGCTGAAGCAGGGGGCTGCTGCGCAATGTTGCGCAGCAGCCCTCGTGCGAAAGAGGTCCAATGAAGTTCGGAGCAATCCCGATCTCCTTGCTCTTGCTGGGCATCGCTAACGGCGCCGCCGCTGAGGACGTTCGATTTGTAGACATCACGCAGGTCGGCGCGAACCACAGCGGCGACATCAATCAAGCCGACGGCGCTGACGCCCGCGCCAGCTTGGTCCAACTTGGCGAATCAAATGGCGCTGAGATTGAGCAGGCTGGCGACGCCGAGGCGGTTTTACTGCAGAGTGGGCACGGCAACGCCGCGTTGCTCCGGCAGCAGGCGCGATCCGGTGGGAGCGCGGAAGCATGGCTCTACCAGACCGGGAACCAAAACAATGCTGCGCTCACCCAGGACGGGGCCGGCAATCGCGCACTGGCGACGCAAGTGGGCGAGGCAAATCTTTTGGAGCTGACGCAGGTCTCCGATGACAATGCGGCGGTCTTGTTGCAAGAGGGCGTTGGGCTTGCATTGCTCGTTACCCAAACAGGCGGGTCGAACATCACGATCACGCAACGTGGGCCATGACGAGCGCGCGCTTGGCCTTGTCCGCAGTCGCGCTGTTGTTGTGTACGGAGGCGAGCGGCGCCGCCCAGCGAGGTGAAGAAAGTCGGCTTATTCTGCCTGAAGCGGCGGCTGAAGCGGTTGAGCAGACGCCCTGCCCAAAGGTGGGTGGTGTGAGCGTTGAAGCGTGCCTTTTGTGGCTGACGCCAGATGTTTCGCAGCCCGCGGCCGATGCGGCGCGGATAGCGCGTGAGCGCGGCACGCCACGCGATGACAACGACGCCGGCGCGATAGTGATCAGCCGGGACGGTCTACGTGGTCGGTCGAAGGCCGAGAACTAGGCAGCCTGAACCTTCTTTCGTCCCAAGCGGCGTATATGCCGGCGGCAATAATGAGTACCGCGCCCAAATAAATTTGTGGTCGAGGCTCTTCCTGAAACAGCACAAAGCCGAGCAGGCTCGCCCAAATCAATTCGGTGTAGTGGATGGGCGCCAATTGCTGCGCCTCCGCGCCCGCATAGGCGCGCGCCATGAGGTATAAAAAGCCCGCCGCGAACAGGCCCATGAGCAAGAAGATCGGCCAGTCGCTCCAGGTCGGCGGCGGCGCGATCGCGAGCGCGGGAACCGCGAGGAACATGGCGGGGATGAGACTGGAGAGCAGGCCGACAATGGGCGCGCCGTCGATGGGCGCGCGGGCGCGCATCAGCACCATCGAGATCGCGAACAGGGTCGCCGAGAGCAACACGACGATGACGCCCAGTGTGTGCAAGGGCGATTCGCTTGCGCTGGGCGCGCCTTGCGCCGCGATCGCCACGCCAAGGAAACCAACCACGCCAGCCGCGACGCTGGCGGGACGCAGGCGCTCGCCGATCATGAGTGCGGCGGCGAAGGGGATGATGAGTAGTCCGACGAACGAATAGGTGATCGCCTCCGCCAGCGGCAGCACGGTGAAGGCCCAGAAGAAGCCCGTGCCGCCGAACGCGATCAGAAGCCCGCGCAGCCCATGCGCGCGCCACATCGCGGTCGTGATCGTGGGTCGCCCGGCGTGGATGTAGCCGACAAGCGAGAACGTCGCGCCGAAGACGTAACGCCCAAACGCGACCAACAACACATGATTAGATTGGCCCAGATGCTTGATCGTGGCGTCCATGCCCGAGCCGAGCAGGACCGCAAGAACAAGCAGCAGGGCCGGCGACGCCGGCATATGGTGTTCCCCTGCGGCGGTTCTGAGCCGCGCCTGCGCCAGGCGCAATCGGTTTTAGGCGACCCGCAACACTGGCGTCGTCCGTGCGCGGCGCTATAAGCCCCGGCAAAGGAACGAAGATGGCCGAATTGACCGAGGACCAAAGGCTGATCGCCGACACCGCGCGCGCTTTCGCGCTGGAAAAGCTGAGGCCAAATGCATCGCGTTGGGAAGAGGAGGGCCTTGACCGTGCCGTTCTCGAAGAACTCGCTGGCTTGGGGTTCGCGGGCATCTATGTACGCGAAGATGTCGGCGGGTCTGGGCTTTCGCGGCTTGATGCGGCTTTGATCTTCGAGGAATTGTCGCGCGGCTGCATCGCCACGGCGGCGTTCGTGTCGATCCACAATATGTGCTCATGGATGATCGACGCGTTCGGCAGCCAAGAGCAGCGCCAAGCTTGGCTTCCCAAGCTGACGACGATGGAGAAGATTGCATCCTATTGTTTGACCGAGCCCGGCTCGGGCTCCGATGCGGCGGGCATGCGCACAACCGCACGCAAGGATGACAATGCAAACTACACGGTGAACGGATCGAAAGCGTTCATCTCCGGCGCGGGTTTTTCCGATCTCTATGTGTTGATGTGCCGGACCGGCGAGGATGGCGCCAAGGGCGTCTCCACATTGCTGGTCGAGAACGGCGCCAAAGGGCTCTCCTTCGGCAAAGCCGAGGATAAAATGGGCTGGCGCGCGCAACCCACGGCGATTGTAAATTTCGAGAATTGCCGCGTGCCCGCCGAGAACCGCGTTGGTCCAGAAGGCGACGGCTTCAAATACGCGATGATGGGGCTCGATGGCGGGCGGCTCAACATCGCCGCGTGCGCGCTCGGCGGCGCCCAAGACGCGCTCGACCGCGCGCTGCAATACGTGAAAGAGCGAAAGCAATTCGGCAAACGCATCGCCGATTTCCAGAACACGCAATTTACGCTGGCGGACATGGAGACTGAACTCTCGGCCTCGCGCGCACTGTTGCACCTCGCCGCGCGCAAGCTGGATGCGAAGGCGCCCGACGCCACGAAGTACTGCGCCATGGCCAAGCGCTTCGTCACGGACGCCGCGTTCAAGGTCGCCGACCAGGCGTTGCAGCTGCATGGCGGCTATGGCTATCTGGCCGATTATGAGGTCGAGCGCATCGTGCGCGATCTGCGCGTGCATCGGATTCTCGAAGGGACCAACGAGATTATGCGCGTGATCATTTCGCGCGAGATGTTGAAGGCGTAAGCAGCGCCCAAGGCAATTGCAGGAGATAAGACATGATCATGCGCGCCATGGCGATCGGCTTCGTACTTTGGCTGATCAACGCCGCGATCTTCCGGTTCGCGGGCGAATTTTTCTTTTACCCTGATAGTGTGCCGCCTTACGCGTTGTTCATCGCCGTCGTGGCGATCGGCGCCGCGATCACGTTCGTGGTGCTGAAGCTGCTGCGCGAAGCGCCGGGCGATGAGAGCGAAGCGGCGGTCAGCGTCGCGATGCCGAGTTTGTTGCTGAACGCGTTGCTGGTCTATGATTTCGGTCGGGTCTTTCCGAACCTCGACGTGGCGCTGGACGGCGTCTATGGCGCGCTTGCCATGGTCTATGCGGCGTCGATGACGTTCACGGGATTGCTGATGACACGCATTTCGCCGACGGATGAACGGGTGTGAGGCGCCGTGATGTTCTCTTGGGCGCAGCCGCGCTGTCTGGATGTGCGAGCGTGATCGCCGAGCCGCCGCGCGCCCGCCTTGTCATCGCCCATCGCGGCGCCAGCGGCGAACGCCCTGAACACACGATGGCGTCGTATCGCTTGGCGATCGAACAGGG
>JALHOC010000042.1 GCA_022843225.1 Hyphomonadaceae bacterium
ACGCAATTGCGGGCCGTAGCGGCGCCGACGCTCGTATTGCGAAAGTGCTGCGCCATTGAGACGCTTCGCTTTCCAGATCGCCTTGATGTCGCGCAGCGTTTTGATCTTGTGGCAGCTTGGGCACATGAGCTGGTCGGGCTTAGCGCGTCGCCATGCGTTCGGCGTTGAGTGTTCGCCGATCAGACCTTCGGTCTCTTCGCAATCATCGACGCAGCAGGCGCCGTTCTGCTTTTTCAGCAGCGCCTCAAACTCGCGCGCGGTCAGATAGAGACCGCTCATGGACAGAGACGCGCCTTCTTCAAGCGTTGAAGGAAGGGCGCTGATGTCTCGACGTGTTTGGCTCGCAAAAGATGCGCGCCAACGGTCCCCAAGTGTGAGAACAAAACAAGCACAAATTGGTTGAGCGTGCAAGCGGTCTCTGCGACGAGGCTGACCGTTACAACCAACAGTGCGAGTGCGGCCCGATGGGCTACGAAGAGAAAGCGCCGGTGAAGTTCGGCCAGCTCGGGCGTTTGAGCGGGCTCTATTTCGGTTGCACGGGATGCGCGCGCGGCACGCTCTTCACGGCGATCGAACTGGTGAAGCTCTACGGGACCGAGGGGCGCGTTGCCGATCTCGCTAAGCGCCTATCGTGCAAATTCTGCAAGCAACACAGGAAGCGCCCGCCGCGTGTCTATGTTGAAGTCTCACGACCATTCTACACCAAGGCGGAAGTCGCAGCGCTCACAGCGACGGACCTGGATGCGCTCGTGTTCAGCTTGGAGAAACTGAAGCCGAATAAGAAGATTTCATGAGGTTTGGGTGAACCCGCGCCTGTCGCGCGGGACGCGCCCCTTGCGCTTCGCTCCGGGAAAAGATTTCTCGTGAACCGAGCCGCGCGTTGATCAAGCGCATGGCGCGTCTCGGCCCTCCGGGCTTCGATCGCTTTCGCTTCGCCGACATCTACGTTCAATGTTTCTTGCGCGCAGCGATCCAGGCATCGAGATCTTCGGGATCATAGCGCACAGCGCGGTCGGTCGACTTTACGTAGCGCGGACCTTTGCCAGCGCAACGCCACTTGTCCAACGTGGACTTGGAGAGGCCAAGGCGCGCTGCTGCTTCGCGGACGTTAAGCAGTAGAGGCCCCGGTGTGACGATGCGTCCACGGCGAGGCCGTGGCGCGGGCTGCGGGCGCGGCGACGTTTGTCTGGACGCTTGCGATGATTGGGTCGTCTCGCCGAACAAATCGGGTTGCGGCAAGTGCTCTTCTTTCGCGCGGGGTTTCTTCACGGCGGGTAGGGGCGCAGCTGAATGTCTTGGCTAACGAGCACCCGGACGCGCGCGCCAGCGCGTACGCGCAATGTCGGACGCACGTTCAGTTCGCGATCGACGATGCGCGATCCCGTTTGCGCGGCTTGCTGAGCGGCGGCGTCGCCGATGCTCTGCGAGAGCCTAGCGTCGTCTTCGTCCTCACTTTCATTGGCTGCGACGCCAAGCACGGCGGAGATGAGTGAGGCCACAACTATGCGCCCAATGTGCGCGTCAACATCGCCGGTCAGACCGGCGCTGCCGGCGGCGTCGGCGCCGGGCATGGCGGAGAGCGGGATGGCCCACCCATTCGGCATGATGAGCCTGTTCCAAACGACCAACAGGCGCCGCTCGCCGTGAGCCGTGTCGGAATCGTACGAGCCGATCAGTCGCGCGCCTTGCGGGATGAGCAATATCTCGCCGGTGACGCTGTCGAAGACGTTCTCGCTCACTTGCGCGATGACGCGCCCGGGCTGGTCGGAATTGAGCGCGGTTATGAGTGCAGCCGAAATCGTGGCGCCGGCTTGAACCGTGTAAGGCGAGCGGGGCGGCTCGTAGGTTGCGTCGAGCACGCCGTCGTCGCGTCCGCGCTGACCATTGAGGAACCCCGCGCGCCGGCCGGTCTCGGTGAAACTCTGCGCGTTCGCCGGGCCGCCAACGCCGCCGCGATCCGAAAAGAGGATAGACGAAATCCGCGCCGCTTCGGCTTCCGTTTCAAGCGGCGAAGGATCGGCTGGCTCATCTGTGGCGGGGCCGGGGTCGTCGGGCGCCGCCAGTGTCGCGTCGGCAGGTGCATGGTCGCCCCAGAAATAGTCGCGGCCTTCCTCGGGCGGCTGCAAAGTTGCGAGATCATAGTTCGCCGGCGCCTCGCGGATGTTCTCGGGCGGGCTCGCGACTTGGAGGTTTTGTGAAGCGTCCTCGCCCGATGCGGGCGTGCGGTCGCGTTCCGACAATCCGTTGATGAGGGCAAAGGCGATAAGGGCGCCGAGGCCAAGCGCGCCCGCCATCAAGGTCCTGCGCGACAGCCGTCGCGGCTTTGGCGGTGCTGCGCGGATTGAGGTCGTTGGCGCTGGCGATGGGCGCTCGTCTTCGCTTGCGGTTGCAGTCATGGCCGTCTCCCGCGGCGAGGTGTACGTGGTGCATCCGCATCATCGCGGCTGATGCGCACGATCACCGGACGCTCGGCGCCTAAGCGAAGCTCGGCGATGTCGAAGAGGCGGTCGATCACGTAGCGGCCGCCAGAAACCCGATAATTGACGAGACCGGCCTCGCCATTCTCGATGATGAAGAGCGGCGGCGCTTCGCTCGTGGCCATCGCTGGTGGAAACTCGATGTAGGTCTTACGTCCGTCGTCAAACACACGCACCGGCCGCCAGCGCGGATTGAAGCCGCGCACGGTACGGATGCGATAGGCGAAGTTGAGTGTATCTACTGCAGTAGGACCGCCCAAGAGTTCGTGGTCGGCGCCGGCGGGATAGCGCCATGCCGTCTGCGCGGAATAGGTTTGGCCACTGATCGCGATCGCTTCGATGGCGTAGCTGCGCCGATCCGTAACGAGCACGATGTTGGTGCGGACATTGGCGCGCGTCGGCTTGATGAGCAGCATGGCGCGTGCGTTGACGATGTCGCCGCCAACCGCCTGTTCGACCATCCGGCTTGACCGGCTGCTGGCCGCTGAACTGAAGCCTGGCAAGTCTCATCGCATTCAGTCGATCGGACGCGGGCTCGAGCCCACGCTTCGGGCCGCGCTCCGAAACCGCATGCGCGAGTTGGCGCGCATGGGGCTGGGACGCGAGGAAAAGCGCGATCACTTCCGTCTCGATCACGACTGGGCAGCGCGGCTTGAGGAGATCGGCAAGGGTATCGATCTGCGCCGCCGCCTCGGACGCGAACTTGAGCCGGGCCAAGGCCGGCTCAGACTTTATGATCGTTCGATGGGGCGTGTAATCGGTCCCGTATTGGAAGCCGGCAGGCGCGGCGAGACCGGCAAGGGTTACGTGATTGTGCTTGACGGCATGAAGCGCCCGGTGCTCGCCAACGTGCGCGAGCCCGACGCAGCGGGTCTTCAGCCAGGCGCGCTCGTTGCGATCGAACCGAAGGTCCATGAGGGCGCGGGAACGCGGGTCAGAATCGACCGGCTTTCCGAAACGCCGCTCGCTACGCAAATCGAGGCGCCCGCTGAGACCGAGCTTGATCGCGAAATCGTCCGTCAGCTGGCCGGCGAGGCGCCGCGCCTGCCTAACACGCGGGAGGTCCGCAACGCCATCACTGAGCGTATCGGTTGGCATCAAAGAGAAGGAAATGGTGGCCGCGACCTTACTGGCCGCTTTGAGTTCGATCACGGTGCGTTGGATCGCCTTCGCGCGTCTGAATTTTCGCGGGCCCAAGAGGCGTTGACGCGTACGACCGGAAAACGGGCGATCAATATCGCCGATGGGCTAGAGCGCGAATGGCGCGTGCGCGGCTTCGTTCAACTTCACCAGGGCAGGTTCGCTATGCTTGAGCGCAACGATGGCGTGGCCTTGTTGCGCGTCGCGCGCTCGCCCTTGATGAAGCAGGGCAAAGCGTACTCGCTCTCAATCACGAACGGCAAAGTCAAAGCGACGCCGTCTCTCGGCTTAGATCGCTGAACGATCTTTTCTCGCGAGGCGGGAATTGTTGCATCTGTGTTTAGGAAACGTAGGACAACACTGGGAAACAGGTGTTGTGAGCAGACGACAACGGAACGCAACGCAATACCGCGTTGTCGCACAACGAGGATAGTGGCGTGTGCAGCGCTCTCTAAATCTGTGCACGAAGCAATGTTCAACTGCTTGTGGTGTTTGCTTGATGTGTGCGCCGAGCGGCGCATGCTTGTCGCTGCGCATCAAAGGCGCAGCCTAAACGCTCACGACCAGCTCACGATCAACAGGTCTCGCATGGAAGAGCAAAGACTATGGCGCTTAAAGCTCGAAAGGAGTCCGACGTAATGCACGAGGAAACCGAAATCTTGAGTCCGCTGCTATCGCGCCGGGAAGCCGCGCAGTACCTCAGCGACTGCGGCTTGGAAACGGCGCCCCAGACGCTCGCCCGGAAATTCCACGAAGGGACGGGCCCTCTGTGTACCCATGTCGGCGATAGGGCGATGTATAGAAAGGCTCACCTTGACGATTATTTCGTCAGCCAGGTCTCCGCGCCTCGGCGCTCATCAAGCGAGCCTCGCAAACCGATGGCTACTCAAAGAGCTTTCGACGACGCAGCCGATCGTGCATAGCCAGCCCGCGAGCCGCTCATTGCGCTGCCGCTTCGTCTCGCAACTTATCCAAGCGGTCGGCCCACCATTGCATGAGCCGAATACGATCCGCCCAATGCTGACCCCGCGCATAGGCGCGCCGGACGGCGTCGTGATCCTGATGCGCCAGCGCGCGTTCGATCGTCTCAGACGAGAACTTTGACGTCTCATGTAGAAGGGTGGAGGCGAGCGCTCGGAATCCGTGCGCACTCATTTCCTCTTTGGGAAAGCCGAGTGTCCTCAAGGCGACGCAGATGGTGTTCTCACTGATCGGACGATCCATCGCCCGCTGTCCCGGAAAACATAGGCCTTCTTCGTCGTGGCCAGTAAGATCGTGAAGGTCCCGAAAGGTCGCCAACGCCTGACGCGAGAGCGGGATTTTGTGCTCGCGCCGCATCTTTGTTCGCTCGGCCGGAATAGTCCAGATCTTTGCGGTGAAGTCGACGTCATTCCAACGCGCCAGCCGGCACTCTCCCGGGCGTGGAAAGCAATAAGCCATTATCAACATAGCGGCGCGCACGACTGGCCGGTCATAGCTTTGGACGGCAAGCATCAATTTGCCAGCGCCCTTGGGATCGGTGATCGCGGCGCGATGCTTTACGACCGGTGATGCAATGGCGCCGCGAAGGGCAGACGTTGGATCCAAAGTGGCGCGATTGGTCGCCGCTGCTAACCGCATCACTTGGCCGATTGCGGCGCGCAGCCGGCGCGCGGTCTCCAAATGGCCTTTCGATTCCACCTCGCGCAGGAGAGCAAGAACCTCCGCTGGCGTGATCGCCGCCACGGGACGCGTACACAACGGCGCGCCAAGGTCGTGTAAGAGCCAGCGCCTTTTTGCGATCGTAACCTCGGCCTTGCCCTCGCGCGTCAATTTGGCGAGCAGTTCATCAGCCACGAGTCCGAACGTGGTCGCCCTCGCAACGCGCGCCACGGTGCGCGAGACTTTGCGCTCCTCCATCGGATCGCGGCCGTCGCGGAGGTGTTTTCTCGCGGCGTCGCGCGCCTCGCGCGCGTCCGCAAGCGTTGTGTCTGGATAGGCGCCGATCGCCATCGTCAGACGTTTGCCATCAAACCGATAATCGAGACGCCACAAGCGCGATCCGTTCGCGCTCACGAGCAAGTAAAGGCCGTGCCCGTCCGCGAGTTTGTAAGGCCGTTCTTTCGGCCGCGCGTTTCTGCATTTTGCGTCGGAAAGCTTCATGACGGTATCGCCTTCGTGGCGCTGTCTGACGATACCGACAAAATACCGTCAGACTGGTTTGATGGGCAGTCCCTTCGCCCCCCGGGCGCATCACGCGCGAGAGGCGAAAAGCGCTGTAAAAACAGCGCATTGAGTGGAATTTGTTGGAATGTCGCGGAATGCCGCGATGCCCTGGAAATTAGGGGAATGGTGCCCGGAAGAGGACTCGAACCTCCACGCCCTTGCGAGCGCCAGCACCTGAAGCTGGTGCGTCTACCAATTCCGCCATCCGGGCACGTAGGTAGGGTAGAAGAGGGCGGGGTTTAAGGGAGGCGCCCAGCGGCGTCAATGCGCGTCGTGGCCGGTGGCTGACCAGCCCACTTGGGCGGCTTAAGAAGGCGCGAAGACGGTCGGCGAGGGGCGAGCTGCCATGGAGATTGAGGTCGTGGGGTCGGGCGCGTTCGGCGTCGATGTGGTGGGCGAGTCGCGCTATCAGGGCGTGCTTGAAGGCGCCGTCGATGACGGCGCGATTGTGGACGTTGTGCTCCTCCTCGAAGACGACAACCCGTACGATGACCAAGCCGTTGCCGTGACCATTGGCGGCCAACGCTGTGGCTATCTCTCGCGCGCCGATGCACGCCGCTATCGCGCGGCTCTCGCCGCCGCCGAGGCGCCGCGTGCAAACGTACGCTGCAGGGGCAAGATCACCGGGGGCTTTGTGACGAGCGACGGCGGTCGCGCACACCATGGGCTGCGGCTCGATCTGCCGGATCTCGCGCCGTGAGCCTTCTTCGCACGCACACCCTCAACATCGCCGTGTTCCTCTGGGGCGTTGCCGAAGCGACGTTGTTCTTCTTCGTGCCGGACGTGCTGCTCACCTATATCGGCGTGAAGCAGGGGCCGCGCGCGGCGGCGACCGCGTCGCTGGTTGCTGCTTTTGGCGCCGCTATGGGCGGCGCGCTCATGTTTGTGTGGAGCCAGAGCGATCCGAACGGCGCTTACGCCGCTGTGCTCGCCGTGCCGGCGATCAGCGCCGAGATGGCGCGTGACGCGGCCGTGGCGATGGATGCGAACTGGTTTGCCGCGATGCTGCTCGGGCCGTTGAGCTCCACCCCGTTCAAGCTCTACGCCATCCTCGCGCCGCACGCGGGCGTTAGCCTACCCGCCTTCGCGGCAGCCTCGATCGCGGCGCGCCTGCCGCGCTTTTTGATCGTGGGCGTGGGCGCTGCCTTCTTGGCCCGGCTGCTGCGCCGGCGGCTGAGCGAGAGCCAGCTCATCTGGCTCCTTGCCGGCGCATGGCTCTTATTCTACGCGGTTTTTTTCGCCCTAATGCCGAACTGACGCAGCCCTGCCGCTTGGCTCTGGTGGCGGGGCTCTATAACTACCGGCGCAATGACTCCCCGCGACCTCATCCGAAATTTCTCGATCGTGGCTCACATCGACCACGGCAAGTCGACGCTCTCCGACCGTCTCATCCAGCAGACGGGGGGGCTGACGGCGCGGGAGATGACTGAGCAGGTCCTCGATAACATGGATATCGAGAAGGAGCGGGGGATCACGATTAAGGCGCAGACGGTGCGGCTTGATTACAAAGCGCAGGACGGCAAGTCCTACGTGCTGAACCTGATGGACACGCCCGGCCACGTGGACTTCGCCTACGAGGTCAGCCGGTCGCTGGCGGCTTGCGAGGGCGCGCTGCTGATCGTGGACGCGAGCCAGGGCGTCGAGGCGCAAACGCTCGCCAACGTCTATCAGGCGCTCGACAACGATCTCGAGATCGTGCCGGTGCTGAACAAGATCGATCTCCCCGCCGCCGAGCCCGATCGCGTCAAGCAGCAGATCGAGGACGTCATCGGTCTCGACGCCAGCCAAGCCATCCTCGCTTCCGGCAAGACCGGCGAGGGCATCGCCGAACTCCTCGAAGCCATCGTCACGCGCCTGCCGCCGCCGAAATCGGGCGATCCCAACGCGCCGCTGAAAGCGCTGCTGGTCGACGCCTGGTACGACGCCTATCTCGGCGTCGTCGTGCTCTTTCGCGTCATTGACGGCGTGGTGAAGAAGGGCATGCGCATCAAGCTGATGCAGACTGGCGCCGATTACAGCATCGACACATTGGGCGTGCTGCGCCCGCGGCGCGAAGAAGTCGCCGAACTCGGCCCCGGTGAAATCGGCATCCTCACCGGCAGCATCAAGGAAGTCGGCGACGCCCGCGTCGGCGACACCATCACCGAATATCGCCGCGAAACCGCGCAAGCGCTGCCCGGCTTCAAGCCGGCGCAACCTGTCGTCTTCTGCGGCCTCTTCCCGACAGACGCGGCCAACTTCGAAGACTTGCGCGCCGCCATGTCGAAGCTTCGCTTGAACGATGCGAGCTTCAGCTACGAAATGGAAACCAGCGCCGCACTTGGCTTCGGCTTCCGCTGTGGCTTTCTTGGCCTGCTGCATTTGGAGATCATCCAAGAGCGCCTCAGCCGCGAGTTCGATCTCGATCTGATCGCGACGGCGCCCAGCGTCGTCTATCGCGTCCACATGAATGACGGCGAGATCAAAGAGCTGCACAATCCCGCCGACCTGCCGGATCCCACTTACATCAAGGAAATCGAAGAGCCGTGGATCAAAGCCACGCTGCTCACGCCCGACGAATATCTCGGCGGCATCATTAAGCTCTGCCAGGATCGCCGCGGCGTGCAAAAGGAGCTGAACTATGTCGGCTCACGCGCCATGCTGGTCTACGAGCTGCCGCTCAACGAAGTGGTGTTCGATTTTTACGATCGGCTGAAGAGCATTTCGAAAGGCTATGCCAGCTTCGACTACTCGCTCATCGATCATCGCGCCGGCAATCTGGTGAAGATGTCGATCCTGGTGAACGACGAACCGGTCGACGCGCTCTCCATGCTGGTGCACGCCGGGCGCGCTGAATCGCGCGGCCGCGCCATGGTGGAAAAGCTGAAAGAGCTGATCCCGCAACACATGTTCAAAATCCCGGTGCAAGCCGCGATAGGCGGCCGCATCATCGCCCGCGAAACCATCAGCGCGCTGCGCAAAGACGTGACCGCGAAATGCTATGGCGGCGACGCGTCGCGTAAGCGCAAGCTGCTGGATAAGCAGAAAGCCGGTAAGAAAAAGATGCGCCAGTTCGGCAAGGTCGATATCCCGCAAGAAGCGTTCATTGCGGCGCTGAAGATGGATGGGGATTAGGGCATCGCGGCTCGGTAGAGCAGGTCAATTGCAAGGGCGAGAAGAAGCATTCCGCCAATTGCAGCAGAGCGAACCATGATACCGCGACGCACTTGCCGCTCAATGGCTCGGGCGTGCGCCACGTACATCAAGTGTTCGCGGAGGTCTTCTGGATCGCGAAGAAATAGGGTTTCGAGATAGTCCGCGTCTCTGTTGGCGACCCCGTCTTTCAGCTCTTCGACCGCTTGATCAAATTCGCGCCATCCCTTTTCATGATACGCGCTGAGGTCGGGTGATCGGATCACGTCGATTGACGCGATGACTCGTTTCACGACGGCAACTCTGCCTAGGTCTGTGAGGCGGGGGGACATCGCGGAGCGAAACTTGCGTTCGGCGCGAGTAGCCAACCAACCTCGGATGTAACCACTCGCGATGATCGAGGCGATCATCAAGATGTCGAGAATCTCTCTCGGAACGTCGAGGTTTAGCCATCCAAATAGCAGATGGTAGATTGGATAGGTTAGGGCCCGCCATGCCTCGACGACAGTGTGAACAGCCCGACCGATCGCTTCAATGTACGGTGCGAGCAGCGGTGCATGAATGATGACCCACGAGGTCAGGTCGATGATCCAGCGCAATGAGCTGAGTACGCTGACCACCCCGCTGACTACGCCATACCACGCAAGGGAGATTATCGCGATGCGGGCGGCAGGTTTCAGCCAGGCTGGAATCCTGTTTCCGAATTTCCCGTCAATCAAGCGACTTGGGTGCAGATCAAGCAGCGGGTGGGTCATGCAAGAGAGTGGAGGCGTCAGCCACCAGTTTCCAATTTGAGCAGAGGTTGAGCGCCCCACCACGAGCGATATTCAACGTAGGAAGCGGTTCCGGGACAGAGTCGAGTGCGACGCTGAAAGTGAAAATAGGCGATGCTGACCAAGCTCCGAACCTAGAGCCAACACTCAACTGGCAGCCCCTGGGTTCCGGCCCGCGCTTCGCACGACCGGAATGACGGGGGGTGGTGTGTGTGTCGCTGGGTGTTCGACGCTTCACCTCTGGGCAAAATTTTGGCTCCGTCATTCCAGGGCGGCCGGAGGCCGAGCCTGGAATGACGGAGCTGTCCAACAAAAGCGGAACTGGCGGCGTCACAAAAAATCACCCCACAAAAAATCTATCCCACACCTGAAAACCTGAGCGATACTCCCCCCATCGCTCCGCTGGAGAGCAGTTGGCCACTGTTCGATCAGCGCGCGAGCGTGGTGATGAGCGTGAAGGCGCTGTTGTTTCTCGCAAGCCATCGCGGGAAGGCGGAGGCACGGACTGGACAGACCCCTTGGACTGATCCGTGTCGCGTATCGCAGCAGCGTCGAAGCCCGCGGGGTCGCAACCGCGTGGAGATCGAGAACGCGCGCCGGACAGCGCGCACCTGCACGCCGGCGGCCGAGCCGCCTCCGAGAGTGAAACATCTCTCGCGACGGCGCCGTCGATAAATCGATCACGGGACGCGGATAGTCCGCGTCGTCAGCGCCGATCCACCGGCGCAAAATACCAGGCGCGAGCCATCCGCGTCCCGCTCTCCAATTTTCGCGCCATCGCGCAACAAGGATGACGCGCGCCCTATGGACCGCCGGCGTCTCGCCGGCCAGCGCCGGCGCATGCCGGCGGGACGCGGCGGTCCATGCGCTCCGTGACCTGCGCCACAGCCCAAAACCCGCAAACGCGGGACTGGTCGGCCATCGACAACACCCTGGCCGCCGGGCTACGGCAGCGCGGGGACAGACGGGAGATTCTCAATGCGTCGTATGATGTTGGCCGCGGTCGCGGCTTTGGCTTTGGCCGCGTGTAATCAGCAAGGCGCGGGCCCTGGCCTGCCGCAGCTGCAAGAAGGCGCGCAAGCGCCGTCGACGCAGACGCCGGTGCCTGGCACGCAGCAAGCGCAGATCGATGAAGAAACGCGCACGGCGCTGATCGCCAACATCACCGAAATGCTGACGGCGATGCAGCAGCAGTCCGGCTTGGCTTCGGCGCAAGGCATCAATGATCAGATCGGCCCGATGCAGCCGGGCACGGACAATCGCGCTGTCATTACGCTGAATGCCGGCGCCGGCTATACGATCGTCGGCGCGTGTGACGGCGATTGCACGAATATGGATATCGAGCTGATCAGCATGGAAACCGGCGGCGTTGTCGCTTCCGACATGCTGCCGGACGATTTCCCGGTGGTGAATTTCGCCCCGCCCGCCAACGGCCAGTATATGGTGCGCATGCTCATGCAAGCGTGCAGCGTCGCGCCCTGCTATGGCGGCGCGCGCGTGCTTCAAGCTGGTGGAACGGCCGCGCCGACAGCGGCGCAGCCGGCGATGGGCGGTTCGGAAAACAGCGGCGGCGCACCTGCACCGGGCGGTGGCGCTAAGCCCTAAGCGTAGGGGAAGCAGGTCTCGCGCGGCAGTTCCAAGCCGAAATGCTGCGCGAGCGCCTCGATCTTCGCCTCGTGGAGTTCGTAGGGATCGCCATTGTCGGGCCCGACCACGATGGTGCGGAAGTTGACTTGGTTGCGCCCGCCCGGCGGCAGCATTGCTGTCGCCAGCCCTTCGCCGTCACCGGCGCGGAGCGTCAGGAAGAGGGGCATGGTGCGGGCGATGTGGTCTTTGAGGCCGATTGCTTGCTCGAAGGTCGGCGAGCCCAGCGGGGCGCGGAAGCTCTCTCGCGCGGCGGCTTCGAAGCGGCGGAAGTGTTTATCGACGGCATGGCGCATCAGCGCGGATTCGGCTTCCGCCTCTGCTTCCGTCTCCAGCCTGAACCAAGCCGCGCCGCCAGGCGCATCGCACACGTAACGCATGGGCGGCAGTGTAGCGCTGAGTTCGGTATAAATTATGGAGAAGCCTGCGCCGACACTGCGCCAGGGCTGACGCTGTGACGGTCAGAACACTGACTCAGCAGGGGACTTCGACGACCAGATAGCGATTGGCGTAGCGATCCCACTGGCGCTCTTGGCGAACGCATTGTTCTTGCTGGGCATAATAATCATCGCGGCCACCTTGCACGCCATAGTCGCGCGCATAGGCGCTATCTTCGGCGTAGCGCGGATCGTCCTGGTAATAGCCGCTATCGCGCTGGTCTTGATAATAGCGCGGCGGCGGCCCGCAATTTTGGCGGCATTGCTGGTCGCGGCGCGGCTGGCTGGCGAGCGCGCCGATGGCGACGCCGAGCACCAGGCCGACAACGGCGGCGGCGGCTGCGTCACCGTCGTCGTGACGGTCGCGGTGATGGCGGCCGCGGCGGTCATAGTCGCGGTGGTCGCGGTCATAAGAGCCGCGCCGGTCGCGCGCATCGGCCTCGACCGGGGCAAACGCGGTGGCGAAGATCGCGACGGCAGTCAGCGAGATCAGAATTTTGCGCAACATAACAATGCTCCCGCGCCATCACTGCGCGTCCGCGCCTGAACGCAAGCTGAATCCAGCCTGAACGGGGCAAACGAAAACCGCCCCGACGCTTGCGCGCCGGAACGGTTTCCATTCCCGGCCCCAAGAGGCTAGCGCACGTTGTTCAGGATGACAGCGGCGATCACGCCGGTGGCGATCGCCACGAGCAGATAGTCGCCGCCGTCATTGCGGACCCAGTGTTCGCCACGCCCCGGCGCGCGAAGGCTCCGGTTCTGGCGATAGTCCACTTCCTGGTAGCGGTTGTTGTAATAGCCCAGCCGCTGGCCGCGCTGCCAAGGCTGGTAGCCGAAGACGACTTCGCCGCGATTGTAGCCTTGCGGCGGCGGGCCGTAGTTCCACTGGTTGTTGCGATAGTAGCCGTTGTGACGCGCTTCATCCCAATGCGCGTCGTTGCGGCTGTCGCGCCAGGATTGGCGGCGGTCGCGCGGCGCGCTGCCGCTGACGATCACTTGCAAGATGCGGCCTTGACGATTGATCAGCAGATAGTCGCCGCGCTCATCGACGACCCAGCGTTGGTTCCGCGCCGGCTGGCGCAGTTGCTGGCGGCGATAATCCACCTGTTCGAAACGGTTGTTATAGTAGCCAAGCGATTGGCCGACCGCCCAAGGGCGGTAGCCAAGCGAAAAGCCAGCGCGACCGTAGCGATCGGTTGACGGCGGGCCGTAGGTCCAGCGGCCGTTTTGATAATAGCCGTTGTGCTGTTGATCGTTCCAACGGGTGTCTTGACGCTCATCGCGCCACGATTCGCGGCGATCGCGGTGATCGTCGTTGCGGGAGTCTTCGCGACGGCCGCCTCTGCGTGCGTCTTCGCGGCGGTTGTCGTCAACCGTTTGGCTCGGCGCTTGGTACTGGCCTTGGCGGCGGGTGTCTTGCTGTGCGGACGCAGTGCTCACTGCGATAGGGCCAGCAAGGCCCAGCACCGCAACAGCGGTGAAGAGTGTGGACTTTCTCATTTTGGATTTTCTTTCTCGTGCCTCTAGCCCCCCAACGCAGCGGCGGAGATTAGGGGGCCGGACGAACTGCGCATGGATGGGGACGCATCTCCGGCTCAACGCAGTTGGCGCCTGAACCAATCTTTGGTTTCGACGTTCTTCACTTTGCCGCTCGCGCGGAGGAATGCATCGCCATGATCCTGACAGTCGAATATCTCCGCGACCCAAACGATCCGACATCGAAGGTTTGGGAACTGTTGCCGCTTGCGCTCGACCTTGACGCTGCGCTCACGATTGCGCGCGATGGCTTTGCGCATGCGTCGCAACATCTTGGCGCGCGGGGCTTTCGCATCGTCGATCGCGATGGCGCCGTGGTTGCCGCGGAATCATTCGAAGGACGCGCCGAGAAATTCATGTTGAGCGCCGGTGCGTTGGCCAGATGGGATAGTCGCGTCGTTGATCAGCTTTCGGCGTGAACTAAACTTTAGCGTCGCATCTGATTTTCAGTGGCGAGACGTCGGCGCGGCGCCAGTTAGCGCGCAGACTCTAGGTTGCGAATCTGTAGTTGCTCCCATCGTTAGGGAGCCTATAGTTTGGGCCTCATTGGAAAGAGCCACATGCCGGCATCCGCCCCATTGCGGGGGATCGAGGCCTCTAATGCGCTTGCGCAAGCCATTGTAGACACGGTTCGCGAACTTCTGCTCGTGCTCGACAAAGACCTCCGCGTCATTGTCGCCAGCCGATCCTTTTACCGCGACTTCAAGGTCGAGCCGCAGAGACGATTGGCCGTCACCTGAATGAACTCGGCGGCGGGCAGTGGGACATGCCTTCGCTGGCCGTGTTCGTGGAGCGCGGCTTCGGCTGACGGCGTCGTTGAAGATTACGAAGTCGAGCGCGAGTTTCCCGAGATCGGCCACCGCGTCATGCTGGTGAATGTGAGAAAATTGGAGGACGGGGAGCAAAGCGGCTCTGTGCTCGTCGCCATTGAAGACATCACCGCGCGGCGTGCGACCGAGCGCGAGCGCGATGAATTGCTCCACCAGAAAGACATGCTGCTCGAAGAGATGCAGCACCGCGTGTCCAACAGCCTGCAGATTATCGCCAGCATCTTGCTCATGAAAGCCCGCGCCGTGAGCTCTGAAGAAACGCGGGCGCAGTTGCACGACGCTCACAAGCGCGTGCTCGCCGTGGCGGCGGTTCAGAAGCACTTGCACGCTTCAAGCGGCGCCGAGCCGATCAAGCTCGAATCTTATCTGGTGCAGCTGTGCTCAAGCCTTGCCGGCGCGATGATTCCGGAAGGCAAGGATGCGATTGCCATGGCCGTACACGTCTCCGGCGGCCGCGTGACGTCCAGTGTCGCGGTCAGTCTTGGGCTGATCATCACCGAACTCGTCATCAACGCCTTGAAACACGCCTTTCCGCAGGCCAAGGCCGGCAACGCGATCAGCGTCACCTATGATACGCGCGGCCCGGACTGGACGCTCACCATCGCCGACAATGGCGTCGGCAAGCAAATGCTGCGCCTGGCGAACGATAGAGGCGGCGGCCTGGGAACCAGCATCGTCACCGCGCTCGCCGCGCAACTCGATGCGCGCGTGGCGACGGAGACGGGTCCATCGGGAACGCGCGTGTCCGTCATTCACGGCGAGGCTTTGAAGCCGGCCTAGAGCTTTCGCGCGAAGAAATCGCACCCCGTGTAGGAACGCGGCGCAGCCATCCGTCTTCAAGAAGATGGGGCGCTACGGAGAGTTCTTATGCCTTATGTCGATGGTTTCGTGCTGGCTGTGCCGAAGCAGAACTTGGACGCCTACAAGGAATTGGCCCGCAAGGCAGGCGAAGTCTGGATGGATCACGGCGCGCTCTCTTATGTCGAGTGCGTTGCCGATGATGTGCCTTACGGCGAAGTCACGTCGTTTCCTCGCGCCGTCCAAGCCAAGGACGATGAAGTCGTGATCTTCTCATGGGCGACTTATAAGGACCGCGCCGCGCGTGATGAGGTCATGAAAAAGGTGATGGCCGATCCGCGCATGAAGCATGAGCCGGGCGATATGCCGTTCGACGGCAAGCGCATGATCTTTGGCGGCTTCGAAAGCTTCATTGAGCGCTGAACGCAAAAAGGGCGCGCGTATCGCTACGCGCGCCTAGATTTGCGATGGCGCCAGACCTTACTCGGTCGGGAAGCCGCGCGTGCGCAGCAGCGCGTCGACGTCCGGATCGCGGCCGCGGAAGCGGCGATAGGCTTCGGCGCGGTCGCTCATATTACCTTCCGCCAGGATGATGTTGCGCATGCCTGCGGCGATCTCCGGGCTGAAGACGTTGCCTGAGGCTTCGAAATATTCCCACGTGTCGGCGTCCATCACTTCCGACCAGAGGTAGGAGTAATAGCCCGCCGAATACGCGTCGCTCGAGAACAAGTGACCGAACTGCGGCAGGCGGTGACGCATCGAGATTTCGTCCGGCATGCCGATGGCCGTCAGCGTTTCGCGTTCGAACGCGTCCGGATCGGCGACGGCGTCGGTGCGATAGTGCAGCGCCATGTCGACGAGCGCCGAAGAGAGATACTCAACCGTCGTATAGCCTTGGTTGAAGGTCGAGGCGTTGTTGATGCGATCGACCAAAGCCTGCGGCATCGGCTCGCCGGTGCGATAGTGGCGCGCGAAGCGATCGAGGATCGGGCGCGACAGCACCCAGTGCTCGTGCACCTGGCTCGGGAATTCGACGTAATCGCGCGGGGTGCCGGCGAGACCTGGATAATCGACTTCCGAAAGCAGGCCGTGCAGCGCGTGGCCGAATTCGTGGAACAGCGTTTGCGCGTCGTCCAGCGAGATCAAGATCGGTTGGCCGGGTGCGCCGCGCACGAAATTGTTGTTGTTCGACGTGATCGGCGTGATCGTCGTGCCGGTGTAGGTCTCGTGGCCTTGATAGCCCGACGCCCATGCGCCCGAACGCTTGCCGGTGCGGGCGAAGTTGTCGAGATAGAAGAGGCCTTGGTACGAGCCGTCGCGGTCGCTGACTTCGAACACGCGCACGTCGGCGTGGAAGACAGGCACTGTGCCGGTGATCTCGCGGAACGAGAGGCCATAGAGCTGGTTGGCCATGTAGAACGCGCCCTCGACCATGTTGTCGAGCACGAAGTATTCGCGCACTTCGTTCTGATCGAGATTGTAGCGGTCGCGGCGGACTTGTTCGGCGTAGTAATTATAGTCCCACGGCTCGATCGTGATGTTGGCGCGCTGGCGATTGGCGATCGCCTGCATGTCGGCGACTTCTTGCTCGACGCGCGCGACGGCGGCCGGCCACACGCGCATCATCAATTCCTGCGCGCGGTCCGGATCCATCGCCATCGTGTCGGCCATGCGCAGATGCGCGTGGGTCTCGAAGCCGAGGATTTGCGCACGCTCGGCGCGCAGACGCAGAATTTCGGTGATGATGGCGTTGGTGTCGTTGGCGTCGCCATTGTCGCCGCGGTTCTTGAACGTGTTGTAGACTTGCTCGCGCAGGCGGCGGTTCTGCGAGAAGGTCAAGAACGGATCGACGCTGGAGCGGGTGTTGACGATCGCCCAAGCGCTCGGCTGGCCACGCTCGACCGCGGCCGCGCGAAGCGAGTCGCGCAGGCTTTGCGGCAGGCCGGCGAGATCGGCTTCGCGGTTGATGAAGATCGCGGTGTTTTCGTCCGCGAGCAGGCGGCGATTGAACTCCGTGAATTGGCTCGAGAGTTCCTGATTGATGCCGCCGAGGCGTGCTTGTTGTTCCGGCGTCAGCGCAGCGCCGGCGCGCACGAATTGGCTGTGCGTGCGCTCCAGCAAGCGCAGCTGTGTCGGCGACAGGCCGAGACCCGCGCGCGTTTGATAGAGCGTGTCGATGCGGTTGAAGAGCGCGCGGTTGAAGGTGATGGCGTTGGCCGCCGCCGTCAGACGCGGGGCCCATTCAGCTTGCACCGCTTGCACGGCCGGCGTCGCGACATTGGCCGACATGACCGAGAAGATGGTGCCTGCGCGATCGAGATGCGCGCCCGCCGATTGCATCGCTTCGATGGTGTTGGCGAAAGTCGGCGCCGCCGGGTTGTTGGCGATAGCATCGACTTCAGCTTGCTGCAGAGCGATGCCGATTTCGAATGCGGTGGGCAACAGTTCAGGATTGGCCTGATCCCATGGCGGCACGCCGCCGTGCGGGCCGCTCCAGGGCCGTAGCAAAACGTGTTCATTGGCTTGCGCGGTCAGGCGCGCGACTTCGGATTGTGCGGCGGTGTAGGCGGCGGTGGAGCCTGCCGTGCCGCCAACGGCGCCGGTGGTGGCGCAGCTTGCAATGGGTACGGCGGCCGCGAGCAAGGCGGCGAGAACGTGATTTTTCATGATATTGGAACCCCAAACGGATCGGTTGCCCTGATTTTGGACGCTGCGGGCCATCGGGGGCAAGCGTTCTAGGCGGCTGTAGCGTCGCATCAGCCGGATTTGCGACGAGGGGCGCTTGGGCGTCGGCGGGCCGCTCCAGGGTTTCGGCGGCGGGGCGGGGCTGCTACACGGTCGCCCTGGTCATTCTGGAGGGATTTATGCGCATCGCAGCACTGGCACTGGTTTCCGCATTGGCGCTGACCGCCTGCGGCCAATCCGGCACGACCGCCGATGGCGGCGCGAGCGGCGGTGGCGGTCTGTTTCCCGATCTGACCAGCAGCGCGTATCGCGCCGAAGCGACGCTCAGCGGCGAAAACGGCGAGACGACGCCGATCGTGATGATCCGCGACGGCAACAAAGTCCGCATGGAGATCGCAGCCGAGGAAGGCGCGTCGACCATCATCACCAATGGCGAAACCGGCGAGAGCTATGTGCTGACGACCCAAGGCGGGCAGACCATGGCAATCCGCGCGTCGGGCCTGGACCAAGCGTTTGAGAACCCAGCCGATGCTTGGCAGGGCGATTTGGCTGAGACCGCCACGCGCACCGGTTCATGCTCGGTCGCCGGCCAAGGCGGCGCCGAATGGACGAAGACCAGCGCTGAAGACGGCACCGACACGGTTTGCGTTACCGACGATGGAATTATTCTACGCGCCACCGATGATGGCCGCACTGTGTGGGAAACGACACGGGTCGATCGCGGCCGCCAAGATGCGTCGCTCTTCGAACTGCCAGCCGGCGTCCAAGTCATGGACCTCGGCAACATGGGCGGGATGATGGAGCAGATGATGGAGCAGGCGCGCGAGCGCCAGAACTAGGCCGCATTTTCCCGTCATTGGGGCGGGCGGGCGCCATGCTGTAGCGTGGCGCCGCAGCCCGTTGTGCAGCGCGCAAGAGCGGGCTAGAGGTCGTGGCTTGCTGAGAGACTCCGGACGCTAAATGGTTAATTTTGCAGAAGTCGCTGCGTTCGCGCCCGAGCTGGCGTCCGACGTCATGCGTCTGCTGCCGCGCGAATTCCAAGAAGCGTTCGTGCAGTCGCCGAACGTCTTCATGCTGTTCTTCTCGATGGGCCTCGCCGCCGTCGTCGTGGTCGCCTTCTGGATGCTCACCGGCATGGGCAAGGCGAGCGGCATGGCGCGCATCGCGCTCCGCGCCCAAGCGCTGAAGCGCACGAAGGATCACCGCGCCCTGGTGCTGATCGCCGAGATCGAAGGCGGCGACGGCATGCTGCGTCAGGAGATGAAAGAAGCGATCGAAGACAATTTCGGCATGTTCTCGTTCGAGCAGAACGTGCAGGTCGATCTCTTCCCGATCAAACTCAAAACCGTCCCCGCCAACGCGCATCCTGAAACGCGCCGCCGCATCGCGGTTGAAGCCGCCGACGCGCTCGAGCGCTCGGCTGCTGATGTCATCGTCTGGGGCCGCAAGACCATTCTCGGCAAACTCGATCTGCGTCTCACCACGCTGCCCGGTTATGGCCGCACGCATGAAGTGCAGGACTTCCAGCTGACCTGGCGCGTCGGCCGCCCCGAAGAAGCCGTGCAGCGCGCGCTGGCGTTTTCGCTGGCGCGGAAAGCGCGCCCGGTTCTACACCGTCCGCAAGATTACAAGCCAGAGCGCCTGCAGCCGATCGTCGAAGCGCTCGACCGCATGGTCGATGCACGCCCGGCTGAGATCAGCGAAAACCTGCAGCTCGATATTCTCTCCGACTTCGCATCAGGTGCGCTCAGCCTTGGTGAACGAGGCGGCCATATCAAATGGCTGTCGAAAGCGCTCGATGCGCGTCAGCTCTATCTCGACAAAGTCGATCGCACGACCGATCCGGGCGCCTGGGGCGCGGCGCAACAAGAGATTGGCCGCGCGCTGACCGCGCTCGGCGAACGCGAAGGCGCGCGCGACAAGCTGGAAGAGGGCGCCTCGCGCCTGCGCTTGGCGATGGACGCGTTGCGCTCAACGGATTCGCTGCAGCAGGCGGAAGTGGCGCTCCGCGCGCTGCAACGCGCCGAGCAAACGCTGCAACAACGCCGCCGCGTCGGCCTGCGCTGGCCTGCGGCTTAATATGCGCCGGCGTCTCGCCGGCGGTCCACGCATTAAGCGACGCCCGTTCCAATCGGACACGTCACGCCGGTGCCGCCAATGCCGCAATAGCCGCCTGGATTCTTCGCCAGATATTGCTGGTGATAGTCCTCGGCATAGAAATAGTGCGGCGCATCGGTGATCTCTGTCGTGATCGTGCCGTAGCCGGCCGCGCGCAGCTTTTCACCATACGCAAGCGCGGCGCGCTCGGCCGCTTCTTTCTGCGCCGGGGTCGTTGCGTAAATTGCGGAGCGATATTGCGTGCCGACATCGCCGCCTTGGCGCATGCCCTGGGTCGGATCGTGGTTTTCGAAAAAGAGTTTCAGCAACGCGTCATAGCTCACGATCTTCGGGTCGAAGATCACGCGCACGACTTCGGTGTGGCCGGTGCGGCCTGAGCAGACTTCTTCGTAGGTCGGATTGGGCGTTGTCCCGCCAGCATACCCAGCCGACGTGCTCCACACGCCCGGCGTCTGCCAGAACTTGCGCTCGGCGCCCCAAAAGCAACCGAGGCCGAACACGGCTTCCTCGAGCCCCGCCGGGAACGGCGGCTTCAGCGCGTTGCCGTTGACGAAATGCGTCGCAGCGGTGGGGATCGGATTGGGCCGGCCGGGCAGGACGTGCTCGGGGCTGGGCATGGAAGTGGATCGGGCCATGGATACCTCGCTTGTGTGGCTCTGAATGTAGGTCGCCGCCGCGCCGCGCGCACCCCGGGGGAGCGGGGTGCGGCTTTCGTCTCGGGGAGGGAGAGGGCGCGGGCGGCTTTGCGAGGATGGATACGCACGCGCAGGGACGGCGGTTACGCGCCTTGCGCGCGGGGTCGGCGGCGGTCATAAACCGCCGCGCCGGACAGGTGGCCGAGTGGCTGAAGGCGCACGCTTGGAAAGCGTGTTTAGGCGCAAGTCTAACGAGGGTTCGAATCCCTCTCTGTCCGCCAG
>JALHOC010000043.1 GCA_022843225.1 Hyphomonadaceae bacterium
TCTTCCACATGGATCAAACCAAAGTGATGGAAGGCAATATGTGCTCTATCCTCACTTGGTACGACAACGAATGGGGCTTCTCCAACCGCATGGCGGATACCGCTGTGCACATGGCGAAGCTGATTTAGCGCCACAGCGTCCCCTCTCCCCCTGCGGGGGAGAGGGGTGGTGGCTTCAGGCGAGATTTGGGGCGGTGCCAAGGCACTTTTTCTAACGGTCGGTCGCCGCCAGGACTCCCGCGTCTTGTGCGATATGCCATGTTTCCTCCCGTTTAGAAGGGGAGCCGGTCGGCGAGGCATTTTGGGCGGGCCATTCGACTTTGGACTTGCCTCGTGGGCGAACACCCTTGGTGAGGTGAGAAGTCGTGCGCGAGGATCGACGGCGACATGGCGGACGAACTCTCACCAGGCGATTTGGAAGCGCGCGCCGCTCGGCGGCTGCGTCTCGTCGGTCTCGTCGTTACCTTTGTTTGGGTGGCTGGGCTTGGCGTTTACTTCCTAGGACTCGCCTGGACGGATGCTGGGTTGCACTGGCCTCGTATAGATCCCCGTGCATGGCGAGAGAACGTCGGCTTTCTTGTCGATTGGACGTCGCTAATCGTCCTGAGCAGTTCTTTCGTTGCGCTCTTGTGGTGGCCGAAACACCTCGTCGAAACCATCGCCGACTTGTGGGCGAGGCATCGCGACAAGGTGAAAACATTCTTGCGTGACCTGCTAGGCCGTTTCGAGTTCGCGCAACCGACCGGCGGATCGTCTGAGCGCACAAAGGAGCCGGCCGCTCGTTCATCGAGCCTCGACGGGGGATCGAGTGCGCCCGAAACCGGGGCAAAAGAGGCCGCACAAACGCCAACGCCGTCGCAGCCACAGCCGACTGCCGAAGGCCCCCGCCCATCAGGTGCCCCGCCAGCATCGGCGGCGCATCGTCGCGTTCCTTGGGTGCCGATTGTCGTCTGGATCGCATTCGTCGTTGTGGTGGGTTTTTCCTTGCAACGGTGCGCGGTCGAGCAGCCGCCAGATCAAGGGCCGGAGGAGACGCCCGTCGCTGACCCCAACGAGGGCGGCACCAATTCTGGCCGCACCTACGTGATGCGTGAAGGTGACGGGCGGGGCGCAGTACAGGCGATCACACGCGGAATCAGCGATCCTCTTGTGCGCGGGCGTTGCACCGAAGCATTAGAGAGCGACCCAATGAATCGGCCGCCACAGGATAGGCGCCAGCGCCCAGGCCACGTTGTTTCTCTGCCAGACGCGTGCCCGACGCCATGAGTTGCGCTTCAATTCAGTTACGCGATGTCCCCGCAGCGATGACACTCCCGGTCAGAAGCTGACTCAAGTGTAGGGCATCGGCTAGAAGCACGCCATGAAGCCCCAGATCTTCACCCCCTTCGCCAAAGCCCAAGCGCTTGGCGTCGCGCTTGGTTTCGCGACCGCGCTCGCGGCGACGCTCGCCACCGGCGTCGGCGTGCGCATCTTCTTGATCGCGAGCGCTCTCGCGTGGTTCGGCTGGGAGTTCATCCTCGGTCCCCGCGCGCCGTCGCACGAAACAACGCCGCGCGCACTCACTTATGCCGGCGCGACCGGCTTCGCGTTTCCATGGATCGGCTTTGGGCTCGCCGCTTTGGCGGCCTGGGCCGCGCCATAACCCATCCGGGGTGAGCGCCCGCGCGCTGACGCCAATCCAGCGCTAGCTTGCCCCCATGCCCGCCGCACGCGCCCGCACCGATCTGGCCATCGCCTTCGGCGACCTCGGTTTCGCGCTCGCGATTTTCGCGTGCGGGCTTTATGGCGCGCCTTTGTGGCTCACGGGGCTGGCGGGGGCCGGCATGGTGGCGTATTGGGCGGCGAGCCGGCGGCGCATCCTGAAGCGCCTACCGGCCAAAGCCTGGGCGAAGGCGACCGCCGCCGCCCTCTTCGTCATTATCGCGATCGAGGCCGGCGCCTATTGGCTGGGCCTCGGCGTCGGAGGAAATATCTAGCCCCATGAGCAAAGTCTCGATGTACGCGTTCAGCGCGCCCGTTTTCGCGCGCATGTTGCGCAATCTCTCCGCTATGCTGGGCAAGGCCGAAGCGCACGCGAAAGCCAAAAACTACGACCCCGCGATCCTGTTCAACGCCCGGCTCGCGCCCGACATGTTCACCTTGGCGCGCCAGGTCCAGATCGCGACCGATCACGCCAAGGGCGCGATGGCGCGCCTGGCCGGTCAGCCCCCGGAATCGATCGAGGATAAGGAAACCAGTTTTGGCGAATTGCAGGCGCGCATCGCCAAGGTGATCGCCATCGTCGAGGCCTATTCCGAGGCTCAACTCGAAGGCGCCGACAAGCGCGAAATTAGCGTCAAGATTCCGAACGCGGAGCTGAAGTTCAGCGGCATCGATTATCTCAACACCTGGGCGCTGCCGAACTTCTATTTCCACCTCTCCACCGCCTACGCGATCTTGCGCCATAACGGCGTCGAGCTGGGGAAACGCGATTTTCTGATGAGTTGAGGCGATGAGCGTCCGCCGCCCAAACCCCTCAGCCGCTTTGATGGACCTCGCCTTCGCGGGGCTCGCCTTCGCGAGCGGCCTGTTCGGCGCGCCTTTGAGTTATGCTGTGTTGGTTTTCCTGGGCGCGGCAGCGGCCTGGGGCTGGACGCGGCGCGACGTGCTCGCGCGCATGGAGCTTATGCACCGACTTCGCAACGGCGCGCTGGCGCTCGGGCTCATGGCTATTGTACTAGGCGGCGCCTATTGGCTTGGGCTGACGATACGAGGACTGGGATGAGCTTTCGCCGCATCGAGGACGCGCCATCGGGTAAGACCGCTTTGGTGCGGGTGGACTTCAACGTGCCGATGCAAGGCGGCGAAGTGAGCGACGATACGCGGCTGCGCGCGGCGTTGCCCACGATCCAGGCTTTGCAAGCCAAAGGCTGCAAGGTGGCCCTGCTCGCGCACTTTGACCGCCCCAAGGGCAAGCGCGTGCCGTCCATGTCGCTGGCGCCGCTCGCAAAGCCGCTTTCGGAGCTGCTTGGCTCTTCGGTTGTGTTTGCTGAGGATTGCGTCGGCGAACCAGCGGCTAAAGCCATTGCAGCGCTGCCAGCCGGCGGCGTTGTGCTGTTGGAAAACACCCGCTTTCATGCAGGCGAAGAGAGCAACGACAAAGCGCTCGCCGCTGAGATCGCCAAGCTCGGCGATTTCTACGTCAATGATGCCTTCTCCGCTGCGCACCGCGCGCATGCGAGCACCGAAGGCCTCGCGCACATTTTGCCCGCTTACGCCGGCAAGAGCATGGAGGCCGAACTCGTGGCGCTGGAAAGCGCGCTCGGCAATCCGCGCCGGCCGGTGCTCGGCATTGTCGGCGGCTCGAAGGTGTCGACCAAGATCGATCTTCTGAAGAACCTCGTCACCAAGCTCGACAAGCTCTCCATTGGCGGCGGCATGGCCAACACCTTCCTGTTCGCGCAAGGCTGGGATGTGGGCTCGAGCTATTGCGAGAAAGACCTCGCCGACACCGCGCGCGAAATCATGAAGCTTGCCGGCAAGCACAAATGCGAATTGCTGCTGCCGATCGACACAATCGTGGCCGAGAAACTTGATGCGCGCGCGCCGGCGTTCGTGCGCGGCTTGGGCGATATCGACGACGACGAGCGCATCCTGGATGCCGGCCCCGAAACCATCGCGCGCCTCACCAAAGCGATGGATGAGAGCAACACCCTAATCTGGAACGGGCCACTGGGCGTGTTCGAAACCCCGCCGTTCGATCACGGCACGGTCGCGGCCGCGCGCCATGCAGCCGCGCGCGCCAAGAACGGCAAGCTCATCGCCGTGGCCGGCGGCGGCGATACGGTCGCGGCGCTGCACCACGCCGGCGTCGCCGACGACATGACGTTCGTCTCCACCGCTGGCGGCGCGTTTCTGGAGTGGATGGAAGGCAAGCCGCTGCCAGGAGTGGAGGCGCTGAAAGCATGAGCGAAGCTGAGCTTTTCGAGGTCGTTCGCTCCGCCAACGCCCAGATTGCCGCCCTCTATGGTCAGGTGATCTCGATCAACTTCGCGATGGTCGTGGCGATCTACTATTTCCTGAACAAATCAAAGCTAACGATGAAGCTGCTTGGCTTTCTGATTTACCTCATCGGTATGCTCATGTTCATCGGCTTGATGTTGGAAGAGTCCAACATCAAGCGGGTCGCGCTCAATGCTCTCGGTGCGCTACCAGAGCCCTCCTCCGCCACCCAGGGCTTATTGGCGCTGCAGAGCAGCTGGCTTTTTCAGACCACCGCCGTGTTTCTGAATCTCGGGCTGTGGGCGCTCATGGCCTCGATCATCTTCCTCCTCTTCATCTGGCGCCGCCCAAATCAGGCCTAGGCACCCAGGAGGGCAATGGATGGAATGCAAGCCGCTACTGAAAGCATAAGCGCCGCTCATGGCAATAAAATGCCCGGCGCGGCGGGGAACGGAGCCGGGCCTCGCCCCCTTTCCCGACCGCCGCGATTTGGCCTATGAAAGCCCGAAATACACCGACACTTTGAGGATTACCGCCATGGCGCGCATCACGCTTCGACAACTCTTGGACCACGCGGCTGAGCACGATTACGGCCTGCCCGCGTTTAACATCAACAATATGGAGCAAGGCCTCGCCATCCTCGAGGCCGCCGATGAGCTGGATGCGCCGGTGATCATCCAGGCCAGTCGCGGCGCGCGCAATTACGCCAACGACATCATGCTCAAGCACATGATCGACGCGTTGGCCGAAATCTATCCGCACATCCCGATTTGCATGCACCAGGATCACGGCAACTCACCCGCCACCTGCGCCACCGCGATCCAATACGGCTTCACCAGCGTGATGATGGACGGCTCCTTGAAGGAAGACGCCAAGACACCTGCGGATTACGACTACAATGTCGAGGTGACGCGCCGCACCGTCGATATGGCCCATTGGGTCGGCGCCTCCGTTGAAGGCGAGCTTGGCGTGCTAGGCTCACTCGAAACCGGCATGGGCGAAGCCGAGGACGGCCACGGAGCGGAAGGCAAGCTAGACCATTCGCAATTGCTCACCGACCCGGATCAAGCGGTGGATTTCGTCGCGCGCACCAAAGTCGATGCGCTCGCTATCGCCATGGGCACCAGCCACGGCGCCTACAAGTTTTCGCGCAAGCCCGGCGGTGATGTGCTGGCGATGCATGTGATCGAAGAGATTCACCGCCGCTTGCCGAACACGCATTTGGTGATGCACGGATCGTCATCAGTGCCGCAGGACTTGCAAGACATCATCAACAAATATGGCGGGGCGATGCCGCAAACCTACGGCGTGCCGGTCGAGGAAATACAGCGCGGCATCAAGAACGGCGTGCGTAAGATCAACATCGACACCGACAATCGCATGGCGATGACCGGCGCGATCCGCAAACTGCTCGCCGAAAACCCGAAGGAATTCGATCCGCGCGCCTATCTGAAGCCGGCCAAGGAAGCCATGCGCAAGATTTGCGCGCAGCGCTTCCAGGAATTCAGCGCCGATGGATGGGCTTCCAAGATCAAGCCGCTGCCGCTCTCGGCGATGGCCAAGCGCTATGCCAAGGGCGAACTCGACCCCAAGATCAGCGCAAGCGCGCGGGTAGCGGCGGAATAGGCGCATGTTCGGCAGCGGCGTTCGAAAAAAGCTGAAGCCATTTATCGATCGCTACACACGAACTGCTTTCAAGCCCATTCTCGCGCCCGGCCATGGCGCAGCGGACGGTTCGCGCTTTAATGGCACGCCTTTTTTGGTCGGCGGGGAGCCTTGGCCAGCGTGTCAGCTTTGCCAAAAGCCGATGCCATTATTCCTGCAGCTCAACTTGAAGCAACTGCCTGAGCCGTACGACAAGAAGTTCGGCGTTGGTGTGCTCCAACTCTTCTATTGCGTTAAAGACCACGACTTTTCGCAAACCGAGGATTGGGCAGCGTTCGACCATAAAACAAAGCTCGTGCGGGTCGTGGCGCCCGATGCGCAGGGCGCGATCGCCGCGCCGCGCGATGTTGGGCTTTTGGCGAAGCCTCAATCAATCGTCGACTGGGAACGCTTCGAGGAAGCACTCAACACGGAAGAAGCGGAAAGGTACGGCCTCAAGACAATCTGGGACCGCAGCAATCCCCTCAAGGTACGCACACGGTTCGTATGCGAGGCCTTGGACATCGACACCGGATTCTTGAGCACAGCCGATGAAAAGGACGTGTTTGATCGTATACTTGCGCCGAAATTTGGCGACAAGCTCGGCGGCTGGCCTGGATGGGTTCAGGGCGTGGAATACCCTTCATGTACACGCTGCGGCGTCGCCATGGACCTCGTGTTCCAGATAGATTCCAACGATCACGTCCCCTTCATGTTTGGCGACGTGGGCTGCGGCCATATCACCCAATGCCCGGACCACAAGGACGTCGTGACCTTTGCCTGGGCCTGCCATTAATGAGCGTAAGCGCCGTTAACCCTTAATGTCCGCTGGGCCAACGCTTGCATCACATTCGCCCAAAGGCGGGCGCCATGCTCAATCGGATCAATTTGGTACGCACGATCTCGTGCCTGCTGATCGCCGTGTTCCATGTCACGGTGTTTCTGAACACCAATTCTGGCGGTCTTCATTTGTCGATGGCCGGGATCCCCGGCCCGGGCTTTCACCTGTTTCTACTGATCAGCGGCTTTGTGTTGCTGCACACGACGCGGCCTGACGAAACGCCGCTCGCGTTCATGGGCAAGCGTCTCGCGCGCCTGGTTCCGCTCTATTGGGTGATGACGTTCGCGGTGATCGCGCTCGTATTGTGGCGGCCATGGACGTTCGGACAAGCTGACCTATCGCTGGAAAGCATCGCCAAAAGCCTCTTTTTTCTGCCCCATGCGGACCTCAACGGCCGACTGCACCCCATTCTCTATGTCGGCTGGGCGCTGAACTACACGGTCTTCTTCTACCTCATCTTTGCGATCTCGCTGATGTTTGCGCTGCGCGCGCGCCATTTTGTTGTACTGGGGCTGATTGTCTTGATCACGCCGGCGGCGCTGCTCTTGCCGGATGAGGACATGCGGCGTTTCTACGCCAGCCCAATCCTGCTCGAGTTCGCCGCCGGGATCGCGGTAGGCGCCCTACTCCTGACAAAACGCGCCGAGGCTTGGATCAAAAATCATCGGCTCGTTCCAATGCTTGTCGTGGGCCTCGCCGGCATGTTCGCAACCGCCTACGCCGACAACACGGGGCACGATCTCCCGGCCCTCGCTGAAGCGCTGGCCTACAGCGCCAGCGGCGCGCTGGTTCTATTCGCCATCGGCGGCATGGATCTTTACCGCCCACAACTGAACTCAAAGCTGATCGCGAGGGCTGGGTCGCTCAGCTACGCGGTTCTGCTTGTACACCCCTTGCTGATCGCAATCATCGCCGCGCCTATAGCCATCCGCATCGAAGACGACCTGCAAAGGGCCATCGTGGTGATCCCGGTGCTCCTGCTGTCCAGCATCGTGTGCGCGTACCTCGCGCATGTCTGCATTGAGAAGCCCGCCAGTAGCTGGCTCAGAGCCAGATTTGCCAAGCGCGCGCCACGACCGGAAACCAACGCCTCACCAGGGCGCCCAGCGGCTGCCGATGTCGAAGCGTAGATCGTCGACGCGGCGCTGAGCAAAATAGACTCTCTCTTCCGCCAGCCGCAAGTTTTCGATCACGTCACGGCGCTCACGGCGCAGCCGGTCGCGATCGCTGCGCAACCATTCGCGTTCTTCGTTCGTCTTGTTCGGATCAGCGAGACCGCCCTCGCGCGAGCGGATGTCGTCATCGATTTCGTTAAGCCGGGACTCCAGGCTGCTGATCTCGCTGCGCAACGCGCTAAACTCGGATTCGGCCTCATGCACGCGGCGGCCATCATTGTAAGCGGCGTAGAAATCGTACTGCAGCTCCGAAGGGCACGATCCGCTGAAGGAGCCGCCGCGCCGCGCGAATTGAAATGCGTTCGGCGCCTGGCAGAAGCGATCCATGCCCTCAGCGAACCCCGAGGCGTACGCGGTCTGGTCCGCAACCACCCCCTGTTCGCCGCAACTTTCAGCGCGGCTGCCGAAGCGGTCCGCCCCGTTGCTCGCCGCGTCATTGAAGCCGAGCGCGCGCCAATCGGCGGCGACACACTCCTCCGCGCTCATCGTCTCACATCCCGCGAGCGCCGCACCGAACAGCGCCAAAGCCGCCAGAATTCCGTACTTCATCAGCTTCTCCCCTTGCCCCAAGCTGGCGCAGCCAAGCTGAGCGCCGTATGAACGCGCTGCTCATGCCCCACCGCTGCCGCCTTTATCTGATTAGCCCGCCGCGCTTCGAGACGGAAGCTTTCGCGGGCGCACTGTCCGAAGCCCTGGCGGGCGGGGACGTCGCCTGTTTCCAATTGCGGATGAAGGACGCGCCCGACGACGCCGTGCTTACGGCGGGCCGGCGGCTCATGCCCATCGTACAGGGCGCGGGCGTCGCCTTCATACTCAATGACCGACCCGACCTCGCCGCTCGACTTGGCGCTGACGGCGTTCATATCGGCCAAACTGATGCAAACTACGCGCAAGCGCGCGCGCTGCTCGGGCCAGACAAGATCGTCGGCGTGACCTGCCACAACTCGCGCCACCTCGCCATGGAAGCAGCCGAGGCCGGCGCCGATTATGTCGCGTTCGGCGCGTTCTATCCAACGGACACAAAAACCCCGACGCACTGGGCCGAGCCGGAAATTCTTGAGATTTGGCAGGAGACCATGGAGACGCCCTGCGTCGCGATCGGCGGCATTATGATCGATAACGCCGAGCCCCTCGTGCGCGCGGGCGCGGACTTCCTGGCTGTCTCCGGCGGGGTCTGGACCCATAGCGATGGACCGCAGGCAGCCGTGGCAGCGTTCAATGCGATATTTGACCGGCTAGGCGCCTAGTCAGCGCAAACGGAGTCGCCGCCAATGCCAAGTGCCGCCCAAAGCTTGCTCGACGAACTGCGCCAGCGCGCCAAGGATCGTCCCCAGCCACAAGAGATGAGCGCGCCGTTCACGTTCGCTGAACGTGCGGCAGACGCCATCGCCAGCCTGGTCGGGTCATGGCCTTTCATTATTGTGCAAAGCACCTTGCTCGTCGGTTGGATCGCCTTCAACGCTCTTAGTGCAAACCGCGTTGATCCCTACCCATTCATCCTGCTCAATCTCTTGCTCTCAACCCAGGCCGCCTACACAGCGCCCGTCATCATGATGGCGCAAAACCGGCAAGCTGAAATCGATCGGCAACGCAATATCGACGACTATGACATCAACCGCAGAGCGGAGTTGGAAATCGAGACCTTACATGAAAAGATCGACTTGTTGCGCGAACAAGAGATCGCGACATTGACAGCGTCGGTGGAACGGCTCACGCGCCTGCTGGAGCAGCGTGGTGGCTAATGTCCAGAGAAACGCACCAAGCCATGCACCGGCACGCCCATCGCCGCGATACGCTCTGCGCCGCCGAGATCGGGGAGATCAATCACAAAGGCCGCTCCGACAATGTCGGCGCCCGCGCGTCGCAGAAGTGTGATTGCAGCTTCCGCTGTGCCGCCGGTGGCGATCAGATCATCGACCAGCAGCACCGTCTCGCCGCGCGCGAGCGCGTCGACATGGATTTCCACTTCATCGGTCCCGTATTCGAGCGCGTAGGTCTGGCGCAAGGTTTCCGCCGGCAGTTTGCCTTTCTTGCGCACGGGCAGAAACCCAGCCGACAATTGATGCGCCACCGCGCCGCCCAGGATAAAGCCGCGCGCTTCAATGCCGGCGACTTTGTCGATCTTGCGCCCCGCGAACGGCTGCACCAATTCATCCACGGCGCGGCGAAACGCGCGCGCATCGCCCAGAAGCGTGGTGATGTCGCGAAATAGTATCCCAGGCTTGGGATAGTCCGGGATCGTGCGGATGGCGTCGGCGAGGTTCATGCGGCGTCCTTCACGGGTCCTGCGGCCAGGTCGAGGCGCGCACGCGCTCTAGATGCCGCTCATGGACGGCACGCTCCAATTCGTCGTGGCCACCCTCAAGAAACACATGTTTCTGAAAATAGCCGCGCCCCGGCAAGCCATTGTTCTTGCCGACCACCAGCGCGCCCAAAGGCGGCTCGCGTCGGGCGCGATTCTGCTCGGCGATGGAGTCAAGCGCGCCCCACAGCGAGTGCTGATCGAAGTCGACGAGATTCAAGCGCACCGCCGCCGCCGCCTCGCGGAGGCTCGCCTCGATCTCGCGATAGCTGAACGGCGCCCCACCCGCACGCGCACGCGCCACTAAGAGATGGCGCAGCAGCGCGACCAATTCTTCATTCTGCCCGCCGCCGCGCCGGCGCGCATTGCGGGCGAGATCGCTTTTGCCCGTCAGTTGCTCGATGCGCGCGAGCACACGCTGCAGTTGGGGATCGTCGGGCGCGCTTTCCCATTTCGTGAGGTCGGCGGCTTGCACGGCGTCGAACGGCGCCGCCGGCACGCACCATTGCAGCATCACAGGCACAAGCACGCCCCGGCGCAAGCCGATCTCCGCCTCGCGCTTCACCCAGGGCGATGCTGTGGCCGCGAAGGTCCAGCACACGATCATGACGGCGGCGGCCTCCGCCTCCTCCTGGATTCGCGCTTCCCAGGCCGCGCCCACCTCGATGCCCGCGTCGAACCAGGCGGTGAGTTCGAGGTCGATCAAGAGCGCGTTCAGCGCTTCGACGCGGGGCCTGTCCTCGCGCTTGTAGGAGATGAACACGTCGGCCATGGGGTCCCAGCCCTTGGGTGCAGCGATTCGTCCGCCATTACCCATGAACAGGCGGTTGGGCGCCCTAGGAAAACCGGCCGAACCCGCCTACCTGAAGCCGACCAGAGTCACCTCACGAAAGTTATCCACATGGGCTCCATCCCCACCCGCCTCGACGATGAAACCGCCGGCAAGGAGACGCGCAACGCCCCTGACGTGATTGAAAAGGCGTTGTTCGACGCCCGCGTCGTGATGCTCACCGGCGAGGTCAACGACATGCAGGCCCGCCGCGTCACCGAGCGTCTGTTTGCGCTCTCGGCCCAAAGCGCCGATCCGATCACCTTCGTGATCTCTTCCCCCGGCGGCCATGTCGAAAGCGGCGACATGATCCACGACGTGATCAAATTCATCAACGCGCCGGTGAAGATGCTGGGCACGGGCTGGGTGGCGAGCGCGGGCGCGTTGATCTTCTGCGCTGCGGCGCGCGAGAACCGCTTCTGCCTGCCGAACACGCGCTTCCTGCTGCACGAACCGCGTGGCGGCGTTGGCGGCATGGCGAGTGACGTGGAAATCCAGGCGCGCGAAATTCTGAAAATGCGCGAACGCCTGAACCGCATCTTCGCCGAAGCCACCGGCCAGCCGATCGACAAGATCAAGCGCGACGTTGATCGCGATTATTGGATGCAGGCCGAGGAAGCGAAAGCCTACGGCCTCGTCGGCAAGATCGTGCGCAGCCAGAGCGAGGTGCGGTAGGCGAGGGCTGACAGGGTTGGATTGATCTGTTTTGATCGGTCTATGGACTTCAGCTTCATCCCCGCCGCCATTCTCGCGCTCTGCTTTGGCGCGCCCAGTAGTGTGACGATTGAGGGCTATGCGGACCACGCGATGGAGCCATTCATCGCGCGTGACGGACATACACTGTTCTTCAACAACAGAAACGACCCCCCGCGTGAAACCGATTTGCACCGGGCGACGCGCGTCGATAACACGCATTTCCGCTACCAAGGGCCGATCGCCAGCGCCAATTCGGCCGACCTTGACGGCGTGCCCTCGCTCGCGCGCGACGGGACATTCGCCTATATCTCGCCACGCATTGCCGATGGTCGCGCCGCGACGATCTGGACAGGGCGTTGGACCGGGCGCGCGGTCGAAGGGCAAGTCGTTCATGCCGCGCTGTCGCCAGGCCGCTGGCCGGCGTTCAATATGGACGCGGAAATCGCCGCCAACGGCGTGCA
The DNA here is from genome assembly GCA_022843225.1 of Hyphomonadaceae bacterium. GTDB lineage: Bacteria > Pseudomonadota > Alphaproteobacteria > Caulobacterales > Aquidulcibacteraceae > Vitreimonas. The sequence goes on from JALHOC010000043.1 coordinate 11,929, forward strand.
TCTCTATTTCACCGACAACGTCTTTGCGCCCGGAGCGCCGCGCACGTCCGACCTGCGCCTCGCCGTGCGCGCGGATGGCGTTTGGCGGCGCGCGCCCGAGTTCGACCGCCTGTTCGCCAACATCAATACCGCGAGCATGCTCGAATACGCGCCCGCGACCTCCAACAATGAACTCGAGCTTTACTTCACCCGTCTCAACCGTCGCTTCCTGCAACCGCCGCGCTTTGAGACCTTCGTCGCCACACGCGAAACCCCTGCCGCGCCGTTCAGCGCGCCGGTGCGCATCCCCGCCATAACCGGCATCGCCGAAGCGCCGACGATCGCGCCCGACGGCGCGCTCTATTTTCACAGCATGGTTGATGGCCGTTTCACCATCATGCGAAGCCGGCGCGACTGTCGGCGCTAAAATCTGAGTTCCGCTTGAGGCCATCGGCGCTTATGCCTAACCGCTAGCAACCAAACCTCCACACGGCTTCTTCATGCAAATCGGCGATAGTTCGGGATCGGCGCGGCGCCTCCTTTTGGTGGCGGCGGCTGCGTTGATCGACACTGCCGGCCGGGTGCTCATCACGCAAAGGCCGGCGCACAAACAGCTCGGCGGCCTGTGGGAGTTTCCTGGCGGCAAGGTCGAGCCCGGAGAGGCGCCGGAATTCGCCTTGGCGCGGGAGCTGAAGGAGGAATTGGATTTGACCGTCGAGCCTGACGCCCTCGATCCGTTCGCGTTCGCTTCGCACGCCTACCCGGATTTCCACCTGCTGATGCCGCTCTACACGGCCACGCGCTGGCAGGGCGCGCCCAAGCTGCACCCCGACGCCGCCCAGGCCTTGGCGTGGGCGCATCCGCGCGAGTTGAAAAGCTATGCTATGCCCCCAGCCGACATTGTGCTGATCGACCGCCTGATCGAACGGAGCGTTCCATGAGCGCGCGATTCATACACGACGCGCGCGGCGCCACCACGATAGAATACGCGTTGATCACAGGCTTGATCTTTCTTGTGATCGTATCGGCAGTTGGCCTCTTGAACGGCTCGGTTACCGCGCTGTTCGCCACCATCGCCGACGCGTTTTCCTAAGTCTCCAGTTCGACATCCCAATAGAGATAATCGAGCCAGCTCTCGTGCAGATAGTGCGGCGGAAAGCGCCGGCCTGTGTGCTGCAGCTCATGCATCGTCGGCCGGCGCGGCTTGCGGCGCGGGCGCATGCCGGAATGGTGCGCGTACTTGCCGCCCTTGCGGAGATTGCAGGGGGCGCAAGCAGTGACGATGTTCTCCCACGTGGTGCGTCCGCCTTTGGAACGCGGCACCAGATGGTCGAAGGTGAGATCGTCGGGCGAGCCGCAATACTGGCACGCAAAGCCGTCGCGTAGGAACACATTGAACCGGGTAAAAGCGGGCGGGCGGTCCTGAGCGATGTAATCGCGCAGCGATATCACCGACGGCAGCTTCATCTCGAACGACGGCGAGTGCACGACCTGATCATAATGCGCGACCACATCGACGCGCTCCAGGAACACCGCCTTCACGGCTTCCTGCCAGGGCCAGAGCGAAAGCGGGTAATACGAAAGCGGTCGGAAATCGGCGTTAAGAACGAGAGCCGGCCAACCCGACAGCGGGGACGTGGCGACGGAGGCGCTAGAAACGATCATGGCCGGCCGCTCAAGGGGGGCCGGCAAGGGCTTTGAAGGATGATCGCGTGAGGTGGACTGAAGACCCTGCTCCTTAGGATGTCAGACTACCATGAGTCAGCCTCAAGGCGAGCCTAGCTCTAGCTGATTCAACGCGACAACCGCGTGACAGCCCGACAACGTGGCCGTGAAAGCTCACCCAGCGCGGGTGATTCCGCGTATTTTCAGGGTGGTAGCCAGGAAGTCCCCACCCAGCTCAAGCCCGTCCGGACCAATCGAGTGTGGTACGCCATAGCTCACATGCCATTGCGCCGCGTGTCCGGCGGCGCACAGCGCATCGGCGGAATCGAACATCGCCGTGATGGGGATCATCGGGTCGCGGTCCCCGTGAACCAGCAGGATCGGCGGCTTGGAGCGCATCTCCTCCTTCAGACGCTGGCCCGCCACCAGCACGCCGGAAAAGCCCAAAATCGCCGCGACCTGGCGCTCCCGGCGTAAACCGACATAGAGCGACATCATCGTGCCTTGGCTGAACCCCACCAGCGCCAACCGGCTCTCATCGAGGCCATACTTCTCCAGTTCGCGATCGATGAAGCGGTCCACCGATTGCGCGGCGTGGCGCGCACCCTGCTCCATCGAGCGGGGATCGAGATCCACGATAGGGAACCACTGAAACCCGCCTGGGGCCTGCGGCACAGGCTCGATCGCGTTGGGGGAGGCAAACGCCGTCCCGGGCAGCGCCTTGGCCCAATAAGGCGCGAGACTGATCAGGTCGGCGCCATTGGAGCCATAGCCGTGCAACAGGATCACCAGAGAATCCGGCTTGCCGCCGCGCGCGGGGGGCAGGCGCGGGCCATCGATGAAAACTGTCATGGCGCTTAGCTAGCGGCTCGGCGGCGCGAACGGTAGCCTTGACGGACGATGTCGTTCGTCACCCGCTTTGCGCCCTCGCCCACAGGCTACCTCCATCTCGGTCACGCTTACTCGGCGTTGACTGCGTTCGACGCCGCGCGGGCAGCGGACGGGCGGCTCCTGCTCCGCATTGAGGACATCGACCAGCGCCGAGCGCGCCCCGAATTCGAGGCGGCGATCTTCGAGGACCTCGCTTGGCTCGGCCTCGAATGGGAAACCAACGTACGCCGACAATCCGAGCACATGGCCGCATATGAAGCCGTGCTCCAAGGCTTGATCGAGCGCGGGCTCGTTTATCGGTGCTTCCGCACCCGGAAGGAGGCCGCCGAGGCAATCGCCAGCGCGCCGCATGGAGCGAGCGACGATGTGTTCCGTGGCGAAGCGCTCCCTCCCGACGAAGAGGCCGAGCGTCTGGCGCGCAACGAAGCGTTCGCCTGGCGCTTGTCGCTCAAGAAGGCGCGCGCGGCGCTGGGGCCGGCCTATTTCGCGTTGATGTTCGAGGATGAAACCGGCCCCGTGCGCGCGGAACCCGACAAGCACGGCGATGTCGTGCTCGCGCGCAAGGATTTCCCGACCAGCTATCACCTCGCTTCGGTTTGGGACGATGCCCTCCAAGGCGTGACGCACGTTATCCGCGGCGAGGATTTGCGCGAGGCAGCGCATCTGCATGTGTTGCTGCAGAAGCTGCTCCACCTGCCGACGCCGCGCTATCAGCATCACCGCCTTATCCTTGGGCCGGATGGCAAACGCCTCGCCAAGCGCGATCACGCTGCTACGCTGCGCGGCCTGCGCGAAGCGGGGAGATCGCCTGAAGACGTGCGCTCGCTCTTGGCTAATGCCGCTTAACCTCAGCACTGAAACAACCATGTTCGCGAACGATCCGCCAAGCATCAGCGGGTAAACTGCGCGTATGAGACATGCACAGACATGGATCGATCACCCGAATTATTTCGGACCGGATCGGCGGCGCGCCCGCTTTCCGTTCCGGATGATCGAACGGCGTGTGGACAATGCCTGGGCTGGCCCGCCGCCGCCACTCTCGACGGCGTTGCGCCAATTGCGCCAGCACATCCTGGAGGCGCGCGGCGGCACGCGCGAAGCCTTTATCACACGCGTGGAATCCACCGCGCTGCTCGCGCGTATGAACCAAGAGCCTGAGGTGTCGGAACGATTGTTGCGGCTGGCGGCGGTGGCGTCGATTGAGCGCGAAGGAGATGTCGGTCCGGATTTGATCGACATGCTCAATCGCGCGCACGAGGCGCTGCGTTCGCCGCCGCCCCCAGGCCCGGCAACATCTCGTTGACCATACGCGGCGCCAGGGCGCGCCTCAAATTCGTAACATCGCAAATCCTTCGTAAAGCATCTCTGCGGTAGTATGCGTCGTCAGCTTTACAGAATGCGGAGCAACGGGCGTGAGCGCCTGGGTGGATCAGCAGAGCTATTTCGGTCCCGACCGCCGCAGGCAGCGCGGCGGCTTGCGCATGCGCGATCGCCGCAGCGACAATCTCGCTGGCCGGCCGCCGTGCCTAAGAACCGCGCTGCGTCAATTGCGGCTGCGGGTAATCGACGCCTATGGCCCATCCGGGATGAACGCCTTCATTCAACGCACACAAGGCGTCATCGTTCTTGCCGAACAACATCGTGAGGCGGAAGTTGTACGTATGCTGTCGAGCATGTCAGCTCAGCTCGGGCGTGCAGGCAATCGCGACGCGCGACAATCAATTTACCAATACCTAGATCGCGTCGCCGAAAAAATTAACGGCTGATCAGTCCGGGTAGTGGCGATCGCCCGGCCAGCCCTCGATCGCTTCAATCGTCGCATGCGCGGATTCAAGCTTGTGGTCGGGCACGTTCGAGATGCGCGCCGCCTCGATCCATGTCTTGATCGCCGTTGGCGCGAGCCGGTCGCGACCGCACAACAGAAAGAACGGCTCGTCCTTCGCGAGCCCCGAAAGCGAGCCATGCTCGAGTTCGGCAGCGAGATAGGTGAAACCGGCCTCACGCAGCATGCGCGCACATTGCGCCTTCACGTCACGGCCTTCACTGTCAGACATCACACTACTCACATCATGGCTTGCTGGGCGCGCTCGAAAGCACCCTGCTCGCCAGGATAGCGAGATTCGCGACAAGCTCATCGGCCTTCTCGGCGTCGTCGGACCGGTGAATGGCGCGCATGGATTGTACGAACAGAGGTAGGGACGCCCTCAGCCCATTCGCTTTGCCCGCATCGTCTATCAAGTCCGTGACGATCTTTGCTGCTGCCGCCAGCCGCGTCTGACCGAAGTGACCGGCGGTGCTCAACACCTCCGTAGCGGCATTGTGCACCGCTCTAAGATTGTTGCGTGCGGCGCCCAAGGACATGTCCGAAAGGGCTTGAGCCAAATGCACATCGGCTGCCGCAGCGAGGTCGAGAATGGCCTCTTCGCCATCGCGCCGCATCGTCGCAATAGTCTTGCCGCCGGCGGCCCCCATACAAGCCGCAAGCCGACTCACCATATTTCGACGCTGCCCCCGGAGGTCGCCGCGAGAGCAGTCGCTTGCGTTACGGCATCGCGCCGCCCCGGCCGCTTCGCTGCCCAAACGATGCGATCCAGCAAAGTCGAAGCCGAAAACGGCTTGGCAACGATGAAATCCACCCCTGCGTCCCGAGAGGCTTTGACAACGTCCAGGATGACATGCGGGGTCGTCACGACAATTGGCGCAATCGAGGTCTCCCCGAAACGCGGCTCCCGCAACGTCCGGACCGCAGCCAACACTTTGCTTGTGTCGGGGTAAGGATCGCAGAAGACGAGATCAGCGGGCATGACCGCCAGCTTGCTCAGCGCCTCATCAGCCGATTCAAACCCAATCATATGGCGAAAGCCAAAGCCCGCGAGCGCGCCCTTGAGAATGCGAAAAGAGAACTTACTTCGATCTAGAACCGCGACGCGCGCCCCCGCGAAATTGAATCTGAGGTCGTCTCCGCCCATCGCCTACTCGAATCGGCCCAGCAAGTCTGAATCCTGGTTTCGGCTGGTTAAATATTCATGACTTCTCCTGGTGATCTACATCATCGTCGATCACCGAATGCGCCAGCCAAGCGCGTCGCCCAATCTCCCAGCGAATCCCATGATTCCTGGCCGCCGTCGAACAAGCCGAGCCGCACCAGAACCAGATCCTTCGACGGCACGACCACGACAATCTGCCCCTCATGGCCCTGCGCGGAGAAGGCATCGCGCATGTCATCGCCGACGATGAGCGAGCGTGCCGGACGGCCGGCTCCCGTGGGCGGCGTCAGCCACCAGCCCGCGCCATAGATGTCGACGTTCGGCGCCGAACCCGGGCGTCGCGCGAAATCCACCCAGCCTTCGGGCAGCACGCGCGCGCCGTCCCAAACGCCGTCGCGCAAATAGAGATAGCCGAAGCGCGCATAATCCCGCGCCGTCGCGTACACGAGCGAACTGCCGTAGAACGTCCCTTGCGGATCGAATTCGACAATCGGCCGCATACCGATGGGAGTGAACAAAGCTTGATCCATCCAAGCGCGCATGATTTGGCGCCGATCGCCGACGCTGGCGGGGTTTGGAACAATCGCCCGTGTGAGCGCATCCGAGACGAGAAGCGTCGCCGCCGATGAATAATTCCAGTGCGCGCCCGGATCGTGGATCAAGGGCCGCGCCGCCGCCCAGCGCGCGACATCCTGCCGGCCAGGCCCGAACAACATGTTCGCGTTGCCGCTGAATGCGACATTCTCGGCGGTCTCCAAATAGTCGCTGCCGTCGACCATCTGCAGCCATTGCCGCCAGCTGATCGAGGCCCGGCGATCGCCCGCGCGCCAATGCGGGCTGCCCATCGGCGCATCTATCGACACGCGCCCCTGCAACGCCGCCGCACCCACAAGCGCGTGCGTGATGGACTTCGCCGTTGACCAGGATACGAGGCGGCTGTCGCGCCCATAGCCTTCGCCATAGCGCTCAAAGACGATCCGTCCGCCTTGCACGACGATGACGGCGCGCGTCTCGCCCATCAAGGGATGGGGCCCTGCGAATGCCTCGGTCACGGCGAGATCATAGGCGGCGCGATCGAGATCGGCCGGCAGCGTCGCGGTTTCCCAATCCTGTGTCGGCCAGGCGAGGCCGGCCGGCTGCGGCGGCAACGGGACGAGCTGTTGCGCTGACGCCGCGCCCGCCGCCGACAATGCAACAATTGCCGCGAAAATCGCGCCTCTCAGCATGACGCCCGTCCCCTCACCCGCTATCGTGAGACGCAACATAGGGGGTCACGGGCTTGGGGCGCAAACACTGGATATGGATTGGAGCGCTGGTTGCGCTCATTGCTGTCGTTGGCGCAACAGCCTGGGGCTTGAAGGACGATGTCGCCTATGCGCGTATCGCGACCGGCTACGCCGCCAAACAGACCTGTTCCTGCGTGCATGTAAGCGGACGCGCGCTTGAGTCCTGCACAGCCGACTTCCCCGAGGAAGCGCGGGAGCAGCTCACGGTAACCCAAGACGCCAATATCACGCGCGCCAGCGTCCTGTTCGGCGCGATCAGCGCCGAAGCGCGCTTCGACGATGCGTTCGGCTGTACGATATTGGACTAAACGAACCACCCGCGCGGATTGGCGATTGGCTTTCGCATGAACGCGAACACGAGGCCGATCAAGGCCCGCACGCCCGCCCAGATCGCGACAACAAGCTGAATGAACAAAGTCGCCATGGCCAGAAACGCGCTCACATAGGTCAGCAGGCTCGCCAGCACCCAGATCGAATAACCGATAATCAGCGTGCGCAGCGCATGCTCGTGATGCGTCGCCGCCCAGGGCATGCCTTGTCCGCGATTGGAAAACGCGAGCACCGCAGCGGCAACACCAATGGCTAAAGCGATGAAGGACAAGGGCGGGGTTGTCAGAAACCAATTGGCGACGAACGCGGCCAATGTCAGCGCCTGAACCAACACGGCCTTGCCACGATGCGTGTTGAAGCCAAGTCCCTCCCCGCGCTGCGGCGCCACCGGCTTGGGCGGCGGGCGGCGAAAGGGCGTGACGTTGTCAGAAGGCATGGCTTCATCTTTAAGGCGAAGGCCGCAGCATCGGCAAGGCGGCGTTCAAGCGTCCGCCAATTTGATGGACGCCCACTGTCGTTCATGGCCTATAGGCCCCATGAATTCCACGCACCCGTTCCCCGTCACGCAGGAGACCGCGCGTGCGGCCTATGAGGCGATGTTCGCACCATGGGTCAAACAACTTGGCTTGCATGACTTCAAGGTCGAAGGGCAAAAGATCAGCGCGCGCCTGCCGCTCGACGACGCACTGAAATTCTCGGCGGGCGCGGTGTGCGGGCAAGCCTTAATGGCGGCCATCGACACCATCACTTCTATGGCGATGATGACGACCGAACGCCCCACCAAGGGCACGATCTATCAGCACACGCACTTCCTGCGCCCCGCACGCGACGATAACTTCATCGTCGAGGCCCATGTGCTGCGCTTCGGCAAAGCCACGGCTTATGCTGAGTGTCATGTACGTTTCGCGACCTCAGGCGAGTTGGTCGCGCATGCCGTGCTTGAGTTTGCGTTCTAGGCACATGCCATCACAAGTTTAGCAGATGAGGATCCCCACCTTGCGCGGCGATATTGACCGAGACCGCGCGCTCTTCCGCAAAACGCAGCAGATAATGCGGACCGCCAGCTTTGGGTCCGGTGCCGCTCAAACCTGATCCCCCAAACGGCTGCACGCCGACAACAGCGCCGACGACTGTGCGATTGACGTACACATTGCCGGCCGGCACCGCCGCCATCACCGCTTGCGCGAAACTCTCCAGCCGCGAATGCACACCGAGCGTCAGGCCATAGCCCTTGGCCGCGAGCTCCGCGCCGACTTTGGCGATGTCGCCTGGATCATAACGCACAATGTGGAGGATCGGGCCGAATACTTCCTTGTCGATCTGGTCGAGGTCGTTGAGTTCAACGACGGCGGGGCCGAAGAAGTTGCCGTCCAAAGTCGACACATCAAA
>JALHOC010000044.1 GCA_022843225.1 Hyphomonadaceae bacterium
ATGGTGAGCGACCATTCAGGCGGGAACTTGCCGCCTGGGAAGAGATCGCCCATGAAAATCTTCGAACCGATAAACACCAGAGTCAGCGCCAGCGCATACTTCAGGTATTTGAAGCGATGCACCATGGCCGCGAGCGCGAAGAACAGCGCGCGCAGGCCAAGAATGGCGAAGATGTTCGAGGTGTAAACGATATAGGCGTCGCTGGTGATGGCGAATATTGCCGGCACCGAGTCGATCGCGAAGATGAGGTCCACGACTTCGACGAAGAGCAACGCCAGCATCAAGGGCGTGGCGAACCACTTGAGTTTGCCGGTGTTCGGATCGGGCAATTGCACCCGAAACTTGTTGCCATGCAGTTCAGGCGTGACGTTCAAGCGCGCCTTCAGCCAGAGCAGCACTTTGTTCCTGCTCATGTCTGGCTCGTGATCGCCTTTCATAAACATCATCACACCCGTGATGATCAGGAAGACGGCGAAAACGTAGAGAACCCAGGAGAACTGACTGACCAGGGCCGCGCCAAGACCGATCATAATGGCGCGCAAGACGATGACGCCGATAATCCCCCAGAAAAGCACGCGGTGCTGATACTTCCGTGAAATGGCGAGATAGGCGAACACCATCGAGATGACGAAGACATTGTCCATCGCCAACGTCTTCTCGACCGCAAAGCCGGTGAGATAGAGCTGAACCGCCATCCAGGCGCGCTCCGGGCCGCTGACGCTGAGGATCTGTGGATCGATCGAGGCGGTAGGCGAAGCGTTATTGTACAGTTGCCAGATCACGTAGGCGAAGCCGACGCCGATGGCGATGTAAAGCGCCGAAAGCTTCAGAGACTCCCGAACGCCGATCTCGTGATCTTTGCGATTGAGAACGCCAAGGTCGAAGGCGAGCAGGGCGACAACTGTTCCGATGAACGCGAACCAAATCCAGTTCGCCTTACCGAGAAACTCGTAGTTCAGGAAATCTTGGAGGTATTCCAAAGTGCGCCCCGTATAACAGCCTCGACCGACATCGCCGCAGACTGAAAGTCCACGACCAGACGGGCCCGGTCAGCCTCGCATATGGATCGGCAGAAGCCGCCTTCAAGTCAGGAAATAGCAGCCATTGAGCAAACGCATGCCCCTTGGAGAGCTGCGCTAGCTCCCCGGCGTGACGATGCGATCGACCTGGCCCTGTACGATTGGGTGATAGCCCGCGCGGGCGGCAGCGTAGATGCGACGCGCATAGGGTTGGCCCCAATCGCCCTGATCCATCATCGCGCGATACAGCGGGCGCACGAACTTGCCGCGCCCCATTCTGGTGAGAAAGCGTTCAGTAGGCGCGACCGCCGGCTCATAGCGATTGCGCAGCGCCAGCGACAACCAATCGAACAACACTTCGCTGTTGCCGATCTCATTGAGACCGAATGCGCGCTCGAGCGTATCGAGTTGGGCTTGCGATAGTGCACGCGGCAAGGTTTGCAGATAACGCTGTCGCTGCAACGTGCCCCAGTTCTCCCAGGGCGCGGCGGCAGGGGGGCTGCCCGCATTGGCGAAGTCGTTGACGAAGTGCGCGACTTCTTCGAAGCCGGTCGCGCGCGGCTCAACGGCGTTCGAAGGCAGACCGGGCTCGTGGGCCCAAGCATCGAGTTGCAGGCTTTGCTCCAACGCCTCGTCGCCTCGCACGACATGATAGCGGAAGTCTTCGAGGAAACGTTCGGTCGTCATAGGCTGGAAGGCGTTGCGGTCGAAATAAGCGCGGAGGTAGCGGTCCATTCGATCGCGGCCGATGGCGGCCTCGATGGTGCGCAGGAACAATGCGCCTTTGTCGTAAGCGATGGCGGCGACATAATCCTCGGCGCCCCGTTCGCCTGGTAGGTGTAAGCGCGTGGAATCGGCCGGCCCCGCCGCGATCGCGGCTTGAATATCGGCCCAGGCGAGCACGTTCTGCATTGCCGCGAGGTCCTCGCCGTAAAGCGCTTCGGTGATGCGGCCTTCGAAATAATTGGTGAAGCCTTCATTGAGCCAGAAGTCAGACCAGAGTGCGTTGGTGACGAGATTGCCTGACCAGGAATGCGCGAGTTCGTGCGCGATCAGCGAAACGAGGCTGCGGTCGCCGGCGAGGATCGTTGGCGTCGCGAAAGTGAGCTTCGGGTTTTCCATGCCGCCATAGGGAAACGACGGCGGTAGAACAAGCACGTCGTAACGACCCCAGCGATAGCCGCCATAAAGGTCCTCGGCCGCATCGATCATCCGCTCCAGATCGACGAACTCGTTGGCGGCGGCGTCGATGACGCTCGGTTCCGCATACACGCCGCTGCGCCGGCCGATACGCCGAAATTGGATGTCGCCCACCGCGAGCGCGATAAGATAGGGTGGGATCGGTTGATCCATTCGGAAGCGAAACCGGCGTCCTCCCCGAACGCGACGCCCCCGGCGAGGCCCCATGTCGGCGCTCATCACCGCCTTGAGATCGCGTGGCACCGTGATGCGCGCATCATAAGTTTGGCGGATGCCGGGGCTATCCTGCGTTGGTATCCAGGTGCGCGTCAGGATGGCCTGGCCTTGGCTGAACAAGAAATGCTTGCCGCTCGCGGTCTGCGCGGGCTCGAGCCATTGCAGTGCTCCGGCCTGCGGCGAGGTTTCGTACTCGATCACGATTTGGTTGGCGCCAGGCCATAGCGGAATTTCGAGCGCCGAGCCCATGTCCGTGCGTCTGCGCGTTTCTCGCCACGTCGGCTCGCCGACATTGGTGCGCACGCTTTTGATCAGCAACCCGTCTACGTCGAGGAAGATGCGGTCGGCGTCGGCGCGACGTTCGATATCGAGCGTGGCCGTGCCGTGCAGAACCTTACGCTCGAAGTCCGCCGTTAAATCGAGGGACACATGCTTAACGCGCGCTTCTTCCGGGCGTGCATGTGAGTGAGGATCGCGCGGTAGCGTCGTATCGCGACGCAGGAAGTCTGGCGTGGTCGCGCGTGGCAGCCAATCAGGCGTGCGTTCGGTGATTGCGGCGCAAGCGCTCAAAGCGGGTATGGCAAGACCAGCGCCAAGAAGGGTGCGGCGAACGAGCATGGAGACCCCCAATATTGAGGCGGAACCAAGCCTCGATCGGCGCCCCTTGGCAAGCGGGCAATCGCCGCTGGCGAGCGCGTTAGGTTAATCCCGAGGTTTAAGCACGCCTGAGAAGGTAAGGATGGCGAGCGCGCTCAGCATGGCGCCCAAGAGGGCATAGAGCGCGTGCGCCCATGACCATAGCGCCGCGCCTTCGAAGAAGCGCCAGTCGCTGCCTTCGAGCGCGATGCCGGCACCCAGCTCCGCACGCGGCGAGCGGCCTGGCGCGCAGCGGTTCTCTTGGCCAAGGTCGAGGACCGGGATTGCAACGTCGATGGCGTAAAGCGCGGGTTCGATGGCGCCATTGCATGCCGCGCCATCAGGGCGCACCAATGCGCCCTGTGCGTTCATGGCGAGCACGCCAGCGATTCCGAGCGCCAAGTAGAGCGCAAGCGTCCGCGCGATGCGGATCGGCGCCAGCCCATATCCAGCGATGAGCCCAAACGCCGTGGAAAGCGCCCAAGTTAGAGGCCCCGCTGACGCATGCAGTGTACGCAAATCATGTTGCGCGAGCAGGACGCGCCGGGCCTCCTCGCGCGCCCCTGCGCGCGCATAAGCTTGTGCGAGTTGGGCGAATGGCCGCGGCGAGAACCGCCCACCATGAGTGCGTGCACGCTTGAGCCAAGTGAGGCGCTGTGTGGCGCGTTCGCCCTGGCTTTCGAGACGCTCATACCGGAACCCATCGAGGTCGATCCGCACGCCGTCTGGACCCCAACCGGCCTTGAGGTCGTCGCCGAGCGCCGCGCAGGTCGCCCCGGAGAGATCGACGCGCGCGCCGTCTTGCGCCGTAAGGCCGCTTGCTTGCACGGGGCCAGCGATACGCGCGTCGGCGAAGGAGAGCATGCCGCCCTTGGCGTTCTCAGGTCCCGGCCCGCGCAGCTCCAATGCCGCCCACGCCACCGAGCCCTCAATGCGCGCACGATCAAACTTGGCGCCGCCTTCGATCACGGTTTTTTGGCCAAGCGGCGCGAAGCCGCTCTCGGCGATCTTGAAGGTGAGGTTGCCGCCCACGCGTGCGTTGGGCGCGCGAATGGCCCATTGGCCGCCATTGATGAAACGCCCGCCGCCGAAGGCGAGATAGCCTTCGATACGCGCGTCCGCGAGCAGCAGCTCGCCTTTCAGATTCGCGCCATGAAACAGCGCAGCACCGCCAACCGATACACCCGTCGCGTCGATGGCGCGGCCATGGGTTTCGTTGCGCTGCACCGTTCGCGGCATCACTTCGAGACCGCGCAGATCGAGATTGCGCCCAACGCGCGCGCCTTGGAGGATGAACTGGCCGCCGAGGCGCGCGCCATCAGCGAGAACTTGCCCATCAATGTCGGCATTGGAGAGGTTAAGCGCCAGCGCGCCCTCGTTGCGCAACATGGCGCCGCTGACATCAACGTCATGCGTGATCCGCGCTGAGGCCAGACGCATTTCGCCTTCGATCTTGCACTTGCCGCGCAACAGCACCGCGTCCAAGCTCGCAGCTTCGGCGCACAGCGCTTGGGAATCGCCGGCCTCGGCGCGGTTCATGATCAACGCGTCTTCCAGATGCAACCCGCCGCTGACGCGGCTGTTCGCCAGCATCACGCGGCCGAAAGCCTCGAAGCCGCCGTCGAGCAAGAGATTGCCTTCGATGATCGCGCCGGTCAGCGTGAGCGCATCGTCTTGGCTTTCGGTGGCGCGCGCGAGCTTGGCGCCGCGCGCTGCCACATCGCCGGCCACGCGTGCACCACGCGCACACACGATAAGCCGCTCGTGACCGGCCTCGCCGGCTGGTTTGACCCCCTGGAGATCGAGCGCGCCGCCGATGTCGGCATTGTCGGCCTGCAGGCGCGTCATCCGCGAGCCTGCCAACGACAGCCGCGCCAGGTGCGCGTGCATGAGATCAATCGGCTCGGGGATGTCGCACTCCAGCAACGAAAGCGGCGGTAGGCGCACGCCACCTGGCCCAGCGCACTCTGCCAGGTCGAGTGCTCCGTCGACGCGGGCGCCCTTGACCCGCACACCGGGGGCCGCCACGGTCCAATTGGGGTCAAGCTGGAGCAGAAGTTTGCGAAGAAAGCCCGCGCGGATGGCGGGCTTCGCCCCGCCAGGCCCCGCCATAGGCGAAAAATCCGCTACATCGCCGGCGCGCGTGCGTTCCACCACGAAGTGCTCGTGCGGCGTCAGGTCATTGGCGTCGAACGCCATGTGGGTCCCCCAGGCCCCGCCCGGCCCGAGGACCTGTTAAACCATCCCCCGCGTCGGCGCGCGAGTCGGCTAATGTGAAAGAGATGTCAGAGTCCGCCCCCATCCCCGCCAACACGAATTTGCCCGAGCTCTCGGTCTCGGAACTCGCCCAGGCGGTGAAGCGCACGGTCGAGCGCGACTTCGACCGTGTGCGTGTTCGCGGCGAGTTGGGCCGGGTGTTGATCGCCAAGTCTGGCCATCTCTATGTTGATCTGAAGGATGAGAACGCGACCATCTCCACAGTGATGTGGAAGGCCAATGTCGCGGCCTTGAGCTTCAAACCGGAGGAGGGGCTGGAAGTCGTCGTGGAGGGGCGGCTATCTACTTATCCAGGCCGCTCGCAATACCAATTGATCGCCGAGCGCATGTCGCCGGCGGGTGTCGGTGCGCTGTTGGCGCAATTGGAAAAGCTCAAGTCCAAGCTGGCGGCGGAGGGATTGTTCGCGCCGGCGCGCAAAAAGCCGATCCCTTATCTGCCGCGCGTGATCGGCGTGGTGACATCGCCGACGGGCGCTGTGATCCGCGACATCCTGCATCGCTTGGGGGAGCGCTTTCCGCGGCGTGTACTGTTGTGGCCGGTCTTGGTGCAAGGACCCGAGGCGGCAGGGCAAGTCGCGCGCGCCATTAGGGGCTTCAATGCGCTGCAAGGCGATTTGCGACCAGATGTGCTGATCGTGGCGCGCGGCGGCGGTTCGATTGAGGATTTGTGGGCGTTCAACGAAGAGATTGTTGTGCGCGCCGCGGCCGAAAGCGAAATCCCGCTGATCAGCGCCGTGGGCCACGAGACTGATACGACGCTCATCGACTTTGCCTCCGATCTGCGCGCGCCGACGCCGACGGGTGCAGCGGAAAAGGCCGTTCCGGTTCGCGCGGAATTGATCGAGCGCGTTGAGATGCTCGAAGGGCGGCTCAAGGGCGGACTTGTGCGCGGCTTAGAGCGGCGACGCGCCGAGGTGCGTGCGGCGTCGGCACGCTTGCCTCGATTAGAAACCTTGTTCCAAATCCCACATCAGCGCTTCGACCGCGCGGCGGAGCGGCTGAACGCAGCGCTTGTCGCCAATACGCGCCTGGCGCAATCGAAGCTCGATCGCGTCGCTGCACGGCTGCGTCCTCAAGCGCTCACGCAGGACGTCGCGCGGCGACGCGACATGCTCGCGCGTGCCGCGGCCCGCCTCAAGCCGGCCATGGCGCGCACGCTCGATGCCCATCGAAAGCATCTGGAAGGCGCCGGACGCATGCTCGAAAGCCTCTCGCACAAGAGCGTGCTGGCGCGCGGCTTCGTTATGGTGCAGCGCGAAGATGGTTCGTTGGTGCGTGCTGCGAAGGATTTGAACGCGGGCGATGTGATTGATCTCACCTTTGCCGACGATCATCGCAAAGCTGTGGTCGATCCGACTGCGAGTGGCGAAGCGGGCGCAAAATCGCGTGCCAAGCCGAAACCCGGCGGCGGTCAGGGCTCGCTATTCTGAACTGGCAAAGCTGCGAAGATGGCCGTGAAGAGAGTCATTGCGGCTGCTGCGAACCAAATGCTGGCCAAGTTCATCCAAGCGTAGGAAAGCGCGCCCAGTGCGGCGCCCAAGGCCAGACCCATCCACAACAACAAATATGGAACCCAACTCCAGCGATCGCCGCCTGCTAAGGCGGCGGCCAAGCGTTGACCGAGCTTCACGAGCGTCCCGGTCGTGTAGGTCAGCCCGATGCTGACTTCGCCATTGCGCTGGAATACGGTGTTCATAGCTCCCATCGCGATGGCCAACATGGCGATGGCGATAGCAGTCGCGTTCATCGGAGCGAGCGCGGCAGCCGCCGCAAGAAGGCCGCTGACCATGCTAAGAACGCGGAGCCCGCCAGCATGGTTGCCCTTGCGATTGATAAACGCGCCGAGGACCACGCCGCTCACAAAGAGCGCGATAAGGCTAAAGGCTAGCGCCACTGCGCTCTGCGCTGACGCAATGCCGACGCCCAATCGCGTGCTGTTTCCGCTCATGAAGGAAACGAAAAATCCGCCAAGGTGGACGAACGCAATGGCGTCCACAAAACCCGCGACGCTGGATAACGCTGCGGCGACAAGCCAGTATCGTCGTTGGTAACGCAGCATAGCTAGGATGCGTTCTGAGCGGCGGACGCAGTGCGCGGACTGGCGGGCACAAAGCGCATCAAAAACGGATTGAGCGCGATGGTGATCAACGCCGCACCCAGAATGAGATTGTAGGTCTCGTCGCTGACCACGCCCAAGGTGCGGCCCATGCCCGCGAGCACGAATGAGAACTCCCCGATCTGGGCGGTGCCGAGCGCGACCAGCCAGGTCGCGCGTGGGCTTTGACCCATCAGCCGCATCGGCAAGTAGGCGAACGCGGCCTTGCCGATGAGAATCGTCGCCACGATAGCAGCGAGCGCATACGGCTCGCGTACGATCACGCCAGGGTCGAACAACATGCCGACGGCGACAAAAAACAACACCGCGAATGTGTCGCGCAGCGGCAGCGAGTCTTCGGCTACCTTGTGAGAGAAGCGGGAGCCATTGAGCGCCAGCCCGCCCAAGAACGCGCCGAGCGCGAAGCCCACGTCAAACAGCGCATAGGCCGCCCAGGCGACGCCGAGCGCCAGCGAGAGCGTGCCAAGCGACAGCAATTCCCGTGACTTGGTGTGCGCGATCTGCACGATCAACCATGGGAAAAAGCGCGCGCCGACCACCAACATCAACACCACGAAGAGGGCGGCTTTGCCGAGCGTCAGCCCGACAGCGGCCGCCATGGCGCCAGGCGAGCCGCCATTGCCGGAGCTTGCCGCCACCAAGGCGGGCAACACGACAATGGCGATGATGATGAGAAAATCTTCTAGCAAGAGCCATGAGACGCCGATGCGGCCTTCCTCGGTCTTCATCAATTTGCGCTCTTCCAGGGCGCGAAAGAAAACGATGGTGGAGGCGATCGACAGCGCCGAGCCCAGGACGAGCGCCTCCGCCAATGGCATGGCGAAGGCGAGGCCCACGCCGGCCCCGAGCAGCGCAACCAGCAGAGTTTGGATGAACGAACCCGGGATCGCCACCCAACGGACAGACCAGATGTCCTCGACCGAAATTTTGAGGCCCACGCCGAACATCAGCAGGATGATGCCGACTTCCGAGAGCTGCAGCGCCAGATGAAGATCAGCCTCGAAGCCGGGGGTGAACGGTCCAACGGCGATTCCGGCGACCAAAAAACCTACAATCGGCGAAAACCTAAGCCGCTGCGCGATGAACCCAAAAATGAACGCCAGCACGATCGCCGCGACCAAAGTCGTGATCAGGGATTGGTGCTCCATGCTCGAAGTATGCCTCGGTCAAAGCGCGCGACGCAACATAAGACCGCCAATCTCTCACACTGCACGCGCGCTAAAGTCCTACCGCCGTCACCGCCGACTTTTGCTTTTTCGTCAACCCGTCCACCGAAAAGCCCGCGATGCTTTCTTCGAACAT
This sequence comes from Hyphomonadaceae bacterium, assembly GCA_022843225.1. Lineage (GTDB taxonomy): Bacteria > Pseudomonadota > Alphaproteobacteria > Caulobacterales > Aquidulcibacteraceae > Vitreimonas. The sequence goes on from JALHOC010000044.1 coordinate 8,767, forward strand.
GCGCCCGAAATTCAGCTCCGCGCGCAGATGAAGGAACGCCGCGCCCAAGCCGATGGCGGCGCGGTCCATGAACACGAACTCGCGCGGCACAGTGACGGGCCCAAGCGTTTTCAAACGCCGTCGCACTTCCATGGCTTCGCGACGGCCATACTCGGCGGCGGGAACATCGTCGGCGATGGTGCGCACGCGGTCGTCGAGCAGCGGGCCATAGATAAAGCGCGCCCACATGGTGAGCACGTCGATGAGTTCAGCATTGAGGTTCTTAAAGCCCCAGATCTCGTAGGCATGCGCGACCTGATCGCGATCCTCGACTTTCAGGCCGCGATAGAGCCCGACGACCCCATCGAGGAAACGCGGCGGAAAGATGCGGACGCAACCAAAGTCGAGCAAGTGCAGGCGCTCGGCGCCGTCGGTCAGCGCGTAATTGCCGAGATGGGGGTCGCCATGGATCACGCCATAGTGCGTCATCGGCCCCCACCAGGCCTGGAACAGAAGCTCGGCGATGCGGTTGCGCGTCTCCTGTGGCTCGTCGAGCCAATGCATCAGGCCGCGCCCATCAAGCCAGGTCATGGTGAGCAGGCGTTTGGTCGAGAGCTCCTGAACGGGCTCGGGCGTCTTGATGCGTGGCTCGTGCGCCAGCATCGCTGCGAACAAGCGCATGTGTTTCAGTTCGCGCGCATAATCCAATTCCTCGCGCAGGCGCTCGCCGACTTCCTCGATCGCTTCGGAGGAATCGATCGTGCCATCCATGGCTTTGAACACGCCAAGCAAGGTCTTCAGCTGGCCTAGGTCAGCTTCGACGGCGCTCGTCATGTCGGGGTATTGCAGTTTGCAGGCGACCGCTCGGCCATCATGGCTGGTCGCGCGATGCACTTGGCCCAGGGAGGCGGCTGCGGCGGCTTCGCGCTCGAAAGAGGCGAATTTGGTTTCCCAGTGTTCACCAAGTTCGGCGCGCATCCGCCTTTGTACAAATGGCCAGCCCATAGCAGGCGCATTCGCCTGCAGCTTGCGAAACTCTTCCGCATAGGCCTGCGGCAGCAAGTCGGGAATGGTAGATAAAAGCTGCGCAACCTTCATCAACGGACCCTTGGAGCGCCCCAGCGCCTCGCGCATGGCGCGCGCCAGGGCCTGTTGGTCCGCTCCCATCACGCGCGCGCCCACGGCGCTCGACATATTAGCGCCCACCCGCGCCACGCGCCCGATGCGGGCGGTGATACGGTTGCGCTCGGGGTCGGGGACATCCGTCATCGGGTCATCATGGTGAACACGGCATTTAGATAGAGGCTATGAAAGCTTACGAAAATCGCCGCGCCCTGTGCCATTTTAACGCGACCTGAACGTCTGTTCCGTAAGGTGCCCTCAAGAACCAGCGTTTCCGTCAGAGAAACGCGGCTCAACAGATGTGGTGGGACTTATGGGTAAGACGATCCTGATCGTCGATGACGATCCGGCGCAGCGCCGTCTATTGCAGGCGGCTGTCGAGCGCAATGGCTTTCACACACGCACCGCCGATAACGGCGCGCACGCGGTCGAGGCCGTGGACAAGCACGCCGATATTGACGTGGTGCTGCTTGATCTCGTCATGCCGGGCATGTCGGGCCAAGAGGCGTTGAAGGAAATCCGCCAGCGTCGCGGCGATCTGCCCTGCATCGTGCTTACGGCCTCGGGCGGCATCGACACGGTCGTGCAAGCCATGCAGGCGGGGGCGTGCGACTTTTTCGTGAAGCCCGCGAGCCCCGAACGGATCATGGTCTCGATCCGCAACGCGCTCGAAATGTCGAATTTGAAAACCGAAGTGGTGCGCCTGAAAAAGCGCGTCTCCGGTCAGCTCTCGTTCGATGACATGGTCGCCAACGCGCCGGTGATGGCGCCGGTGGTGCGCATGGGCAAGCGCGCGGCGGCGTCCAACATTCCAGTGCTGATCACGGGCGAAAGCGGTGTCGGCAAAGAATTGTTGGCCCGCGCGATCCAAGGCGCAAGCGAGCGCGCCGGCAAGCCGTTCGTAACAGTGAATTGCGGCGCGATCCCGGAAAATCTCGTGGAGTCGATCCTGTTCGGCCACGCCAAGGGCAGCTTCACCGGCGCCACCGACAACCATGCCGGCAAGTTCGTCGAGGCCAATGGCGGCACGCTGTTTCTCGATGAGGTCGGCGAATTGCCGCTCGACATGCAGGTCAAGCTTCTGCGCGTTCTGCAAGAAGGCGAAGTCGATCCCGTGGGCGCCAAACGCCCGGTGAAGGTCGATGTCCGCATCATCAGCGCGACCAACAAGGACCTCGCGCGTCTCGTCGCTGACGGCCGTTTCCGCGAAGATCTGTTCTATCGCTTGAACGTGTTCCCGATCGAAGCGCCGCCCTTGAGGCAGCGTAAGGAAGACATCCCGACTTTGGTCGCGCGATTCATCGCCCGCTTCAACGCCGAGGAAGGCCGCACCGTGCGCGGCGCCTCGGAGGCGACCATGCAGATGCTGTACGATTTCGATTGGCCCGGCAACGTGCGCCAGTTGGAGAACAGCGTCTTCCGCGCGGTTATCCTCTGCGAAGGCGAGCTGCTGCAACCTGAGGACTTCCCGCAGATTTCCGGTCTGAAGCCGCTGGTGGCGGCCAATGACGCGCTGCCTATGGGCGTGCCCACGCCGGCGAACGACCATGTCGTGCAGGTGTTGGCTTCGGTGATGGCGCAAGCCTCGGACGCGCCCGCGCCGCTGTCGGTGTTCGATTCGGAAGGTCATTTGCGCGCGCTTGAGCAAGTTGAGCGCGATCTGATTGGCTTGGCGATCGATCACTATGCCGGACATATGTCGGAAGTGGCGCGCCGCCTCGGCATTGGCCGCTCGACGCTCTATCGCAAGCTGCGCGAATACGGGCTAGAGGAGAGAGTCGCGGCTGAAGGCTGACGGGGAGTGATGCGATGGCGGTGATGGGATGGGTCCTCTACGCCGCGATCAACATCATCGCCTTTGTGGCCTTCGGCATCGACAAACGCCGCGCTGAGCGTGAGCGACGGCGTCTTCCCGAGGCGCATCTGTTGCTGTTGGCTCTGTTCGGGGGCGCACTCGGGGCGGTGCTGGGCCAGCAAGTGTTCCGCCACAAAACGCTGAAGCAGCCGTTCCGCGCGCTGTTGATCGGCGCGGTGGTCGTCAACATCGCCGTCGCGGCGTGGGTGCTCTCGCCGGAGTTCCGTGCGCAGATCATGGGCATGATCTTCGGGCGTTAGCTCTCGGGGCGCTGTCGTTTCTTCCACCCCAGCGGCTTTTTCGTCGTCAGCCCCTTGCGCGCCTTGCCGCGCGCCTTGGCGGCGATCTCTTTCAGCTTTACGGTTTGCAGCGCCGAGAGCGCGTCTTCCTTGCGGCCCTTGGAGAGATTGGCGAAGGCCGAGCCATACTTCTCCAAACGCTGATCGACTTCCGCCAGAAATTCGCTTTCCCATTGCGAGTAATCGACGCCTTCGCTCGCTTTGGTCTCACCAGTTTCGGGATCGACGCTTTCTTCGGTGGGCGCCGCCTTCGCCTTGAGCTTGCGCACGATCCGCATCGCTTTGCGCGTGCGCTTGGGATCGACATCGCGGGGCATGCATCGAGTATGGACCGCCGGCGCCCTCGCCGGCAACAAATCCTCAACCGCGCAAGTCCCTAAATCAAATATCCCCGAGCGCGTGCAGGTAAAGCTCGCGCACTTGTTCCTGTTCCTCACGCTCCTGGCGGTCCTGCTTACGCAGACGGATCACTTGGCGCAGCACCTTTGTGTCGAAGCCGACAGCTTTGGCCTCGGCGTAGCTTTCCTTGATGTCGTCGCCGAGGCCCTTTTTTTCTTCTTCGAGCTTCTCGATACGCGCGACCAGCTGGCGCAATTTCTCGCGCGTGGTTTGCGTCAGCGATTGCGGCGCGACGATGGAGTCCGCACTGGTTTCAGTTCCGCCAAAGTCCGCCATGAGCCACACCCTTCGTTTCGCGAATCGAATCGTTAGGCTGAAGCTAATCGGCCTTGGCGGCCCCCGCCATCGCATTGACGCGCCGAATCGCTGTGGACATGTGGGGCCAAGACACGCGCTCTTATCCGGCGATCCGGTTTTGCTTTTGCGTTGCTCCCTAAGGTGGGAGGCGGGGCGCGTGGGTCCGCGCTGAGGTCGTGCTCAAGGGATGCGCTGATCGTCTCCAATCAACGCGCGCGCTCCCACGCGCCCCGTCAGCGTTCGTTCTTCCCCGGAAACGGATTCACAGGACTTCTTCATTGGTACACGGGCCAGTCGAAACCACCCCGGCCGAGCCCCTGTCGAGTGCAGTCCTCGCGCCATCGCTGACGCAATTGGCTGGTCCCCGCAGACGCTTAGGTCCACTCCGTCGTCACCGGTTCCGTGTGCAAGGCTTTTCCGAAAACCTTGGACCTCGCGGTTTGCATCCCCAACGACTTCACACCGAACGCCGCGCTCACATCTTGAAGTTTCGGACGTCTTCAAAACCCTCCCATGTGAGAGCGGGAGAAGACTAAACCAGGTTCAATTCGGTCGGATAGATTTTTGTACAATGCGCGTTTGTAAGGGATTTCGCGCAATTCTCGCGGGATTGGCGAGGAGATATCCTCCTAATGCACGCGGAAGCGCGCCCTTCTCCTTCTGCGGAGCCGACGGATGAGGAGGGGGAAGCAAGGCCGTCCGAATGATTCACTTGAAGATGTGTGAGGTCGCGCTGTGCCTTGTCGCGTGTTGGCGCCAGCAGTGCGTTCCCGCCTCGTCATCCGGCCCTTCGGGCCACCTTCTCCTCCGCAGGAGGAGAAGGGACACACTGAATGTGCAATCGCGTTTCCGCCCCCACCGTCTCGCACTGCGTGCTCGACACCTCCCCCTCTCGGGGGAGGACGGATACCGAGTCACGGGGCCGCCTTTCGCCGAAGGCCGCCACTCAACCAATTGCGCTCCGTTGTTTGCAGCGGTGTGAGATCAGCCGATTGTTCTCGACAACAAAACGGCCGGCACTTGGCCGGCCGTCTCAGCAGTTGCACGATGAGTTCAGCGCGAACGGCGCGCCGGAGCATCAGACGAACGGCTAGGAACTGGAGCGCGTTGGCGGCCTGTATCCTCGCTGTCGCCGTTCACGTCACCCACAGCCACACTCACGCCGCCGCTGCCGACGGTGACGCCGCCGATCGAGAGCGAGAACCCGGCGCGACGACGGCGCGGCTCTTCGCTGGGCTGCGCTTGCACCTCCGATCCGCAATGGGGGCAAATGGGCAACTCGGGATCGCGCGGGGCGGCGGGAACGCCAGCCTGCGCCCGCTGAATGGCGGGCAGCAGCAGGCCGGCTTGATCATTTTGAGTGGCAGCGACGTCTGGCGCGCTTTCGCTGGAGGTCTGCAGCTCCTCGTAGTTAAGCGATAGCTGCTCTGAGGGTGCCGAGCTACCACCCGAGCCTGAAAGGATGTCGGCTCCGCAATGACCGCAAATGGGCTGCTCGGGGGTTAATTGCTCCTGCGCCAGAGCGGGCGTGGCCGTCAGCACGACGGCGGCGACAAGAAAACTCATAAGGTGGGCTTGCATGGATCAGTTCTCCGGTTGACCCTCTGGAGTATCGCTCCAGATTGGTACTCTAGAGTGATGCTCTATTGCAAGAGTTTTTGAATGTGCCCCAGGTAACAGACAAGATCATGGACGCCCCAAGCTCACGCGACCGCATTTTGGCGGCAGGCCTAGATCTCTTTCTCAAAGCGGGGGTGGAGAGTTCATCGGTAGCCGACATTTGTCGCGCCGCAGGCGTCTCCAATGGCAGCTTCTTTCATCATTTCCCGAACAAGGACGAGTTGGCGCTGGAAATCGTCTTGGCGCTGCGGCGGGAATACTGGGACTTTGTCCTAGCGGAAATGGAGTCGCATACAGACGCCTTGGCGGGCGTGGCGGGCGTGATCCGGGCAGCGTTTGCTTATCAGCGTCGCTTCCCAGACCGGTATAAGCTTGGCCGAAGCGACGAAGCGCCGTGGATGCGCGGCAACGAACCACGCCTCCGGGATGACAACGCACCCTATCGCGGGCGAGCCGCGCGCTGGATCGCTGCGCATGCCGCTGCCGGGCGGCTACCCTTCTTGCTGCCTGAGATCTACGGCGCCTTGCTGTTCGGTTCGCCACACTGGATCATACTCAACGCTCACTCTGGCGCCGAACCCACTGATCTCGAAGCTGCTGCCGACCAACTTGTTGCCACCGTTCAAAAGGCTCTTAAACTTTGAGCGCCGCTTGCGGTTTGGTCGCTCAAATCCTGCCGCTCGTATTGATGCATGAGCTACGGCAGGCCATCGCCGATTGCGGTCAGTCGTCCACATAGTTCTTTGAGTGAGAGTCGTCGGGATCGAACACGGTCAAACGAAAATCATCGGTTTTCCTGTAGCCGGCGAGGGCCCGCTGCACCTCGTGGCTCTTCAGTGCGGAGGCAGCGGCGGCGAACAGTGCATTTGCGTGTGAGCCTCTATCGCCCTCATAGAATCCAAGCATCCATGTTTCCAGCTCGGCCACGTCCGGCCAGCCGCCGGGACCGAAACCTCTCTTTGCTCGCGCAAAATTATAGTGCGTCCAATTAGCTATTTCACGTTCCGTGCAGTTATCGGCTGACGTCAGGAACGACGGCTCGATCAGTCCGTGCCAAGGGAAAATGCCCAGGTCCAACGCTCGCATCGAATAGGATGCGAATTCCTGTTCGCGCAGTAGAAGCTCTCTTGCGAGCGCAAGGGCCAATTCATTGCCGAAGTTCTCCAAATCCATGTGTTTCGCTCGCTAACATTTCTCAGCGATACTCTGCCTCGACGCTCGCCATGCCCAACGGCTGGTTTAGGCCAAGAGCGGAAGCCATCGCGAACTGGGCGATTGGCGCCTTTAGCCCGCCGCCATTGCCGCTACGCGTCGCACCGCGCCGACCACCAAATCCGTCCGCAGTCTATGCGGCATGTGGCCGGTGTCGGGCGCGATCACCAATTCCGCTGCTGGTAAGTCCGCCGCCAGCGCGCGCGCGTGGCGTTTGGGCGAGACGACCTTGTCCTTCTCGGCGGTGACGATCACGGCGGGCTGATACAGATCGGGATAACGCGGCGCTTGCGCGGCGAATTCGCGATTGGTGGCCACGACGTCTTGCGCGCTTGAGCGAAACGCACGCGGGCGAAAGATGAGGCCGACGCCCGCTTCCTCGACATAGTTCGGCGGCGTCGGCTGCGGCCAAAAATTGTTGCTGACGCTGGCCGCGCTCATGGGCGGTCCTAGCCACGGTATGAACAGTCCGCAAAACAGATCGCCCGCGATTGGCGCGGATGAGAGCTTCGCCCACCACGCATTGTCGCCCGGATAAGGATGGCTTGCTGGCGTGAGCAGAACCAGGCCGCGCACCAAGTGCGGAAAATCGAGCGCGAGACGCAAGCTGACTGCGGCGCCCAGCGAATGGCCGACGACGAGCGCTGGGCCTTCACCCGTCGCTTCCAGCACACGCGCCGCGCAGCGCGCTTGCATGGCCAGCGTTTCCGCGCGCTTGGGCCTTGTGGAATGGCCCATGCCGGGGCGGTCATAGGCGATCAAGCGATGATCGCTGACGAAGTGCGGCGCAAGCGGTCCCCACAGCTCGCGCAGATTGGCGGTCGCGCCGTGGATGAGCAGCAGGCGCTGCGCATCGGCGGGGCCGTCTTCGCGCACGTGCAGGCGCGCGCCTTCGGCGTCGATGAAGCGCCCTTCGGCGGGCCAGCGCGCGGCGGCGCGGCGCGAATAGGTGTGGGAATTATACGAGAGCGCCGCGATGCCCGCCGCGAGCGCGGCGGCGCTTGCCTCGAGGATCATGCGTCGCGGCCGTCCACGCGCGGCTCAAGCCGGCGCACGCCTTCGAGCGCGACCTCATAGAAGGGGTGAACCGCCAGCGCGGCGCGGAAGGCTTCCAACGCCGCGCGCTGCTGGCCAAGTTCTTCGTAAATCAGGCCAAGGCCGCCGAGCGCCGCGAAATGGCGCGGCTCGCGCTTCAGGGTTTCCTGGATCGCGGCCACGGCGCCGGAATAATCTTCGGCGCGGTAAGCGAGGTTGGCGCGCCGGTTCCAGGTTTCGGCGAAATCGGGCGCGAGATCGGTGGCTTCGTCGAGGAAGCGAATGGCGAGTTCTGAATCGCCTTCGGATTCGGCGGCGGCGGCGCGCTCCAGCAGCACGTCCACGGTGGGCGAACCGGAACTCAGCCAGCGCCCGCGAATGGCTTGTTCCACGGGTGCTGCGGCGTCCGCATCAGGCGCCTGGGCCAATTGGGTAAACAGCGCATCGAGTTCGGGGTCGGTGCGCATGCGGGAATTGTCGCTCAAGCCGCAGGCGGCGAGCGTCAAGGCGAAGAGAAAGGCAAAAACAATGCGCATCGCGATTCCGTTGCGCGAACTCTATCCGAATTTCAGATGCCCCGCGAGGGCGTACCCTCAGCGCAGGGCCGAATTTAGCCCTGCTTGGCCTTGTAGCGCGGATCAACCTTGTTGATCACATAGACCCGGCCTTTGCGGCGCACGACTCTACAAGCCCGGTGACGGGTTTTGAGCGACTTGAGCGACGACTTTACTTTCATGGCCGAAATGTCCGGGGCGAAAAGGAAGCGGCGTGCTTAAGGGGGCGGGGCGGCGAAGTCAATTGGGAGCGGGGGATTGCCTCCTTATGGCCCTAAAGTTGAAGCACGGCACGACGCCCCTTATGGGCTGGGACCTATTGGCGAAGGGGATCGCATGCGGCGGACATTGCTCATTCTGGCAGCGGCGGCGTTGGCGATTGCCTGTGGCCCCTCTGCCGTGGTGGCCCAGGCGCCGCCGCCGCCGCCAAGCTTTGCCTCTTCGGGGGATGCCTCGTTTGACGCCTGGCGCGACGATTTCGCCCGCCGCGCCGTCATGGCTGGCCGCGACCCGGCCGTGCTTGGCCGGCTGCTGAGCGGGGTGGTCCCGGACGGACGCATTGTCGAGCTTGATCAGCGCCAGCCGGAATTTGTCTCGCCGGTTTGGGATTACGTCACCAACCGCGTCACCGAGAACCGCATCGCTGGCGGCAGGGCGTTGCGCGAAGAGATTGGCGCCACACTCGGTCAGGTCGAAGCCCGCTACGGCGTGCCCGAAGGCATCATTCTCGGCGTTTGGGGGCTCGAAAGTAATTATGGCGCGGCGGCTCTGAACTATGACGCGGCCGCCGCTCTCGCCACTCTTGCGCATGAGGGCCGCCGTCGCGCGCAATTCGAAGGCTATCTGCTGGCGCTTACGGAAATGGTCGAGCGCGATCTCGCCGACCAGCCGCAATTGCGTTCGTCGTGGGCGGGCGCGCTCGGTCAGCCGCAATTCATGCCGGATGTGTATCTCACCACTGCCGTCGATTGGGACAATGACGGCCACCGCGACATCTGGACCAATCGCGGCGATGTCGCCGCATCGATCGCGAACTACCTTGCCGATCGCGGCTGGCGGCGCGGCGAGCCGGTGTTTGACGAAGTGCGTTTGCCGGAAGGATTCAGCTATGCGCTCGCGGACGGCACGCAACGCAGCGTCGCCGATTGGGATACGCGTGGCGTGCGCCGGATCGATGGCAGCGCCTGGAGCAGCGACGATCGCAATCTGCAGGCGCAGCTCTTCTTGCCTGCCGGCGCGCAAGGGCCGGCCTTGCTGCTGCATCACAATTTCGGAGTGATCCGCCGCTACAACAACTCGGACCGTTACGCGCTCGTGGTCGCGCTGCTGGCGCGCGCGTTCGAGGGCCGCGCTGGGCTGGTGAGCAGCTGGCCCCGGCAATTGGGCTCTCTCACCCGCGATCAGACGCTCGAATTGCAAACATTGCTCAACAGCCAAGGCTATGATGCAGGCACGCCGGACGGGCTGTTCGGGTCGGCGACGCGCCGCGCCGTGCGGGCGTTCCAGGCGGATCGCGGCTTGCCGGCGGATGGATTTCCAACCGCCGCGTTGTTGGACCAGCTGCGCCAACGCGCGGGCGTTGCGGTAGAGCCGCCAGCGCCGCCGCGCGCACTGGATCGGGCAGGCATTCGCGAATTGCAGCGTCTGCTCAATCGGCTTGGCTATAGCGCAGGCCGCGCAGATGGCCGCATCGGCGCGCGCACGCGCAACGCCATCCGCGTGTTCGAGCGCGCGCAAGGCATGGAGCCGAATGGCCGCGCGACCACCAATGTGCTCGACGCCGCGCGCGCCGCAGCCGGTTAGGGCTGAGCAGGATCGTTTGGCGGCGCTTCCTTAAGCGTCACGGCGTGGCGAAGCCGTTGGCTGCGGAGCACGAATGCGGTCATTGCCAGCAAGATCGCCACCGTGATGAGCAGCGGCGCGTTCATGCCGGCCTGTTCATAAACGACGCCGCCCAAGAGCGGCGAAAACACAAAGCCCGCGCCATTGACCGCGACGACGAGGCCCGCCGCCGTCCCTTGTTCTTCCGGCCGCACCGCGATCGAGGAGCCGCCCGCGAAACCGGCGCGCGCCAAGCCTGCGCCAAAACCTTGTACCGCAAGCGCCACCATCAGCGCGCCGAGGCTTGGCGATAAAATCTGTATCGTCACGCCGAACGCAAACAAACCCGCGCCCCACGCCATGAGGGCGCGCGATCCAAGCTTTAATCGCGGCAGGATCGCCATTTGCGTGGCGAGAAAGGCGAGCGCGTTGACCATGAAACCGGCGGCGGCGTATTCGGCGCCTTGCTCGCCGCTCACGCCCAAGCGATCCATCGTGAACAGCCCGAACACCTGCACCGTGATGCCCGAGATCACCGAAAGCCCGAAGCCATAGATCAGGAAGCCCGACAGGCGCGGATCGCGCGCGAGTGATAACGATTGCTGCCAATCACCGCGCTGGCGTTCGCTTTGCGGCGGTGTTTTCTCGGGTAGAAAACGCCAGATCGCAAACGAGGCCGCCGCCGCAAGCACCGCGACCAGCGCGATCGGAAACACAAGGCCAAGTTTCGCCGCCAGCGCCGCGCAAATCGCCGGGCCGAAAGCCTGGCCGAGCGCGAAGGCGGCGCTCAAGCCCGCCAATTGTTCGGTGCGCTCGAACAAGGTGGTGCGGTCGGCGATGTAAGCTTGCGCCGCTGGCGACGACGCCGAGCCAAACGCGCCGAAAATCGCGCGCGCCAGCATGAGCAGCGTGAACAGGAGCGCGCCGGTGACAACCTCCATCAACCCCAGCAGCACGACGCCCGCGAACGCCGCCATCGACACTGCATACGCCGCGAGCCCCAAGGTCGCGATCGGCTTCCTGCCCACGCGATCCGACAACCGCCCCCAATAGGGGCTCGC
>JALHOC010000045.1 GCA_022843225.1 Hyphomonadaceae bacterium
CGATTACAGGCGCGCAAAAGCTCGCCCGCACCATGGCGTCCAGGCGTGAAGCATCGAGAAAAGAAGTCTCAACTTCATTCTCGGCGCTCAGCGCCAACACCCAGCCAAAATCAGACGCCGCCAGCGGACGGATCATCACGAGCCGAGCGGATAATTCGGCGCTTCGCGAGTGATCGCCACGTCGTGCACATGGCTCTCGCGCAAGCCGGCGGAGGAAATGCGCACGAATTTCGCCTTCGTGCGCATCTCGCCCAAATCCTTAGCGCCGACATAGCCCATCGCGGCGCGCAGACCGCCGACCAGCTGATGAATGATGTTCGCCACCGGGCCTTTAAACGGCACGCGGCCTTCGATGCCTTCCGGCACCAGCTTCATCTGATCGGTGACTTCCTTCTGGAAATAGCGATCCGCCGAACCGCGCGCCATGGCGCCTAAAGAGCCCATGCCGCGATAGGTCTTGTACGACCTGCCCTGATAAAGCTGTATCTCGCCAGGCGCTTCCTCGCTGCCCGCCAGCAGCGAGCCGATCATCGCCGCTTCCGCGCCGCCGGCGAGTGCTTTCGCCAGATCGCCTGAGAATTTAATGCCGCCATCGGCGATCACCGGCACGTTCTGCTTGCGCGCCGCGCTCGCCGCATCGACCACAGCTGTCAATTGCGGCACGCCAACGCCCGCCACGATGCGCGTGGTGCAGATCGAGCCCGGCCCGATGCCCACTTTCACCGCGTCGGCGCCCGCATCGATCAGCGCCTTGGCGCCGTCAGCGGTCGCGACATTGCCGGCGATGATCTGCGTCTTGTTCGACTCGCGCTTAATCCGGTTCACCGCCTGCAGCACGCCCGCGCTATGTCCATGCGCGGTGTCGATCACGACCACGTCGGCGCCCGCTGCGATCAACGCCAGCGAACGCTCGAACCCTGCATCACCGATCGTGGAGGCAGCCCCAACGAGCAAACGCCCCTGCTCGTCCTTGGCGCGCGCCGGAAAAGCCTGCGCTTTTTCGAAATCCTTCACCGTGATGAGGCCGGTAACCTTGTTTGCATCATCAACGACGATCACGCGCTCGATGCGGTGCTTGTGCAGCAGCTTCTTGGCCTCGCCCTCGTTCACCCCGTCGCGCACGGTGACGAGATTGTCCTTGGTCATCAGATCGGCGACGCGCTCATTCATCTCGGCGAAGCGCATATCGCGATTGGTGAGAATACCAACGAGCCTGCCGGTTTCGCGGTCCACCACGGGAAATCCCGAAATCCTGCGCGCTTCCTTGATCAGGATGATCTCGCCTACAGTCTGATCGGGATGGATAGTGATCGGATCGATCACCATGCCGCTCTCGAACTTCTTCACCATCTTGACCTGATCGGCTTGTTCATCGGGCGTCATGTTGCGATGAATGACGCCCAACCCGCCGGCCTGCGCCATGGCAATGGCAAGTCGCGCTTCGGTGACGGTGTCCATCGCGGCGGAAATGAGCGGAATGTTGAGCGAGAGGCCGCGTGTCAGCCGTGTGACAGTCGAGACATCGGCAGGTAAAACCTCGGACGGCCCCGGCTCCAGGAGCACATCGTCAAAGGTCAGAGCTTCACGGATTTCCATGGACGGCTGGTAGAGATTCGGGGGGGATTTGGCAAGGCGCGAGTTGACCTAGATTGCGAAATCATCATTGTTCTAGCCAAGGCGTGACGTGCGATTTTCGGGGGCAAACGATGAAATCATCCATCCATCTCAGCATCATCGCGGCGACTTGCCTGGCGCTCGCGAGTTGCGGCCCCAACAGCGCGCCGCCGCCTGAGCCCACGACGGCGCCGACTGAGCTTGCCGCAACAAAGCCGGCCAATGTCGGCGACTGCGTCGAGACGACCATCACCTTAACCGGCCCGCGCCTAGAAGGCGCGCCCGACAGCGGCAGCGGGATCGAATACGCCAATGGCATGTCGCAAGTCTCGTACGACGTCGTACCCGGCATCAGCTCATCAAACGTGGGCGACGCGGTGCGGCTGTGCCTTGTCAGCATTCCTGAGAATTGCCCGCCAGGCGATGACCGCGGGCGTGTCTATGCCGGTACGAATTTGAGAACCAATGAAACGTGGACCGCGCCGGACTCCCAACATATGTGCGGCGGCGCCTGAAATCCGGCCGGGAGCTAAACAATGATCCGAGTGCATCACCTGATTTGCGCCGCAGCGCTGCTGACCGCGTGCACGCCGCCTGCCCCGATCGCCGAAGCGCCCGCGCCCAGCGAAAGCATGCAGGAAATGTATGCCGATTGTGACTGGGGCGAAGTGCGCGGCGCCGGCTTGTCAATCTGGAGCTATGCGTGCGCGAACCAACGCCTCGTCGCCGATGCCGCTTTGCCGGGCTTCCAGCGCGAACAGCGCGATGAGGCAGGGCAAGTGAGTCTGACGCCAGTGATTCAAATCTTCACCAAGCCCGCCGACGCGCAGATCGATGCGGTCATCGATGCCGTGCGCGCGGCTTCACCCGGCGCCGACACTTGCGTCATCGAACCAGGCTCACACGGCGACTACGTCCTGATGCCAACTGGCGAAGCGTTCGAGGCGCATCAGCGCTTTATTCGCGGCGAATCGGATGGGCCGAGCATGCCGTGCGGGCGCTTGGGTCCTCGCGAAGCTGGAGGCCATACCTTCCGTCTGGTGGAAGGCGCGCCCGACAAAGTCGTGCTGATCGATTGGGGCACGGAGGTTCCGATCTTCGATCCCGACACGTTGCGCGTCGTAAGCGAGTAACCCGTGCGCTAGCGCTCGTTCAACTCCCACGTCAGCAAGCGGTAGCCAACATCCAGCGCATCACGCGTGAGCAAATCGGCATTGCGGACGCGCCAAGCGCCGGAGGCGAGATCGTTCGCGAGCTTGGCTAAGCCCGCTTCAGCGTCGATCTTGGCGAACGCCGAAATGGATCCACGCACATTCGCATCGAGATAGGCTTCGGGCCGGCGCCAATAGGCGCCGAGGAAGCCATCCATGCAATCGTGCGGCACAAGCACGGGCCAACCTTCAGAGGGTCCAAGCTCGTCTGCGAGCGCCTCAAGCGGCGGCATCGTCTTGCGATCGAGCGCGACGATGCTGGGGAAATAGTCGCGCGTCAGCCAAAAATCCGACGCCTCCGCGTCGAACGTGAGCACCACGATGCGCGACCGCGCAACGCGGCGCATTTCGCGCAAGCCGAGGCGCCAATCGCGCCAATGATGAACGGTCAGCACGGCCATAGCGGCATCGAACGCTGCTGTCTCGGCGGGTAGAGCCTCCGCCGATCCACGCACGCATGGCGCGGCATCCGGCGCGCGTTGCGCAATCATCACATCGGACGGCTCCACCGCGAGCACCGTGCGGTCCGTCGGCTCATAGGAGCCCGCGCCCGCGCCGACATTGATCACGCTGCGTGCATCGCCCAAAGCCACAGCGATGGCGGCGGCGATGCGGGGATCAGGTTTACGCTGGCGCGCATAACCCGCGCCTATATCATCGTAGATCGCGGTCACGGCGCGATCTTCCGCCCCATCGCCACCACGTAAACTTCTGAACTTTCCGCGCGGCTGGCGGGCGGTTTAGCATGGCTCACCTTGGCGAAGCCTTGCTTGAGGCGTGTCAGCAGGCTCGTGTCGAGCCCGCCCTGAAACGCCTTAGTGACGAAAACGCCGCCTGGCGCGAGGTGGTCAAGCGCAAAGTCAGCGGCAGCGTCCGCGAGCGCGCCCGTGCGAATCTGATCAGTGCGGGCGTGGCCTGTGGTGTTGGCCGCCATGTCGGAGAGCACGATATCTGGCGGGCCGCCGAGCGCGGCAATCAGCGCCGCTGGCGCCTCGCTGCTGAGAAAGTCCATTTCCAGGAACGTCGCGCCCGTGAGCGGCTCGATCGGCAGAAGATCGATGCCGACGACCTTGCAGCCACGCGCGACGGCGAACTGCGCCCAGCCGCCGGGCGCTGCGCCAAGATCGAGCACGCGCAGCCCACGCTTCAGGAAATGGAACTTCTCGTCGAGCTCAACCAGCTTGTAATAGGCGCGCGCGCGTGCGCCTTCGGCCTTGGCGCGCGTCACGTACGGATCGTTGATCTGACGCTCGATCCATTTCTTCGAGCTCTCCTTCACCTTCTTGTTCTTCACGCGCGTGGTAAGCTGACGTTCGCCGCCGCTGCTTTCGGGCTTGCCGGTCCAGCGGCGCTTGGGCGGCTCATCGCTCATGACCGGCTCGCGGCGATCAGACGCATCAGCACGCCTTCGCGTAAGCCGCGATCCGCAACGCGAATCCGCTCCGCCGGCCAAACGCGCAATACAGCGTCCAGAATAGCGCCGCCGATGACGACTAAATCTGCGCGCTCCTTGCCAATGCAAGCGTTGGCGGCGCGCTCCTCGCGCGTCTGCGCTAGCAAGCGCGCGATAGCGGCGCGGCAATCCTTCACATCGAACCAGATGCCGTCCACCTTGGCGCGATTGTAGCGCGGCAAATCGAGATGCACGCCCGCGAGGCTCGTCACCGTGCCCGACGTGCCTATGATGTGACCGCGCCCGTCCGCGAACGCGGGCGCCAGCGCATGCGCATCGCCGACATTCGCCACCGTCTCCATCAGCCGTTGCACCAGGGCCTCGTACCAAGCCTCCTTGCCGTGCTCGGGCTCGCTCTCTTCTTCCGCCAGCGTCACCACACCCAAGGGCGAGGTGCCCCACGACAGGATCGGTGGATCAAGCGTTGCGGCGAGCACCGCGCGCGGGCTGACCCACGACATTTCGGTGGAGCCGCCGCCGATATCGACGATCATCGCGTGCTCCACTGCGGGCTCGAGCAGAGTCGCGCAGCCCAGCACGGAGAGCTTGGCCTCTTCCTCGGCGCTGATGATCTCGAACCTAAGGCCGAGATCCTTTTCGATGCGATTGAGGAACGTCGCGCCATTGGCGGCGGCGCGACAGGCCTGGGTAGCCACACACCCTACCGCTACCGGGCGACGCGCCTCGATCCGCTCAGCGCAAGCCTTGAGCGCCTGATAGGCGCGCGCCATGGCGGCGTCGCTCAACCGCCCCGTGTGCGCCAAGCCCTCGCCCAGCCGCACGATCCGCGAATAGCCATCGACGACGCGCAGGGCCCCATCGGGGCCGGCCGCCGCCATTAGCATACGGCAATTATTGGTGCCCAGGTCGAGCGCAGCGAAGAGCGGTCCGCGCGCCCGAGCCCCGGTGCGCCCGCCGCCGCCGCGCGGCGCGAGCCCGTGCCTCGACATAGCTCAACTTCCAGGCGAGGCTCGCGCCCACGCCGAATGCCTGTTTCGGCAGGGATGCTAGCCCAATCCGGGCAGAGCGAAACCCTCAGAGGATTGATTCCGCGTTATCCAAAGCATCAGGCGCCGGATTTGACACGGTTTTCGCCGCCTGCCAGCCCCGGCTTGCAGCACTCGGCGCCCCGCCCTACGTTTCCAAGGCAAGAGAGGAGGCTTCGAAAGTTAAAACCATGCGTGAAGCTAAGTTCTCCATTGGCCAGGTCGTTCGCCACCGCCACTTCCCGTTCCGGGGCGTGGTGTTCGACGTCGATCCTGAATTCTCGAATACCGACGAATGGCTGGCGGCGATCCCCGAGCCGATCCGGCCGCGCCGCGATCAACCCTTCTACCGCCTCCTGGCCGAGAACGCCGAGAGCCATTACGAGGCCTATGTCTCGGAGCAGAATCTGCTGCCCGACGATAGCGATGAGCCGATCTCCCACCCGCAGGTCGATCTCCTGTTCGAGGAGACCGACGACGGCAGCTACAAGCTCAAGCCGAGCAGCCTGAACTAGGGCGCATCACACACGCTGGAACGGATAGAAGTCCGAGCCGAGCGGCAGGATGTTCGTGAGTTCATCGAGCGCGACTTGTGTTTCATCGACAAGCGCGGGGTCGCCGAGATCGCCCGGCGCGAGTTCCTCTCGATAGTGCTTGCGCACCCAAGCTTCCAAGGTCCGGCCGAGCGCATCATCCAGGAAAAAGCCTGGTGCGGCGGCGGCGCGCTCAGCTGCCGTCATGACGATGCGTAGACGCAAACAGGCGGGCCCACCCCCATTGCGCATGCTCTCGCGCACTTCAACATACTCGACTGCACCGATTGCGGCGTCAGGCGCGGCGATCATCTCGCGCACGAACGCGCTGGCGCGATTGTTCTCGCGCACTTCGCTCGGCGCGATCAGCGTGAGCGCCTTGGCGCCGGGCACGCTCACCAGCTGAGAGTTGAATAGATACGACGACACCGCATCGCCAAGGCTAACAGCCGCGCGAGGCACTTCAACAAACACAGGCTCGAAAAGCCCAACGGCCTTCGTGCCCACCTCGGCATAGAGCCCTGCCTTGTCCGCGAACGCATCCTGGTGGTGAAACAGAACGCGCTCATGCGCGACCGCAACGACGTCATTGTGGAAGGCGCCCGCATCGATCGCCTCCGCCGCCTGCAGCGCGTACACGCTGCGCCCATCGCTCAGCCGGTGCCGTCGCGCGACCGCACGGCACGCTTCGAGGGTTTGACGCGCGGGAAACTGCGTCCGCGCTCCATGTGCCTCCCGCCCATAGACGAATATTTCAATACCCGGCGCGCCTGCGCTGGCGGCCATGCGCATGTGATTGGCCGCGCCCTCGTCGGACAGCGCATCATGCGGGGGCAAAGCGCCATGAACGCCAAACCGCGCTTCATCTGGCATGAGCCGCCGCAAGGCGCGTTCGGTTTGCTCGGCCTCAAGCAAACGATGCAGCATGGTCTGCAGATTGGCGACGCTTGCGTGCAGGCGTCCATCCGCGCAATCGGCGCTCGGCGAGATCGTCGCTGCGTTAGCTGCCCACATCGCCGAGGCCGCCAACGCCGTGCGCGCGATCGTCGGCTCGGTTTCCCAGGCACGCGCCCAGACTTCACGATCAGAGCCTGCGAAACCGAGCGAACGGAGCCACCCGATGTTGGGCCGCTCGTGCGGGGGCAGCACGCCTTGCGCCAAGCCCATGGCGCGCATGCGTTTCATCTTGGCGATGCCCTGCAAGGCCGCGTCGCGCGGACGCGCGATCCTGTCCTTGTTGCGCGCCGACGCGAGATTGCCTTCGGAGAGCCCCGCATAATTGTGCGTCGGCCCTACCAGCCCGTCGAAATTGATCTCTTCAGCGCTCATGTCGGCAGACCCGGCGCGGGAATCGCGGCGGCCTTCTCCGCAAGCTGCGTCGCCACAGGATAGGCCACATAATCGGCCGCATAATACGCGCTCGGCCGCAGCGACCCCGACAAGCCCGGCCCGCCGAACGGCATCGCGCCGGACGCGCCGGTCGTCGGTCTATTCCAATTCAAAACGCCCGCGCGCAATTCCGCCTTCACCCGCGCCCACAAGGCGGGATCGTCGCTAATCAGCCCGCCGGACAAGCCAAACCGCGTCGTGTTGGCGACATCGAGCGCATGATCGAAATCGCTAACGCGATAGATCTGCAAAACCGGCCCGAACAATTCCTCGTCCGGCGGCGTCAACCCAGTGACATCGAGCACAGCTGGATGCACGAACGCGCCATCGCGCTTCACCGGCGCCAGTGAAGTCGCGCCCATGGCCAACAAGCCCTGCTCGAACTTGAGCGCGCGATCGGCTGCCTCGGCGTTCACCAACGGCCCCATGAAAGGTTCCGGCGTTTGCGTCGCTGGGCCGACAGCAATGCCAGGCACAATATCAAGCAACGCTTCAATGATGGTGTCGCCCGCATCGCCTTGCGGCACAATCAGGCGCCGCGCGCATGAGCATCGCTGACCACTGGTGGCGAACGCGGAATGGGCGATCAGGTTGGCGGCGGCCTTGGCGTCGACAGGCGGCCAGACGATCAATGGGTTGTTGCCGCCGAGCTCCAAGGCCAACATCACATCCGGGCGGCCCGCGAATTTGCGATGGATGAAAGCGCCGGCCTGCGCAGAGCCCGTGAATAGCACGCCATTAAGGCCGTGCAGGTCCAAGATCGCGGCACCCGTATCGCGCCCGCCCTGCAACAGATTGAGCACGCCGGCGGACAAACCCGCTGCTTCCCAAGCTTCGGCCATCAAGGCCCCGACGCCGGGGGTCAGCTCACTCGGCTTGAACAGAACGCAATTGCCCGCGAGCAATGCCGGCACGATATGGCCATTGGGCAGGTGACCCGGAAAGTTGAACGGCCCAAACGCGGCGAGCACGCCATGCGCGTGATGCGACAAGGTCATGGCGCCGAAAGCGGCTTTTTCTTCGCGGGCGCCGGCGCGCTCCGCTTGCGCCCGGATCGAGATCTCGATCTTGCCGATCATGGCCTGGACTTCGGACTTCGCGTCCCAGCCGACCTTGCCCATTTCACGACTGATCATGCGCGCGATCTCGTCCCCGCGCGCCTCGATCTGCTTGCCGAACGCGCGCACAACAGCAACGCGCTCCTCCTGCGGTCGGCGCGACCATGCCGGGAACGCCAGCCGCGCCGCCGCCATGGCCTCAGCAACATCTTCGATATCGGCGGCGCGCCCTTCCCAGACCCGATCGCCGGTCACGGGATCGTGCGAAGCAAACAAATCGCCACCGCCCACGCGCCAAGCGCCGTCAATGTAGAGTTCAGTGCGCATCATCCACCCACACCAAGGCTTCCGCGCCCGGCTCAAGCTTGAGCGCGGCGAACACGCCGTCGTCCACAAGCGCCGCGCCGTCGCGCATCACGACATGCGTGGACACACAGCGATACACCTGAATACTGGGAACCGCGACGAGCGCGCGTGCGCCAACATCCGAAATCGTCTTGCGTTCAAGGCGCAGGCGCCGCGATGTCCGCAACGTGCGAATAGAGTCACGCGACGCGCTCACCAGAGGGCCACCGTCAAAGACGTCGACGATCTTCGAGAAGGCGAACCCTTCCCATTCGAGCAATTTGCGCGCGCCCTCGCCATCGGCATGGCACTTGCCGATGACCCCGCGCGCTGCTTCGGGGAGTAGATCCACATAGATCGGATGCTGCGGCATGAGGTCGAGAATGAATTGATTGTCGGTGACGGCGCTTAGTTTGTCGGCCTCGGCGAAATCCATACGGAAAAAATGCCGGCCCACCGCTTCCCAGAACGGCGAAACGCCATCTGGCGAAACCACGCCGCGCAGTTCCGACACCACAAGATCGCGAAAGCGCTTCGGATTCGCGGCCATCAGCAGGTAGCGACATTGCGCCAACGCACGCCCGACGCCAGCGGCGCGGTGCTCGGGGCGCACGAACAAGGAGCCCACCTCCGAGCAACCGGTGAAATCATTTACGCCGATCAGCACATCCATGTCGAAGCGACGCCCCGCCACCGCCGAGGACTGCGCTTCGGTGATGAGGCGGAAATTGAAGAAGGGCGGGGTTTCTCCGATGGTGGCCTTCACGCCGCAGCACCCCGCGAGCGCGCCAGTCTCGATGTGCTCCAGCGCGATGAAGTAACGCTCAGCGCCGACTGTATCCGCCGTCGAGGCGAAGCTCGCCGCCGACAGGTCGAGCTTGGCCGCCATCGCCGTGTCGTCGAGCATCAGGCTGGTGAAGCCAGCGCCGGCGATCGCGCGCAAGTCCTTGAAGCCCTCAAGATCACTAGGTCCAGCGGCGCGCATCACATAGCTTGGCGCACTCACGATTTGAGCGCCCGCACATCAAACACGCCGCGTTCAAGGCCCGCCAGCAACAGAAAGGAGAGCTTCGCGCGCTCGGTAAAGCTCGGGATCAGCGCGAACTCCTCATCACTGTGCAAGCCGCCGCCGCAGGGTCCGAGCGTGTCGATATTCGGGCAACCGACGGCGGCGAGATTGTTGCCCTCGCAGACGCCGCCGGAAGGCCGAAACTTGAGATCGAGCCCCAGTGCCGCGCCCGCCGCATGCGTCCAGTCGAGCATGATGCGTTGGCTTGGCGTGATCGGCTTCGGCGCGCGCGCAAAACCACCATGTAAATGCGCAGCGATCCCCTCGCGCGCGCCGACACGCTGCACGACGCGCTCTACTGTGTCGCCGGCCCAGGCGACGGAGGCGTCGTCTGGCGCGCGCACATTGAAGCGCAACACCGCGCGCTCGGGCACGACATTAGTCGCCCCGCCGCCATCGATCGCACCAACATTGAAGGTGACGCCGTCGCGTTGGCCGTTGAGCGCATCGAGCGCGAGCGCCGCATCCGCCGCGGCAAGAATGGCGCTGCGCCCATCTTGAAACGCGCGACCGACATGGGCGGCGCGCCCTTTCAACACCAATGAATAATTGCCGGAGCCCTTGCGCGCATCGACTAACGCGCCGTCCGCCATCGCCGGCTCGTAGGTCATGCCGAGCTGCGCCCGCTTGCCGAGCTCGGCCAATAACGGCGCGCTCGCGGGCGAGCCGACTTCTTCGTCGGGGCTCAACAGCACCTCATAGCCAATGCGTTTGTCGCCCGGCAGCGTCTCGAACGCCTGTAGCGCCGCGAGCATCACCGCGAGCCCGCCCTTCATGTCGGCGACGCCTGGGCCCCGCAGCGTGTCGGCATCGGCGCGCCAGGGCATCTGAAAGGCATGCGCGGCTGGAAACACGGTGTCGTAATGGCCCGTCAGCGCAATTTGGATCGGCGCATCCGGGCGAACGCGCACGCGGATCGATGCGCCATGGTCGATGTCGGCGATGGCGCCATCGGCCTTCACCCGCTGGCACGGCGAAAGCCGCTCGATCGAAAGCGCGCCCGGCAGCCCAGCAAACGCGTCCGCCAGCACGGCCTGCATCTGGGCAAGTCCGTCGCGCTCATAGGAACCGGAATTGATCGCCGACCAGGCCTGCGTGCGCTCCACGAGGGCTGGTCCCTGCTCGTCAAGGCGCTCCAGAAAAGGTTCAAGCCCGGCACCCCACATTGTGTGGGCCGGCGCATGCGTTTTCGACATAGCGTTATTTGCCCCGGAGACCGCAAGTGTGTCCAGCGCCCAGACGCAAAACGGGCCCGGCTTTTGGCCGGGCCCGTCCTGTTTCGTTTAACCTCTAGCGGTCAGCGAAAGCTGATCGTCACGGCCGTACGGCGGTTCAGCGGCTCACGCACACCGTCGCGCGTCGCACGGGCGAGATCGCTTTCGCCGCGCGCTTGGCGGGTGATAGAGCCAGCGCCGATGCCGCGGGCCACGAGCGCATCCGCGACCACCGAAGCACGGCGCTCCGACAAGCCTTGGTTGTAGGCCGGCGAACCCGACGTATCGGTGTGGCCGACGACCACCACGCCAGAGACGTTGCACTGACGTGCACGCGCCACAGCAGCATCGATCGTTTCCAGCGCCGCTTGGTTGAGGTTCGAGCGATCCCACTCGAAGTACACAACGAAGTCCGAAGTCGGGCACGCCACGGGCGGCGGCGGCGGCGGCGGAGCTGGGGGCGGCGGTGTAACCACCGGCGGCGGCGGCGGCGCAGCACCCGCGAACTGGTAGCGCAAGCCAACCGTCACGGCTTGGTGCTCGTAATCGCCACTGAATTGCGTCGGCGTGATAACGACCGCCGTTGTGCCGATAGCTCTACGGCCCACGAAGTCCGCATCCGGTACGGTGAAGTACCTGTAGCCCACATCAAGGTCGAGCTGCTCGCTCAGGCCGATGGCGACTCCAATCATCGCCTGATAGGCGACGGCGGTGTCAGCGTCATCGACACTTACAAGCGGCGTGTGCTGCAGGAAACTTGCATCAACGCGAGCACCGCCGACCCCCAAACCCAAATACGGGGAGACCTGACCATCACGATTAAAATCGTAATAGCCGTTCAGCATTGCAGCCCAAACGGAAACATCACCGTCTGAAACGCCGGAGACGATAGGCTCTAGACCATTGTAGCGGTTCGAAACCTCACCCTCGAGCCGGAAACCATTATCGAACGCATAGCCGAGGCCTATGCCCCCCATCCAATCCTGGTCGAGATCGAAATTCCGTTGAAATCCGGTGGGAGACTCGGCGATCAAATCAAACGCGCCATCCTGCGAATAGCCAACGTCTGCTCGGCCATACCAACCCTCAGTGGCGTTCGCCACACCGCCAACGCCAGCCATCAAAGCCGCAAGCGCCACTGTCTGTGTAATGCGCGATTTCATAGTCACCCCTCTCAAAGCGATATCCCCTGCGACGAGAAAATCCACCCGCAACGCAGTCTTCGCGCCAAACGCGCTAACGGCAAAGGAGTGGGGCAACCCAATCCAACCGCTTATCGCCAATTGTGGCGCACCCAAGCCGCGGAGTCCACACTGACTAGGGGTTACTATGAGTTTTTACAGGGAGCGTTGGATTTTTGCCGCTCCAAAGCTGAGGGCCGCACCCCTTGGGCGCGGCCCTCTATCCCCCTGGACGCCCCCGAACCGGGCTTTGCCGTAAAAAGTGTGGAGAACCTTAGCGGCTCGGCCTCCAGCCGATAGTCTATGCCGACAGTCGCACTGGCGAATTCAGAGCAGATGTTGCCAAACCGTCACGACCTACCCCCCCCAACGATCTCACCCCACCCCGCGCTGGCGCATTTCCGCCATAACCCGTTGGGCGTAGGCGCGGCTGATGGGAACCTCTTGGCCATCCGCCAAAACCGCCAACAATCGTCCGCGGTCGTCCCTACGCACCACCCTTAAACGCCGCCAATTGATGAAAGCCGATCTGTGTACCCGCAGCATAATCTCGGGATCAAGCTTCTGCTCAAGATGGGACATGGTCTCGCGATGTAGGAGCGTGCGTCCATCCCAGTGAATGCGCACATAATCGCGCTCAGCGTCGATGCGATCGATGTCAGCCACCGGCACACGCAAAAAACGACCACGATCCCTGATCCAAAATTCGTGCTCGAAATGCGCACCCTCGCGATCGCGCATTTCACGACGCAACGCGTCGACAACGTTGGCGAGTTCCTCCACGCGCCGCCCCGCGTCCTGAGCACGGAGCGCGGCGCGCGCGCGCGCGATCGCGCGCGCCAAGCGGTCGAACTCCACCGGCTTGACCAAGTAGTCCACCGCCGCAGCCGCGAAGGCGCGCACCGCATACGAGTCAAACGCCGATACAAAGATAATCGCCGGCGCGCCCGCGTTGCCGGCCGCGTTGACGACTTCAAAGCCGTCCATCAACGGCATGCGGATGTCGAGCAACGCTACATCCGGTCGCAGCTCACACATCGCCGCCACCGCCTGAACACCATCGGTTGCGACACCCACGATCTTGACATCTGGAACGGACTGCAAAGCCAGCTTCATACGCCGTAGCGCCAAGGGTTCATCGTCAGCCAGCAACAGCCGCAGCGGTTCGCCCGCCATGCACTTCCTCCAAAGGCAAACATATCTCGGCTCTGCATCCGCGTGGCGTAAGGTTGCTGACCTCCAGGCTGGCGCGGTTGCCGTAGATCAACTCAAGTCTCTCGCGCGCATTCGCGAGACCGACGCCAGAGCGTTTGCCGTGCTGCGGCAAACCCGGCCCATCGTCCTCTACGCTAACGCGCACGGAGTTCGCGTCGCGCCACGCGGTCACTTCGATGACGCCCCCCTCCGCGCGTGGCGCGATTGCGTATTTGATCGCGTTCTCGAGGAGCGGCTGCAGAATGAGGCTCGGCAAACGCACAGACTCAAGCCCTTGCTCGATGTTGAAGCGAACCTGAAGCTTGTCCTCGAATCGAATACGCTCGATCTCGAGATATTTGCGCTGCGCATCCAGTTCCGCTGATAGCTCCGTGAGCTCTGTCGGCTGGCGATCCAGCGAATAGCGCAGAAAGCCCGCAAGCCGCAGGATTAGAGTCTCCGCTTGCTCGTTGCGTTTCTCGAGCACCAGGGTCGAGAGCGCATTCAGCGTGTTGAACAGAAAATGCGGATTGATTTGATAATGCAGCATGCGCAGCTGCGCGTCATACGCGAGCGATTGCGCGCGCGCGACAGCGCGGGCCTGATCCATAGTTTCGAAATGGTAGCTGAGCAGCGCCTGGGTCAGCCCCCAAAGCGGCAGCGCCCAGCCGAACTGAAACAGGTAAATCACAAACGGGTATTGCGCGACAGCATCGCCGCCCAACACCTGGGGCCACATCATCTCTATCCAATGCGTCAGCGGCGACAGCGCCAGGGCACCGAGGATAAGCGCAAGTTTACGCGCCCAGCCAGGCCCACGTCCGCCCAGCACTAGCACCCCGCCGAGGAGTAGGCCCGTTAGGACAAGATAGCATGCGACCACGAGCGCACGGTTGGCCAAGTATGGGAAGTCCGTCATCTCGGCAGGCGGCGATGCCGTCGCTGCCGCGCTTCGGACCGCCAGATATCCAAGCCAGAAGAGGGCGTGCACCCCCCACTGGATCCAGCCGAGATGCGCTATCGAGGTTCGCTGCGTGAATTCTGCGCGCTTGGCCATGCGTTCGCAGTGTAGCGTCGGGCGTTGCGTTTCGCCTGCAATACACGCGCCACAAAGTGTTGCTGGTCGCAATTTGGCCGCGCTTGGTCGTGGCGAGGCTACCGCATTGGCTCGCACGCCGAACGTTGGGCACCAAAAAATGCGAAAGCCAAGGCGTTTCCGCCTAGGCTTTCGATGCCGTGGTTTTGGGTGCGGGAGTAGGATTTGAACCTACGACCTTCAGGTTATGAGCCTGACGAGCTACCGGGCTGCTCCATCCCGCGTCAGTGACGAGCCGCGCGGTATGGACATCCCAGCCACCCGCGTCAAGCGATTCTCAAAAAGAAAGGGGCGGATGCCAAAGCACCCGCCCCCTCTCTAGAGTGTTTTGCGCCTTAGAAGCGTGCAGACACCCCAACAATAAACTCACGCCCAAGTCCGCCGTCGGCATTGGTGCCGACACCATACTGGCCGCGGGGATCTTGCGTGTCTGTGAGGTTATTCACAGTCAGGCGCATCGTTACCGCGTCATTCAAGTCGTAACTCGCGAAATAATTAAAGTAGTGCGCATCAGAAGCGACGAACGCTGGGCTCTGATCCGCGAGAGGCGTAGTGATCTGTATGTTTGTCAACGTTTCGGATTGCCAGAACCATTGCAGCGTGTGGTCGAATGGCCCGACATTGTGCCGGAATTCCATCCGCGACTCAAACTCAGGGAAGGTATGCTCCTGATCTTGCCGGTTTAGGGTCGGAGTGAACACATCATAGCGCTGGGTATGATACAATGTCGCTCGAAGGTACATGTCACCGGCATTCTCCAACAAGCCGCCGACAAAGGGTAAGTCCCCAAGCGGGAAATTGTAACGGGCCTCCCAGTTAACCGAGCGCAGTTGACGCAACGCAAGGTTCAAGTTGAGGAAATCCAGCGCAGCGATTTCGAACGGGCTGTTTGGGTTTGCAGCCTGGCCGCCGAACGCTGCTCCCGGAACCGTCACCGCCCCAGTTAGAGGGTTGATGCCCGGTATCGTGCCCACAGCAAAGGTGCCGAAGGGTGTGGGATTACCAGAAGCCGTGAACAAAACCGTGTCACAAGCGGGGTTGGCGGCTCCCACGACAGAATTGGGGAAAGCCGGCGAGTCGAAGCAGGCATTGGTTGTTGTTGGCGGACCAACAAGGCCGAGTTCGCCGGACAGATCAACCGAGAAGAAATCCACCGCGAATGTAAGTCGCGGGATGAAATGCGGCTCGTAAGTTAACCCGAGCGTATAAGCGTTTGACTCCTCGTTTACTAGAAATGGGTTGCCGGCCGCAGTTGCTGGGCGATTGGGAGTGAGCGTGGGAACAAAGGTCGACAAGAATGTGGTCGCCGTTGTGGCGTCCGGAGCATAGCCATAGGCGATAACAGCCGCCACGCAATTGGCACGGCGGTTCAACGGCGATGGCCCGGTGTCGATATTCGCAGTGGAGCATGGATGGGACTGGGCGCTGAGCTGCCCAAACGCTCGAATGCCTGGATCAAACAATTCTACGAGCGACGCCGCCCGCACCGTGCGGGTCCGCGCACCGCGGAAGGTGATATCCTCGTTAGGCTTCCATCGGAAGTAATAGTTGAATGTGTCATCCTCAGTCGGGGCTCCATCGCTGGCGAAGAATTCCGTCGACTGATCACGCTCGACGTACCGCCACGCATAGCCAACTTCGAGTTCCCTGAAGAAGGGCAAGTTAAAATCGTCACCAAAGATCGGAACGCTGGCTTCCACGCCATATTCGAGGAAGGTTCGCTCTCCGCCGCCGGTAAACTGAAGCGCATTACGCGTAGTACCCAACAAAAGCTCACTGCCAGGTTCAAACTTCGCAGCCTCGACGCGATGCTCAACCTGTAACCCCAATTGTGCCCAGCCAGCTGGAAGCGCGATCAAATCACCGCCCATAGAACCTGAGTAGACCTCCAGGGTGTTTTCTGAGGATGAGTCTTGTTCCGAGGTGACATAATCGATGGCGGCCGCCGAGATTGGCCCCGAACCAAAAAGGTTCAATGGCACACACGCAGCCACTTGAGCTGCAGTCGGAGTCAGACCAACCAGCGGCGAGATCACAACCGCAGCCGTAAGGCCTGGGTTGAAGGTTGTGATCGACACCGGCGAAGCCAAAGTTTGCTGGCGGCACACGGGGTCAACCCCGGGCGCCGGGCCGTCTACAACGTCGATAGCGAGCGCGAACTCAATATCGTTTATACCTGTGGTCACGACTTCGGTCTGCGAGACGCCATAGTACGCAGCAACGTCCCAGTAGAAATCACGATTGAGCAGATTGAAGTCGCCCTCTGCGCCTAGCATGGCACGATAGTTTTCAACTTCAGCTGTAGTCTCGTTGGGGCCAACGAAGATATCGCTTAGGTTACGTCCCATATACATGACTTGCTGATTGTTCACGCCTGCCGTTGGGTCAATGTCGAACACGGGAAGGGTTAAGCCCTGAGAGTTCAACAGGTTGATCCTGGCAAGTGCTTGCGAGGACAAGTATGGGTTTTGATTGATGAAGATCGGGATCGCCAACGTTCCCGCCTGGGTGCTGCCTGTCGGGCTCTGAGAATCCGGCGCAACAATTTGGTCAAAGGTGATTTTCGAATAGAACAACTCCGTCCGGAGCAGGACGTTATTGGTCACCTCGAAGTTGCTAAGCGCGCCCAGTGAAGTACGTTCCGTCCCCGCCTGAATCTGCAAATGCCCGGCCCGGGTAGAATCGTAGCCGCCACTGCCAAAAGCGCTAGCAAGCAGGCCGCGCTGGCCTGGGCCATAATCTCCGAAATCATAATCCACCAAGTTACCGGCGGCGTCGAACGCAAGCGGTACTGCAACACGAGGGAACAAAGCCGACGTAGCCGGATCTGTATTGGTGATCGTTGGGTAGTAACCATTCGCTGTGTTTACCGCCCCCCCAGCGCCGGTAACATTGGGCGCCGTCCCAAACGTGCCCAAAAACAAAAGAGGATTGAGGGACGGATTCGATTGATAATACTCAAATGGCGTAGGCCTGTTCGCCTGCAATACCGACAAAGCGAGTGCGTTGACCTGCGCTGCTGAGAGACCCGATAGACTTGGGGTGACCCCGAACGCAGTGAATACTTGTGCTGGCGTCAAGGAGCCCAATGAAGTCGGAGCGAAGAAGGGCACGTTGATGGTGTTCAGCGTGATGGTTCCAGCAAAAGCGTTGTTGATCGGCAACGCGGGAATAACGGCGGACGTAGCGCCAAAGCCGGTTCCTAAACGCTCGTCTGTAAGCAACACGCCCGTCGAAGAAACAAGCGGATTAGTAAGGTCCAGAGGCCCGAAGAACACTGACGATATACCGTCCGTCGTTGACGGCAAGAACGCTGAGATATCCCCAACGGGCGTTCCGGCTCGCAGCGCGTCAGCCAATTGAGACGCCGTTGGATTGCTTCGCCGCGCCGAGCCATCAAGCTGGTTCGTTATACCAGAGCCCAAATACCGAGCGGCCGTTTCCGTGCTCGCGGTGATTAGCTCTTGATTGAAATAATCAGCCGACAGCGTCACATTAAGGCGGTCATTCAAGAAGTTCCCACCCCAGAGGCCGGCGACACGGTACTGTTCGCCATCGCCTATCTCGGTGATGCCAATGCTAGAGGAGATATCAAAGCCTTCGAAATCATCCCGCGTAATGATGTTAACGACGCCGCCGACGGCGTCCGCGCCGTAGATCGCCCCGCCCGTCCCAGCGATGACCTCCACGCGCTCAATGATTGCAGGGTTGATCGTAGACAGATCAACTTGAGAGCCGCTCGCGTTTCCCGGAACAAACACCGTACCCGGCAATGTCGGCTGGATGCGGCGACCATTCAGAAGTGTCAGAGTTCGCTGGCTTCCAAGGTCCAAGATGTCCGGTAGAATGAGGCTATCGCCATTCTGCCCCTGTGTTCCGCGAGTATTGCCGCCGAGACCGACAAGCGGAATATCCTCAATCGCATCCCCCAAGTTGGCAAGTTGACGATCAGCGAGTTCCTCTTGGCCGACCTGGACCGTTGGATTTGGATTATCAAACGATTCACGGCGCAGACGAGAGCCCGTTACGATAATTTCTTCCTCGGACTCTTCGGCTTCAGCTACAGCATCCTGCGCCAGCGCGGGCCCAGCTGCCACCATGCCGCTTAGCGCGATCAACGAGGCGCCAAAAAGGCCAAGCTTGCTGTCGGGCTTCTTGTCAGTCTTCTTCATCATTGGCTCCCACACGTCAGGCCGACAACGCGCGGAAAGCCGTCGTCGCCCCCCACCGCAGCTGCCCCCGCCGGGCGTGCTTTGCGGACTTGTTCCAGTGGTAACGATTGTGGCGAACTCAGGTCAATTGCCCAACAAAGAAAAGGCTACTTCGTGATGTTGGAAAGACGGCTGTGTGTCGAATTTGTCTCAGCGGACCCGCCCGGCACGCGACGTAGCGCCGTTCAAGCTGCAATGACAGGATCACTCTCCGCCGCGCCCGAAATAGCGCGCAGATGCCCACTCTGTCGCCCCAAACGCGAAAAGGCCCCGCGCATAGCGGGGCCTTTATCGGTTGATGTGACGAGGGTTCTTTGGACTTTGTTTTGGTCAGCGCGCGCCGGGCAGACCCGGCAGCGACCTACTCTCCCATGCCTTGAGACATAGTACCATTGGCCCTGGGGGACTTAACGACTGAGTTCGGGATGGGATCAGGTGGGGACCCCCCGGCATAGCCGCCAGGTCGGCGCGGCGCGCGCTAACTCGATGATGACATTGTCTGTTGCGTTCTTGGTTTGCGTTTTGGGCGACGCGATCGTCGCCGTGCATGAACGATAATCGTTCAAGCCGATTGAGCGATTAGTACCAGTCAGCTTCAAGCCTCACGGCTCTTCCACACCTAGCCTATCAACGTCCTAGTCTAGAACGGCTCTATGGGGAAACCTAGTTTTGAGGGGGGTTTCACGCTTAGATGCTTTCAGCGTTTATCCCGTCCGCACTTAGCTACCCAGCTGCGCCGTTGGCACGACGACTGGTGCACCAGAGGTGCGTTCATCCCGGTCCTCTCGTACTAGGGACAAATCCTCTCAAGTTTCCAACACGCACGGTAGATAGGGACCAAACTGTCTCACGACGTTCTGAACCCA
>JALHOC010000046.1 GCA_022843225.1 Hyphomonadaceae bacterium
CATCGGACTCGAACGTGTAGCGTCGGTTGAGCGTGTAGCTCAGCGCCAGACCCGCAAGAAAGCCGATCGTCGTGCTGGTCACGGGTTGAAGCCGTGCGCCCTCGACGAGCGCGACCAAGATCGCGTAGTGCACTAAGGTCGCCAGCGCGCCCACGGCGGCAAACCGCACAACCTGGCGCACCAAGGGTCGCCCGATCCATCGGTCCACAATAGTCCGCACGTCACACCAGCCCGGGAGGCAGCAGCGCCGCAGCGGCGAAGCCTAGGGCAACAAGCGCGGCAAGCAACCACGACTGGCGATCACCCATCGCGAACATGATCGGGTCATGGTGCATTTCGCCGCGCGCGGTCTTGAGCCAAATCCGCGCGATCCAATACGTCACGCCTACCGGGAGACTCCAGAGCAGGAACGGTTCGCCGAAGCGCGCAGCGACTTGATCGTTCTGCAGATAAAGGGCGAGGACGAGCGCCGAAATGAAGCCCGAGCTCACGCCCATCATTGTGAGCACGTCACTGTCGTGGGCGAAGTAACCCCGGCGCGTTGCGCCGACCCCCTGTGCAGCGATGCGGTCGTCGGATGTCTCGGCCACGCGCTTCACCAAAGCGAGGCTTAAGAAGAAGAAGCAGGCGAACGCGAGCAACCAATCGCTGGCGAAATATCCCGTCGCCACACCGCCAAGGACGATGCGCAACGTGTATAGACCAGCCAGCAGAAACACGTCCGCCAGCGCGTATCGCTTGAGCCAAAATGTGTAGAGCGTGGTGGCGGTGAGATAGAGCGCAAGCACCAAAGCGACATTGGCGCTGATGCCGATCGCAAAACCGCCGCCGAGAAGCACGACCGCCAAGGGCAGCCCCCAGAACGGAGAGACCTGACCGGATGCAAATGGCCGCTCGCGTTTCCTGGGGTGATTGCGGTCGGCATCGATGTCGGCGGCGTCATTGACCAGATAAACCGCCGAAGCGACCAGAGAGAGCGCCGCGAACGCCGCAAACGCCGCAAACCAAGCGTCGGGATTGGACCAGCCCTGCCCCGCCAGCATGGGAACAAAGACGAGGAGATTCTTGCTCCATTGTCGCGGCCGGACCGCCTTCAGCAGCCCGCGCGCGACGCCAGCTTTCCTTGGAAAGCTCTGCTCGATCGGCGCGATCCGCTCGGCGCGCTTAGCGACCGACATCGGCGCATTAACGACCACAGCCTTGGCGGCCGCGGACCAAACCGAAAAGTCCGCGCGATCGTTGCCGGCATAGACAAAGCTCTGTGGAAAAGCTTCCCGCAGGCGCGCTGCCTTGCGCGCTGCCTTGAGGTTTGTTTGGCCGTCGGAGGCGTGAACGGCGTCGAAGAGACCGACATGGTCGGCGACAGCTTGCGCGGCCGTCTTGTCGCTCGCCGTGGCGAGCACGATTGTGCGACCAGCGGCGCGCTCGGCGCGCAGCCAGGCGAGCAGGTCCTCATTGTAGGGCAATGTCTTCGGATCGGCTGGCGCGGCCTCGGCAAGGCGTTGCTTCGCGTAGGCCCGCCCCCGCGCAAGCCAGCCGAGCAAAGTGAACACGCGCCAAGGGCGCGTTAGGCAGAAGCGTAACATCGCTTCGGCGAACAGATCGCCATGCATGAGCGTACCGTCGAGGTCGACGGCCAAAGGAAGGCTGCCCTCCTTATTTGGCTCCGACGCTGTGGCGGCGCGAGTCATCACCCATGCTCCTAGCGCGCGCGGGGTCAAACTGGGACAGCGAACCGACGCGCGCACGTATTCTTTAGGGAGAGAAGCAAAAGCGACGCCCCAACGCCAGCTGCAGGTTAACGGCGATAAACTTTGCCGAGGCCGTAAAACAAACGCCCCGCCATTGCTGGCAGGGCGTTCTTTGTCTCGTCTCGGTCGAAGTGAGCCGACTATTCCGCCGCGATGGCGGCCGCTTTCACGTCGTTCAAAGCGCCGGCATTGATGCCAAAATTGATGGTCTGGAGATAGCGGATGCCGTCCTCGGCGATCGCGTCGCCGACCATCTCTTCGCCTTCAGCCTTAAACTCATCGAAATCGACGTACATGGCGTAGAAGCTCTTGGTCCGGTCGGTGATGATGCCGGCGTTCCACAACGTCTTCACCAGCACGCGGAAGATGTTGGTGCCTTCCTTCATCTGTTCGCGACGCGCTTCATCGGTGGCGACTTGCTGGAAGCCTTCCATGACCTTGTTCGGGTCGAGGCCGAACTCGGTATAGATCGAGGTCATTTGGTGCGGCGCGACCAGATTGAACAACAATGTCTGGAAGCAATGCGCGGCCCAATTTTCAACGATCTCATGCTCTTCCGGCGAGAGCTTTGGGATCGTGCGGTCGGCCCAGATTTTCCCGAATTTGTGGTGGAACGCCTCGTCCGTCATAACCAGCTGCGTGAGCTTCTTGGCGAGCGGATCGTCCCATTCCTTGAAGATGGTGGCGAAGGCGCCCATGGCGAGGCCTTCGACCAACATCTGCATGCCGATGATCTTCTTATAGACCTCCGGTGCGTGCACGATTTCCTGCAACAGGTCGGCGAGCACGGTGCCGCACGGCAGCGGCGTGCCCCAGCGGGCGATGATGTACTTGGCGAACGCCGTGACGTGGCGGCCTTCTTCGCGCGTTTGGTTGGCTGCATATTCTTGCGCACCAGGATCGCGCAGCACGTGACAGAGCGAGGCCGAGAGATTGAGAGCGCCCTGCTCGCCGTGGAGGATCGAGCTCATCACCCAACGACCGACTTGGCTCTTGAAGCGAATGCGCTCAGCCGGCTTGTCGGCGAAATAGTTGGAAACGTAATCGGTCAACAAAGCCGGCACGAGCGTGTCGGGAATGAAGTCCGTGGTGTCGGCATCGAAATCATCTTTGAAATCGATGTACTTGGTGTCGAGCGGATCCCAGAAATGGTCATGGGTGGCCGAGATGATCTTGTCGAACGCAGTCGAGCGATTGAGATGGCGGTCGATCGCCAGCATCGCGCCGAAATCGGTCGGCGCCACGGCGTCATAGACCTCGTCCTTGGTGATCTGGCGAATGGGGGCGGCGGAATCGGCCATTTCGTCTCTCCCGTAACTCTTGTTGTGGGCGCACATGCCTTCGGCAGGAGGCCCTATTAGCGCATCAGGCGCATTGACTCAAGAAAAATGACGCATGCGTCAACTTAAAATTCTAGCTATGAGCATTCCCGATGACCCCCTACGGCCCGCCCCCCTCTTTGGATGACGTCGAAGCCCTGGCGCGGGCGGCTTGGGCGGCCTTGCCGGA
This sequence comes from Hyphomonadaceae bacterium, assembly GCA_022843225.1. Classification (GTDB taxonomy): domain Bacteria; phylum Pseudomonadota; class Alphaproteobacteria; order Caulobacterales; family Aquidulcibacteraceae; genus Vitreimonas. The sequence continues at coordinate 3,261 of JALHOC010000046.1, forward strand.
CGCGTTTCGGCGCATGGCCGGTGAGATCGTGTTTCGGATCGAGGATTTCGCTGACGACGAAGTCTTGGCCGAGATGGGTATCGAGGACCCGTTCGAACTCTCAGGCCTCTACCACGGCGTCGACCTCACCCAGGCCTCGATCATGGACCCGAGCCCGGCGCAGCCGATGGTGTTTCTCTATCGCCGCGCCATCCTGGAGGAATGGGTCGAGCGCGGCGATGTCGCGTTAGCTGATCTGGTCTCGCACATCCTTGTGCACGAGATCGGGCATCATTTTGGCCTCAGCGACGACGCAATGGATGCGTTGTTGGAAGACGACGAGGCGGACTCGCCGCGGGGTTGAACCGGAGCGATCATGGATCGGCGCGCACTCATGGCGCAGGGTGCTGGGTTATTTCCGCACCGATTGCCGGCAGGCTAGCGCGGCGTCCACCACGTGCCGAGCACATTATCGACAATTCCATCACAATTGTCGTCGATGCGATTGGGCAGTTCTTGTGCGTCAGGCCGGATGCCGGCCTCCGCATCGTTGCAATCGAGCCCGGTGGTGCCTCCGGGATTGGAGACAAGGTAGGACGTGAATCCGTCATTATCAGCATCGAGTGTGCCGATCGTCGTGTCGTTGCAATCTTCGTCTAAGGTATTCGCGATCTCCGTGGCGCCCGCATAACGGGACGCATCAGAATCGTCGCAATCGTCGCCCCAGGGAGCGCCGACCCCAGCTCTGATCGGCACTCGAGAATCGACGTGGCCATCACCGTCCGCGTCCGTGCCTGGCTGCGGGTTCACTGTCCCTGCCTGGGCCGTACTCGGCCGCAGCGGCGCGACCCGGGGCGGCGCCGGTTGAGTTGGGGGCGGGGTCGGTTGAGCAACGGGCGGAATTTGGCGGATGATCGGCGGCATCTGGCGAGGCGCGGTTTGCGCAGAGGCGGGGCTAACGAAGAGAAGGGCGGTGGATACAAACGCCAAGCGCTTTCCAAACCGAGATAGGCGCATGCAATTCCTCCAAGAGCCGGCTGACTGACCGAGCAAGCGACGGTAGAGACGCCGGCACGCCAAAGCGAGTTTTTTCCACATCAACCCCGACCAAAGGCAATGGCTCAAGCTACCCAACCAATTCAACTTTGGTACGACAGAGCATGAAGCGCCAGCGGCGCTTCAGGGCGTGTGGGAGAGCAGATTGACCCAGTTCTATCACAACACGCGGACCGCTCGGCCACGCTTTCTGCAGATACTGATATGGGGCGCGACTTTGGGATTCATCGTGCTCGGCATAGCCGGCCTCTCCCCATCGGCGGCGCCTGGAGCCTGGGTGATTTCCGCGATCATGGCGCCTTTGTTCGCGCTGATTGCGTTCGGCATGGAGATCTATCTACGCCGCTACGTTACGGGGCTGTCCGCCTCCGCGGACGGGCTCGTGATCGAGAAGCTCGCGACATTCGGCCGAACGCGCGAGGTTGTGCCTTGGGCGGACGTCAGCCTTGGCGACGAGCGCCATGAAGTCGTCGACGATGAAGACGCAATCCATGTCGATACGCTCTCACACGCACTGTTCATTCGCGGCAAGGCGTTGATTGTGGATACGACTGAGAACGCGCTGGATGTGAGCGCGCTACGCGCCGCGTTGAGACGCTAACGCCGCCGCTCAATCCGGCTTTCCGGCACGGCGGTACGCGACGGCATGCCGAGCGACCGCGCGCAATACTCTTCCGGCGAGTCGAGCTGCGGGCGCGTCGGGTTACGCTCATAAGCCGATTGCACGTGCGTCACGCATTGGTCCCAAGCACGGATGTCTTCCATGCGTTCGATCGCGTTGCGCGGATCGCCGTTCGGCGGCGCGATTTGGCGCTCGACAGCTGTGCCCGGCACCACGATCTCATCGTCATCGCGCGCTGGTGAAGCGGCGCGCGCGGGCGATGTCGCCACGATCGGCGGTGCCGGCACGGGCGTCGCCTGTGGCGCTGGCGTGGACGGGTTCGACCGCGTTGGGGCGACCTCGACGCGCGGCGAGATCGGCGTTGCGGTCTGCGCTGGCGCAGCTTGCGCCGGCGGGAGCGGTTGGGCTTGGATGCTAGGCGCAGGCACAGGCGTTGCTGGATTGACAGGCGCGACGCCCGGATTGGCGCGCGTTGGCGCCGCTTCAGGACGTGGCGAGATCGGCGCCTGCGCTGGCGCTGCAGCCGGCGGCGGGCTGGCGCTTGGGCTACGCGGTGACGCATTGCGCCCTACCGGCTCCATGCCGGCGCATCCCGCCAGCGCCACGGCGCAGGTCATTGCCGCGAGACGTCCGATCATGCGCATTTCTCCAATTCGATGCCCCACCCTATCTGAAAAGCCACAGCCCGGGCTAGCGCGTCCGACACGCGCTGGATCATGAAACCTCGGCAAAGTTCACCCGTGAGGCGAACGCTTGGCGGGAGACAAGTCTTGACGCCTCTCGCCTAATCGGCTTTGCGACCCTGGGGATCCAGAAAGAAAGGGCGCAGAATGCGCATTGTAACTATTTTCGCGGCGTTGGCCGTGACCTTACTCGCCGGCGCCTGCGCCAACCGCACCGGCGACATGACGATCGCCGAATGGTGCGGCGCCGACCCGGGCCGCGCCAATACCGACATCTGCAAGCAACACCAGGACACCGTGTCGCTCGGCGAGCGCGTGGCCAACGTGTTCGGCATCGCCAATCGCGCTCAAGCCACCGCCGATCAGGCGATGGCGCGCAACGTGGTGTGCGTCACCCGCACTCTAAATCGCACGCGCGCCGGCACCTGCGATCCGGGCTATACCCTCGCGGGCTGCACGCAGACCCGCTATACATCGCGCGCGGGCGGCATGGCCATTCTGCGGTCGGTGAGCGACACAGAGTGCCGCTTCAACTCCCAGGTGTTGGAAGTCCAAGTGCGGTGCTGCGCGATGGGCCCGAACCCGCCGCCCGCCACCATGGTGCGCGACACGCCGCAGCCGGCGCCGCAATCGCCGCAACCCGCGCCGGTTTCTTAAGAAGCTATCCGCGCAACGGATATTCCGCCTCGAGCCGATACAGGCTCGGGGCGGATTTGCGCGTGAAGCTCGCATAGATCCCGATGCGATCGACCTCGAAGGGCGGCGTCTCAAACAATCCAAGCCGCGACTGAAAAGCGAGCACGCTTTCGAGCGGCGCCCCGCTCAGATACGCAATGGTGACATGCGGCGCGAAGGCGCGCGCTTCCGGCTTCAAGCCCGCGCGGCGCGCCGCGCGCTCGCACCCCGCCGCGAGTTTGCTAAGCGCGGGACTGGGCTCGACGCCAATCCAAAGCGCATGCGGATCGGCGCCGCCAAACGAACCAGCCCCCTTCAGGTGAAGCGCAAAGGGCGCGGTTTTCTCAGCGACGGCGGCAAGCTCTGCGTCAATCTCGTCTGCGAGCGGTTCAGCGACTTCGCCGAAAAAACGCAAGGTGAGATGCAGGTTTTCACGTGGGCGCCATTTGGCGCCCGGCACGCCTTTCATCAGAGCCGTCAAACGCGCTGCGATGCCGTCAGGCAGATTGAGCGCGGCGAAGAGACGAAGCGACATGCTCTAATTCTGGCGCGCGGCGCTCGCAGCGTCGAGCGCACGTTTTTGTTGCCCGTTTGTTCGTTCAAACATCACCATACGCTGAAACGTCGCCTGACGCCGGCCGACCACGACTGGTCCGCTCCTCTGCAGCACCATGCTGCGCGGTGTTTTCGTCGAACGGGAAGCATCACACGCGCGCCGTAGCCCAGGTGTTGTACGCTGCATGAGCTGGCGAATTGGGAACCGGCGTTGCTCGCGCTGATATCTTCCGACATCGGAATGGAACACCCGCTAGCCGCGCGCGTCAAGTCACGATTCTGGTTTGTGTGCGAATGATTCGGTGGCGGCTACGCCGGCGGCAACCGCGCGGACGCCCTCTTCAGAGCGCGTCGAGTGGCAGCTTGAGGTAGCGCACGCCATTGCTCTCTGGCGCCGGCAGTTCGCCTGCGCGAATATTGACCTGGATCGACGGCAAGATCAGGGTCGGCATCTGCAGGCTTTTGTCGCGCGCCTCACGCATAGCCACGAACGCGTCCTCGCTCACCCCTTCATGAACGTGAACGTTGCCAGCACGCTGCTCAGCGACGGTGGTTTCCCAGACAAAGACATCACGGCCAGACGCCTTGTAGTCGTGACACATGAAGAGCCGCGTCTCTAGCGGCAGTGCCAGAATACGCTGGATTGAACGGTACAGCGTGCGCGCGTCGCCGCCTGGAAAATCCGCGCGCGCCGTCCCGTAGTCCGGCATGAACAAAGTGTCGCCGACGAACACAACATCGCGGATCTTATAGGCGACGCAAGCCGGCGTGTGGCCTGGCGTGTGCAAAACCTCGATCGACAACGCACCAAGCGGCAGCGCATCGCCATCCCTAACCAGCTTGTCGAAGGGGCGGCCATCCGGTGTGACGTCGCCAAGATTGAAGACCTGTTTGAACACGCCTTGGACTGTCTTGATGTGCTCACCGATCACGATCGGGGCGCCAGTCATCTGCTTCAAAAATGGCGCGGCAGAAAGGTGATCGGCGTGAGCGTGAGTCTCGAGAATCCAATCGATGGAAACGCCCTCTTCCTTGGCGGCGTCCAAGATCGCCTGCGCGGATGTCGTGCCCGTGCGCCCGGATTTTTGATCAAAGTCGAGCACGCTGTCGATCACGGCGCCACGCCCTGCGGCGGGGTCCCAGACAAGATAGCTGACGGTGAAGGTGGCTTCATCGAAGAAGGAGCGGACGCGTGGCTGGTTTGTCATGGCAAGCCTTTGCATTGATCTCACCGTTATATGAGACCTTGCTAATTTAGTTTCAACTGTTATATTGACTTCAATGCCGATACTCGCGCTTTCACCCGCCCAATTCGCCGCCAAGGCTGAGGAGGCAGCCGGCCTGTTGCGCGCGCTCGCGCACGAGGCGCGGTTGATGGTGCTCTGCCAATTGACCGAGGGTGAGCGCTCAGTCGGCGAATTGCTGGTGCAATCCGAGCTTTCCCAGTCAGCGCTTTCGCAGCATCTGGCGCGACTTCGCGCTGAGGGCTTGGTCGCCACCCGACGAGAGGCTCAAACGATTTTCTATCGGATCGCCGATTCCAAGGCCGAGCGCGTGCTCGCTACCCTGGCGGACATCTATTGCCCCCCAAAGAGGAAGCCGAAATGACTACAATCCCCCTCCTTTCGTCGTTAGAGGTCAAGCGACGGCTCGAAACCGGCGATGCGGTGCTGATCGACATCCGCGAGCATGACGAGCACGCGCGCGAACACATCCTAGGCGCGCGCTTGGCGCCGCTGTCTGCGATCGGCGCACACGATTTTGACCGCGATCACGGCAAAGCCGTCGTGTTCCATTGCAAATCCGGCATGCGCACACAGGCTAATGCGGCAAAGCTGCTGGCACGCGGTTTCCGCGAAGCCTACATCCTGGATGGCGGAATCGAGGCTTGGAAAGCTGCGGGCCTTCCCGTTCATGCGAACCGGACAGCGCCAATTGAGATCATGCGCCAAGTGCAGATCACAGCTGGCACCCTTATTCTGATCGGCGTCGTGCTTGGATGGCTTGTTCATCCGCTGTTTTTCGCGCTGTCTGGATTCATCGGCGCTGGCCTCTTGTTCGCCGGCGCGAGCGGCTGGTGCGGGATGGCGATGCTGCTCAGGGCGATGCCCTGGAACCGCGCGCGCGTGAGCGCGTGACCGGGCCCGACATCCTGGCGGCGCTCAGCGGCATGGCTGTGGGGCTCGTGCTCGCTCTAATCGGCGGCGGCGGTTCAATCCTGGCCACGCCAGCTCTGCTTTACGTTGTTGGAGTCGCCAATCCTCACGTTGCGATTGGCACCAGCGCACTTGCCGTGTCTATCAATGCATTCGCCAACTTCTTCAATCATTTGCGACGCGGCAATGTGAAGTGGCGTTGTGCTCTAGTGTTTGGCGGCGCCGGCGTCGCGGGTGCGGCGCTTGGCTCTACTTTGGGGAAGCTCACCGACGCGCGAATCCTCCTGCCATTGTTCGCTGTGCTGATGATTGTCGTGGGCGTCGCCATGCTGCGTCCGCGCAAGAACGAAGGCGACAGCGATGTTCGCCTGAACGCGGAGAACGCACCGAAGCTGGTTGGCCTCGGCTTAGGCGCGGGTGCGCTGTCAGGGTTCTTCGGCATTGGCGGCGGGTTTCTGATCGTGCCTGGGCTTATCGCGGCCAGCGGCATGAACATGTTGCAGGCTGTGGGGTCCTCGCTGTTCTCAGTCGGGGCCTTCGGGGCAACGACGGCGGCGTCTTACGCCGCTGACGGATTGATCGACTGGCGTATCGCGTTGTTGTTTATTGGCGGCGGCCTCATCGGCGGCGCGGTAGGCGCGGCGTTCGCGCAGCGCCTTGCCCAGCAACGCGGCGTGCTGCAGAAAGTGTTTGCGGGTGTGGTGTTTGCGGTCGCGGCGTATATGCTCTGGAAGAGCCTTTTGGGCTAAGTTTCCACGCGAAATTAACACTCGACGCGGTTATTGTGCGCCATGAGCCTGGCGCTGACGCCTCATCCCGACACGCCCTGCGCCGCATTGCGCGCCATCAGCGTGTCGGCCGAGCGCGGCGCCGGCAGCGCGCTTGCGTTACGCTACGTGGCGACGGGCGATGTCGCGGGATTGCGACTGCCCGATGTTGCTAAGCCGGCGCGGGCTGACGAACTCTGGAAACATACGTGCTTCGAGGCGTTCATCCGCGCGCCAGATGAGCTAGCCTACATCGAGCTGAACTTCTCGCCCTCGACTGCATGGGCGGTTTACGCCTTTGATGGCTATCGCGTCGGCATGCGCGATGCTGAGATCGTGCCACCGTATATCGCTGTTGCCGCTACAGCGGATCGCTTGGAGATCACCGTTGCGGTGACGCTGCCTATGCTGGCAAACACCACGCTTTGGCGGCTCGCGCTCGCGGCCGTGATCGAAGACGCCGCCGGCGCTAAATCCTATTGGGCGTTGGCGCATGCGCCGGGCAAGCCCGACTTTCACCATCCCGATGGCTTTGCGCACGACCTGATGGAGCGTTCATGAATTTCGGCCTCGATCGTCTGCTTGCCGAACCCGCATTGCGCGCACCGCTTACGGGCAAACGCGTGGCGCTGCTGGCGCACCCTGCTTCCGTCACCAAGGATTTGACGCACGCGCTCGACGCACTCGCCGCCTGCGGCGACATCCGCATCTCAGCGGCGTTTGGGCCGCAGCATGGCATGCGCGGCGACAAGCAAGACAACATGATCGAAAGCGCGGACTATACCGACCCGATCCACGGCGTGCCGGTGTTCAGCCTTTATGGCGAAGGCCGCAGGCCGACGGGCCAGATGCTCTCCACCTTCGACGTGATCCTGATCGACATGCAGGACCTCGGTTGCCGCATCTATACTTTCATCACCACCTTGCTCTACGTGCTCGAAGCCGCTAGCGCGCACGGCAAGGAGGTGTGGGTGCTCGATCGCCCCAACCCAGCCGGGCGGCCAATCGAAGGCCTGACATTACGCCCCGGCTTCGAGAGCTTTGTCGGCGCCGGCCCCTTGCCAATGCGCCACGGCCTCACGCTCGGCGAGCTCGGTCATTGGTTCATCGATCATTTCAAGCTCAACGTTTCGTATCGCGTCATCGCGATGGAGGGGTATAAGCCTGATTCAGCACCCGGTTTCGGCTGGCCGCTGGGGCGGCGCACCTGGGTCAATCCCAGCCCCAACGCGCCGAACCTGTTCATGGCGCGCGCCTACGCTGGCACGGTGATGCTAGAGGGCGCCACGCTCTCGGAAGGGCGCGGCACGACGCGGCCGCTAGAACTCTTCGGCGCGCCCGATATCGATGCGCGCGCGATCATCGCCGAGATGCACGCGCTGGCGCCGCATTGGCTCAATGGCTGCAAGCTGCGTGAGTGCTGGTTCGAACCCACGTTCCACAAGCATGCGCGCCAGCTTTGCAATGGCGTGCAAATCCATGTCGAGGACGAAAGCTACGACCATGCCGCGTTCAAGCCTTGGCGCGTGCAGGCGCTCGCTTTCAGGGCTATTCGCCGGCTCTACCCGGACTACGCGCTCTGGCGCGGGCTCGACTTCAAATACGAATACACCAACGACATACTCGCGATTGACGTGATCAACGGTTCGTCACTGTTGCGCGACTGGGTGGATAGTCCTGATGCCGAGCCTGGCGATCTCGACGCGCTGACTATGCCGGACGAACTAGCCTGGGCGGTGGAACGTAGAAAGTACATGTTGTACTAGACGTGCCGATCTCCGTGCCTCCAGGGCCCGACGCACCCCAGAACCTAAAGCTCAGGCGCAGCTTTTCGCCGAATACTGTCGAGAAGCAAAACCTCGCTCCGCATCTAAATCCACGTTTTTCAACAAACCAGCCGCTTCCAGCTAGCGCCAGTGGGCGGACCGCCTGTGCCCGTTCCGGGCTAGCATCCCTCTTTAGCCTCCATTAACCTAAGCAGACTCAACCAAGATATCCCATTTGCTAGCTCAAAAGGCCATTATGGCATCCCCCGTCTTCCCGACCGAAGCGTCAAACCATGCTTCTGTTCGCGCTTTGGACGGCCTCGTGCGCGGTGCGAGCATAGATCAGAACAGAGCGTGGATAAGATGGCTCGTAACGATCATCGTTTCAGGCTTCTTATTTGCCTACGTTTCGTTTGCAGTTGGCGCGGCTTGGCTTGTCATAACACTGGCGCTCGAAGCTTTCTCTGCTTGGGTTGGCGCTCGCCTCGTAAGTGGCGACCTCGCCATGAGAGGCTGGCGTGTAGGTTCAATTCTCGCGATATCGCTCTCGTGGATCACACATGCTGCGCTGCTCTGGGTGCAGCCAGAAGAGTTGGCGCGCATCGCTGCGCTCATAGACGTATTCACGTTGGCTCTCTACGGCGCGATAGGAGGTCGCCAAGACAAGCGCGTTCTGGCGGCGCTTGTAGCCCCGCCGCTTATCGCTCTGGGTGCAATGCTCATTCATTACTCTTGGACTGAGGCAACACCAGCCATCGCCGCCATTGCTACTCTGGCCACGCTCGGCGCTTGCGCGACAATCGCCGGCAACGCCTTTGAGATGCATCGCTCCGATCGTCTTCTGATGGAAGCCCATGCCGAACTCCGCGAGGAACGCGACGGATTGGAGCGCAGAGTTGCCTCGCGCACACACGAATTGCGCGAGGCGCGCTTCGCTGCCGAGGCCGCAAGCCGCGTTAAGTCGTTGTTTCTCAGAACCATTAGCCATGAATTGCGCACGCCCTTGAATGGAATACTGGGTTACGCAGAAATACTTGCTGAGGACATCGAAGCGGGAGAGGCCAAAGTAGAGGATGCCAATAGGGTCGCTTCATCTGGCCGTCGACTTTTGAACCTCGTCAACGACATTCTCGATCTTGCTTCACTCGAGTCCGGACACGCCGTTGTGACATTGGAACCGAGCAACATCGGTGAGCTCATCGCCGCTGCTTGCCGATCGATGTCTGAGCTATCCATGGAGAACAGCAACCGGATCAACGTCACCATCGCTCCAGGTGCACAATTTGCTACGACGGATGCTAAACGACTGCTGCAGATTCTACGACACGTTATTGACAATGCCTGCAAATTTACAGTTCGGGGCGAAGTGCGCATAGAAGCTCGGCGCCCTGCAGTCGATGGATTGCTTGAGATTGAGATCATCGACACAGGTCAGGGGATGTCGAGAGAAGACCTTGAGCGTCTTTTCAAGCCCTTCGAACAGGGAAGCCAGGATATGGCGCGCACCCATGAAGGAGCCGGCCTTGGTCTCGCTATCACGCAGCGGATGCTCGCACTGCTGAATGGACGTGTCAGCATTGATAGCACACCCGGGAAAGGCACAAGTGTTCTGCTTGCCGTGCCAGGTTGACCGCGCGTTGCCGCGAACGTTTAGCAATCCTCCGCTAGCGGGGGCATTCCCTTAAGCATCCACCGCCGCATTGAGTGCGTTTTCCTGGATGAATTCGCGTCTTGGCTCGACAACATCCCCCATTAGCTTGGAAAACATTTCGTCGGCTTCGTCGGCGTGGGCAACGCGCACTTGCAGCAGCACGCGCGCGTCCGGATCGAGCGTGGTTTCCCAGAGCTGCTCGGCGTTCATTTCGCCCAAGCCCTTATAACGCTGCATTGAAATGCCCTTGCGGCCGGCGTCCTCGATTGCTTTCAGCAGCGAGCGCGGGCCGTACACGGGCGTCACATCCTGCCCACGCCGCAACACCGCGCGGCCGGCATAGGTCTCGCGCAGAGCCGGCGCACGCTCCGCCAAGCGGCGCGCATCGGCGGACGCCAGCAATAACTTGTCCAGCACCACACGCTCGGCGACGCCGCGCACCACACGCTCGAGCACCAAAGCGTGATCGGGATCGAAGCGCGCCGTCCAATTGTTCTCGCCCTCTTCCGCGATGAGATTGAGCCGCTGCGCGGCGGCTTGCGCTTCGGCCTCGCCCGCACCCGGCGCGAAGGCGCCCGCAAGCGCTGCCTGCTCCAGCACTTCATCCGGCGCGCGCTGATGCAGGCGCTTGATCAACGCTTCAGCGCCCGCCGCTTCGCGGGCGATGCGCTTTAAATCCTCGCTCGCGATCTGCGCGCCGCCGTCAAGCTCCAGCACCGCGCCGGACGAGCCCTCCTCGATCAGGAAGCTCTCGTACTCGGCCTGGTCCTTGAGGTAACGCCCGCTCTTGCCCTTGGTGGCTTTGTAGAGCGGCGGCTGCGCGATGTAGAGATAACCGCCCTCAATCACCTCCGGCATCTGCCGATAGAAGAAGGTGAGCAGCAACGTGCGGATGTGGGCACCGTCCACGTCCGCGTCGGTCATGATAATGATCTTATGGTAGCGCAGCTTCTCGATGTTGAAATCATCGCGGCCGATGCCGGCCCCAAGCGCGGTGATCAAGGTGCCGACCTGATCGCTGGCGAGCATCTTGTCGAAGCGTGCGCGTTCGACATTCAGGATTTTGCCGCGCAAAGGCAGCACGGCCTGGGTTTCGCGTGAGCGGCCCTGCTTGGCCGAGCCGCCGGCGGAATCGCCCTCGACGATGAAGAGTTCGGACTTGGCGGGGTCCTTCTCCTGGCAATCGGCGAGCTTGCCCGGCAGCGAGGCCACATCGAGCGAGGATTTGCGACGCATTTCGCGCGCCTTGCGCGCGGCTTCGCGCGCGGCCGCCGCTTGCACGATCTTGGCCATCACGTCCTTGGCGGGCGCGGGGTTTTCCTCGAACCAATGCGTCAATGACTCGGCCATCAGGCTTTCGACCACGGGGCGCACCTCGGAGGAGACGAGCTTCTCCTTCGTTTGCGACGAGAATTTCGGATCGGGCACTTTCACGCTGAGCACGCAGGTGAGGCCTTCGCGCGCATCATCGCCGGTGATCTCGACCTTTTCCTTTTTGGCGAGACCCGAGCTTTGCATGTAATTGTTGACCACACGCGTGAGCGCACCGCGGAAGCCCGCGAGGTGCGTGCCGCCATCTTTCTGCGGGATGTTGTTGGTGAAGCAGAGCGTGTTCTCGTGGTAGCCGTCGTTCCATTGCATCGAGGCTTCGACTGTGACGCCGTCGCGCTCGCCGATCACATAAATCGCGTCGGGGATGATGGCGGCGCGCGAGCGGTCGAGGTGGCGCACATAGGCTTTGACGCCGCCCTCATAGAATAGAGTTTCCTCGAACGGCTCGGGCCCGCGCAAATCCTTGAACACGATGCGCACGCCGGAATTCAGGAAGGCAAGTTCGCGCAGGCGGTGCTCGATGGTTTTACGGTCGTACTCGACCATGGTGAAGGTTTGCGTGCTGGCGAGGAACCGCACGCCGGTGCCGCGCCGGGGCTTGCCATCGATCAACGGCGCTGGCCCCGCAACTTTCAGCGGCGCTTCGGCGTCGCCATGCAGGAAGCGCATTGTGTGCTCTTTGCCGTCGCGCCAGATGGTGAGATCGAGCCATTCCGAAAGCGCGTTGACGACCGAGACGCCGACGCCGTGCAGGCCGCCGGAGACCTTGTAGGAATTCTGGTCGAACTTACCGCCTGCATGCAGCTGGGTCATGATGACCTCGGCGGCGGAAATGCCCTCCTCCTTGTGGATGTCGGTGGGGATGCCGCGGCCATTGTCGGTGATTTCAGCACTGCCGTCGGGGTGCAAAATCACCTCGACGCGTGAGGCGTGGCCGGCCAGCGCCTCATCGATGGCGTTGTCGACCACTTCATAGATCATGTGGTGGAGACCCGAGCCGTCGTCGGTGTCGCCGATATACATGCCCGGGCGTTTGCGGACGGCGTCTAAGCCTTTGAGAACTCTAATGGATTCCGCGCCATATTCGGCCGCGCCAGACGCGGGGTTCTGGGGTGCGTTTTGCTCAGCTGTCATGGGGTTCGAATCGGGCTTGATGTCACGCGCCAGTGTAGAGCTAAGCACCGCGAAAGTCTCGCTTTTTTGCGGCTTTTCGCGACGCTGATCAGGGCGCGTGCGCCCGGCGCGGCGCAAGCGTTAAAGCGGGTTACGCTGCGATACGGACAGGCAGTGTTTCGTAGCCCTTGACGAACGACGAATAGACGCGCCGCGGCTCGTCCATGACCTCGATGCGATCGAAGCGTTTCAGGATTTCCTCCCAAACGATGCGCAATTGCATTTCGCCCAGCCGGTTGCCGACGCACCGGTGAATGCCGAAGCCGAATGACAAATGATGGCGTACATTTGGGCGCTCAATGTCGAACGCATTGGCGTTCGCGATCACGTCCTCATCGCGATTGCCCGAGACATACCACATGACCACCTTGTCGTGTTTCTTGATCAGCTTGCCGCCGAACTCGACGTCCTCGAGCGCGGTGCGGCGCATGAAGGCGAGTGGCGTCTGCCATCGGATCGTCTCGGAGACGAGCGAAGGAATCAGCGCCGGATTGGCGCGCAGTTTCGCGAACTGCTCTGGGTATTTGTTCAGCGCGTAGAGGCTGCCGGTGATTGAATTGCGCGTGGTGTCGTTGCCGCCAACGATCAGCAAGATCAAATTGCCCAGGAATTCCTGGCGCGGCATATCCTTGGTGCTGGCCCCGTGTGCCAACATCGAGATCAGATCATTGCGCGGCGGCGCCTTGGCGCGATCCTCCCAGAGGCCGTTGAAATATTGCAGGCACTCCATCAGCTCCATGCGGCGCTGCTCGGGCGTGTCCACGATGCCGGACCCCGGCGCGGCTGTGGCGACATCTGACCAGCGCGTGAGCTTGCGGCGATCCTCCCAAGGGAAATCGAACAAGGTCGCCAGCATTTGCGTCGTCAGCTCGATTGAGATCTTGTCGACCCAATTGAACACCTCGCCGCGCGGCACCTCGTCCAGAAGTTTGCCGGCGCGTTCGCGAATGATCGGCTCGAGATTGGCGAGGTGATTAGGCGCGACGATCGGCGACACGGTCTTGCGCTGCACGTCATGCTTGGGCGGGTCCATCGCGATGAACATCGGCAACGGAAAATCTTCTTCCGGGTCGAACAGCACGATCGAGGGCTCGGAGGAGAATTGCTGGTGGTTGGTGTCCACCGCCATGATGTCGTTGAACTTGGTGATCGACCAATACGGCCCGTTCAAGCTGTCGGGGCAATAATGCACCGGCTCTTCCTTGCGCAGCCGCTCGAAGAAGGGCCAGATTTTGTCGTCGCGGAAGCGCTCGCCCCGGCTCATGTCGAGCGTTGAGAGATCGGTGGTCCAGGCGTCCTCGTTCGGATCGTAGTCGAACACGTAATCTGGATTGTGACGGCCGACATAATCTGGGTTGGGCATGGCGCTTCCTCTTAGGGTTCGACGGAAGCAAATTCTGGCGCTCTTGTCACTGTGACGCCGCGTACACCCTGCCCTCCCGCACCTCGAAGATTGCCGCGCGCGGCCCGAACGCCTCGAACAAATTTTCGTCGGTCCCGGTGAGCCAAGCTTGGCCGGGATTGGCGAGCAATTCCTCGAACAAGGCCGCACGGCGCACGGAATCTAAATGCGCCGCCGCTTCATCGATCAGGATCAAGGATGGCCCCGCGCCTGGGTCCTCCGCCAGCGCGCGCGCTTGCGCCAAGGTGAGCCCGAGTAGAAGCGCCTTCTGCTCGCCGGTTGAACACTGGTCCGCCGCCATGTCCTTCGCCGCATGACGCGCGAGCAAATCGGAGCGATGCGGACCGTCGAGCGCGCGCCCGGCGCCGGCATCGCGGCCGCGCATATCACGCAGCAAGGACGCGAAGTCCTCCTCTACGTCGGCGCTCTTGGCGCCAGCTTGAAACCGCGCCTCCAGCGCACCTTCAAGCGCCAGGATTGCTTTCGGGAAGGCGCCGTCCGGGCGTGCGTCAATTGCTTGCTGGAGCCGCTGCAAAGTTTCCACGCGGGCAGCGGCGATCGCCGCGCCATGGGCCGACATCTCGCGCTCCAACCCGCTCAGCCAAGCGTCGTCGAAGTTGCGGTCCGCCAGCAAACGCTGGCGCTCGCGCATAGCGCGCTCATAGGCGGCGGCGGATTGGCCGTGCTCAGTGGCGCGCGCCAGCGTCAAGCGATCGAAAAAGCGGCGGCGATCCCCCGCTGGGCCCGACCACAACCGGTCCATGGCCGGCGTCAGCCAGGTCATGCGTGCGGCCTCGGCAAGCTCGGCGGCAGTCGCGGGCTGTCCATCGCGGCGCGCCACGCGCTTGACGCCGCCTTCCGGCGTGCGCTCGGCGCCCGCGCCGAGTACGATCGTCTCGCCGCCTTGCATCACCCGCGCCGACACCGCCCAGGGCTGAAGGCGGTGTTCGTCGCCCGCCCGCGCGACATCAACCAGAGAGGCGCTTCTGAGCCCCCTGCCCGGCGCAAGCATCGTCAGCGCTTCGAGGATGTTGGTCTTGCCCGCGCCATTCGGACCGAACAGGCATACGGGTCGCGCATCAAGCTCAAGCGCGAGCGCGGCATGATTGCGAAAGTCCGAAAGCGTGAGGCGTGCGATGTGCAGCGTGTGCAGCGTCACACCCTCAGCGGCATCAGCACGTAGAGCGCGTTCTCGTCAGCCTCATCGCGCACCAAGGTTGGCGAGCCGGAATCGGCGAGTTCGAACACCGCCTGCTCGCCTTCGATTTGCTGCGCGACATCCAGCAGGTAGCGTGCGTTAAAGCCGATCTCCAAAGCGTCGTCGCTATAGTCTGCGGCGAGGTCCTCGGTGGCGACGCCGGCGTCGGGATTGTTCACGGTGAGCGTGACCTTGTCCTTATCAAGCGCCAGCCGCACCGATCGCGAGCGCTCCGCCGACACCGTGGCGACGCGATCCAC
>JALHOC010000047.1 GCA_022843225.1 Hyphomonadaceae bacterium
TCGGCGAAACTCTTCCGGTGCTCTCCGCGTCTGTGAACGTCGGCTCCGGGAGCTGTTTCCAGCCTTGGACGCTTGACCGGCATTTCAAGCTGAGACACGTCCCCACCCAGCCCTGCCTTGACGCCCGGTAGCGCCTGGGCTAATCCCCGCCGCTTCCTATTCAGCCGAAAGCGCAGAGGCCAGTTGTGAGCACCAAGCGGACCTATCAACCCAGCCGGCTCGTGCGGAAACGCCGCCATGGGTTCCGCGCCCGCATGGCCACCAAGGGCGGCCAGAAGGTGCTGTCGCGCCGCCGCGCCAAGGGCCGTAAGAAGCTCTCGGCCTAAGCTTGAGCGCCGCCGGCCCAAGGGGTCCGGCACAATGACTGATCCCGTCGTCCAGAAACTCACCAAACGCGCGCAATTCTTGTTTGTGCGCGGGGGTTTACGCGTGGGACGTGGCGCGCTGTCGGTGGAGGCGCGCCAACGCGCGCCGGAGGGCGCGATAGGCATCGGTTTTACCGCCAGCAAGCGGGTCGGGGGGGCGGTGGAGCGCAACCGCGCCAAACGCCGGCTCCGGGAGGCCGCCTACAAGCTCTTGCCCGAGCTGGGTCAACCCGGGGTCGATTACGTGATTGTGGCGCGCCCGAGCACGGTCAGCGCCCCCTGGGACAGCTTGCTTGACGATATGAGAAACGCACTGATAAGGCTCCGCGCCGAATTGGCTGCGGGCGGCTCCAGGGAGTCGCCGAAACGGCGCGACAAACCCACCGAAAGCGATTGAAATCCGATGCAAAACCCAGGCGGCCCCGGCCCGGCTGAGACCCGTAATGTCATTATCGCGCTGGTGCTCTCGGTGGCGATCTTCGCGGGCTTCGAATTCTTTGTGAACGGCCCAGCGCGCGAGCAACTTCAAGCCGAACGGGCGACCGCGCAGGCACAGGTCGAGACACCGGCCGCTACGGCTGATGGCGACGCTGCACCTGCCATCACCACGCCGGCCACCCGCGAGCAAGCGCTCGCGGCCAGCGCGGACGCGCGCATCACCATCGACACCGGCTCAGTCGATGGCTCCATCTCGCTGGTTGGGGCGCGCTTGGATAACCTCAATCTGCGCCAATACCGCCGCCAAGTTGATCCGACCTCGCCGGAAGTGACGCTGCTGTCGCCCATGGGCGCGCCCTTCGCGCACGACGCCTTCTTCGGCTGGGAAGTGCAAACCGGCGAGACCGCCGCCACCCTCGCCGACGCCTCGACGCTCTGGAGCGCGGCGGAGGGCGCACAACTGACGCCAGAAACGCCCGTCACGCTCATTTTGCAGGCCGGCCCGAACATGACGATCGAGCGCACCATCTCGATCGACCAGAATTACATGTTCACGATCACCGACGTGGTGCGCAATTCCAGCAGCGGCGCGCTGTCGGTGCGCCCGTTCGGCGTAGTGCGCCGCCAAGGCATGCCGGAGGACTACGTCTTCAACGGCATCGTGCATCAAGGCTTGATTGGCGCGTTCGGCCCCAACAACAGCCTACACCAAGTCAATTACCGCGCCGCAGACAGGCATGCGCGCGACAAAATTCGCGGTCGCGCCGGCGCCGATGAACGGATCGAAGAGCGCCAAGGCCAAGGCGGCTGGTTCGGCGTCACCGACCATTATTGGCTGACAGCGATCATCCCCGACCAAGCCGAACGGGTGTCGGCGTATTTCGACAGCCGCACGGAGAATAACGTCAACGATTATCGCACCGCGTATCGTGGCCAATGGCGCGAAGTGCCGGCTGGCGGCGAGGCCACCTACACGCAACGACTCTTCGCCGGCGCCAAGCAGGTAGAAGTGCTCCAGCAATACCAGGCGGACATGACAATCCCGCGCTTCGACGACGCCGTCGACTGGGGTAATTTCTGGTTCCTCACGCGGCCGTTCTTCCTGTGGCTCTTAAAGCCGCTCTCGGAGCTTGTCGGCAATTTTGGCCTCGGCATCTTGCTGACGACCGTCGTTGTGAAACTGCTGCTCTTCCCGCTGGTCTACCAATCCTTCAAATCGATGGCGAAGATGCGCGGGCTCGCGCCCAAGATGAAGGAAATCCAGGAGCGCTACGCCGCCGACAAAGCGCGCCAGCAGCAGGAGATCATGCGTCTCTATCAGACGGAGAAGATCAACCCGATCTCGGGGTGCCTGCCCATCCTGTTGCAAATCCCGGTATTCTACGCGCTCTACAAGACGCTCACCGTGACCATAGAAATGCGTCACGCGCCGTTCTTTGGCTGGATCAATGATCTCTCGGCGCGCGACCCAACCTCGATCTTCAATCTGTTCGGGCTGTTGCCGTTCGACGTGCCCGGATTCCTGCTGATCGGCGCTTGGCCAATCATGTACGGCGTTTCGATGTGGCTGTTGCAGGCGCTGTCGCCGCCGCCGACCGATCCTATCCAGGCGCAAGTGTTCCGCTTCTTGCCGCCACTGTTCACAGTGATGTTCGCGGCCTTCCCTGCTGGCCTGGTGATTTACTGGACCTGGTCGAATACGCTCTCGATCCTGCAACAATACGTCATCATGCGCCGCCAAGGCGTCGAGACGCAGCTGGACCAATTCATCGCCAAACGACTGGCGAGAAAACCGGCGGCGGCGGAGTGAGTTTGGACGCCGCCGAACATGCTGACTTGATCGAGACCGGCCGTCTACTCTTCGCTGGCGAGATCGCGTTCGAGCGCGGCGTGCCCAGCATGGAGCATCTGCCCGAGGCGAACGTGCCAGAGGTCGCGTTCGCGGGGCGGTCGAATGTCGGCAAGTCGAGCCTGATCAACGCCATAACCGGGCGCAACAAACTCGCACGCGCCTCCACCGAGCCAGGCCGCACGCGCGAACTGAATTTTTTCCGAGTCGGCGACAAGCTGAGACTGGTCGACATGCCAGGCTATGGCTTCGCCAAGGCGCCCAAAGCCGAGATCGGTCGCTGGACCGCGCTGGTGCGCGACTATCTGCGCGGACGGCCTGCCTTGAAGCGCGTGATTCTGCTGATCGATGCACGCCACGGGCTGAAGCCGGCGGATATCGAAGTCATGCAAGCGCTCGACCTCGCCGCCGTCACCTATCAGATCGTGCTGACCAAAGCGGACAAGCTGAAGCCAAGCGAACTCGCAGACATCGACGCCGGCGTACGCACGGCAATTTCAAAACGCCCCGCCGCGCATCCGTTGGTGATCGCGACATCGGCGGAGACAGGCGCCGGGATTGACGTGTTACGCGCGGAGATCGCAGCTCTGATTTAGGCGCGTAGGTCGGCGGCGGTGTCGATATCACGCAAGGTCGCCAGCAGCGCCACATCGCGCGCGCCCAGATTTCTAATTACGTCCGCGGCGGCATATTGCGTGGACCAACGCACCGGCGCCATCGCGGACGCGGCGTCGCTGCCCCGGCGCGCGGCGAGCAACCAGAACCCGCCGTCGCGCGCGGGCCCGAGCGCGAACGGCCTGCGCTTGAGCGCGGAAAACGCCGCAGCGAGATACGCGCGCGTGATCTCCGGGCAATCCGTGCCGATCACCGCCACCATGCGCCTGCCGCGCAATGCGCGCGCCAGCCGGGTGCCAAGATCGCCGCCACCTTGGCTGATGCGCGGAATGTCAGAGGGCCAAATGCCCGGCAAACGCAGGGCGCGCGCACGATCTGGCGTTACGCAGAGAAGCGTGCGCCAGCGCGGACCGCGAACCGCCCGCATCGTATATGCATGCAAACCGCGATTGATCCGCCACGCTTCGACGCGCCCAAGCTCTGCGGCCAATCTCGACTTGCCTTGCCCGAGGCGCGGCGCTTTGGCCATGATGAGAAGCGTTGGCCGCGCCTCAATCATAGGCTTTCGCCAACTCCACCGGATCGGCGCCCATGAGATAGCGCGCCGTCAGCGTGAAATTGCGCCACGCGCGCTTGCCGTAGCCGTCACGGCGATATTTCTCCGCGCTCGTCACCGCCTCGGTGTTGAGCAGCACGATACGGTCGCCGCCGATGCGGCGCACAAACTCGACATCTTCCATCAGCGGCAGATCCGAGAACCCGCCAGCGCCCTCGTACAGAAAACGAGAGACCAGCAAGCCTTGATCGCCATAGGGCAGCTTCAACCAGCGCGCGCGCTGACGCGCCCACCATACAACGCGTCGCGCGGCTGGCGCATCGTCATCGAAGGCCAAACGGAAGGCTGCGGCCCGCATATGCGCCTGATGCGAACCGATGAAGCGCTGTGTTTCCTCGACCCACCCCGGCGACAACACGGTGTCGGCATGCAGAAACAAAAACCAATTCGCCTTCGCGGCCGCCGCGCCCGCGCGCATCTGCTTGGCGCGGCCCGGCGCACCTTGCACAAGAACGCACCCGGCTGCTTCGGCTATGGCGGTCGTATCGTCGGTCGAGCCTCCGTCGCTCACGATCACTTGCTTCACCAAACCCTGCGCCATGCCGTCCACCAGCGGCGCAAGCGTGTTCGGCAGATGAGCGGCGGCGTTCAGAGTTGGGATGATGATTGAAATCACGAGATCACGATGGCGGGCGTCGGCTGCAATGTCACGAGGCTTTATGCCCCAGCCGGAGGCGTGGCGCGGTTGGCCGGCGCGGGCAACGCCGCTTGCGGCGCCGGCGCTGGTGGTGCGGGCGGAGCGCCGGGGGCTGGCGCGCCGGGACGCGGGGCGGCGTCGGGCGCGCTTGCGGCTGCGCGCGAAGCGTCCTCGGTCATGCGCGCGCGCTGGCGTTGCATGAAACGTTCCAGCAAATCCGTGCGCGCGACGGCGCGCGCCACATCGCGAATGGCCGCCCCCTCCGCGTGCACGCCGGACGCAACAACTTCGAACGCATCCGCCTCATCCGTGTTGGCCAGATCGCCTGCGAACTCCCGATACAGCGTGCGTACCGCCTCGTCATTGCCCGCGAGCGTCAGCGCCACGCCAGCGCGCAACACCGCTTGGCGGCCATTGGCGTCCAAGGGTTGCGCCCTATCGCGTGTCGCCAAGAGCGCGCGCAACTCCACCGCCGCGCGCTCCCAATCGCGCGCGCGCCAAGCAGCCTCCGCACGCACGCGCTGGGCCTCCTCGCTGCGATCGCGCTCAACGAGTTCAACAGCGCCATCAAGGCGACCCAGATCGAGCAGCGCGCGCGCCTCCAAGATGCGGCGATCCGCCAACAGGGTTTGCGGCATGTTGGGTTGGCGCGAGGAGGCCAACGCCACCAGCGCCTGGTCCGGCTTGCGATCCATGAGATAAATCGCGGCTAGATCGGCGGCCACCTGTGCCTTGCTCAATCCGTCTAAGCGTTCATCGACTTGGTGCTGCAGCAATTGCGCGGCCTGCTCCAGCAGATCCACATGCACAAGACGGCCTGACAGCAACCGCACGATGCGATCGCCATTGGGGCCGACAGGCGTGAGATCGCTGAACTCATAGAACAGGCCGAGCGCTTGAATGGGTTCCAATCGATCGGCTTCGCCGTCGAGGAACAAACGCTCAAACAAGGTTGACATATCGGCACGCAATTGGCGCGCGGCGAGGTCGGTTGGGTAGCGATCCGCCGCCACGCGCATGGTCGAGAGCGCTTCGCGCCAGCGGCCCAGTTCCGAGTAAGCCTCGCCCAGCATGCCGACAACGGCAAGCTCAACAGCATCGCCGCGCCAGCGGAAGCGCAAGGCTTCGAGCGGTTCAACCGCATCGATGGCGCGCATCACGCCATTCGCACGACGAATGCGAATGGCCTCGACAGTGGCGCGCACCGCGGCCTCTTCGTCGCGCACGCGCGACAATTCATCGAGCATCTGAAGCGCGCGCTGTTGATCACCGCGCGCACTGACCACGCGCGCCTCGATCAAGCGCGCCTGCAGCCGCATCGACTGATCCGGCGCCTGCCCCATCGCCGCGCGCGCAGCCGCGTCGGCAGCGGCGTGATCATTAAGTTCAAGCGCGGCGTTCGCGAGCGCCAATTGGAAACGCGCGCGCCAGCCGGGTGGATGCTCCTCCAGGCCGCCGGCGCCGCGTTCAAGCTCACGCCGCGCCTCCGCCCATTCCTTGCGCTGCGCGGCGGAATAACCGCGCCACAACGCCGCTGATGGGTTGTCCACGAGTGTCGACGCTGACAAATCAGCAGCAGCAGCGCGATGACGCCCCAGCATGACGTTGGCGGCGCCGCGCATCAGCCGATACTCGGGGTCGATCTCGACAAGCTCGCCTTGATTGATAGCGACGATGCGCAAAGCGCCCAGAGCTTCGGGAGCAAACTCGTTTTGCAGCAGGAAACGCGCCAACGCCATTCGCGCAACGACCGGCGCGCCTTCCGCGACGCCTTCGTCCGCAGCGCGACGCGAGAGTTCGTCGAGGCGCTCACGAACTTCGACGAGGCTCAATCCGGAATTCGGCGCCGTGATCGTCGACGCATGACCGACCATCGCCTCTTCAATCAAGGCCGCGTCCAGAGCGGCATTGGCCGCGCCTTGCGGCGCCGCCGCCGAGATCAAACCGGACTCCTCGCGCGACACGACGAGATCGCCGCCATTGAACGCCGCCGACACGCCATCGGCGCGCGTTTCAACCACGCCGCCATGCGCGGCTGGCAGAATCGCGGCTTCGACGGTCGCGCGGCGCGTATCAATTCCACGCGCGGGGCCGCCAATAAGCGCCACGGTGATGCGGTCCCCGATCTCAGGGTCGGCGATCGTGCGCACCACGCCTTCCCTGCCGAACCGCGCGACTAAACGGCCGCTGCCGTCAGCGGCGACTTCACGCGAGAGCGTGGCCGGTTCGCCCGCCGAAGCGCGCGCGCCGAGCGTGAAGGTCCACGATTCCTCATTGGCTGCGGCCGATACCATCACATCCGGCGATGCCGGCACACGCAAACCGATGATCCCTTGGCCCTGGACCACCTCAATGTTCTGATGCCGGCGTCCCGCTCGCGCGACGCCCGTAAGATCGATGCGCCCTGCGGCGTCGAACAAGAGCCAGATCGCTTCGCCGCGGCGGAACGCCGCTGCGCGCGCGGGCGCGGGCCACGTTACGGTAATGCGCGTGTCGTTCGCCTCTTCCACCACCTGAACGCGCGCCGTGCCCGTCACCTGCGCGCGCGCTGGCAGCGCGGCGCCGCCGGCGCCATTGCCGGATGCAGTTTGTTGGGCCGTAGCGGGGTCGGGCGGCAGCAGATCGACGACGACGCGATCGCCGTCCACGAAGTGGCGCTGGCGTACGCCGGGATCGAGCGTCAATTGCAGCCGCACCGGCGCGCCAGCTGCGCTGACGCGACGCGCCGCGCGCACATAGCGCGGCGGCGAGGCAGTCAGCTCAGCAATGTCGATGTCTGCGGCACGCGAGAAGCGCAGATCAAGCCGGGCACCCTGCAGCAAGGGCGTCACCGTCGTCGCGCCGGCGAAGCGAAACGACAGCCGCGTGAAATCTTCGCGCACGCCGATCGTCACCGTCGCATCGGGAACCGACGCCAAGCGCGGCGGCGGCGGGGGCGGAGGCGGCGGGGGCGGCGGAGGGGGCGGAGGGGGCGGCGGTGCTGGGGGTGGTGGGGGTGGCGGCGGTGGAGGTACGTTGATGGCAAGTTCCGTCGGCACGGGGCCAATCGGGCCGCGCAATTCCGCCGGCGCCTCAGCTGGGGCCTGCGCGGGCGGTGCTGGCGGAGCTTCGGCGCTTGCGGGCGATTGCGGCGCACGCGTTTCCGCTGGCGGCGTCAGCTGCATTGGCTGACCCGCCGCCTGCGGCGAGGCAATCACCGCGGCTGCGGCAAGCGCGAATGGGGAGCGCAGCGACTTCACCGCCTCTAGTCCTCCAGTGACGCGGTTAAGCGCCGGTTAGCCCCCTGCCGCCGCAGGCGCGGCAGCAGCCGGGCGGTTACGCGCCAACAGCGCATCGCCGTCGGTTGGCGGGCGGGCGCGGTCGGCGAGCATCTCGGTGAGACGGCGGGCGCGCGCGGGGTCCATGCGCCCCATCACTTCCGCGAGATTGGCCTGACGCATGCGGCTCGCGACCTGCACCAGCACGTCGTCATTGAGTCCGTCAAACACCGTCGCCGCATCCTTGGCGCGCATCCGCTGATAGACATCGACCAGCGCGGCGACGCGCTGCTCCTGGGCTTCATCAAGATGCCCGAGCAATTCGTTCACCGTGGACTCGAGCTGACGCAACTCAGCCAAGCGCTGATCCAAGCGCTGCTCGGCCGCGAGCATGAGCTCGTCCTGCGTCTCGACTTGTGAGGCGCGCTGATCCAGGGCTTCGCGCCGCGCGCTGAGCGCTTGCAGCACCTGCACTTCGGCCTGCGAGAGGCCGGCCATCTCCGCCAAAGTCGCCGGTGCGCACTGGTTGGGCGCGGCGGCAGCAGCACCCTCAGGGGCGACTTCGGGGTGGTGTTCATCCGTTTGCGCGGTTGTCGTCGCGGTTTCGGCAACCACTTCGGCCATCGCCACGGTCTTGATGCCCAACAGCGCCGCCAAGGTCGCCATCGCCGCCGGCAGCATCCGCACGGTCGCGGGCGAACGCGGGGCGCGCGAGCGGTTGAGAATGCCGATCACGCCCGCCCCCTGGGCGCAAGGTCAGCGCTGGTGCGCACGCGCCCCGCGCCGAGACCTAGCCGATCCGCAGTAGCGCGCGCATCATTGATCCGCGCTTGCAGGTCGCGACCGGCATCCTGCGCGGTGGCGCGCAATGATTTCACGGCAAGGTCCGCCTGCATCACCGCTTGCGTCAGCTCGGCGGCGGCGGCGCGCACGCCATCCTGCCCGGAGCGCAACGCGGCGAGCTTTCGATCGAGCCGCCAGAAGGAATAGAGACACGCCGCCAGCATGACAGCCAGCACGATTTCGAGCGTCAACATCAACGGACTCATGACTTGCCTCCGAGCTTCATCAGCGCGTGTTGGGATGCGGGCGCGATCGGCCGATCGACCCGAACAGCAATGGAATGCCCCATGCGGCCCGCCGAGCCGCTGGACAAATCGACCTGGCCGCACTTGAGCAACACGGACGCATCCGCATTGGCGTCGAGCATCAGCGTGTCGCCGACCTTGAGATTGAGCACATCCCGCAATGGCCGCTTGGCCTCATCGAGCACGGCGCGCACTTCGAGCTTGGTGGCCCAGAGTTCGCTCGCGAGGTGGCCTTCCCAGATATTGTCGCGCCCGAATTTTTCGCCCATGAATTGCTGCAGCAGCATTTTGCGGATCGGTTCGAGCGTCGCGTACGGAATGAGCAACTCAAGCTTGCCGCCGCGATCTTCCATATCGATCCGCAACTTCACCAGGATAGCCGCGTTGGGCGGGCGCGCGATGGCGGCGAAGCGTGGATTAGTTTCGATCCGGTCGAGGCTGAAATTCACCTCGGTCAGCGGCGCGAAGGCTTGGCGTGCATCGGCGAGCACGACCTCGACCATGCGCGTCACCAGCATGCGCTCGATCGTGGTGTAAGGGCGCCCTTCGACACGCGAGGAAATGCCGCCGCGACGGCCGCCCAACAGCACATCGACGATCGAGTAGATCAAGTTTGAATCGACGGTCGCCAAGCCAAAATTGTCCAATTCCTCGGCGCGAAAAACCGCGATAATGGCTGGCAACGGAATCGAGTTGAGATAATCTCCAAAGCGGATCGACGTGATCTGATCGAGGCTGACCTCGACATTGTCCGAGGTGAAATTTCGCAGGCTTGTCGTCATCAACCGCACCAAGCGGTCAAAGACGATTTCGAGCATCGGCAGACGCTCGTACGACACCAACGCCGAATTGATGATAGCGCGGACGCCGCCGCCGCCGCCCGCCTCATCCTCGCCCATGCCGAAACCGAGCAAGCTGTCGATTTCGTCCTGATTGAGGATGCGCTCCGTCGCCTGCGCGGCATCCGGCTCGGGCGTGGCCCACTCTTCTTTTTCGGCGGCCTCGGCGCTCATCTATTGCACCAGCATTTCTTCAATCAGAACCGCGTTGATCTGAGCCGGCGCGATGGTGAGGTTCACGCGCCGCAGCAATTCAAGCCGCAAGCGATACGCGCCCGCCGATCCGGCGAGATCTTCCGTGCGCATTTCGCGCAAGAAACCGTTAAATTGATCGCTGACGCGTGGGACGTGTTCCGTCAGCGCCGTGACAGCCGCCTCATCGGGCGCTTCCAACGTGAGCTTCAGTTTGAGAAACGCGGGGCGGCCATCTGGGCCGGTGATGTTCACAAGCATTTCCGGCAACGCAACGAACACCACGTCTTCGCCATAGGTGATCATCGTGCCATTCGGGCCAGCCACCGCCTCGCCCTCGGCGCCCTCTTCACCGTGGCCGCCACCCTTGCCCTTCGCGTGACCTGTGTCGGCTTCAGCGTGCTGCTCGGCGCCGCCACCTTGGAAGAACAACATGTACGCGGCAGCGCCGCCGCCGCCGAGCACGAGCACCGCCGGGAGAACGATGAACAGGATCAGCGTCTTGCCCGACATCTTCTTCTTGGCCGGCGCTTCGCCTTCCGCGCCTTCGCCGTCCGCTGGCGGCGCCACGCCTTCAGCCTCAGCGGCGGGCGCGTCTTCCTTCTTGTTTTTCTTTTTTCCGAACATGCGGAATCGCTCTCAAATTTATCTGCCTATAGGTGCGCAACGGCTGGTTAAGGATTGGTGGACGCCCGGCAAAACTTGCCGACGCCCAGGCAAGAATGGGCGCGCCATTCACCAAACCCGTCGCCGTCGTCATAGCAAAATCAAGCACTTAATCATTGGCCCGAGGCTTGCATCGTTAACCGCGATGGATAACGGCCTCATGCTCGCCCTGCAGGGACAACGCGTGCAGCAACGGCGCATGGACGTGGCCGCGAACAATCTCGCGAACGTGGCGACCTCCGGCTTCAAGGCCGATTCGCTGGTCATGCGGTTTGACGACGGCACGCGGGCCCACGCGCTCGACGAACCGAGCAGCGTGATTTTCGTGCGCGACATCACTTTGATGCGCGACATGCGCCAAGGCCCGATCGCGATGACGGGCAATGCGCTCGACGTCGCCATCGAAGGCGACGGCTTCTTCATGGTCGAGGGCCCTAACGGCCCATTGTACACGCGCGATGGCGCGTTTTCGCTTACGGGGGAAGGACGGCTCGTCACTTCAGAGGGACGCGCGGTTCTCAACTCCGGGGGGGCGCCGATCGTTTTCGATCCGCAGGGCGAGAGCCCTTCAATCGGACGCGACGGCGCAATTCGAGTGGCTGGCGTCGAAGCCGGCCGCATTGGCGTGGCGGCGTTCGCCGCGCCTGGCGCGCTCTCAAAGGTCGGGGACAACCTTTGGGACGCGCAAGGTCAAGCATCGGAGCCGTTCGAAGGGGTTGTGCTGCAAGGCGCGATCGAAGGGTCGAACGTGCGCCCGGTTCTGGAGCTCACGAGGCTTATCGAAATCTCACGCGCTTACCAGTCGGCGGCAAAGATCGTTTCCGACACCGACGATCTGCGTAAGCGCGCGATCCAGACACTCGGTCAATAGAAGGCGTCAAGTCCCCATGCGTGCACTATCGATCGCCGCCAGCGGCATGCAAGCTCAGCAGCTCAATGTCGATGTCATTTCGCACAACATCGCGAACATGAACACGACCGGCTACAAGCGCCAACGCGCCGAATTCCAGGATATGTTGTACCAGAATTTGGAACGCCCAGGCTCTACCTCGGCGGCGTCCGGCGCCATCCTGCCGCTCGGCATTCAAGTCGGCGTGGGCGTACGCGCCGACGCGGTCGGCCGCGACACCGGCCAGGGTGGCATTAGCCAGACCGCCAACCCCTACGATCTCGCCATTGACGGGCGCGGCTATCTGCAAATCGCGCTGCCATCGGGTCAGACAGGCTATACACGCGCGGGAAATCTCGCCGTCAACGCCGACGGCCAGATCGTCACCGCCGACGGCTATCCGTTAGAGCCCGCGATCACGGTGCCGGCGGAATCGACGGCGATCCAAATCACGCGCGACGGCATCGTCGAAGTGACGCTGACCGGCCAAGCCGCGCCGCAACAAATCGGCCAGATCGAGATCGCGACCTTCATCAATCCAGCGGGCCTCGAAGGCATCGGCGACAATTTGTATCTTGAAACCCCAGCCTCCGGCTCCGCCAATGTCGCGACGCCGGGATCGCCGGGCTTCGGCACCTTGATGCAAGGCTTCCTCGAACTCTCGAACGTCAATGCGGTTGAAGAGATTTCGTCGCTGATCGTGGCGCAGCGCGCTTACGAGATGAATGCCCGCGTGATCACCGCCGCCGACGAAATGATGCAAGCCACCACGCAGATGCGCTGAGGATGAACATGCTTCGCCGGCTTTGTGTTTTCGCGTGTCTTTATCTCCTGCTCGGCGCAAGCTTCGCCTTCGCCGACACCATCACGCTGCGTCCACGCATCGAAGCAAGCGGCGCTGCCGTCACCATGGGCGATGTGTTCGACGGCGCGCCGCCCGAGATCGCTGCGCGCGCGATCGCGCCAGCACCCGGCGCGGGACAAGTCGGCTCGCTGTCCATCCCCGTACTTGCAGCGGCGGCGTCCGCGGCGGGGCTTGAATGGACCCCGCCTGCGGGCCTCAACAGCGTGCCCGTGGTGCGCCCTGGCGGCATGCGCGCGACTTTGCCCGCGACAGCGGGCGGGCGGGCGATGGCCGACGCCGCCGTGCGCCGCGGCGAGCAAGTGACACTCGTGTACCAAGTCCCGGGCGTCGCGCTCAGTATTCGCGCCCGCGCGCTGGAAGACGCTGCTATCGGCCAAAACGTGCGCCTGCTGAACATCACCTCCAACCGCACCATCGACGCCACCGTCACCGGCCCCGGCGCCGCACGCGCGGACACCCCATGATCAAGGAAGCCTCCATGCGCGCCATCGCTCTTGCCGCTCTAGCCGCCGGCGCCGCGGGTTGCGCTACAGTCGACACAAGCGATCTGGCGCAAGATGCGCTGGCCGCGCCCGGCGCTGCCTATTCTGCCGCCCGGCGCGGCTTGGCCGCCCCTGCCTTGCACCCCATCAGCACGCCCGCGCCGCTGACAGGCGGCCAGCAACAAACCATGCCCGCCCCCGCGCCGCTCGCCTATGAGCCGGCCGCGCCCAATTCGCTATGGCGCGCGGGCTCGCGCAGTTTCTTCAACGATCAACGCGCCTCCACGATCGGCGACATTCTCACCGTGCTGATCGAAATCGACGACAAAGCTGAGATCTCTAACACCTCGAACCGCTCGCGCTCCGGCTCGACCAGCGCCGGCTTGGGCCGCTTCTTCGGCCTTGAGGAAACCCTCAGCACCGTGATCGGCGGCGATTCCGAGAGCCTTATCGAGGCAGAATCGGAATCGACGCACAACGGCACCGGCGCGATCAATCGCGAAGAGAAGATCGAACTCACGGTCGCCGCCGTGATCGTGGATCGGCTGCCCAACGGCAATCTTGTGCTCGCCGGCCGCCAGGAAGTGCGCATCAATGGTGAGGTGCGCGAACTCACGGTCTCGGGCGTGGTGCGTCCGGAGGACATCACCTCCTCCAACACCATCAATCACACCGAGATCGCCGAAGCGCGCATCTCCTATGGCGGGCGCGGACAAATTTCCGCCGTACAACGCCCGGGTTGGGGCCAACGCATCGGCGACGCGATCACCCCCTGGTGAGGACGGCGCCGGATTAGGCACGGCTCATATCCCCGTATTCGAAGCGGATTACCCGCCGCGACGGCGCTGCATGTAGCGGAAGAAGTCGCTATCCGGCGGCACCACGATCGGTGTGCCGGCCTCAATCGAGCTCTCATAGGCGCGCATCGAGCGATAAAACGCGGCGAATTCCGGATCGCGACCATAGGCCTGCGCGAAGATGCGCGCGCGCTCTGCTTCGCCCTCGCCGCGCAGCCGCTCGGACTGCTCTTGCGCGGTGGCGCGAATGATGGTCGCGGCGCGTTCCCCTTCGGCGCGGATACGTCCAGCCACCTGCGCGCGCTCGGAGCGCATGCGCTCATAGACGCGCGCTTGCGTTTCCTGCGGCAGATCGGCTTGGCGGATACGCACATCCACCACTTGCACGCCCAATTCGGTGGCGGCGGCGGCGTTCAGATCGGTTTCGATTTGCTGCATCAAAGCGGCGCGACGGCCCGAGATGATGTCGTTGGAGGTGGCGCCGCCGAGCGCGCGGCGCATGGCGGCTTCGGCGTTGCGCGCCAACTGCGAGGCGCCGGCGACTTCCGTGCGCGCGCGCTGATAGAAGCGTCGCGGATCGGCGATGCGCCAGCGCACCACCGCGTCAACAATCAAGCGCTCCTGGTCGGAAGCAACGAACGCTTGGCCTTCGATGGTGAGGCCCATATTTCGCTTATCGTAGATGATGACGCTGTCGATGAATGGCGCTTTGAAATGCAGGCCAGGCTCGTTGTTCTCGCCGGCATTGATGGCGTCTGCGAACTCGGCGAAGCGCAGCACAATCGCTTGCTGATCGGGGCGGACGACGAACGCGGTGTTGAGCAGCACGATCAGCGCGGCGAGAACCGCGCCGACAATGAACAGGGCGTTGCGGGGCATTAGCGGGCTCCCTGCTCTGCTTGGGGTTGCGCGGTCGTCGCAGCAGGCCGGTCGCGCCGGATCATGCCGTCGAGCGGTAGGTAGGGCACCGCGCCGCCGCGTTGATCGAGAATAACCAGATTGCCAGTGCGGTACACCCGCTCCATGGTTTCGAGATAGAGCCTGTCACGCGTCACTTGCGGCGCCTGACGATACTCTCCGTACACCGAGTTGAAGCGTTGGGCTTCACCGGCGGCTTCGCGCACGACTTGTTCCTTGTAGGCTTCCGCTGCGTTGACGATCCGCGCCGTTTCACGCTCGGCGTTGTTGCGCGCGGCTTCGGCGTCCTGGCCGGCGTTCACGACATCGTTGAACGCCTCGATCACGGCCGGCGGCGCCGACGCACTCAGCAATTCAACGCGGATGACCTGAATGCCCGCGCGATACTCATCCAGCACCTGTTGGGTCAGCGTCGACACGTCGGTTTCGACCGCGGCGCGTTCGGTGGTGATGATCGGTTCAAGCTGACGGCGACCGATGATTTCACGCATGGCGCTCTCGGCGACCTGGCGCACGGCGCCCGGTTCGCCATTCTGGCCCACCGGATCGCGGACGTTGAAAATGAAATCCTCGACGTCGGAAATGTTGTAAGAGATGCGGAAGTGCACTTCGACGATGTTGCGATCGCCGGTTATCATCAGACTTTCGTCGGCGACATCGACGCATTCGTCGCCGCGGGTAACGCAGCCGATTTCATCGGTGCGCTGGCTGGTGACGTCCACCACCTGGCGCGTCTCGAACGGCGCCGGCAAATGCCAATGAATGCCCGGTAGCGTGGTGCGGCTGTACTTTCCGAGCTGGGTGATCACGGCCTGTTGGGTTTCGTTAACCGTATAGACGCCGCTCAGCACCCAGCCGCCGAGCAGCACAGCGCCCAGCACTTGCCATGGTATGCCGCGACGCGGGCCGCCGCCGCCAGCCGAGCCGCCGCCCGAGCCGCCAAAGCCAAAGCGCTCACGCCATTGGCGCATCAAATCTTCGAGGTCAGGCCCCTGCGCGCCTTGTGGCGGCCGTGGCGGCTGTCCCCATGGTCTGCGCGGACCGCCGCCCCAAGGGCCTTGCCCGCCGCCGCCGCTTCCACCTGATTGATCATTCCAAGGCATGTGATGCTTCTATCCAGCCTGTATTAGGAAAGCCTTGAGCCCAGCGCCTTCTGACGCCTTGCCTTGGCTACTCGCGCGCCGATATGTGGGTCGAGTGGTAAAGGATCAAGCATGAACACGCGTTTGGCGCGGTTGAAAGATGAGATTTCGCGGCGTTTGGACGCGATTTCAGATCCCGTAACCGGCAAAGGGTTGGTTCAAGCGGGCCGTGTCGTTGGGCTCGAAGCCAGCGAAGATGGTAAAGTCTCGTTCACCATCGAAGCGCCGGCGGACGCGGTTCAAGCTTATGTACCGCTGCGTGATGGCGCCGAAGCTGCGGCGCGCGCGGCACCCGGCGTCAAAAGCGTGATCGCGGTGCTAACCGCGCACGAAGCCAAGGCGCCAGACGCTGGCGGGATTGCCGGCGTGAAGCAGGTGATCGCGGTAGCATCGGCGAAGGGCGGCGTCGGCAAGTCGACGGTCGCCGTGAATCTCGCCTGCGCGTTCGCGAAGTTGGGGTTGAAAACGGGCCTGCTCGATCTCGACGTCTATGGGCCGTCGGCGCCGACTTTACTCGGGCTGCTAGACAAGAAGCCCGCCCGCGGGCCGGGCAAGACATTGCTACCGATTGAAGCGCATGGACTGCAAACAATGTCGATCGGTTATCTCGTAGATCCAGACTCGGCGATGATTTGGCGTGGCGCGATGGCGACAAGCGCCGTGCGCCAAATGATCGACGATATCGTGTGGGGCGAGCTCGATGTGCTGTTGCTGGATCTGCCGCCAGGTACGGGCGACGTACAACTCACTCTGGTGCAGCGTGTGCCGCTGAGCGGCGCGGTGATCGTCTCGACGCCACAGGAGATGGCGCTGGCGGATGTACGTCGGGGACTCGCGATGTTCGAGAAAACGCGTGCGCCCGTGCTCGGCATCATCGAAAACATGGCGTACTTCGAGACCGGCGGCCAACGCAGCTACATTTTCGGTCAAGGCGGCGCGCGGCGTACCGCCGAACAAGCCGGCGTGCCGTTCCTGGGTGAGATTCCCATCAACATGGCCTTGCGCGAAAGCGCGGACGCGGGTGCGCCGCTGACGGCGACACGGACCGATCATGCCTTGTCGCTTCGCTTCCGCGAAATTGCCGAAGCCGCGCGCGGCAATATCGAGCGGCTCAACAAGCCCGCGCCGCGCATTGCGCTCGTTTAAGCCAATTCAAACGCGATCGGCAGCGCTTTGAGGCCATTGACGAACCAGCTCTCAATGTAACGTGCCTCGCCGTCGAGGCGCACGCTCTTCAGCTTCGGCAGCAATTCCTCGAACAAGATACGCATTTCCAGCCGCGCCAGATGCTGGCCCAAGCACAAATGCGCGCCATAGCCGAAAGCCAGCTGGCGGTTGGGCGTGCGGTCGATGTCGAACGTATCGGGGTTTGGGAACACCTCCTCGTCGCGATTGCCGGAGGCGTAGCAGAGCATCAGCCAATCGTTCTGCTTGATCTGACGTCCGCGCAATTCGGTGTCCGCCGCGGCCGAGCGCATGAACGTCTTCACCGGCGTGGTCCAGCGGATCGCCTCCTCGATCAAAACCGGCACCAGCGCAAGATCGCCGCGCACGCGCTCAAGCAAGCCGGGCTGCGTCGCCAGCGCCCACATCGCGCCGGCGGTGGAGGATGAGGTGGTGTCGTGGCCCGCCGTGGCGACGATGGTGTAATAGCCCGTGGCCTCGAACGGCCCGATCGGCGCGCCATCGATCTGCGCGTTGGCGATCAAGGTCGAGAGATCGTCGCGCGGGTTCTTGCGCCGGTCCTCGCTGATCTTGCCGAAATAGTCGCCGAAATCCTGAACCACGCCCATAAGCAATTGGAAGTATTGCTCAGGCGTGAGCGCGTCCTGGAAGCGCTGCGTGTCAGGGTCCTGCGCGCCGAACAATTCCTGCGTCAGCCGCAGCATGCGCGGGAAATCCTCCGGCGGCACACCGAGGATGCTCATCACGACGCGCAGCGGATAGTGCAACGCCACATCCTTGACGAAATCGCAGCGGCCCGGCAGCGCGACGAAATCGGCGACCGCCTGCTGCGCCAGCGCGCGGATTTCCGCTTCGCGTTTATTGACGTTCTGCGGCATGAACCACGCCTGCGTCAGCGCGCGGTACTTCATGTGCTCGGGATCGTCCATCTGCACCAGCGACTTTACCAGATGCGGCGTGCCGGTAATCGCGCGCGCCCGCGC
>JALHOC010000048.1 GCA_022843225.1 Hyphomonadaceae bacterium
ATCGGCGATCGCTTGCGGCAAGTCGGCGTTCGGCCCCAAGCCCAGCGCGCGACGAATGCGCGCGAACTTCTCTTCAGCCGCATTGCCGATCATCGCCAGAGAATGCGGCAGGATCACCGCGTTCAGCGTGCCGTGGTGCAGCCTGAGTTCGCTAATGCGGCCAAGCGCGTGGCTCAGCCCGTGAACCGCGCCGAGGCCCTTGGAGAAGGCGAGCGCGCCCTCGAAGGACGCCATCATCATGTGCCAGCGCGCGTCTTTGTCAGTCCCATCTTTCACCGCGCGCTCGAGCCATGTCATCGCGCGCTCCGCGCCGTCTAGACCGATCGCTTCCGCCGGCGGATGCACCACCGGGGTGAGCACCGCTTCGATGCAATGGGTCATCGCGTCCATGCCGGTGGCAGCGGTGAGCAGTGGCGGCAGACCGATGGTGAGTTCGGGATCGCAAACGGCTGCGGTCGGTACCAGGAAGGGCGATACGAACGTCTCCTTGCGACCGTTCTCCAAGATCACCACAGCGCCCGGCGAGACTTCGCTGCCGGTGCCGGCGGTGGTCGGTACGGCGACCAGAGTTGGGATTTTTGTGATGTGCTTGGAGCCGCGCTCGGCGGCGCCGTAGCGCGCAAGCGGCGGCTCGTGGCTGACCAGAATGCCCATCGCCTTGGCGAGGTCCATGGATGAACCGCCGCCCAGCGCGATGATGCTGTCAGCCCCGCAGGCGCGATAGGCGTCCGCCGCTTTCACCGACGCCGCCTCGGTCGGATTGGCGGGCGTGTCGGCGAACACGCCCGCAGGGGCCGCGCCGAGGGCAGCCAACAGGGTGTCGAGGATGCCATTGGCTTTCAAGCCGGGGTCGGTGACCACAAACGGTCGCCCCGCGCCCAAGCCCTTGAGCACACGCGGCAGCTGCGCCAGCGCCCCGTGATCGAAGGTGCATTGGGTGAGGTAGTTCATCTGGGCCATGGGCGCGCTCCTTCCGCCCTCGATACCGCGCCGGCGGGGCGGATGCATCCCCCTGTCTCGGCGGCAGGCGCCTGTTGGCCTTGCCGCAGGCTCCGGCTAGTGTCCGCCCCATGAGCGAACCGGTTCTCGATATTTCCAATCTCGCCGTCACCTTCGACACGCCTGATGGCGAGGTGAAGGCGGTCAAAGGCATTTCCCTCAGCATCGCTAAAGGGGAGTGCCTCGGCATCGTCGGCGAGTCCGGCTCGGGCAAGAGCCAGACCTTCCTGTCAGCCTTTGGCCTCACCTCGCAGAACGCGCGCGTTACCGGATCGGTGAAGTTTGAAGGTCGCGACGTGCTGGGCCTGAAGCGCAACGATTTGGATGCCGTGCGCGGTCGGCATGTGGCCTTCGTTTTTCAAGATCCGCTGACGGCGCTGACGCCGCACATGACTGTCGAAGCGCAGATGAGCGAAGTGCTGGCGCATCACTTCCAGGTGACGGGCGCCGCGGCGCGCGAACGCGCCATAGAATGGCTGGAGCGCGTGCGCATTCCCGAGGCTGCGCGTAGGCTGCGGCAATACCCTCATGAACTCTCAGGCGGCATGCGCCAGCGCGTGATGATCGCGATGGCGATGATGTGTGAGCCGGAATTGCTGATCGCCGACGAACCGACGACGGCGCTCGACGCTACCGTGCAAGCCCAGGTACTCGATTTGATCGACGATCTGCGCCGTGACACCAACGCCGCCGTCGCCCTCATCACTCACGACATGGGCGTCATTGCGCGCATGGCGCAGCGCGTCGCGGTCATGCGCCAGGGCGAAGTGGTCGAAACCGGCCCCGTCGACATGATCTACAACGCCCCGAGCGCGGATTATACCCGCATGCTGTTGCAAGCGGTGCCCCGCATCGATGGCGAGCGCGCTTACGCTTTGTCCGAACCCAGCGCGGAGGCCCCCTTGCTCAAGGTAGACGACGTTCGCGTGCACTTTCCAATCAAGGTTGAGGGCGGGCTGTTCGGCAAGAGCAAGCTGTTGCGCGCCGTCGATGGCGTGAGCTTTCAGCTAAAGGTTGGCGAAACCTTGGGCGTGGTTGGCGAGAGCGGCTGCGGCAAGTCCACTTTGGCGCGCGCGGTTGTGCAATTGTTGCCGCGCACGGCTGGGGCGGTGACGTTCATGGGCCGCAATTTGTTGCCCAGCGAGCGCGAGGCCATCCGCAAATCGCGGCAAGATTTGCAGATCGTGTTCCAAGATCCGCTCGCGAGTCTTGATCCGCGCATGACGCTCGGCGCGTCGATTGCCGAGCCTCTGTTGGCGTTTGCGCCCGAACTCGATCGCAATGGTCGCGAGGCGCGTGTTAGGGAGATGATGCGTCAAGTTGGGTTAGACCCCGATCTCATCAACCGCTACCCGCACGAATTGTCGGGTGGGCAAAACCAGCGTGTCGGCGTCGCGCGTGCGATGATCCTGAAGCCGAAACTGGTCGTTTGCGACGAGGCGGTGTCGGCGCTCGACGTTTCGATTCAAGCGCAAATCCTGGCGCTGTTGACGGACTTGCAACGCCAGTACCAGACCAGCTTTTTGTTCATCAGCCACGATCTCGCTGTTGTGCGTGAAGTCTCACACAATGTGCTGGTGCTCTATCTCGGGCGCGCGGTGGAGTACGGACCCGGAGAAGTCATCCTGCGCGATCCGCGTCACCCCTACACGCAAGCGCTGCTCGCGGCCGCGCCTACGCCTGATCCACATGTCGCGCGCAACAAGCCGCGCGTTCGTCTGGTCGGTGATTTGCCGAGCCCGCTCGATTCCCGCGCCAGCCTGCGCTTTCTCAAGTCGCGCATTATCGACGACGCCGAGGCCACCCAGTACCGGCCGCAATGGCTTGAGGTGGGACCAGGGCACTTTGTCGCCGAGCACGACCCGCCTGAGGCTTCGATCGCGGCTTAATAGTGGCGATCCGTCGTATCGGGCTTGGCCGCAACGGCTCGGGGCTTTAGGTGAAGTCGATCTGATTTCGGGGATGCATATGAAACGGTTCCTGTTGGCTGTTGCCGCCATCTCAGTCCTGGTGGTCAGCGCGTCGGCGCAAACGGCGACGCAACGGGTCGAGCGCGGCGCGCTTCGACTTGAGAACGTGCCAGAGACGCCCGCCGATGTTTCCGAACGTCTGCGTCAGTATGTGAACACACGCAGCGCCGGTTTCGCCGATTGGTTGCCCGGCGGCGGCGTTCTGATCTCCACGCGCTTTGGCGATACAGTGCAATTGCATCGCGTCGATCATCCGATGGGCGCGCGCACCCAGCTCACCTTCTTCGAAGAGCGTGTCGCCGGAGCAGCGGTGCGGCCGGGAACCGAGGAGATTCTGTTCACCCGCGATGTCGGCGGGGATGAGAATTTCGGCGGCTATGTGCTCGATCCCGCGAATGGGCGCGCGCGTCAAATCACCGAACCGCGCACCCGCAATGAGGGGTTCATTTTCAGCGACGATGGCGCGCGGCTAGCATGGTCATATGTGCCGAATGCTGAACCGAACTACGACATCTATGTCGCTTCCGCCGCCGGCGATGCAGCGCCCCGGCGCGTGCTCGATGGCGAAGGCGCGATCACGCCGCAAGATTTCTCAGCCGATGGCGCGCGCTTACTATTGCAGCGCTACATATCGATCGCCGAGAGCCGCTTGTTTGTGTTCGACACCGCGACCAACGCCGTGACGCAACTTACGCCTGATCTCCGGGTGGCGTATTCCGGCGGCGAGTTCACGCCGGACGGGCGCGCGATACTCACGCTTTCGGATGAGGGCGCGCAGTTTCAAAGGCTGGTGCGCATCGACCTCGCCACCAATGCGCGCATGGTGCTGACCCCGAACGAGCAATGGGGCGTGGAAAGCTTCGATCTTGCCGATGACGGGCGCACGATTGCCTATGTCGTCAACGATGCCGGGCGTTCATCGCTCAAACTGATGGATGCGCGCACGCTGCGCCAATTGCCGGGGCCGCGCTTGCCGGCTGGCATTGTGTCGGGCGTCGAGTTCGACAATAGCGGCCGCCGCATTGGCTTTACGCTCAACAGCTCGACAGCGCCGGGCGATGTCTATTCATGGGATCTGCGCCGCCGGGAGCTGACGCGCTGGACGCAAAGCGAAACGGGCGGCATTCCGCAGGCGACCTTCGTGGAACCTGAGCTGATTTCTTGGCGCTCGTTCGACGATCGTGAAATCACGGGCTTCCTCTATCGCCCGCGTACGCCCGGGCCGCACCCCGTGGTCGTCA
This sequence comes from Hyphomonadaceae bacterium, assembly GCA_022843225.1. Lineage (GTDB taxonomy): Bacteria > Pseudomonadota > Alphaproteobacteria > Caulobacterales > Aquidulcibacteraceae > Vitreimonas. The sequence goes on from JALHOC010000048.1 coordinate 4,211, forward strand.
CCATTCATGGCGGTCCGGAAGCGCAGTTCCGCCCCGGCTTCTCCTCCACCATTCAATATTGGGTCAATGAGCTTGGCATTGCCGTGATCGCGCCGAATGTGCGCGGCTCGGATGGCTACGGGCGCGATTTTCTCGCCCTCGACAACGGCCCGCTGCGCGAGGACTCGGTGCGCGATATCGGCGCGTTGCTTGATTGGGTCGACGCGCAGCAGAGCCTCGATGACGACCGCGTCGTCGTGTACGGCGGCTCGTATGGCGGCTACATGGTGCTGGCGTCGATGACCCATTACAATGATCGCCTCGCCGGCGGCGTGAACATTGTTGGCATCTCTAATTTCACGACCTTTCTGCAAAACACGTCCGGGTATCGGCGTGATTTGCGCCGCGCCGAGTATGGCGATGAACGCGACCCCGCGATGCGCGCTGTGTTCGACCGCATTTCGCCGTTAAACAATATGGGGCGGGTCAATAAGCCGCTGTTTGTCCTTCACGGCTACAACGACCCGCGCGTGCCGGTGTCTGAGGCCGAGCAGGTTTTCGGGGCGGTACGACGCAATGGCGGCGAGGCCTGGATGATGATCGCGATGAATGAAGGCCATGGCTTTGCGCGTCGTGAAAATCAGGAAGCGCAACGCGAAGCCGAGACGATGTTCTTTCGCCGTGTTCTGCGGCTGAACTAGAGCGTTTTCCAACGAAGTGGATGCTGGTTCCACGCCTGAAAATGCGAGCAAGAACCTAAACCCCCGATCCAATTCAATCGGATCGGGGGTCTAGGTGCAAAATCAAAAGGGGCCGCGCTTGTGGCGCGGCCCCTAAAGACTTGTCTCCGGTTAGTCGACTTTAGCTGACTATTGAACGGGTTCGAGGAAGTCGTTGTTGACCCAACCGTCGTTCTCATTTTCGTCAGTCACGCGCCACCACATGCCTTCGCGCTCGCCCGACGGATACACGGTCGCGCCAGCTGGCAAGTTGCGCAGCACCGAACCGCCGTTCGCGCGTGAACGCAGCGGCGCGGCTTGGGTGGTGCGATAGGTGCGCTGAGGCGCGGCTGCGGCAGCACTTGAGTCGAGCACGCCAAGTTGGCTGATCATTTGCGTGTAAGCGTCAATGAAAGCGATGGTTACGACGCGGCCGATCTCGGTATCGGTGTAGCCGCCGAGGCCGGCGCCGCCGCCACCAAGGAAGCCAACGCCGCCCCAGGTGAAGTTGCGGTTCTGGGCGTTGCCTTCAGTGGCGAATGACTCGGTCGTACGGACATTCGCGAGCGTCAGTGTGGTTTGCGCCGTCTGGGACCGCACGCCCATGCCGCCAATGACCCCGCCAAGGCGGCCGCCAACAACGCCGCCGAGCGCCGCGCCCACGCCGCCGCCGGAGGCGTTGTTGTCCTGTGCGACCACGTCGGCCAGCAGCACATAATCGGCCGCGCGCATTTGCCCGCCGCCGACATTGGATCCGCGTTGCAGATTGCCGCCGCCGGCGAGCTCGCGTTCACGCATCGCCGCGTCGAGGCCCGCGCCGCGCTCCACAACGGTGAAGCAGCCCGATTGCTGGATCACGACACGCAGCAGGCCTGCCGGCGGCTGCAGCCGATAATAGGTCCAGCCAGCTGTATCGCCGTTTTGAATGGAAATGGAGCCCAGATTTCGCGTGCAGCGCGGCACTTGTGGTGTCGTGCTCGCGGTTGCACGCGGTTGCGCGCTTGCGACGTCAAATGTCGCGGCGCCCGCGCTCATGACCAGCGCAAAAGCCAATGCTTTGATTAAATGACGCATTCTGACCCTCCATCGGGCGCGCGCCGGACTGCTCGCGCCGCCCATTCCCTCGACGCGACGCCATAGCACGTCATTACCCCAAGGTCATCGGGAGATCGGTCAAAGACCGCGTGCTGGGTAGCCAGCTTCCGTGAGCGCGCGCACGATTTCCGCCGTGTGGCGCGCGTCGCGGCTTTCGATCTCGATATCAAACTCGACGCCCTTGGCCGGCGCGTCGAGCTTCATGCGATGGTGCGCGACTTGCAAAATGTTCGCCCCACCGTCGCCGATAATCTGCGCGACGCGCCCCAAGGTGCCCGGGCGATCGTCGCCAACGAAACGCAGTACTGCGATGCGGCCTTCGCGCACCAGTGAGCGCTCCAACACCGAGGCCAGCAGACGCGTGTCGATATTGCCGCCGGACAGCACCAGGCCGCACGTACGACCCTTGAACATGTCGGGCGCCGCGAGCATCGCCGCTAGCCCTGCCGCGCCGGCGCCCTCGGAAACCGTCTTTTCGATGGTGGCGAACAGGGCGATCGCGCGCTCAAAGTCCGATTCCTGGACCAGCACGATATCCTCGATCAGATGGCTGGCGGTCACAAAGGGCAGATCGCCGACCTGCTTGACCGCGATGCCTTCAGCGATGGTCTGCCCGCCGGACGTTTGCACCTTCTCATGACGCGTGCGCGACAGGAACGAGGGATACATTGCCGCTTCAACGCCAATGATTCGAATCTCTGGCTTGATGTGTTTAGCCGCGACAGCCATGCCGGAAATCAATCCGCCGCCGCCAATCGGCACGATGAGCGTATCGATGGCGGGTGCATCCGCGAGCATTTCGAGCGCGCACGTGCCTTGCCCGATCATGATGTCGGGATCGTTGAAGGGATGTACGAAAACCAGATTGCCCGCGTCGCGGAGGCCGCACGCATGGGCGTAGGCGTCGTCGAACGTCTCGCCTTCGAGCACGACCTCCGCGCCCCAATGGCGCGTCTGCTCCACCTTCACGAACGGCGTCGCTTTCGGCATCACGATTGTGGTTGGCACCCCGATGCGCTGGGCGTGATAAGCAAGCGCTTGGGCGTGGTTTCCTGCGGACGCTGCGATCACGCCGCGCGCTTTCTCCGACTCCGACAGTTGCAGCAATTTGTTCAGTGCGCCGCGCTCCTTGAAGGCGGCGGTAAATTGCAGGTTCTCGAACTTGATCCAGACCTCGGCGCCTGTCATCGCCGAGAGCGTGCGCGAGCGTAATGTCGGCGTGCGCTCGACGTGGCCCTCAATGCGCTTCGCGGCGTCCACGATGGCGGCGTGGGTGACGGGCGGAACAGTTTGCGTATCTGGCATGAGCCAGAACCCTAACCCGGCCAGCGCGACGGGTTCAATGACGCCGGGTCAGGTTTCGCGTCGCTTTAGTCGCGCTTTGGCTTGCCGCCGCTATTGACGGCGATGCCGGTGCGACCCGCCACGAAATCCGCCACCTGGGTCCGGAACTGACGCGCGCCTACGGCGATATTGATCGCGGGCTGACCGGGTTCGGTGCGGTAGTTCGAGTCGACGCCGATGACGTCGAAGCTCTGGCCATTGCGCACCAGGAACGCAGACCCGGAATCGCCGCGCGTGGTGTCGCATTGGTGGGCAAAGGTGCCGTCCCGATAGAACTCGATGAGGTGGCAGGCGACGTTGGCCGAGAGCGTATCTCCCGTGTCCCAAGAATATCCGGCTTGATAGAGGTCCGTAGCTCGCGCCGTCGCGGTTTGAAGCGCGCTGATATCGCGTATGCCGGCGAAGCCCAGTCGATCGCCAAGCGGTTGGTCCAGGCGAATGAGCGCCCAATCCATGCCGTCGATCTCGTCGGTCGTGGTGAAGCGGCGATAATTGAACGACGGGTTGACGAGATAGGCGACTGAACGCGCTTCGGCGCCGCCGTCTTCGGCGCGGAACGTGCCGAGGGCGTCAACGCCATTGTCGTTGTGAATGCAATGCGCTGCGGTGACGAGCACGTCGCGCGCGATTAGCGTCGCGGTGCAGGCTTCGCCATTGCTGTTGGTGAAGCGGCCCATAAATCGCCACGGAAGCTCGCGCGCATTCACGCGCACGCGATCATCGCGACCGAAGAAGTGATCATTGATCGTCATTGGCCGCTGACGGCCAATGCAATCGCTGCGGTCGGTGCGCGCTTCGCAGCCATTGCCGCGCCCTGGCTCTTCACACACGCCATTGAAGGCGGTTGCACAGCGATCGGTCTGGTTGCGCAAATTCGCGAGCGCGCCGCAATCCGTGCGATCGGTCGCTTGCACGCAGGCGCCTGTGCCGATGTTCGGTTCATCGCACTCGCCATCGCGCGCCCAGCGGCAGGAATCGTTTTCGCCCTCGCGCAGCGCTCGGCAATCGGAATAATCTGTTCCCATGCGGCACGCGCCGGTGCCGATATCGGGGTCGTCGCATTCATTGTCATTGGCCCAGCGGCAGGAATCGTCGCCGCCACGCCCGCGTGGGGGCTTGATGTTGGCGTTCTGCTTATCGATGGGCGCGGCGTTCCGGGCGCTGAACGGGGTGGCGCCCTGTATGCTCGCGATCTGAACCTCCGGGGCGGACGAACCGAATCCAAAGCCGGAATCCAGCGCGCTGAACGCGAAGCTCACCGCCACACTGAGCGCGATAAGCGCCGCCGCAACCAAAACCCGCATTTCGCGTCTCCACCCGCTCCGGGTCGAAGACTAGCGCGCGTCGCGGGCGCTTGGAAGCGGCGGAAGCGGCTTGATCTAGCCGCCGGCCTCTGGAACAAGCCCGCCCATGGCGCGCCCCGTCCTTTTCATCGGCAACAAGAACTATTCGTCCTGGTCGCTGCGGCCCTGGCTCGCGCTTAAATGGGGCGCAATCGATTTTGACGAGCGCGTGATCCCGCTCGGCGGGGAGGGCTATGGCCGCTCGAAAATCAAGGAAGTCCGCGCCGTGTCGCCGAGCGGCCGCGTGCCAGCGCTGCGCATCGATGGCGTAGTCCTGAACGAAAGCCTCGCCATTTGCGAATGGGCCGCCGAGCAGGCGCAGAGCCTTTGGCCAGCGGATGCGCTGGTCCGCGCTGAAGCTCGCGCGGCCGCGTCGGAAATGCACGCGGGCTTCGCGGCGCTGCGGCGCGATCTGTCGATGAACATACGCCGACGCTTGCTGCAAGCCCCGGCATGGCCCGCGGACACGCAAGATGATCTTGAGCGCCTGTTCGAATTGTGGAGCGGGTTGCAGCAACGATTTGGCGGGCCGTTTCTGTTTGGCGGGCGGTCGATCGCCGACGCCATGTTCGCGCCGGTCGCGACGCGCCTGCGAACCTACGCTGTCGTCTGCCCGCCCGCGGTTCAGCGGTATTGCGACGCCATTTTTGCCGATTCCGCCTTCCTGGACTGGGAGCGCGCGGCGGAAGCCGAACCTTGGACCATCGAACAAACGGAAGCGCTCTACAGATGATGAAACACCTGATCCTCGCCGCCGCCCTGGGTCTTGCCGCATGTAGCCAGGGCAGTTCTGTCATGGAAGAAATCGAACGCGCCGAGAAAGCGGATGCAGATGCGGCGCAGGCGGCGACCGCAAGCTCGCAGACTTTCCTCGATCACGTGCGCGCGCAGGCGGGCGTTGAGGCGCGCCCCTCTGGTTTGTTGTTGGAGCGCCGCGCACGGGGGGCGAACCAATCGCTTGCGCGTCCGAGCGCGAACGCGACTGTTCTGGTGCATTATGAGGGCAAGCTCGCCGATGGCAGTGTGTTCGATTCTTCGTTCGAGCGCGGTCAGCCGGCGGAATTCCCGCTGAACGCCGTGGTTCCAGGGTTTTCGGAGGCCATTCAGCAGATGCGCCCGGGCGATGAAGTTGTCGCCACCTTCCCGCATGAATTGGGCTATGGCGCCGAGGGTCGCGCACCCGCGATCCCACCCGCTGCGGCGCTGCAGTTCCGAATTGTGCTGTTGGGCTATCAGGAGCCGGGTGGTCAGCCCGTCATGGCGCCCGCGCCACGATGAGCGATGTTGCGCGAACGCTGGAGTTCCTGACGCGCCTGATCGCGTTCGACACCACCTCGCGCAATTCGAACCTGGCGCTGATCGATTGGATGGAAGCATTCCTCGCTGAGCGTGGGATCGCGTCGCGACGTGTGTTCAACGCCGATGGCGCCAAGGCTAACCTTTATGCCTTGATAGGGCCTAGCGTCGAAGGCGGCATCGTATTGTCGGGGCATACGGATGTCGTTCCTGTTGATGGCCAGCCGTGGACGAGCAATCCTTGGGTTCTGACTCAACGCGGCGACAAACTTTATGGTCGCGGCGCGGCGGACATGAAGAGCTTCCTGGCGCTGGCGCTCGCGCACGTTGACGAAGCGCTCAAAGCAAATCTCAAGCGCCCCATCATCCTCGCGTTTTCCTACGATGAAGAGATCGGGTGCCTGGGCGCGCCGAGCATGATTTCAGAAATCGTGCGCGACATGCCGAGGCCGGCGGCTGTGATTGTCGGCGAACCGACCAGCATGCGGGTCGTCTCCGCGCACAAGGGCGTGCGGTCGTTCATTGTCGAGGTCACGGGCCGCGAAGCGCATTCGAGCCTGCCAGATACGGGCGTCTCGGCGATCATGGAAGCATTGAAGCTGATGACGCTCGTGGCCGAGATGGGCCAACAGGCGCGCGCTATCTCGCATGCGCACTTCCATCCCGCCGCACCGACGATGACGATCGGGCGCGTCGAGGGCGGTACTGCGGCCAACATTCTCGCGCGCAAGTGCTCGTTCGTCTGGGATCTACGCACCGTTGAGGTCGCCGAGGCCGACGCCATCGAAGCGCGGTTTCGTGCTGCCGCTGACGTGCTTGACGGCGAAATCAAGCAGCGCGCGCCGGAAGGCGGCGTTTCGATCACGCGGCGCTCTAACACCGCGGGGCTCGCACTAGAGCGCGACAGCGCCGCCGAGCAGATCGCGCGCGCCCTGACGGGCGACAATGAAACCCGCGCCGTGGCGTATGCCGCCGAGGCGGGCTTGTTTCAGCGCGCCGGCATTCCGGCGATCATCTGCGGGCCGGGATCAATCGAGCAAGCGCACCAGCCCGACGAATGGATCGAGTTGGCGCAGATCGCAGAGGGCGCCGCTTTCATCCGCAAACTCATCGCCCGCCTCAGCGTTTGAGCGCCGTCAAGGCCGCATCGCGTGCCGCTTCACTGGCATAGGCGACAAATCCTTGAACCAGGAAGCCGCCGTCGCGCCCGCCATAGGTGATCGGGGCGCCATCGAGCGTCATGAGGCCGCCGCCGGCGGCGGTAAGAATAGAGTGGCCAGCGGCGATGTCCCACTCGCTGACATTGCCGAACCGGGGATAAAGCTCCGCCGCGCCCTCGGCGAGGCGGCAGAATTTGACGGAAGAACTGGCATGCGCCGCCACGCCGTTCAGCGCCGCGATGAAGTCATGTGTTTTCTCGTTTCTCCCCGAATAGTCCGAGGCCATGATGCGCCATTGCGCCGGCGTTTCGGGCCTGGCCCGGATCGGGCAGAGGGGATTGAGCACCGCGCCGGTACGCGCCTCGGCGCGGCCCGCCATCGCGCGACCGGGTTCGCCCGCGTAGAGGTCGCCGCTGGCTGGCGCGAACACAACGCCCATCAGCGGCACGCCGCTTTCGACGAACGCGATGTTCACGGTGAATTCAGCGCCGCCCGCGACGAAGCCGCGCGTGCCGTCCAATGCATCGACGCAGAAAAAGCGCGCGCCCGCCTCAGGGATGCGTCCAGCAGCGACCGCTTCTTCGCCGATCATCGGCACATCTGGCGCTAAGCGCGCTAAGCCTTGCTCAATCAGCGCTTCCGCGCGTTGATCGGCGAGCGTGACGAGCGAGCCGTCGAGCTTCTCCTCGGCGCTGAATCCTGCGTCGCGCACGGCCATGATTTCGCGCCCCGCGGCGAGGGCGAGCGCAACAAGATCGTCGAGTTTGATTGAATGCATCTGCGAAGAGGGAAGCACGCCAAGGCGCGGTCAGTCCAGGGCGTCGGGCGTATTGCCCGCAAATTCCGCGAGCCATGTTGTCGCGGCTGCATCGGAGGGCGCGCGCCAATCGCCGCGCGGGGACAGCGCGCCGCCTGACACGATCTTCGGGCCATTAGGAACCGCTGACCGTTTGTATTGATTGGCGAAGAAGCGCCTCAAGAACACTTGGAGCCATTGGCGCAATTCGGCGTAAGAATATTTCTCGCGCCACGCGCTCCAAGCAAGGAACAAGATCTTGCTCGGATTGAAGCCGTAGCGCGTGAGCCAATAGAGATTGAAGTCCTGAAGCTCATACGGTCCAACAACAGCCTGCGTGCTTTGCGGCGCTGCGCCGGGAATGAGTTCGGGGCTGATCTCGCTGTCGAGCACGCGCAGCAACGTCGCTGAGGCCTCGGCGTTGAACAGCTTAGACTCCGCCACCCATCGGATGAGATACTGGATCAAGGTCTTTGGCGCGCCGCCATTGACGTTGTAATGACTCATGTGATCGCCGACGCCGTAAGTGCACCAGCCAAGTGCGAGTTCCGAAAGATCGCCGGTGCCAACGACGAACCCGCCTTCCTTGTTGGCGAGGCGGAACAGGTAGTCGGTGCGCAGGCCCGCTTGCACGTTTTCGTAGGCGATATCGTACACCGGATCGCCGCGCGCTGCGGGGTGATCGAGATCCTCCAACATGCGCTGCGCCAGAGGCTCGATCGAGACCTCGCGCGCATCGATGCCAAGCGCGCGCATCAGCGCCCAGGCATTGGCTTTGCTGGCGTCGCTGGTGGCGAACCCAGGCATGGTGACGCCGATAATGTTCGCGCGCGGCAAGCCAATGAGATCGAACGCGCGCGCCGCCACGATCAAAGCTTGCGTGGAATCAAGGCCCCCCGATACGCCGATCACGACGCGCTTAGTATTGGTCGCTTCGATACGCTGCGCCAACCCAGAGACCTGGATATTGTAAGCCTCGAAGCAATCGCGGTCGCGCTTGGCGGGATCGTCCGGCACGAAGGGCAGGCGATCAAGCTTACGATTGAGCGGCAGCGCGCCTTTGGGCAGTTCTTGCTCAAAGCGAATGCGCGACCAGAGATACAATTCATCGCGCAGGCGCGCGGCGGCGTCGCGGAACGTGCCGACGCGGATACGTTCTTGCGCGATGCGCCCGACATCGATGTCGGCGAGCACGAGCTTCGGATCGCGCGAGAAGCGTTCGCCTTCGGCGATCTTTTCGCCCATCTCGTAGGCGATGATCTGGCCGTCCCAGGCGAGGTCGGTTGTGCTTTCGCCTCTGCCAGCCGCGGCGAAGACGTACGCGGCGATGGCGCGTCGAGATTGGCTGTCGCACAGCACCGCGCGGTCTTCCGCCTTGCCGATCGTGATGTTCGAGGCAGAGAGGTTGAAGAGGATGTTGGCGCCGGCGAGCGCGCCTTTGCTCGATGGCGGCGTGGGTGCCCAGAAATCCTCGCAAATTTCGACGTGAAAGCTGAAATCCGGATCGTCGGAATGAAAGAATATCTGGTTCGCGCCGAAATTCGTGCCGCCGCCGAGGAACGAGATGGCATGGACGTGGCGATCGGACGCGACGCCGAAATAGCGCTTCTCGTAGAATTCGCGATAGTTCGGCAGGAAGGATTTGGGAACGACGCCGAGCACTTCGCCGCGATGGATGAGAACGGCGCAATTGTAGAGCGCGCCCCGCAGACGGATCGGCGCGCCGACAATCAGGATCGGAAAGAGCTTCTTGCTCTGCTCTTTGAGCTGCTCGATCGCGGCCTCAGTGGCGCCGAGCAAGGCGTCCTGCAGTAGCAGATCGTCGATGGCGTAGCCGGTGAGCGAGAGCTCAGGCGTCAGCAGGACTGCTGCCTTTTCAGCGTCGGCTTCGCGCCAGAACTTCAAGATGCGGTCCGCATTCGCGGTAGGATCGGCCGGCGCGACAATCGGCGCGCACGCCGCCACGCGCACAAAACCGTGCGTGTAGAGGTTCAAGAAGCGCTCGGCGTGGACGGAAGGCTTGGCGCGGGCCATTTGAATCAGACTATCAGCTTATGCTCGGCCTGAACATAAGCATGGTTAACCGGGCGCTATGTTTGATCGTCTGGCTCGATCTCGATGCGGTCGTCATAGCCCTTGCGGGCCGAATAGAAGACGAGCGCCATCAGCCCGCCGCCGACGAGAAGCGAAAGCACGGAACCGGCCGCCAGCGCGATCCAGCCATGCATGCTCATGGCCGAAGAATCCCAGTCCTTCAGCATCAGAAAAAGCGATGCGGCCAGAAGCGCACCGAGCGACAGAACCAGGAGAACGATTTTCACTTACGAGCCACAGAAGCTGGGGACCTCCACGGCTTGCGACGCTGTACGCTGGCGCCACTGGCCAGCTTCATTGCGATACCGCTCGCCGACCGCGATGCGGCCCGTGAAAATTTCGCACGCGACCGCCGCCGCCATTTCATTGACCGTCACGTTTCGCTCCGCCGCGCGGCTCGTATAGACGCCGCGACGGCGAATGTTGATTTGATCGACGCGCCCGCGCAGATCGGCGGAGATCGACGCGCCGGGCACGAAGCCGAGGAAGCCGTCGGCCTGCTCCCCGACAAGCCCGGCCGCGCGCGCCTGAGACACGACCGTATCAGCCTGCTGCGCCATAACAGGGATTGCGAAGGCGGCGGCGAAGGCCGCGAAAGCAGCGAACAAAAAAATTGAGCGTTTCATGGGGCATCGCCTCTTCAGAAAATATCCGCGTTCTGCTCAAGAAGTTCTTGCGCATCGCGTTCGAGCCGCACGATCACTTCCTGGCGGATATTGACATTGAGATTGATCTCGATGGGTTGGTCTGGCGCCTGAATTTGGACAGGAATGCAGCCGGCGACGAGCGTCGCGGCTCCTAATCCCAAGGTGAGCACATGCGACCGCATCGAGGTCTCCTCGCTTGCTGTGTTAGCGCGCCCGTCCTGAACGCGCACTGAAGCAGCCCCTTATCCAGGCGGGGCGGGGGCTGGGTCAACCGTTTCCGGCTGTTCCTGGTCCTGCGCGTTCTCCAGCAGGGCGCCCGGATCGGTCATCGAGGCCAGTGTGCGCGCTAAACGGCTAAACGGGGCGGTGACCCTGACATTGAACGCAAACGGCACGCCGCGTACCGAAACGCCGCCAACGCCGGGGATCGGCGCAATCGGCCCGAGGTCAATGGTGCGTCCGGAATTCTCGCCGCTGAACAGGATCGAGGACACGACCTCCCCCGAGAGGTCGCCATCGAGGGTCAGCTCCAGCGCATCATAGCGGAAGCTCCGCAGCGCATCGAAGGCGATAGCGCCCGCGCCAGTGGCGCCGGCGCCGGCGTTGCCGGTATAGGCGATGGTGCCGCCTTCACCTTGAGCCCGGAGCACGCCGTTTTGGATGAAGGCGCTGCGACGTGTCAGCAGCAAGGGGAAGTCGCCTTCGATCCGGCCGGTGACCGCGAGATCGGGAATGCTTAGATTTGCGATCAATGTCGCGGCGTCGACATCACGAAGTGTGAGATTGAAGCGGCTTTCGTCTGCGCCGAGCGTGATCGTGGTTGGCGCCATCGCCAGCTTGCCTGAGGCGAAATCAAACGCCGCTTCCTCGATTGCAACCCGTTGCTCGCTTAGCAATTGAAAGCGCACCTGGCCATTGGTGACGGCGACGCCGGGGTTGACGAGGCCGACGGTAACGAACTGGCCTGGTGGTGTTGTTAGCAGGAACAGATCATCGAATAGAACCTCACCGCGCACATCCTCAACCACAGGAATGGTGGAGGTCGCGAGCGAGACGCCGTCAAGGCGCACGCGGCCGCGCGCGGCAATGGCGGCATTGGTCCACTCGATATCGGCTGTGACGAGAGCAGGTCCACGCACGTTCTCGATCAGGCCACGCATGTGCTCGCTGATCATGTAGGGTTGCAGCGTCGGTCCAAACACAAGATTGTCCGCGACAATCTGGGCTTGACCCGCGCCTTCGCTGACATCGTGGCGCGCAGTGAAGCGCGCAAGCCGTCGCTCACCTTCCACCAGTACAATCGCGCCGTTCCCGGTAAGGTCGCCGTCACGAAGCTCGGCTGTTGTCTCTGTCAGCCGCAGCGGCTGGAACAAGGGGCGCTCCTCGGTCGTTGCCGGGGGATGAGCCGTGAGCAGTGCTTCGCCGGCGGCGACGCGGATCACGGGCTTGTTCTCTTCTGGCGCTGCTGACCAAGTTCCTGCAATCGCGGTCACGGTCCCGGGCAAATTAGGGTCGCTCAACGCGCCCTGTTCAAACGCGCCTTCTACTTGCCAGCTTTGCGTAACGCGCGCCTGAGCGGTGGCGCGACGCAAAGCCACCGATAATCTTCGCTCGGGCGCAAGATCGATAGCAAGCGTTGGGTCGCGTGCGTCGATGTTGAGCACCACGGCGCCTGGACGGCCGCTGAAGCGGCCCATGACGTTCGTGGCGGCGAGCCGCGCGGGTTGCGCGGCCGGGCCCGCCATGCGGCCATTCAACGCCAATTGGCGAACCGAGAAGCCGCCAGCGAGATCTCCGCGCGCGTTCGCAGCGATCAAAGCGCCATCCAGCGGACAGAGCGCGAATGCGCTGTTCACGAAGGCGAGGCCGGCGGCTTCGAGGCGGGCCATCCGCACATTCTGGCACGCGCCGTCGGCGGGCGCGGCGCGCCACCCGCGCGCGTCCCAAGTGACGGCCAGATCGAGTGCTGCGTCGAGATCGCGGATGGCGCCGTCTCCCAACGGGCCTGACACGCGAATTGGTCCGTTGAGATCGATGCGTCCGCCGCCATGTGTTGGCATCGAAGCGGATAGGCCAAGTTCGGCTGCGGAAATGCTCGCGGTCTCGGTGCGCCAGTTTGAAAGCGTCAGCGTGCCATCGGCATCGGCGCCGCCTTCGGGCGTCCAACTCACCGTGTCCAACAGCAGCGAAGTCTCGGGCGCGCCGCCGCCGGACAGCTCCAAGGCTAACGCGCCCGATAGCGAAAGCGCAGGCCAGCGCACTTGCAGTGGGGGGCCATCGTCGCGCAATGCGGAGAGGCGCAGAATTGTCCCTGAAGCCGCGCGTGCTTCGACGGGTTGGGCCACCCAAGCGCTGTGGCCATCGGCGCCGCTGCCCGCGTGTCGCGCCTGGACTGTGAGATTGAAAGCGCCGCCAGCATTGGCCAGCGCTTGGTGCGCGCGCGCGAATGTGGGTCCGATCGGCGCGCCGTCAAACTTGGGCAGGGCGGCGCGCAGGGTGCGTTGACCTCCATCGCTCAAACGCGCTTCGTTGAGTGTGATCGTGGCGCCGCCGCTGACGCCGCCATCCTCAGCGCGTGTGAAATCGCCGACAGCACTCGGCGCTTGCGAAATCAGGCCCACGCCTGCGAAGCGCGCGCTGCCAATGCGCCAGCTGAAGCGCCCAGGGTCAGTATCACGCGATCCCCGCACGTCGAGTGTTGCTGAAGAAAGTTCGAAAGACTGAAGAGCGAACCTCCGCGCCGTGCTTGTCAACGCGCCATCCCAGGTCTCTGGGGTAAGTGCCGTGCCGGCGAAACCGATGCGCGCGCGCAGTGCGCCAGAAATGTTTTCGGCGTTCAGAGTCTGGGTCGTCACTGCAGAGGTGCGCCATGTGGCATCGAAACCAATGTGCGCCAAATTGAGTGGTGCGCGACTGGTTGCGCGTACAGATGCACTTTCCACGCGCGAGCCAGCCCATGTTAACGTTTGCGCATCCGCCGCGACGCGCAGGCTGAGCGCTCCGCTATCGGAGTCGATCAAAAAGGTGGCTGAGCCGCGCTGAAGTCCATAGGCGCCGTTCGCCAGCGAGGTTTCGGCGATGCGCC